>JBIICN010000077.1:0-10632 GCA_044238845.1 Bacteroidia bacterium
GTCTTCATTTTTTAATTGGGAATAGACATCTGAGCAATAAAAAATCGCTAAAAAAAATAATAGATAAGTATACCACTTTCTATTTCTGTTAAAAGTATGTCTAATATGATTCAGATGCTGTTTCAAATTTAATTAAAAATACCTAAAATATTTAGTATAATGATGCTAGTTAACAAGAATTTGCATAATTTTTTCAAAGAAAAATATTTTGTATTATACAAAAAAATGTTAATAAGTGTAAGTTCATCAGACATGTTGGTTGTTTTACATGTAGAATATATATATTTGAGCAAATAACTAAAAACATAAACAAAAATGAAAAAAATCTACTTAACATTAGGATTAGGATTCTTAATTCTAGGAGCTAGCGCTCAACAAAAAGTTGCAAAAAGTTTAACAGCTGAGTCTACAATTAGTCTGCCTGTTTTAGCTTTTGAATCTAAAACATCTGCAACATCAACATTATCTCCTGTTTCATTAACTGCAAGTGGTTGTGCTGCAACAGGTTCCCTTGCTGGTATTGCTATGTATAGCAACTCTCCTGATCCAGGTTATTTATTTGGAACAAATACATTTACAGTTCTTCAACAAGGTTTTACTTTTACTTTATCTTTCAATAAAGCGGCACAAAAATATGCAGTTACAGGTACAGGCGTTTCTGTTACTAATGTATTGGTACTTGCAGGAAAAGCAAAATCTAACGCGGCAACTTCATTAGTTACTTGTAAAATTTACTCGGAAGATTTAGCAACTAAATCGCCTTCAGTGCAAATTGGAGTTGCATCTACAAAAGCGTTAAGTTCATTTACAACTGGTTCTACCTATAATGTTTTTACATTTGGTACACCAGTTCCACTTTCTGCTGGTAATTTCTTTGCTTCAGTTGAAGCTCCTGCCCTTGGCGGTGCTACAAATGACACTTTAGGTATCTATTCAACTAGAATTGGTTGTTCTTCAATAGATACTTTAGCATGGTTTAACACTACTGTTATTGGTCTAGGTCAGGATTTAGGATGGTCTTCTGTTAAAGCAGGGCTTTTAGGAAATACATCAGATTTAGATCTTGCTATTTTTCCAGTTATTGATATTTCTACAGGTTTAAATAGCGTATCTAAAGGAAACTTAACATTATTAGCTGCTTTCCCAAATCCAGCTAATAACGATATTACTATTAACTTTGGTTTAAATCAATCAAGTAAAGTTGAAATTGAAATATATGACGTTACTGGCAAAATGGTTAACTCTATTAAATTAGATAACTTAGAAGCAGGAAATCACTCTTCAAAAATTAATACTTCTAATTTAAACGCTGGTGTTTATATGTATTCAGTTAAATCTGACAACGCAAAAATGTTCAGTAAGTTTACTATAGCTAAGTAATTTTTAGTTTATATTTATTTAAAAAAGTCCTGCACAAAAGCAGGACTTTTTTGTTTTATAAATATATCTTTGCTACAGCTATGGAAACAACTCAAGAATTAATTTTGCAGTCAACACAAATAAGTATTGAATTAAAAAATATTGCTAAAAAAGTATTTTCTGGCGAACGGATTTCTTTTGATGAAGGCGTTTATTTATATGAACATGCTAATCTTTCGTATTTAGGCACCTTAGCAAATTATGTGAGAGAAAAAAAGAATAAAAACTTTGTATTTTTTAATCGCAATTTTCATGTGGAGCCAACTAACATTTGTGTTTACACGTGTTCGTTTTGTGCGTATTCTCGTTTAATAAAGCAGCGTGAAGAAGGTTGGGAATTATCCATTGATCAAATGATGGATTTGATTAAAAAATACGATGGACAGCATGTGACTGAAGTTCATATTACTGGAGGTGTTATTCCAAAACAAGATTTAACGTTCTATACTTCTTTATTTAAAGCTATTAAAGCTCATCGACCTGAATTACATGTAAAAGCATTAACTCCAGTGGAGTGCCATTATATTTTTAAAAAGGCAAAAGTGACTTATGAAGAGGGGATGAAGTTATTAAAAGAGTCAGGCTTAAATTCGATGCCAGGTGGTGGTGCCGAAATTTTTGATAAAGACATTAGAGATAAAATTGCTGGTGGAAAATGTAGTGCCGAAGAATGGCTAAGTATTCATGAAATTTGGCACAGAATGGGCATGCATTCGAATGCGACGATGTTATACGGACATATTGAAACATTCACAAATCGTATTGATCATTTAGAAAGATTACGTCAATTACAAGATAAAACTAAAGGATTTAATGCCTTTATTCCCTTAAAATTTAGAAATGGAAACAACGACATGTCGGATGTACCTGAAGTAAGTGTGATAGAAGATTTAAGAAATTATGCAATAAGCAGAATTTACTTAGATAATTTTGATCATATTAAAGCTTATTGGGCCATGATTGGAAGAAGCACGGCTCAATTATCATTAAATTTTGGTGTAGATGATATGGATGGAACCATTGATGATACTACTAAAATTTATAGTATGGCTGGCGCCGAAGAGCAAACTCCTAAATTAACGACGCAAGAATTGGTTGATTTAATAACTCAAGTAAAACGTACTCCAGTAGAAAGAGATACTTTATATAACATCGTGAAGGATTATTCGATTAACTAATTTTAATGAGTTATTTTTTTCTTATACTTTTTTTATTGTGTTTATTGGTTCCAATATTCAGCTACGTGATTTTTCCATGGTATATGAAATTAGCAACACTGAATATTGTTCGTGTAAAAAATAATTATTCGTCAATAACAGAATGGCCAACGATAACCATTGTTTTTTCGGTATTTAACGAAGAAAAAGTGATTAGAAGAAAACTGGAGTCGATTTTGAATTCAGATTATCCAAAAGATAAAGTTCAAATTTTAATTGGATCAGATAATTCAACCGATCAAACCCATCAAATTATCGAAGAGTTTAGGGTTAAGAATTCTAATATCACATTAATTAAAAAAACATCTCGTCATGGTAAATTAAAAATTATTAATGAGTTAATTGATTTAACAACTACACAGCATTTAGTATTTACAGATGCTAACGTGTTTTTTGAGCCAATTACCCTAAAAGCGTTAGTATATAATTTAATAGCAAAAGATGCTAAAATGGTGTGTGGCAATATTTTGAAATTCTCCCCTAAAAATCAAGGTATTTCTGATCAAGAAATTTTTTACATGAACTTTGAGAATCAATTAAAATATCACGAAAGTTTGAAATATGGTTTTTGTGTTGGAGTAGAGGGAGGATGTTATGCTATTTTAAAGAGTAGTTTCGTAAAAGTACCAGATGGTTTTTTAATGGATGATTTTTTTATTACACTCGATGTGATTGAGAAAAAGGGAAAAGTGTTGTTTGAACCAGAAGCATTATGTTACGAAGATGTGAATGATGCGCCTTTGATTGAGTTTAAACGTAAAATCAGAATATCTCTTGGTAATTTCAGGAACTTGAAATTTTACCAGCATTTATTGTTTCCAATTTATAAAGATTTCGGTTTTGCATTTTTTTCTCATAAAGTTTTGCGCTGGATTACCCCCTTTGTGTTAGTTATTTCTTTCTTTTTAGCATTTATGTTAAGTTATTTTTTCTCCATTTTTATTGTTATTAGTTTGTTTTATAGTTTATTAATATTGTTACCAGCCTTAACCATTTATTTAGAAAAAATTAATTTGAAACTTCCTCTTGTTAATTCCTTAGGGCATTTTATTTTAATGAATTTTGCTTTGTTTTTAGGCTATTTTAAATACATTTCTGCTTCTAATGAAAGCGCTTGGGAACCACCAAAACGTAATGTTTAATGTTTCTAACCTAAAAACTAGGTTAAGAAAACATCAAATTGGCTAATTGCCTAATTTTCACTATCTTTGCCGCCTTAAAAATTTATAATTAATTGCAATGGTTTCTGTTAATAGTGTTACGGTTTCGTTTGGAGGATACAATTTATTTGACAATGTTTCTTTTTTAATAAATCCAAAAGATAGAATTGGTTTAGCTGGTAAAAATGGTGCTGGTAAAAGTACGATGCTTAAGCTATTAGCAGGTCATCAATCCCCTACTAAAGGAGAAGTAACTATCCCTAAAGAGTGTAAAATTGGCTACTTGCCTCAGGACATGACTCATCAGCATGGAAGAACAGTTTTTGAAGAAACTGAATCTGCTTTTGCCGAAATAAAAGCCATGCAAGCTCGCTTGGATGATATTAACCATCAATTAGAAACACGTACAGATTACGAAAGTGATGCTTACATGAAATTAATTGAAGATTTAACTGAAATTAATACACGTTTAGATATTGTTGGCGCGAGTAATACAACGGAAGAAATCGAAAAAATATTAAGTGGTTTAGGTTTTGAGAGAAGAGAATTTACTCGTCAAACATCTGAGTTTAGTGGAGGTTGGAGAATGCGTATTGAGTTAGCTAAATTATTATTACAAAAGCCAGATGTATTGATGTTGGATGAGCCTACCAATCACTTAGATATTGAAGCGATTCAATGGTTAGAGGAATTTATGGAGACTTTTAGTGGAGCTGTTGTTTTAATTAGCCACGATAAAACATTTTTAGATACTGTAACCAAACGTACGATTGAAATTGTCAATCAAAAAATTTATGATTACCGTACTAATTATTCTCATTACCTAGAATTAAGAGCAGAACGTAAAGAACAACAAGAAAACGCCGCTAAAAATCAACAACGTATCATTAATCAATACGAAACGCTGATTGATAAGAATAGAGCGAAAGCAAGTAAAGCGGCCTTTGCTCAATCATTAATAAAGAAGTTGGATAAAATGGATAGAGTGGAAGTGGACGATATGGATACTGCCTCTGTTCGTTTCCGTTTTCCTGCCCCAGCACATAGCGGTAAAATTGTAATTACTGCAGAACATGCAGGTAAAAAGTATGGCGAGAAACAAATTTTTTCTGATGCAAATTTTATTATTACCAAAGGAGAAAAAATTGGTTTAGTTGGACGTAATGGTGAAGGGAAATCAACCATGATGAAAATGATTGCAAAGAAAATTCAATTTGATGGCACAGTGCAATTGGGGCATAGTGTATTGATGGGATATTTTGAGCAAGATCAAGAAGAAAAATTAAATTTAGATAAAACAGTTTTTGAAACGATTGATGAATTGGCAGTTGGTGATGTTCGTCGTCAAGTTCGTAGTTTATTGGGTTCGTTTTTATTTGGAGGAGAAGATATTGATAAGAAGGTGAAAGTATTAAGTGGAGGAGAGCGTGGACGTTTAGCATTATGTAAATTGCTATTAGAGCCATACAACTTATTGTTATTAGATGAGCCAACCAATCACTTAGATATTAAATCAAAAGAAGTATTGAAGCAAGCGTTGATTGATTACGAAGGAACCATTGTAATGGTAAGTCACGATCGAGATTTTATGACAGGCATGTGTGATCGTTTATTTGAATTTAGAGATGGGCATGTGAAAGAATATTTATGTGACATCAAAGAATTCATGGAAATTCGTAAGGTGGAGCGTTTAAATCAATTAGATTTAGATAAATCCGGCGTGAAAGCTGTGCAAGTTGCCGAGAAAAAAGTGGCTTCGGGTGCCTCAGCCACCAGCAGTGATTTTGAAGCGGCTGAAAAGAAAAAGCAGCAAACTCAAATTCAGTCCCAAATAAAAAAAGTTGAAGAAAATATCACTCGTTTGGAATCAGAAATAAAATTACTAGACGACAAGTTAGCTATAACAGAAGCTTACGAAGCTTTAACAAAAGACCCTCATTTTTTTGCTTCGTACAATACTTTGAAAAAGGAATTAGAAAATGAAATGGCTAAATGGGAGGATTTGAGTTCTAAGTTAGCTTAGTATTAAACTTGTTATAAATAAAAAACTCCTGCTTTTAGTTGGAGTTTTTTTGTTTAATGAAATATAGAATTGATATCTTGGTCTTTATTCAAACCTAATTTTTGACGAATCGTAGATGCTAATATATTAATGGCTACTGTATTTTCTCCACCTAAAGGAACGATGATGTCTGCAAAACGTTTGGTTGGTTCAATAAATTGTTCATGCATTGGTTTGACAGTATCTATGTATCTGTTTAAAGTTTGTTCTACATTTCTTCCTCGTTCAATAATATCGCGTTTTATAACGCGCAATAATCGTTCGTCGGCGGCAGCATCTACAAAAACTTTTACGTTACATATATCGCGTATTCGTTTATCTGTAAATAGTAAAATCCCTTCAATTAAAATAACATCTTTACTGTCAATATGAATTGTTTCGGAAGAGCGTGTGCAAGTTATATATGAATAGATGGGTTTCTCGATACTTTGACCCTTTTTTAATTCATTAATGTGATTGTATAGTAAATCAAATTCAATAGAATCAGGATGATCAAAATTGATGTGTTTTCGTTCCTCAATCGAAATATTTGAATTGTCTTTGTAATACGAATCTTGAGACAGAATGGCTACATGATCGGCTGGTAATATATCTAGTATTTTATTAACTACAGTTGTTTTACCAGATCCTGTTCCTCCACATATACCAATAATTAACATAAAAATTTTTAGAAATTACAATGTAAAAGTAGTAAATTATTTAAATGGAGTGTTTATTAGTGATACTTTTAATTATAAGTGTTCTCCTCTATTTTTATTGAAACAACATTTAATTAAAATTGTAAAACAATAGTTAGTTTGTAATGTGTAAATTAAAAAACAAATTAAATAATGTATTTTTAGCGGATATAAAATGAAAAACTTATTAGCGCCTCTTCAAAGTAGCACAGAACTATTTTCGAACTACACTATTAAAATTATAATAGTTGTATTTTCTTTTGTATTGTATTTAAATACGCTAAATCATGGATTTGTTTTAGATGATGTTGCTGTCGTTGAACAAAATCAATTTGTGAAAAAAGGAATTAAAGGAATTCCAGAAATATTAACCACGTTTTACTGGCAAGGATTTACAAATGCCAATGCGGGTTTATACAGACCTCTTTCCTTAATATTTTTCGCAGCTGAATATGAAATAAGCCCTAATCAACCTAAAATCCATCATTTTTTTAATATCGTTTATTATTCATTATGTTGCCTGCTTCTGTATAATGTTTTATTGGTTCTGTTCTCAAAAATAAATCGCCTGTTTATTTTTGGATGTATACTTATGTTTATAGCTCATCCCATACATACTGAGGTAGTTGCTAATATAAAAAGTCGTGATGAAATTTTTAGTTTATTGTTTTTTTTATTGACCTTACTGCTCTTGTATCACCCCAAATACTCTAAAAATCAAGTTTATAAAATATTAGGTTTTTTTACCTTTTTTCTTTCTTTGCTTTCAAAAGAAAACTCAATCATGTTTTTACCGATCATATTTTTATATGATTTTTATTTTAGTAGCAACATTTTAAAGTCGATAAAAAGCATCTTACCTATTTTAGTAATTACAGCAATTTGGTTAATTATCCATCAATTAGTTGTGTCGAATTCAAGCGATGTTATTCAATATACATTTAAGGATAACAGCATTCTTTCATCTTCATCAGTTTTAGATCAAAAAGCAACCGCCTTAGGGATTTTTGCCCGCTATTATTTAAAAGCATTTTATCCCTATGAAATGGCGTACGATTATTCTTTTTCACAAGTTCCAATTATTCATTTGTACTCTCCTTTTGCAATTATTGGAATGTTGTTTTTTGTAGCTAGTATTTATGCAATTATAAAATTCTATAAATCAGAACCATTTATTTCTATAGCCCTTTCAATGATGTTCTTTCAGTTACTTTTAACATCCAATGTGTTATTTTTTATTGGCACAACTATGGCCGATCGTTTTTTATTTATTCCAAGTATTGGTTCCGTATTAATATTGGGATTACTAGTATCCAAAATAACAAAGTTACATTCCTCCGAAAATAGAATTAATCAAATTTCTTTCTTAATTATTATTACAAGTATTTCTGGGTTGTATTCTATGAAAACATATACAAGAAATATGGATTGGGAGAGTAATTATGTGCTGTTTGAAAAAGATGTTGTCAGGGTTCCAAAAAGTGCTAAGGTACAATATAATTATGGGATTGTTATGATGGGATTTTCTTCAAATGTGAAAGATCAATTTCACACAAAAGCAAAATATGCCTTTCAAAAATGCATAGAACTTGATACTACTTATGTGAGTTGTATGGTAAACCTTGGAGTTTTATATTATAAAGAAAAAGACTTTCCAAATACCTTTTTTTGGTACAACAGGGCATTGAAATATAATGCTAATGATCCTAATTTAAATGGAAATATTGGTGAAGCCTATTTTAGACTTAATACCTACGACAGCGCTATTGTATATTTTAATAAAGCTCAAAAATTTGGAAATAAATCAAATGCCATTAATAATTTTTTAGGAACATCCTATTTCAGTAAAAGCAATTATAAAAATGCGATTCATTTTTTTGAAAAAGCTATCGCCGCAGATTCTACTAATTGGAATTTATATATGAATTATGGAAATGCTTTGGTTATGGATAATCAGGACCCAAAAGGCATTGATGCCTTACAAAAATCTGTGTCTTTGAACCCTAATAATAAGCAAACCTATTATTTTTTGGCGTTAACTTATAATAAGATAAAGGATATTCCTAATGCTCAAAAATATCTCAATATATATAACGGAAGATAACCACTTTAATTTTAAGTGTATTTTCTTGTTTTTATTGTTAAATCATTTCTTTACATCAACACAATTAAAATTTATTAAAATTTATTTTTTTATTTCTTTTAATCCTTATATATTAGATTTAAAATATAACCAAATAAATTATTTAAGATGAAAAGGAATTTAGCTATTGTATTATTTGTCTCCCTAAGTATATTCTCTGGCAATTTGTTACGGTCACAAACTACTCTTGTAGCTGGTGATATTTTATTTACGGGTTTTACTACGACAAACGCAACTGGAACAGCAGATACCGTTTCTTTTGTATTGTTAGCGCCAATTAGTGCCAATACAACTATCTATTTTTCTGACCGTGGATTTCAAAACCCAGGTTGGCAGGCAGCTGGAACAACAGAAGGAGTAGTTTCTTGGACTTCAGGTTCGGCATTATCTATAGGTACGGAAGTGCAAATAGCAGGAGTTGGTGCTTCTGCTGCTAGTGTTGGTGGTGTAGCAAACGGTGCAGTTTCTGTCATTTCAGGTAGTGGTGGTATTCTAACTGGCGGACTCTCACTTGGAAATACTGGAGATCAAATAATGGCTTTTCAAGGCGCATCTGGTGATCCAACTAATGCTGCTGCAATTTTTATAGCAGGTATTAGCTGGCAATTAAATTGTGGAACAACAACTGATGCTACTTGGAACACTAGCGCTTGTACGTATGGGCCACAAAGTTCATATTTACCAACTGGCCTTAGTAATGGCTTTTCAGCAATGCTTGCTGGAGTTGCTGGTTCATCGCCAGGTTACAATGCTCAAGGTATTTTTAATTGCTCAGCTGGCGCACCTTTTTCAACAGTTGCCGCTTTGCGAGCTGCCGTGCTTAATAAAGCAAATTGGTCTTTTAGTACGAACATTACAGGTTCAGCATTTAATCAACCCCCTGGATGCAATTATTTTGGTATTGCTTGTCCATCAGTTACTCTAAGCCCTTTATCCCAAACCAATATTTCTTGTAATGGAGGTAGTAACGGAGCGGCTAGTTTAACAGCTTCTGGTGGATCAGGATTTACTTATAATTGGCTGCCTGGTAATCCTACAGGTGATGGAACAGCAAGTGTAACAGGTTTAACAGCTGGCACTTGGTCATGTGTGGTAACTAATTCATGTTCCAATACAAATACATTAACTTTTAATATTACACAACCAACAGCCATCACATTAAATGCAAACAGTCAAACCAATATTTCTTGTTTCGGTGGGAGCAATGGAGCAGCTTTAGTGCTTGCTGCAACTGGCGGGGCCGGAGGATTTACATACAACTGGACACCAGGTAACCCTACCGGAGATGGAACTGTAAGCGTAACAGGTTTAACCGCAGGAACATGGACTTGTACTGTAACCGATGCTAACTCTTGTACAACAACACAAACGTTTAATGTTACCCAACCAACTGCATTAGCAGCAACACCTGCATCTCAAACAAATATTTCCTGTAACGGAGGAAGTAACGGAGCAGCAAGTATCAATACCCCAAGTGGTGGAGCAGGCGGATATACCTATAATTGGACACCAGGCAATCCAACTGGTGATGGTACAATAAGTGTTACTGGCTTAACTGCTGGCATTTGGACTTGTACTGTAACCGATGCTAACTCTTGTACAACAACACAAACGTTTAATGTTACCCAACCAACTGCATTAGCAGCAACACCTGCATCTCAAACTAATATTTCCTGTAACGGAGGAAGTAACGGAGCAGCAAGTATCAATACCCCAAGTGGTGGAGCAGGCGGATATACCTATAACTGGACACCAGGTAACCCAACCGGAGACGGAACAACGAGTGTAACAGGTTTAGCAGCAGGATCATGGACTTGCACTGTAACCGATGCTAACTCTTGTACAACAACACAAACATTTAATGTTACCCAACCAACTGCATTAGTAGCAACCCCTGCTTCACAAACTAATATTTCCTGTAACGGAGGAAGTAATGGAGCTGCTAGTATTAATA
>JBIICN010000005.1:0-119680 GCA_044238845.1 Bacteroidia bacterium
CGTTGATCCTGAACAAATAGTGCCATTTGATAATGACAATAATGATACTGTTGGTGTTGGATTAACTGTAACTGTAGTTGTAAATGTGTTGCCACTAACACATCCTGCTGCACTTGTTCCCTGAACTGTATATGTTGTCGTTACACTTGGTGTTACCGCAAAAGGATGCGCTGTTAAGGTTTGTGTAGCACTTGTTAATGTATAAGTACTAGCACCATTAGCTGTAATCGTAGTCGTTGATCCTGAACAAATAGTGCCATTTGATAATGACAATAATGATACTGTTGGTGTTGGATTGACTGTAATAGCTGTGGTTGCTGAATTTGCACTCGCGCAGCCTGCAGTACTTGTTCCTGTTAAGGTATAAGTCTGATTTGAACTTGGTGATACCGTAAAACTTGTACCTATCAACGCTCCTGGATTTAATGTGTAAGTACTTGCTCCGGTCGGTGTTAATGTTACGCTGTTATTAGAACAAATAGTATTACTAGATGCCGATAGGCTAACTGTTACTGCACTTGTAGGTTGAGAAATAATAACGCTTTGCGTCACCGCACAAGTTCCATCGGTTGCCGTAACCGTATAAACATTTGCGCTTAATCCAGTTTGAACAGTTCCTGTTAAAGAACCAGGCATCCAAGTAACAGTATATGTTCCAGAGCCGCCAGAAGGTGTAACGGTGGCCGCGCCTGTAGAACCACCAAAACAAGTAACGCTGGTTGTTCCCGAAGTACTTAAAGAAACACCACCAGTTCCTGGAGTAACGAAAAATGTACATAAAGAAATATTTCCTGCTTGGTCGGTAACAGTCATTGTTACTTGTGTAACAGCCGAAATGGAAGTGCCAGCAGCAGGATTTTGTGAAACAGTAAAAGAACAGTCATCAAAAGCTACGACTTCTGCGATATAATTACCTAATACACTTGAACATCCTGTTAAGGTTTTATTAGAAACACAAGAAATAATAAGCGGTGGAAGCGTTTCTGTTGCGCAGTTAATAACAGCATTACAATTAGCAATATTAGTGCTCATACACACCACATTAGGAGCTGATGTAGGCGACAAGGTGTTTGTCCCAGAAGCGGTGAAAACGGTGCCAAGAAAAGAAGGAGTTCCTGAATTTGCTAATACTACATCACCAGCCTCCAAATTAAGGTTTCTAATATTCACTTCCCCTATCGGAGCAGCAGCGAATGTACAATTAGTAATTGTACCCGTCAACGCTGTGCCTTCATCCAAATAAAAATCAGCTCCGGTATCATAAGGGATATTATTTGAAAAAGAACAGGTATTAAACGAAAAAGTTCCAACTGCATTTCTAAATAAAATTGCTCCTCCATCTACAGAACCATTATTCGGATCAGCACCTTGAGAATTATAATTACCATCAAATCTACAATTAAAAAAGCTGGAACTTCCTCCAGACTGGCAAAATGCGCCACCTCCATGATTAGGATCAGAAGCATCACCTGCCGAAAAATTATCTAAAAAACAGCTGTTACTTACTGTTAATAGCCCTCCTGTTTGATAAATAGCACCCCCTCTTCTAGCTGAACATTCACTAAAAGTAGAATTATTAACAGTTACTTTAGGATTTGTTCCATACATTAAAATAGCACCACCATATCCTGCAAAATTTCTATCATCTTTAAATAAACAATTATTAATTGTAACAGTGGATGTTTCCACAAAAAGAGCGCCACCTTGATCTGCATTCCATCCAGAACAACTGAAAACAGAATTATTAAAAGTTACGTTTGAACTAGCAGAAACCAATACATTGGCGCCAGCTGTTGCCGTGCCAGGATTTTTCCTAATCACAACATTTTCAAAAACAACATTTGTTACAGCAGAATTGATTAAGAAAACTTGACCGTCTTGATTTAAGTAATAATTAATGAAATTCATGTTCATGATTTTCACATTACTAACGTTAATCGTCCCAAAACGATTGACTGTTGCATTTCCTGTAAAAATGGTATTCCCAGATCCTGCACCAATAATTGTTACCTGCACATTAATCGCGTTATTAATAGAAATGTAATTTCCTTTATCAACTAAAATAGTATCTCCATTTACAGATATAGCTAAAGCTTGTGCTAATGTTAATTTTGGGGTAGCAGTTGTTGTACCATTGTTGGCTGCTAATCCTACAGCACTAGTATAAATATCGCCAGTTGTTGAATTATCATTTACATAAACTTTTTTAGCATTAACTCGAATTGCAAGAAATAAAAATGTAATAAATAGTATTTTAGAAAATTTCATAATTTAGTGTTGATATATTAATAGTAGGTTTACTTCCGTATAATAAAATTAACGCATTTTTTAACATAACCAGTGTGTAAAAAAAGTATTATTTAGTAAGTCTGATTATAATAAAAACTGCAGTAAATTGTCGTTTTTATTCAAATATTCAAATTGAAAACCTGATTTTATAAGATTATTTTTAAGTAGCTCTAGATCTTTTGCTTCTAAAACCTCCAACCCAACCAATGCAGGACCGTTTTCTCTATTATTTTTTTTCATATATTCAAAATGTACAATATCATCATTAGGCCCTAATACATTACCAACAAACTCTTTTAAAGCCCCTGCTCTTTGTGGAAATCTGATGATGAAAAAATGTTTCAACCCTTCATACAGCAAAGACCGTTCCCTAATTTCTTCGGTTCGCATAATATCGTTGTTACTACCACTAACCACACATACAACATTTTTACCTTTTAATTGATCTTTTAAGAAGGATAAAGAGGCCACCGTTAAAGCACCAGCTGGCTCTACAACAATTGCTTGTTGATTGTATAAATTTAAAATAGTGGTGCAAACTTTTCCTTCAGGTACTAAAACTATTTCAGAAAGTGCGTCTTTACAAATTTCGAATGTTTTATCACCTACTTTTTTAACCGCTGCCCCATCCACAAACTTATCAATCTCTTTTAATTCGGTATTAATTCCATTTTTAATAGATGTTTTCATAGAAGGTGCTCCTTCTGGTTCAACTCCAACAATTTTTGTAGTTGGCTTTGTTTGCGAAAAATAACTAACACAACCTGCAGCTAAACCGCCGCCGCCAATTGGCACTAATACATAATCAATTTCAAAGTCAGAATCATCGCAAATTTCTTTAGCAACGGTCCCTTGCCCTTCAATAACTTTCTCATCATCAAAAGGATGCACAAAATTGGCGCCCTTTGCAGTACAAAATTCAATAGATGCTTTATAGGCATCGTCAAACGTATCGCCTACCAAAACTACTTCCACATGTTCTTTTCCAAATAATTTAACTTGTGAAATTTTTTGTGAAGGCGTTGTAGCCGGCATAAAAATAGTGCCTTTAATATTTAATTTACGACAAGAATACGCCACACCTTGTGCATGATTACCAGCACTTGCGCAAACAACGCCATTTTGCTTTTCCGCTTCTGATAAAGAACTAATTTTATTATAAGCTCCTCTAATTTTATATGAACGAACTACTTGTAAGTCTTCGCGTTTTAAATAAACGTTGCAGCCAAACTCCTCACTTAATTGTAAATTAAATTGCAAAGGCGTATGCATTGATACGCCTTGCAAATTTTGAGCAGCCTTATGGATGTTATCTAATGATACCATTTTATGATTTGTTATTTCTTAATGTATTATGCTATGGTCTTCATTTCAGTCATGGATTCTCTTAACCATGAGCCAACGTCTTCAATAGAATGATTTCTGATACTACGATTAACTTCAATTAATAATTTATTGTCTACGCCATTCGAGCTAGCAAAGGCTCTTCCGATAACATTGGTTTCTATTCCTTTCATAAACTCTTGTAATAATGGTTTACAAGCATGATCAAATAAATAACAACCGTACTCTGCTGTGTCAGAAATAATTCGATTCATCTCATATAGTTTTTTACGAGCTATTGTATTAGCTATTAAAGGCAATTCATGTAATGATTCGTAGTATGCCGATTCTTCTATTATGCCTGATTCAGTCATCGTTTCAAAAGCCAACTCAACACCTGCTTTTACCATAGCTATCATTAATACACCATTATCAAAATATTCCTGTTCCGAAATTGTTGCATCAGTTGCAGCCGTTTTTTCGAAATTAGTTTCAGCAGTTGCAGCTCTCCAACTTAATAAATTAACATCATCATTTGCCCAGTCAATCATCATATTTTTTGAAAATTCACCCGACAAAATATCATCCATATGTTTTTGAAATAATGGACGTAAAACTGATTTTAGTTCTTCCGCTAATTCAAAAGCTTTTAATTTTGATGGATTAGATAAACGATCCATCATATTGGTAATTCCGCCATGCTTTAACGCTTCCGTAATTGTTTCCCAGCCATACTGAACTAATTTTGATGCATAAGCCGGCTCAATTCCTTTTTCAATCATTTTATCAAAACATAAAATAGAACCAGTTTGCAACATCCCACACAAAATAGTTTGTTCGCCCATTAAATCAGATTTTACTTCAGCCACAAATGAAGAATTTAAAACTCCTGCTTTATGTCCGCCAGTTGCAACAGCATATGCTTTTGCTTGACTAAACCCTACTCCATTAGGATCATTTTCAGGATGAACAGCAATTAATGTCGGTACTCCAAATCCTCTTTTATATTCTTCGCGAACTTCAGAACCAGGACATTTTGGAGCACACATAATAACCGTAATATCTTTACGTATTTGCATACCTTCTTCTACAATATTAAAACCGTGAGAATATGATAAGGTTGCGCCTTGTTTCATTAAAGGCATAATAGCAGTCACTACAGATGTGTGTTGTTTATCAGGAGTTAAATTACAAACTAAATCAGCTGTAGGAATTAACTCTTCATAAGTTCCTACTTTAAACCCATTATTATGAGCATTCATGTATGATATTCTTTTTTGTTGAATTGCTTCCGCACGAAGAGCGTAAGCAATATCTAATCCTGAATCACGCATGTTTAAACCTTGATTTAAACCTTGAGCGCCACAACCAACGATGACTACTTTTTTTCCTTTAAGCACATTGATACCATCAGCAAATTCTGCTTGATCCATAAATTCGCAAACGCCTAGTTGTTCTAATTGTAATCTAAGAGGTAATGTGTTGAAATAATTTTGCATACTGATTATTTATTAAAGTGTTTAATTAATGTTTTACTATTGTTTTCTAATTCTATTAAAAATGCATTTAATGTTTTAAGTGGTTTTGTTATTGATACTCGTCCACTTCGCACAAATTCCAATATCCCAAATCTTTCTAAATCGCTGAATAATTTTTTTATTTCACGTTCATCTCCAGTTTTTTCAACTACAATATACTCTGGAGCTATACTTAATATTTTTGCGTAGTTTTCATTAACGATACGCATAAATAATTCGTTTTCATTAAATGTTTCTGCAGATACTTTGTATAGTGCTATTTCTCTGCTAATAATTTCAGAATTAACATGATAAAAGGCTTTTAAAACTTCTACTTGTTTTTCGATTTGACTAACTAATTTTTTAACTTGTTCCTCAGAAACAGTCACTACAATTGTATAACGATAAATTCCTTTTAGTTCACTTTCGCTAGCAGTAATGCTTTCGATATTGATATGTCGTCGAGTAAATATAATGGTTACTCTAGAAAGTAATCCAATGATATCTTCTGTAAATATGGATATGGTATATGTTGTATTCATTTCGGTTTTTTATAAATCAATTAAATAAAACTATCATTATTATTCTAATCGTATTTCGGCAACACTAGCTCCAGTCGCAACCATCGGAAATACATTCTCTTCGTTTTCAACAACAACCTCTAATAAATAAGATTCCTTTGATGCATACATTTCTTTTAAGGCATCCTCTAAATCTTTACGTTCAGTAACTTTTTTACCTTTAATGTTATATCCACTAGCAATTGTAATAAAATCTGGATTTTTCATTTCAGTAAAAGAATAGCGTCTATCAAAAAACAATTGTTGCCACTGACGAACCATCCCTAAAAAGTTATTATTAAGTACTAAAATCTTAACAGCTATATCGCTTTGCATAATAGTTCCTAATTCTTGTATGGTCATTTGAAAACCACCATCCCCTAAAACTGTTACGACTTCCACCTTTGGCAGTGCAACTTTAGCGCCAATAGCAGCAGGTAAACCAAACCCCATGGTACCTAATCCACCCGAGGTTACAAAATAATTTGGGATATTACATTTGTAATAACGAGATGTAATCATTTGATGTTGTCCAACATCAGTAACAACAATAGCATTACCTTCGCTAATTTTATGGAATTTATCAATCACTTCAGCCATCATTAATTTATCAGAAGTTGGATTAACAGCTTGTTTAATGACTTTATCAAATTCAATGGCATTACAATCTTCAAATCGTTTTAACCACTCGGTATGTTTTGTTTCTTTTATTTTCGGTAATAATAAATGTAAGGCTTCTTTTGCATCACCTAAAACCGCCACATCTGCAGGTATAATTTTATTCACCTCAGAAGGGTCTATTTCGAAATGCACCACCTTAGCTTGCTTTGCATATTTTGCAACATTACCAGTAACGCGGTCATCAAAACGCATTCCAACAGCAATTAATAAATCACACTCGTTAGTTAATAAATTTGGTCCGTAATTACCATGCATGCCTAAATAACCAACATATAATGGATGTTGTGGAGGAAAAGCACCTAATCCTAATAATGTTGAAGCAACTGGTATATTCGCTTTTTCGGCGAAAGCTACCAATTCTTTTTCTGCACCAGAAAGAGATACTCCGTGACCGCATAAAATATAAGGTCGCTGAGCGTTATTAATTAAATCTGCTGCTTTAGTAACTTGATCTTCATTTACTTTTGGACAAGGGAAATAGCTACGAATACTTTCACATTTTTCATACTTGTAGGTCGTTTTTCCAAACTGTGCATCTTTGGTAATATCTACCAAAACTGGTCCTGGACGACCAGAACCCGCTATATAAAACGCTTTAGCAATAGCAGGAGCAATATCTTCTGCTTTTGTTACTTGAATATTCCATTTAGTAACAGGCATTGAAATACCAACTACATCAGTTTCCTGAAAAGCATCTGTGCCTAATAAATGAGAATGTACTTGCCCGGTAATACAAACTATAGGAGTTGAATCAATTTGAGCATCTGCAATACCAGTAATTAAATTAGTAGCGCCTGGACCCGACGTTGCAAAGGCAACACCTGTTCGTCCAGAAACTCTTGCATAGCCTTGAGCTGCGTGAACTGCCCCTTGTTCATGACGAACTAAATAATGGGTTAATTGTTCTTTATAATCATAAAGCGCATCATATACTGGCATTATTGCTCCGCCTGGATAACCAAAAACATCAGTTACTTGCTCATCTAGCAAAGCCAAAATTAATGCTTCTGCTCCAGTTACTTCTGTATTATATTTTGTGTGTATTTTCATTATTATAAATCTGTTACGCAACCTAAACTGGCTGAACTTACTTGTTTTGTGTATTTATATAAAACTCCAAATTTTACTTTAAGTTCAGGCTTTTTCCATTGTTTTTTTCTTTCTTCTAATTCTTCGTTAGATAAAAGCACGTCAATGTTATTGGTGACGGCATCAATTTTTATAACGTCTCCGTCTTTTATTAATGCAATTGGCCCACCATCAAATGCTTCTGGACTTATATGACCAACAACAAATCCATGGGTGCCGCCCGAAAATCTACCGTCTGTTATTAATGCAACACTACCACCTAAACCAGCACCAATTAAAGCGGAGGTTGGTTTTAACATTTCAGGCATTCCTGGTCCTCCTTTAGGTCCTTCATATCTTATCACAACTACTTGCCCTGCTTTTACTTTCCCTTCGCGAATTCCAGCAATACAGTCAAATTCGTTTTCAAAAACTATTGCTGTTCCTTCAAACAATTCACCTTCTTTACCTGTTATTTTTGCTACTGAACCTTCTGGTGCCAAATTTCCATATAATACTCGTAAATGACCTGAAGTTTTAACCGGGTTATTAATAGGTAAAATTACTTCCTGACCTTCTTTTAATCCTGCAATACTATCTGCGTTTTCCTTAATAGTTTTACCTGTAACAGTAAGGCAATCTCCATGAAGCATTCCCACTTCTAAAAGGTATTTCATTACGGCTGGTACACCGCCAATTGCAAATACATCTTCCATTAAAAATTTTCCACTTGGTTTTAAATTTGCTAGTAACGGAGTTGCTTCATTTATTCTGGTAATATCTTCTAAGGTAAAATCTATATTGGCTGTTTTAGCTATACCAAGTAAATGCAATACCGCATTAGTTGAACCGCCTAAAGCAACAACAACTGTAAAGGCATTTTCAAACGATTTTTTAGAAAGAATGTCGGATGGTTTTATGTCTTTTTCTAAAAGCACTTTTAAATATTCGCCTGTTTTTAAACATTCTTCTTTTTTTTCATTACTTAATGCAGGATTTGAAGAACTATAAGGTAAACTTAAGCCTAACGCTTCAATAGCGGATGCCATAGTATTTGCTGTATACATACCACCACAAGCGCCAGCACCAGGGCAAGCATTTTTTATTACTCCTTTAAAATCTTCTTCACTAATTGTGCCAGCATATTTTTCACCGAGAGCTTCAAAAGCAGAAACGATATTTAATTTTTTTCCTTTATAGTTTCCTGAAGCAATTGTTCCACCATAAACCATGATTGATGGGCGATTGACGCGTATCATTGCCATAGCTACACCGGGCATGTTTTTATCACAACCTGCAATAGTTATTAAACCATCATAATAATGAGCGGCTGTAACTGATTCAACCGAATCGGCAATGATTTCGCGCGAAACTAATGAGTAACGCATGCCGTCAGTTCCGTTTGTGATACCGTCGCTAATTCCAATAGTATTGAATTGTAAACCAACCATTCCATTTTTACGAACACCATCTTTTACAAAAGTGGACAGTCCGTTTAGATGCATATTGCAAGTATTACCTTCATACCAAGTGGAAGCAATTCCAACTTGTGGTTTTTTCATATCCTCTTCAGTTAAACCTATGCCATACAGCATAGCCTGAGAAGCTGGTTGTGATTCATCTTGAGTAACTGTTTTACTATAGCGATTTAATTCCATAATTATTTTATTATACTAATGAGAAATTTCCGTATTCGTTAAATGCCACACGACGTGCATATTTAGCTTGAAGTATATATCCTAAAGAATCCTCCCATTGTAATCTAAATGGAACTTTATCTAAAGACGCTATCCCTGCAACTTCTGCCGCTGTGCCAGTAAAGAAAGCGCTGTCGGCACCTTTCACTTCTTCGGGAGTAAAATATTTTTCTACCAATTTAAATCCTAATTCATGACATAATTCAAACATCGTAGCGCGTGTGATACCCGGCAATATATTCCCTAAAGGAGACGTATATAACACTTCGTCTTTTTCGAAAAAGAAATTTGCCCCAGGACCTTCCGCTACGTTTCCGTTTGCATCTAACAATAATGCTTCATCAAATCCCTTGTTTTTAGCTTCAGTAGTCGCTAATATAGAATTCACATAATGACCAGTTACTTTAGCTTCAACGTGGCAAGACTTAGGGTTTGGACGTTGATAAGAAGAGGTCATGACATCTAACATTTTGCTTCCTAAGTATTTTCCCCATTCCCAAGCGCATAGCATTACATGTACTTCATCCGTAGGAGTTAATGACATATTAGCTCCAGCAAATATTAAAGGACGGATATACGCATTACTTAAATTATTTTTCTCTAATAACTGATATGTTAATTGAGTAAATTCTTCAGCGTTATAGTTTACTTTCAGGTACATTTTTTCAGCAGAGAACAAAAGTCTTTCATAATGTTCTTTCGACTTAAATATTCTAGTCCCATCTGGCGTAGCATATGAACGGATTCCTTCAAATACTCCGCTACCATAATGCATAACCTGCACATAAGGACTTACCATTAAATCTTTTGCTTTTACCCATTCTCCGTTAAAGAAAACTACTGTGTTGTCGTTGTAATACATTGTTTTTTGTTTTTTTTGAATGATTTAAATTAGCAATTTTTTTTCAATAAAAAAAGCCTTTCTCGTCAGAAAGGCTTAGTTGTTGTTATAACAATATCCTTCCTTTAAAAGAGTGGAATAATAATGTTAATATGTAATTGGTTTTTCATAATTAATAACAGACGATGCAAAAGTAGATAATTGTTATGTCGTATTTTTTTAAATAAATTAAATTATTAGTAAGTCTGTTTTATTCGAGAATTTTTGCTTTTGTCGGAATTTATAAGCATACTTCTAAAAGCTGAACTTTGAATAGTAAATAATTCAGCCAAATCGAGCTTTTCTAATTTTGAAAATTTGTAGTCAGACGAACATTTTAAAATTCGCTTAATGACTTTCTTACGCAAAATTTCTTTAGAATAGGATTCCATATTAAAGTTTTACAAATTTTTGAATGTATTCTTTAGAATCAACAATTGTTTTAATAAAATATATTCCAGTTGGGAGTTCATTTGTTTCTAAATTAAGCTCTTGAAGTCCCGCTTCATACATTTTAACGGGAGTAATTTTTATTAACTGACCCATCGCATTATAAACTTCCACATAAATAGAAGAAGTGTTCATCAACATTAAACTCAAAACAGTACTATTAACAGAAGGATTGGGGTAAATCAACAATTCTGTGTCTAAATTTTCTCCACAGCTATGCTCCACTGAAATAATATTAGATTGACTCATCTTTCCATTATAATCCATCTGACTTAATCTATAATAAGAGAACTCCACAGACTTTTCATCATCTATAAATGAGTAGTTATTGTATTTTTCGCTAGTACCTGCACCTTTAATTGTTCCTATTACTTCAAAATTTACTCCATCAATGGAATGTTCGATATTAAATAATTGATTGTTTCTTTCGGAAGCTGTTTGCCAAGTTAAAATTACCTGACCATTATTGCAATCTCCCTCAAAACGAGTGAGTTCAATAGGCAAAATGACCCCAGTAACTCCTACAGAACCAGTACAGGCAGAATTAAATGCCATTTTCATATACTTATAATCACTATTAGTCTGAGTTTGATTAAGATTGCGGATTTGAGAATTGTTTGGTGCATCCAAAAGGGCAAAATCTGGATAAAGAGATGGTGTATTACCAGATACTCTGGTAAATTTAACTAATAAACTACCTGTTCCATTGTAATAAAAAGGAGTTGATAAATTTATCTGATTCCATCCAAATCCAGCAAAAGTTATATTGCCACTATAAACTAATGTCCAAGTAACGCCTGTTCCAGCATTTAAAGTTGCCTCATTTGTATATGCCGATGGAAAAGTAGACACGTCAAAATAATTTGCCATATAAATATTTATACCTGTCAGTGCTTGAGTAGTATTAACATTTGGCCAACTAGGGTCTGCTCTGTTTAAATCAACACATATTGAGCTAATTATATTATGAACTGAACTAGCAGAACCATTATGCATATCCGCCTTGTTGTATAAATTAACTGACCACCAATTAGCATAATTACCATGAGGTCCTGCACCAGGAATGTGATAATCACCAGTTGTATTGCCATTTGAATTTCCAACTAAATCCTCGCACCAAATTGTAACTTGATTTGCAGTTAGGGCAGAACTAATTTTATAATTATATGACCCAGCGTTTGAACCATCATAATTATATGGAAAAATATAATAATAGTACTGAGTTGCATTTGATAAACCAGAATCTGTATAAGTGGTAGCCGATGTGCTATTTATATTTGCTATCACTGTAGCGTCGGATATTGTTGAACCAACAGCATAAGCATTAGCATCAACAGGAACAGCTGTGGAAGAAGAACCTGATTTTCTTAATATTAAATAACCGTAACAGTTAGTAATTGTGCTACCCGCACTAAAATTTAGCGCTAATTGACCGCAACTAGGGAAAATTGCAGCAGTAAATACAGCCGGACTAGAAGATGGTTCCGTACTTAAACCAACACAAATATTAGTAGTAGCATTGCAGTTTCCGATAGTACCTCCTGTGTAATAATTATAGGTACAAGTAGAGCCATTATAGTAGTAAGGGAATATTTTATAATAGTATGACGTATTTCCACTTAAGCCACTAATGGTTGCAGAAGTTGATGAAGCATTGGTAATAATAGCCGCAACAGTACCATCACCTATTGTATTGCCAACACTATAACCCGTATGATCGGCTGGAGCGCCCGAAGGTAAAGATCCTTGTTTTTGAATGATAAGATAACCACTTGCATTGGTTAAAGTATTAAATGCAGAAAAACTTAAGTCCAACTGGGTACAATTAGATCCTGGTGAAGCTAAAAAAGTTGACGGATAGGAAGATGGTTCTGGAATAGCAACACCTGTTACTAAAACGTTATCATGTCTGTACTTTGGAGTTGCACTGATTCCCCAATGATAAACTTTTACCAATAAAGTTGAGCCACATAATCCGGAAACAACCGCCGTAGTATTTGATGATGTGCCAATACAGGAACCGAATGAAACATCGGCAGCTCCATCTAATGAATAATAAGCTTGGCAACCACTTCCTGAATTTGAACTATTCCGGCTTAAATCAACCGAAATAGCTACGTTCGAAAAACCTGATATTGCAATTAAAGTTGTAGACCATACACAGGAGTTAACTGCAGTTGTACCAGGTGCATCGGTATTAAAGGATTCAAAGACATTGTCACCAACGGATACATTTACAACTTTAAAATATTCGCCAGCTGCCATAGGGGACCATGATCCTGTATAATTTATGGACCAATTCGTTATTCCTGCTGTATTGGTGGTAACACCATCAATTCCTTTCCCTACTGCAGTAGAATTAAAATTTTCAAAATATAAAGTAGTCTGACCAAAAGACACTAAAAAATTACAAATAATTAATATTATTAATAATTTATAGTTTAATGCCGATGTTTTCATGATTTATGCTGTAATTGTTAATTAACATAGAAACCCTTTATGTTATTAATAGTTTAAAATTATATTATCTAGCTGTTAATATTTACATAAATTTTATTACTTTTAGTAAGTCTGATTTAATATGAAAAAAAACAGTAATGCCTTTGTTATCATAAAAAACCTTTCTATGTCGGAAAAGAGATATTTTAAGATCTTTTCGGAAAGACATACTATCGGAGAGCAAAATAAATATGTGGCTTTATTTGACGAACTGGATAAGGTTGAAGAGGAAAATGATACTGAAATCAAAAAAAACTTAAAAAAAGTAGGTGTCAATCCAGATTTTATATCAGCTGATAAAAACTATCTCTATCAATTAATTTTAAGAAGCTTAAATGTTTTTCATGATTCAAAAACATACAATTTAGAAATTAAACAAGCATTAATCTCTATAGAGATCTTGTTTCATAAAGGTTTATATCATGAATCATTAAAATTAATTGCAAAAGCCGAAGAATTAGCAAAAGAGTGTGAAAACTTTTTGTTAATGATTGACATATTAGTTTGGAAAAAAAAATGCAGTGGTTATTCTCTGGGATTAAAAAGAGCAGCAGAAGTAAATTTAGAGATAAATAAATACCTTTTACTACTAAACAACTATAAGCGCATTACTGACTTGTACTATGAAAGTAATTTGATACAAGCAGATAACGAAAAACAATCAAAAACAGAAGTTTTAAAAAAATTAAAAACTATCCTAAACCAGCCAGAGTTAAAATCGGAAAAACATGCATTATCGTTTTCAGCAAAAATTTTTTATTACTTAATTTATTCAAACTATTATTACTCAATTGATGATAAACAGAAAGAATATGACCATCTGCAAAAACTAGTAGATACTATCAATTTATCAAAAACATATGCAGTAGAAAATCCTTTGGATTATGTATCTATTTATAATCGTTTATTGTCTATAAAAAAATTCTTCCCAAAATCAACATTTTTTGAGGATATAAAAGTATTGCGGGAGTTTCCAAAAAAAATCAATATTAGAAAAGAAGTTATTTCTGAAAGGGTTTTTATTCATACAAATACTCATGAATTAGAATTTTACTTAATAAATAATGATTTTCAAGCTGCATTAAGCAAAATAAAAGACATAGAAAAAGAAATTACTATACTAAATATGGATATTGAACCATACCATATCATTTATTTTTATTACTTAAATGCCATCACTTTAATTTATGTTGGCCAATTTCATAAAGCTCTAAAATTTATTAATAAAACATTAAATGAATTTGGATTTGACGCTCGTCCTCAAGTATATTTAAGAATTGAGGTATTAAATATTATTACACATTACGAGCTAAAAAACTATTCATTAGTGTCATCTCTCTCAAAACAGGTAATTAAGAAGAATCAGTCTAAAAATATTTTAACTTCATTTGAAGAGCAAATATTAAATATGTTATATAAAATAGCCAACGCAAAACATTTAACTCCTAAAGACGAAACTAGTTTAATTCAAGAACTAGTAAATTATTTAAATAACCCCAAACAAACTAGCCAGCTTTCTACCAATTTACTGAATGAAAATTACGAAAAATGGTTAACTGCAAAAATAAAAAGGAAACTAGTTTACGAATTATATAAATAGATTATATAATTTCAAACTCATCTCCATCAAGCATCACAGGAAATGATTTTCTGAATTCTTGTAAATAAGCATATGACAAACTTATGATTTCTATACAATCTTCATGAGCCATCGTTTTACTTATTAATTCTCCTCGCGGATTCAATACACAGGAATCTCCCGAATGCTGTATAGTGTTTCCATCCTGTCCTATTCTGTTAACTCCAACTACAAAAACTTGATTTTCAATGGCTCTAGAAATTAATAACTGTTTCCATGGATATGAACGCACTGCTGGCCAATTGGCAACGTAAATCAATACGTCATAGATGTCCTCTTTTCTATTTCTACTCCAAACAGGGAAACGTAAATCATAACATATTAAAGGGCAGATTTTCCAGCCTTTGTAATCAATAACTAATTTTTTATTCCCAGCTGTGTAATGTTCATCCTCTTTCCCCATTCTAAATAAATGGCGCTTATCATAAAACTCGTAAGTACCATCGGGCTTTACCCAATACAACCGATTAAAATAATTAGTCTTATCTTTTACAGATATGCTACCAACAAATACGCTATTATTTTCTTTGGCTTTGTGTTGCATCCATTGCAATCCTTTTCCTCCATGTTCTTCAGCAAACTTTTCTGGATTCATGGTAAAACCCGTAGTAAACATTTCAGGAAGTATGATGATATCAGTGTGATCATTAATGGACTTTATTTTTTCGTCAAAATGACTTAGATTTTGATCGATATTTTCCCAAATTAAATGGGTTTGTATAGTCGTAATTTTTAAATCTTCCATTTTTTAATTATTAAAATTCATGTTATCTATATTATACAAAAGTGCCGCCTTGCGAACGTACTTATTTTTAATAGACTTATAAATTTGTGCAGTGATTATAGAAATTAAACAACCACTAATCCCACTAATAATATACACTTTTGCTTTTAATTTTTCTTTAGGATCATTGTATCTGTGCTGACGAGCAAAATAAACGCCGCCAATTGCTGATATTGGAGCAATAATATTAAATGCAATTTGACCATTTCTTTTACTATCTGCATTAACTAATGCTTCGTTTAACTCATCAGAATTTGTTTGAGGATCTTTCTTCATCATTATTTTATAGGCTGATGTGTGTGTAATGTCGGTGTTATTTAAAGCAATGTGTTTTCCTTCCACCACAAACAACTCTGAAAAAGGCTTCGCTCCCATCGTTTTTTGCTTTAATTGAAATCTAGATTCTACTTTTCCGTTTTCGTAAACAATTTTGGTGATTTGTTCATTGTTTAATTTTCTAATAATCCCATCTGGGTTATGAAAAATTTTATAAGACGTTTCAGTACTTGAAATTTCTAAAACCAGCACAATAAGAGTTTGTGATGCATTAGTAAAAATAGTGTCTTGTGCAAAAGAAAACGTATTAAGAAATAAAAAACAAATAATAAATAACTTACTCATTGTAATCTCTAACAAAACTTTTTCTTTTTTGACGTAACTTAACGTTAATAGCAATTGATGTAGCTCCTAAAGCAACCGCTAAGGTTCCAAATGCAACTGGAGGCACAGCATAAATTGGGTCGACATATTGCCCATAATTAAATGAACTAATTAACCCGTATAAAACTGTTCCCGCAATGGCAACACCTCCAAAAATAATAGCGCCTGTTCTTGTTCCTCCTTGATGTCTTTTCAAATTTTTCATAGAAACAGCATCTTTAATTAATATGTTTCGTCTATTAGGGTCAGGATGTCTATCTATTAAATAGAGTAAAGAAGAATGCCTTTTTTTAGTGTCATTATAACTTATTTTATCATAATTTATATCAACTTGTACTGATTGGTTTGTTGTTGAAGATAAACTTTGAATAGTATTTTTTTCTAAAGGTTCCGTTAATTTAATGATTTCGGTATACCCATTTTTATAAACAATTTTATCTATATCATTTTTGCTTAAAATATACATCGGGCCATCAGGCAATTCGATTTTTTTATACTGGACTTCAGTTTGGGAAACTTCTTTAACAAAAACAACTACTTTGCTGGCATTTTTATAAAATATGGTGTCTTGAGCTATAGCATAAATACTAAAAAACAATCCTAATATTAAGCAGCAAATGATTTTAAAATTTTTCATATCAAATAAATTATTACATATTAAAGATACCATTTAAATTTTACATAAAATTTCTGCAGCCATTTCCAAAGTTTCTTCTTTTTTAGCAAAACAAAAACGTAATAATTGCTGCTGTTGTTGATTTGTATAAAATACAGATAATGGAATGGAAGCCAGGCCTTTTTCTTTAGTTAAACGAATAGCGAAATCCGTATCCTTTTCATCAGTAATTTTTTTATAGTTTAATAATTGAAAATAAGTGCCAGTGCAAGGCTCAATTTCGAATCTAGAACTTGAAATTAAATTTCTAAAATAATCTCTTTTACTTTGATAAAATTGATGCAAGCCTTTATAGGTTGATTCATCTTTTAAAAAATCGGCCAAGGCTAATTGAAATGGATGGTTAACACAAAACACTAAAAACTGATGTACTTTTCTAAACTCTATCATTAATTCTTTTGGAGCCGCTACATAACCGATTTTCCAACCAGTAGCATGGATTGTTTTTCCAAAAGAGGATACGATAATTGATTGTGCTGCAAGGCTTTTAAATCTCGCAACACTTTGATGCGGCTTACCATCAAATACCATATGCTCATAAACTTCGTCGCTAATAACAATAATATTGGTGCCAGCTACTATTTTTTGAAGCTCCAATAAATCACTCTCATTTAAAGTTGTTCCGCTTGGATTATGTGGCGAATTAATAATAATCATTCGCGTTTTATCAGTTATGGAATTTTTTACTGTATTCCAATTAATAGTAAAATTGGGATATTCCAGCGCAATTGGTTTCACAATACCTCCATGCACTTCGATAGCAGGAATGTAACAATCATAAGCAGGTTCAAATACAATTACTTCATCCTCTTTATTAATAAAAGCTGCAATGCTAGTATAAATGCCTTGAGTAGCTCCTGCTGTAATCGTAATTTCTGTTTCGGGATGATACGTTGCTTGGTAACAATTTTGCAATAGTTCACTGATGGTTTCTCTTAACGACTGCGCTCCTGTCATAGGAGCATATTGATTAAAGCCTGCCATTAAGTTTTTTTGGGCTAATTCTAATAATTTTGGGCTACAACCAAAGTCAGGGAAGCCTTGTGAAAGATTAATAGCATTATGTTCCTTGGCTAAACCACTCATTACAGTAAAGATTGTGGTGCCTATATTGGGTAATTTTGAATTTATCTGCATTTTTTTTACAATTATTAGACTAAGTTGCTAAAAAAATCTTATTTTTGCTACCCGTTCTTGGATTTTCATTAAAATAATAAAAACCATAAACAAAATGGTCCTGTGGCCGAGTGGTTAGGCTCAGCTCTGCAAAAGCTGCTACTCCAGTTCGAACCTGGACGGGACCTCTAAAAACCCTCTAAATGATTTGATTTTAGAGGGTTTTTTGTTTATTAACACCCTAAAATGCGAAAATTGGGTCTTATATACATACTTGTAATGCTATTCATAGCTACAACGTTGCATTCCCAAAACCCAGTATATTTTCAAACAACTATCGAGGATGGGTTACCTAGTAATGAGGTATATAGCATTATTCAAGATGAAAAAGGGTTTATTTGGATTGGCTGTGATGCTGGAATTTATAAATACAATAGTGTCAAATTTCAATCTTTTAAAAATCAAGCACAAAAAACAAAGGCTTTAACCGGATTAACTCTATCAACATCAGGAAAAATTTATGCTTATAGCTTTAACGGGCAAATTTTTTATGTAGAAAATGATTCGCTAAAACCTATAACAAATTGGGAAGGTAAAATTTCAAATATTGTTTGCGACAACAATTATAATTTATGGGTATGTGGAGAAAATGGAATTAGCGTGTATAATGAATTAACGCATCAATGGACTCATTATTTTGATTTTAATTTAGACCATAAAAAAGACGAGTATACTTTTACTCATAGTTGCAAATTAAAAAAAGAGAATGAAATCTCCTTTATTTCTCCTAATGGAATTACAACTATCAATAAACAACAACAAACATTAACACCATTTGAATTTCCAAAACCCAAACCATCGGGTGAATTTATTTTAGAAAGTAAAAATGAAAGTACTTGGATTATTAGTGTTACCGATGGATTATGCTACAAATTAATTAATAATAAAGTTCAACCATACGAATCATTGTTTTTAAAAAATGCATTAATCAATTCAAAAGTCACAAACGTAAAATTACTCCAAGATGGTAATTTGTGGATTTGCACTTATTCTGGAATCATTTGCTACAACCCAAATTTAAACACAGGTAAAGTGTTTTATTCAAACATGGCTTTTTCGGATGTGATTTATGACGCTGAACAAAATTACTGGATGACAACCTTACATGATGGCATTTTAAGATTAGCCGATATTAATTCTAAAACATGGAATACAAGTTCTGGAAATTTAACTTCCAATAAAATTTTAAAAACCGAACAACATTTTCCTTATGTTTACTTTTCAACCTTAGGCGGACAAGTAGGGAGAATAAATATTACTAATGAAAACATTGAAACTTACTCATTAGCAGTAAAATCTAATATTCAAAATATAACTTACTGCGAAGGCGACAAAAAATTATATTTTAATGCGCAAAACACATTATATTTCCTAGAAAGCAATACAATCAAAAAAATCGACAACCAATTTCCTCCCATTAAAGATTTTTTAAAAACAAATAACGAATACATCGTTGCCACTTCACGAGGAGCATTTGTTTACAAAAACACTAGTGATAAATATCCAAGCGATACCTTAACAACAAATTGGGCGAGAGCAATAGCAATAAATTCGTCACAACATATGTTATGGCTTGCTACCAATGAAGGGTTAAAAAGTTACACGAAGCAACAAAATAAATGGCAATCCACTCATCTAAATCTAATCAAAAAACAGGTCTTATCATTAACTTATGACGAACAAAATACATTGTACGCTGTAACATTTGATGGTGAAATTTATAAAATTGATACAAATAATGTTATCACATTAATACAGCGTTTACCAGCAGATATTCAAGCAAATCAAATCAAAAAATATCAAAATCAATTATTAATCGCAACCAATTTGGGACTATGGAAATTAAATTTAAAAACCAACAATTGGGAAGTATTAAATAAATTGAAAGGATTGTGTTCAAACGAAGTCCTTTCATTAAGTATCATCAATAATAACATTTGGGTTGCCACACCAAATGGATTACAAATGATTCCTGTTCATCTTCAAAAAGAAATAAAACAATCTACTATTTATTTGAAAGAAATATCTATTGACGGAGAAAAAATAGATAAAAATAATTCTTTACAAATAAATTATAATCAAGCATTGAGAATTAAACTAGAAGCCAATGCATACAGCTCTAACCGAAATTTTAAATATGCTTACCGTTTTTTAAACGCAGATACAAGCTGGATACTATTACCTTCTAGCATTGAGCATATTCAAATTCCATCCATTCCAAACGGTGATTTTAAAATAGAAATAAAAGTTATTGATTATTTATCTCGGGATTCAAATAATAAAATTATCATCAAAGGATATGTTTGTCCCCCATTTTGGCAGCGATGGTGGTTTTATGTTTTAATGTCTTTATTAGGTTTAAGTATCGCTTTTGTATTTTTTAAATATCGAATTAAACTATTGCAAACCAAGCAGATTGAAGAACTTAAACGTATTCAATTGGAAAACGATTTAAGATTTTCTCAAGAAACAGCCTTAAAAGCTCAAATGAATCCGCACTTTCTATTTAACGTATTGAATTCGATTAAAGGATATATTTATGAAAATGATAAAAAAAATGCGACATTTTATTTGTCAAGCTTTTCTGATTTGGTTCGTAAAATATTAAATCATAGCTCTTCATCCGAAATCGAATTAGAAGAAGAAATAGATATTTTAAAATTATACATCGAACTCGAAGCTATGTTAATACAAGATGATTTTAAATACAACATTTCAACTGATGAAAACATTGATGTATCACATATTAAAATACCAGCCTTGTTAATTCAACCTTATGTAGAAAATGCTTTTAAACATGGACTAAGGCATAAAAATGGAAAAAAAGAATTAAATATTCATTTTGGATTACCATCAAACAAAAAGTATTTAGTCATATCTATTAAAGATAATGGAATTGGAAGAGAGGCCTCTAATCAATTAAACGCACAACACAACTCAACTCATCAATCTTTTGCAACTGATGCCACTTCCAAAAGAATTGCTTTACTTAATTCACATAAGAAAGATGTTGTGAATGTGGAAATTATTGATCATCTTTCAGAAGATAATTTACCCCAAGGAACAACTGTTGTGCTAAACATATTCTTAAATGACAACTAACCAAATCATCAAAGCGATTATAGTTGACGATTCGCCTCAAGCCAGAAAACTGTTGCGTTTGATGTTACTTGAATTTGCTCCTGATATTAATATTGTAACTGAGGCAGAAAATGGGAATCTTGGAATTGCAGCTATTAAATTACATCAACCTCACGTGGTGTTTTTAGATATTGATATGCCTGAAAAATCAGGAATTCAATTAGCAGAAGAATTAGTAGAAGAAAACATCCAATGTCAAATTGTATTTACAACAGCCTTTAATCAATATGCCATTAATGCATTCAGATTATCTGCTATTGATTACTTATTAAAGCCTATAAACGAGCAACAATTACTAGAAAGCGTTGAAAAAATTAGACAAAACGTTCAACTTAAAACAGCGCAAGAGCAACTAAAGGCTTTATCGCAAAATTTAAAGCCTAACGAAAAACAAGTTATTTGCATTCCTATTCAAAATGGTTATGATTACATCAACATACATGACATTGAGTATTTAGAAGCTGATGGTTCGTATGTACATTTATTTTTAATAGATAAAAAACAAAAAACAGTTTCAAAAAACTTAAAGTACTTTGAACAAGCCTTAGAGTCATTTTCAAATTTTGTTCGAGTTCATCGTTCGTTTATCATCAATTTAGATTTAATGGCATCATTTAGTAAATCAGGACGAGGGACCATAATTATGCAAAATGGCAAAGAAGTTGATTTAGCTCGCGACAGAAGAAGTTCATTTCTTGAGATTTTGGAGAAAATTGGAAAATAAATAACCATTCACAAAGTCATCTGTTCCATTTACAAAACGTAACATTTTTACCTATAATTTATTTTCATTTTTGTTTAAAAAAACAACTATGAGAAAACATTTACTAGCAGCAATCACATTCTTTTACGGATCTTTATCCCTTTCGGCACAAGCTCCAACTAACGGCTTATTGGCAAAATGGTCATTTGATTCTCGAATTACAAGCGAGTTTACTAAAGACGAAAAAGGCTCTCACCCATTAACCAATAACGGGGCAGTAACAGGTACACCACGAACAACTTTAGATACAGCTACAGCTGCATTTGGAAATACATCCATGACTGCAAATAATGCCGCATTTCGAGCTACGTCCTTTTCAATTGCTACCTGGTTCAAAATTACTGGTTCCACGCCATATCATACTTTAGCAAGTGTACGTATTCAAAATACAGGAGCCCCCTTTAATTCATATAATCTAAATATTGGAACTTCTACGTCTAGCAAATTAACTTTTTTCCTGTCTACAACTCAAACTAACGATGCGCAAGTGCAAAATCCTGTATCTACTTCGGGTAATGTTTGGACACATGCTGCTGTAACCTGCGACTATATATCTTCTGAAGATAGTACTGCCGTTAAAATGTATGTAAATAGTGCATTGGTTGCACAAAAAAAAGTAAAGAGTTCTATTACCTATAATCCCGCAAATAATCCGTTGGTTTTAGGAAGTGTAACGGGTGCGCCAAATGGAAATAGTTTATTTGGAAATTTAGATAACTTCATGTTTTATAATCGTCCATTAACATCTTTAGAGGTAAGCAATATCTATAGTGGAACCGCAATCCCTGCAACAGGCTTAATTTCTTATTGGAAATTTAATCAAGTTAGAATTGAACATGATAGTCAAAATGCTTTCCCATTAACAAATAACGGAGGAGCTCCTGCAATAGGTATCACAAATTTAGACAGTACTGCTGCAAACTTTGGTGTAAGTAGTATGAGTGTCAATGATGCGGCATTTAGAGCACAGTCATTCTCTTTTGCCACATGGTTTAAAATAACAGGCTCGACGCCATTTCATACATTAGCTAATGTTCGATTAAACGCTTCATCTGCTCCTTTTAATTCTTACAATTTAAATATTGGAAATTCTACAGGTAGCAGATTAACTTTTTTCTTTTCTACAACTCTTGCTAACGATATTCAAATGCAAAGTGCTTCTACAACATCCAATAATGCTTGGACACATGCAGTCATTACTTGCGGTTATAATTCTACTGAAGATAGCACATCTGTAAAAATGTATGTCAATAACACCGTGGTAGCTCAAACAAAAGTAAAAAGTTATATCATATACAATGGCACCACACCACCTTTAGTTTTGGGTAGTGTTGCTGGAGCGCCAAATGGAAATAGCTTGCAGGGAAGTTTAGATGAATTTTTATATTATAATCGAGTGTTAACACCTTCAGAAGTTGCCACTATTTATAACGGAACATCTACTACTATTCATTCTTCAATCAACAACCAACATTCAGAAATTACACTTTACCCTAACCCTACATCATCTATCTTAAACATTGAAGTAAAAGACCAAACCCAAATTTCAATAGTAAATATTTTAGGGGAAGTAGTTAAAACTGAAACTATCAACGGCGCAAGTAAAGTAGATGTTAGTGCTTTAACTACTGGTGTTTATTTTATTCAAGATTCAAAATCTGGAAAAGCAATTAAGTTTATTAAAGAATAATTTTAGTACATCATAAAAAATGCCTGCCATATATTGTATGGTAGGCATTTTTATACTTATGCTAATTATTATATACTTCAATGAACCCTGCCAGAGTTTCAAACTCTGGTAGGGTTCTAAACTATTTATACGTTTTTATAATTGTAAATGGTTTTACATCTCTTTAATCAACTTCAAAAAATCATCTAATTTGTGAGCATCTGTTACCGACTGCTTATCAAATACCATAAAATATTTAAAGTTGTTTCCTGATTTGTGTTCCCACGCTTTACCTAGTCGTATTTTTGCTTCGCTGTCAGAATTATCTCTGTCATCGCCCTTACTTTCCAAAACAATAGTTTTATTGTTTTTTGTATGAATAATAAAATCAGGATAATGATTTTGGAAAGCATTTATTTTAAATTGTTTCTTAGAAATATTTCTTGTCCAAAAAGCAATATTAGGTAAATTGGCAATTTCGTTAATCACTCTTTCTTCAAAGCCATTCATTTCTGCTTCTTTTTCGTAAAGTGATTTGGTAATGTCTTTACTTGTGTTACCCGGTGCAATTTCTCTTTGGAAATTATAAGTCGGTTTCATGAAAATTTTATCAGTATCTAAAAAATTACGAAATTGCTGTTCCGCGTATATTGCTGATAAACTTTGAATCTTGTCTTTGATTTTTTTAGTATAACTATAATGGTGATTTAAATAGTCATGATATTGTTCATCACTAAAATCCTCTACTAATTTAAGAACGTACTTTTTTATTTCGTGTTCGGTAATAGGATACATATTACCAATCACATCCATTATTTGCGCCGTGAGATTTTTAGCGCGACTTTCTTTTCTTGACGGATCTAAAATGTATTCCATCAATTTATCTCTCACACCACCATCTAATTTTACAAAACTTGGCGTGTAATCACTTTTGGTTTCATCTAAATCTACTTTGTATAATTCAGAAGTCACGCTATCAAAAGCAATGTTCGAATCACATTTACTCAACTGAAAGCCTTCCAATAAATCTTCTTCATTTAGTAGATGTTCATCGTCACTAAAAATTTCACCAGATGGTTTTTTAATAAAAAACTGTGGCAATTGTATGTGCGAAGCCTGTTCCACAAACACCTCTTTCATTTTGTATGTTTTCACAAGCGATTGTAATTCGGATGGTAAAGAAATACTTTGTGTCGATTCAATTTGAAGAATCGTTTCTTCATATTCCTGTTCTTGTTTTAAAGCGGTTTGTTCAATATTCGAAACAATCACTTCCTCTTTCATTTCTGAATGTATGTCTGAAATACGAGTCACATCGATATCATCAACATCACTTGATTTTGTTTCATCAAACACTAATTGTGGTGTTTGTGTCAGTTCATTTAGCACGTTTTCGGTTACTTCGAGAGCCTCAGTAACCACCTCAGCTACTTTAAAATCTCTACTGCTAAAGCCTGCTTTGTTTAAACCTTTCACAATATTGTCGAGTGTGTCTAAAAATTTGGAAGAAGCCGTTAGCACATAACATAAATTCAATAAAGCAGAATGATGTTTCGTTACATAAGGCTGACGCAATACACGTCCTAAAATTTGCTCCACATCAACGGCTGATGATTTATCAGCTAAGGATGCTAATATATAAGCAAAGGGACAATCCCAGCCTTCTTTTAAAGCATTCACCGTAATGATATATCTTACAGGACAATCTTTAGCCGTTAAATCAACGTCTTTAATTTCGTTGATATTAGCTGTTTTGATTTTGATGTGTTCGGCTGGAATTTTTAATTCAATGAGTTTTTCTTTAAGTTTTTCAAAGGTGGTATTGTCCGACGCGTTTTTTGGTTGTGCTTGAAACAAGACTATTGGTCGGATATAACGGCCACCTTTTTTTTCTTCTTCTTTTGCTTGGGCTTCTAATTTGCGTTGCAATTGTAAAGCCGAGTTAATCACTTCTGTTTTATCCTGATGATTGTAAACAATCACCGGAAGCTTTACCATGTTTTCTTTTTTCAAAGCCATGGCATCCACAAAACTAATGATGTTACTATTTTTACGAGGCGTTGCCGTTAAATCTAAAATAAAACATGGATTTAAATTGGTGAGCATTTCCACACTTAAATCACTTTCGGCATTATGGCTTTCATCCACAATCAATACAGGATTTAATGCTTGTATCACACGCATTAACGAAATATCTTCGTCGTTACCCAACATAGCGCCAAAAGATTGTAGGTTGCCATTCTCTTGATATACTTTTCTATCTTCTTTATTTTTTGCTCTTAAACTATCAAAGCTTAACACAAAAATACTCAACTGCTCTTGCACACTAGTAGCATTAAAACTACTGCCTTGTAATAAGGCTTGTTTATCATACACTTCTACCTTATTACCGAAATGCGAATTTATTTTTTCGCGATAAGGATGATTCACATTTTTTAAATTCTTTATCGTTTGTTCTAAAATAGTGATAGAGGGCACTAACCATACCACCGCTTTTTTACGATCGTAATGAAAGGCATCGAAAATAGTTTTGATAGCATTGCAAGCAATAAATGTTTTACCGCCAGCCGTTGGTACTTTTACACACACATGTGGTACTTGCGGAATATTATTTTTATAAGGCTCAATGGCTTTGCCCGGAAATGGCTGCAATGGTGTTTTTGGATGCATCGTCCAAAAATCAGTAAAAGCATCGGCTACATTTTTAGTTTCCTGAATGGTTTCTAAAAATAAACTTAAATCATTGATGACTTCCTGTTGATAGGGCTTAAGCTCCATGGTTTAAAATTTGGTAATATCGCGTGGAATTTTTTTGAAAACAATATGGTGCTTGGTCATAAATTCTTTTGTCAACAAACAGTTATCTGCATAAATCACATACTGTTCGGCTTTGGTTTTAATGGTACTTAAAAAGTCATGGTTTAATGTGGTGACCATATCTTGCTCGTAATAAAAATAGTAAGCGGTGTTGTGGTGTTTGTTGAGGAGGTATTCGTTGTCTTTTACGTTCTGTGTTTTTAGAACATCCTCCTCCGTCCTGCGGACACCTCCTCCAGAGGAGGATAGAGTACACTTCGTTTCGGTGTAATAAATATATTGTCGAAGTTTTTCAACGCCTACTAATTCATTAATCTCATTATCCTCATTAAATAAAGCAGGACCTAACTCGTAATAATCAAAACTACCACCTGTACCTTCTGCTTGTGGTGAGCCTGTCGAACCATAACCATTAATCACTCTCTTCACTCGCTCTGCTGTAATCGTCTCTGCATACTCTTCCATCTCAATGCAAATAAATTTTCGATTGCCTCCATCTTGTTTATTTAAATTTAATACGGCATGTGCTGTTGTTCCGCTTCCAGCAAAGGAATCGAGGATTATTCCAGAATCTTTGGTGGCTATTGAAATAATTTTCTCAATAAACTTACTTGGTTTAGGAGTTTGGAAAACAGATTTACTAGAGTCTGCATCAAAAATTTTCATTAAATCATACTTTGCTTGCCTATTATGTCCAGTTTCATCTAATTCAATCCACAAATTTGACGGAGGTAGTCCTTTTTGTTCATACAAATATGTTCTTCTTTTAATATTTGTCATTTGTTCATTAAAACTAATCTCTCCGCTTTCAATTTTTTCATATAAAGTCTCTTTACTCCATCTCCAACCATTTTTAGGAGGTAAAATAATATTTCCATTTGGCGCAGCTATTTCATAGCGTAGGTTCTGCCTAGGATTAGGAGATGAAATTGGATTTCCATCAAAATATGGTCCACGCAAATCGTTATCTGGATTTTTATAATGAGCTTGTTGACTCTCTTTTCTGTCGACTTTATTTGACAACCAATCTAGTTTTTTAGAGTAAACTAATGTGTGATTATAATCCGTAGAAAATTGTTTTGCGTCATTATTACTATTATCACTTGAACGCCAAATAATATCAGCAACAAAATTCCCTCCACCAAAAATCTCATCACATAACAATTTTAAATTCGCTTGTTCATTATCATCAATCGAAATAAAAATGGCGCCATCCTCTGCTAATAATTTATGCAACAACTTTAAACGAGGATACATCATACACAACCATTTATCGTGTCGTGTTAGGTCTTCGGCTTCTTTACCAACTACTTGCCCTAACCATTTTTTAATTTTTGGGTCGTTTACATTATCATTATACACCCAACCTTCGTTGCCGGTGTTGTAAGGCGGGTCAATATAAATGCATTTTATTTTTCCTTCATATTCGGGTAATAAAGATTTTAAGGCTTCGAGGTTATCACCGTGAATGATTTTGTTGCCTGTGGTTTCGACAGGCTCAACCACCGTCGCACTATCGGAGACTGAGCTTGTCGAAGTCCCGATGTGATTAAATGTATACCTATGCTCCAATACACGGTAGGGCACATCTAGGTGATGGTTAATCACCTTTTCTTTTCCTATCCAATGTAATGTGGGCATACTTTTTTGTGCATCTAAATGTACAAAAATGTATATTATTTGTATACACATTGTATAACTTTAATAAACACTTAAAAATCAGCCATATAGCAATAAAACAGCAAATTTGCTTCAATGGCAAAGGCAAGTATTCATATAGGAAAGAAAATCAAAGAGGTGTTAGATAAGACGCCGATTAGTGTGGTAGATTTTGCCAAAAGCATCAACCTCACGAGAAATGGTGCTTACAAAGTGTTTGAAAAAGAAACCATTGATACAGGTCAATTACAAGTTATTGGTAAAGTACTAAGCCATGATTTCTTTCAATACTATGAACAACTTATTCTCGCAAAAGAAACTAAATCAGAATACGGTTATGCCACCAAAGATGAAGTAGCCGATTTGGCTCATGCCATTCTTAAACTTACTAAAGCGGTGGAGCGTATTGAAGAACAGTTACCGGTTTCGACCCTTCGACAAGCTCAGGGCTCAACCACCAAGAAGGCGGTTGTTAAAAAGGTCTCCAAAAAGAAATAATTAATGGTAAATTAAAAAACCGTTAGGGACGTGATTAATGGTTGCGGGGGCGTGATTACTGGTTGTCGCGACATGATTAATGGTGCGGCGACGTGATTAATGGTGCGGCGACGTGATTAATCACGTCGCTTCGTCCCATTTTTCAGGATTTGTTTCTATATAATTTTGAATTCTATTAAACGATACATCATTTCGTATGATATGATCATGAAAACGGGATTGCCATTCAAAATCGGCATGTATTTTTCGTATTTCAAACGAACATCGCCCTTTGTACCATCTAATGATTCGTGAAATATTTTCGTGAAACATAGGATTGTGGTTTCCTGTAATGCCACCTGTTTTTATTGTTGGGACGTGATTAATGGTAGGGACGCGATTAATCGCGTCCCTACTACCATTAATCGTTTTTTTATCAATAATCAATATCCCATGCGTATGATTGGGCATCACCACAAAATTTCCCAATTCTATAAATGGAAAATGGATTGGAATTTCTTCCCAAAATTGATGTGCCAATTTTCCCATTTCTGATAATACCATTTTTTTCTTTTCAATTTTCCCAAAATAATGTTCGCGATTTTTTGTGCAAATGGTTATAAAATAGGCGCCATTTGAACCGTAATCCCAATTTTTTAATCTGGCAGATTCAATGCGGTATTTATTTAGGTATTTTGTTGTCATTGGAAATGTTACTTCTTAGGCAACCTATACCCAATTTGTTTACGAGGTTTTGTCGTTTCCTTCTTATCAATCAACTCATCCATATACTGAAAAACGACTTCAATATTTTTTGTATTATTATCTGTTTTCTTTTCTAGCTTTTCTATGGCTAAACGCATCTCCGTATTATCCATTAGTATTTGTCTCATTCTGGTAAAAATTCTAATGATTTGTATATTAACTTGTATTGCTTTTGCACTATTTAAAACACTAGAAAGCATTGCTACGCCTTGCTCTGTAAAGCCATAAGGTAAATATTTAATATTTTCACCCTGTTTCAAGGTGCCAAATTGGCGCCTTGAAACTTCTGCCTCTTTTGCAGTTAATTCTATCATGAAATCGTCTGGAAAACGTTCAATATTTCTATTAACTTGTCGTTTTAAATATTTAGTTTCAATTTGGTATAGCTCTGCTAAATCCCTATCTAACATTACTTTTTGTCCACGAACAATATAAATTTTGTTCATCACTACTTTATCTACAATAATAATCGAATTCTCTGCCCTTGTCATATTTAGCTAACTACATAAAAAACAAATGTAAATTATTTTAATAGCAGGTGCTTGCTACAAAATATAGCATTTATTAAAACACTGCTCTCAAACCCAATAAATCCTTACTTTTACCCTCCAACCATGGATCTATTCTCCGATAATCAAATTACCAACTTACTGCCTTACGACGGAACTGTTTTGTATTATGGAACCATTATGTCTCAAACAGAAGCCAATCGTTATTTTAATGAACTGTATAATAATATTGAGTGGCGCCACGATGAGGCCGTTGTGTTTGGTAAACACATCATTACTAATCGTAAAGTGGCTTGGTATGGTGATAAAGAATTTAATTATACGTATTCAAACACCACCAAAAAAGCTTTGCCTTGGACTCATGAATTATTGCAACTCAAAAATTTAACTGAAGAAAAAACAGAAGCCACTTACAATTCGTGTTTACTGAATTTATACCACGACGGCGAAGAAGGCATGGCTTGGCATAGCGATAGCGAAAAGATGTTACAAAAAAATGGCGCGATTGCTTCCTTAACGTTTGGTGCTGAACGTAAATTTGCCTTTAAACATAAGGCTTCAAATAATACAACTTCACTAATTTTAGAACACGGTAGTTTGTTAGTGATGAAAGACGAAACACAAACTCATTGGCTACATCGCCTGCCACCAACTGCAACTATCAAGCGCCCAAGAATTAATTTAACATTTAGAACAATTGCAGAATAATATTATATTTGATAAACATTAATTCATTTTGTTTGTCTAAAATTAATGCCGCTATATACAAATGTCCTCTAGTCACCTAATTATTTGAAAAACCTTTATTCATCTGAGCTGTCTAAAACAGAATACGATTCAATAATTATTGGATCTGGAATGGGTGGATTAACTACAGCAGTATGTTTGGCAAAAGCTGGTAAAAAAGTATTAGTTCTCGAAAAACATTATGCCATTGGAGGATTTACACATACTTTTAAACGCAAAAAATTTGAATGGGACGTTGGCGCTCATTACATTGGGCAAGTAAATAATCCCAATTCCTTAATCCGAAAAACATTTGATTATCTCACCGATAGTCAATTAAAATGGGATGATATGGGTGATGTTTACGATCAGGCAATCATCGAAGGAGATGTTTACAATTTTAAAAAAGGACTGGCAAATCAAATTCAACAAATGATAGTTTATTTTCCTGAAGAAGAAAAAGCTATTCGTGAATATTATAAGTTAGTAAATAAAGTGGCAGGCTATGCTTCTTTATTTTTTGCCGAAAAATCAATGCCTAATTGGCTTAGCAAATTAACAGGAAGCTTGCTAACAAAATCCTTTTTGGTTTACTCCAAACAAACTACATACGACGTACTCAGTAAATTAACAAATAATAAAAAATTAATCTCTGTTTTATGCGCTCAATGTGGCAACTACGGCTTAACGCCAATGAAAAGTAGTTTTGGGATTCATGCGCTAGTCATTGCACATTATATTGAAGGTGGTGCATATCCAACAGGTGGTGCCGCTAATATTCATAAAGGTTTAGAAAATGTAATTGAAAAACACAGTGGTAAAATTGCTATTAAAGCCGAAGTAAAAAATATCATCATTGAAAACAACACTGCTATCGGTGTGTTAATGGAGAACGGCGACAAAATTTTTGCAAAAAAAATCATTAGCAATGCTGGAGCTCACAACACATTTAATAAATTAATTTTAACAGAACTTCAAAAAGAAGAAAATACAACTGCCTTAAATAAAGTAAAACCATCGGTTTCACATGCTTGTATATATGTTGGACTAAATGCAACTGATCTGCAATTAAAACTACCTAAATATAATATGTGGTTATATAATAATTACGACTTTGATTTTAATAACGAGCATCACTTAAAGACTAAAAATACTATTTCTCCGGTTTTATATATTTCATTTCCATCTGCAAAAGACAGCGAATGGCAACAAAAACATCCTGGTACATCTGCCATTCAAGTGTTAGGCTCATATCCATTTAACTGGATGGAAGAGTGGGAACATATGAAATGGCAAAAACGTGGTAGTGATTATGAAACGGTTAAAGAAGAATTAAAACTATTATTTCTAGAACAGCTATACAAAACTTTACCTCAAATAAAAGGTCATGTAGAAGTTTGCGAACTATCCACCCCACTCTCTACAAAGCATTTTAGCAATTACGATAAAGGTGAAATTTATGGCTTAGAACATACACCTGAGCGATTTGAACTAAAACAATTACGCCCAAAAACTAATTACAAAAACCTGTATCTAACAGGACAAGATATTTTATCTGTTGGAGTATCATCAGCCATGATGTCTGGTGTATTCACATCCATTAATATTTTAAATCGTAATGTATTGTGGAAGATCTTGCGTTATAAATCCATTAATTAAGTTAAAAAAGTAATTATTATAATTTAGAATAATTCCAAATAAACTAATTTTAGTCTATTTGTAAACCTAATTGGGCTTATTCTTGTTACTTAGTTGATAAAAGCATGAAATTTTATTGGAATAAATGCTTCACAATTATACATTTGCCAAGTAAAAATTAAACACATTTCTCTTATGAGCAAAGGATTCTTAAAATCATCGATCGGAAAAAAAGTCTTAATGGGCCTTACAGGTCTATTTCTTATTTCTTTTTTAGTAGTACACGTTAGTATTAATTCATTAATTTTTTTAAACGATTCGGGAGAAACGTTTAATGCTGGAGCTCACTTTATGTCGCATAATATTGTTATTCGCATCATGGAAGTTGGGTTATTTGCAGGACTAATTGCTCATATCTTCCAAGCACTAATTTTAACATTAGAAAACAAAAAAGCACGTCCAGTGGCTTATGCAAAAATTGATGGGGCAGCAAATTCATCATGGTTTAGCCGTAGCATGGGAATTTTAGGCTCGTTATTACTTTTGTTTTTAGTAGTGCATTTAGGTAATTTTTGGGTGCCAACTAAATTAGCTGTTTTAGCTAACCATGAACATAATACATTTAAAAACATGGAAGTAGTTTTTCATGAATGGTATTTTGTAGCCATTTATTTAGTGGGCGTAATTGCATTATGTTACCATTTGTTACACGGTTTTCAGTCTGCATTTCAATCACTTGGATTAAACCATAAAAAATATACACCAGCTATTAAAAAAATCGGTATCTGGTTTTCCATTATTGTTTGCCTGTTGTTTGCATCAATGCCAATTGTTATGCATTTAGGCATTATTAAATCACATTAATTCTACAATTCACTAATTCAAAAATAGATATGAAATTAGATTCAAAAATTCCTGAAGGACCAATAGATCAAAAGTGGACAAAATACCGTTCAAGTATTCCTCTTGTAAACCCAGCTAATAAGCGTAGTTTAGAAGTATTAGTTGTTGGTTCAGGTTTAGCTGGAGCATCTGCAGCTGCTACGTTGGCAGAAGCAGGATACAAAGTAAAAGTATTTTGTTTTCAAGATTCTCCTCGTCGTGCTCACTCCATTGCAGCGCAAGGTGGTGTAAATGCGGCAAAAAATTATCAAAATGATGGTGACTCCACTTACCGTTTATTTTACGATACTATTAAAGGTGGTGATTACAGAGCACGAGAAGGAAACGTACATCGTTTAGCGGAAGTGTCTTCCAACATTATCGATCAATGCGTGGCTCAAGGTGTGCCTTTAGCTCGTGAATATGGTGGATTATTAAGTAACCGTTCTTTTGGTGGTACTCAAGTTCAACGTACATTTTACGCGGCTGGTCAAACAGGTCAACAATTATTATTAGGTGCTTACTCAGCTTTACAACGTCAAGTTGGTTCGGGAAATATTGAATTATGTCATCGTCATGAAATGTTAGACGTTGTAACGATTGATGGAGTTACTCGTGGTATTATCGCTCGTAATTTAATTACTGGCGAAATGGAAAAACATTTTGGTCACGCAGTATTATTATGTACCGGTGGTTACGGCAATGTGTTTTACTTATCTACTAATGCCATGGGAAGTAACGTAACAGCAGCTTGGAAAGCTCACAAAAAAGGAGCTTTCTTTGGTAATCCTTGTTACACACAAATTCACCCAACTTGTATTCCTGTTTCTGGTGATCACCAATCTAAATTAACCTTGATGTCAGAATCGTTACGAAACGATGGACGTATTTGGGTTCCTAAAAAGAAAGATGACACCCGTAAACCAACCGATATTCCTGAAGAAGAAAGAGATTACTACTTAGAACGTCGTTACCCAGCATTTGGTAACTTAGTACCTCGTGATGTGGCTTCTCGTGCAGCAAAAGAACGTTGTGATGCTGGTTATGGTGTTGGTAATTCTAAAATGGCGGTGTACTTAGATTTCGCATTTAATACAGCTCGTTACGGAAGAACAGAAGCAACTAAACGTAATATTCACAACCCAAGCCAAGAAGAAATTATGCGCTTAGGGAAAGAAGTAGTTAAAGAAAAATACGGTAACTTGTTTGATATGTATCAACAAATTACTGGCGAAAATCCTTACGAAGTACCAATGCGTATTTATCCAGCGGTTCACTACACAATGGGTGGTTTATGGGTAGATTATAACTTAATGACAACTGTAAAAGGTTTATATGCTTTAGGTGAGGCTAACTTCTCTGATCATGGAGCGAACCGTTTAGGTGCTTCAGCTTTAATGCAAGGTTTAGCAGATGGATATTTTGTAATTCCTTATACAATCGGCGTTTACTTATCAACTGAAGTAACTCGTATGAGTGCTGAAAAAGATAAGGCAGATTCTATAGATAAATTAAAAACTAAACATCCTGCATTTGATGCGGCATTAAAAGAGCAAACTGACTTAATTAATAAATTCTTAAACATCAAAGGAACTAAATCGGTAGAAAGTTTCCACAAACGTTTGGGATTAATTATGTGGAACAAATGTGGTATGGCTCGCAATAAACAAGGTTTAACAGAAGCTATTGCTGAAATACAAGCATTGCGTAAAGAATTTTGGAGTGATGTGCGTGTATTAGGAAGCGCCGATGAGTTTAACCCGGATTTAGAAAAAGCTGGACGCGTTGCTGACTTTATTGAATTAGGAGAGTTAATGTGTAAAGATGCATTAAACAGAGAAGAAAGTTGTGGAGGACATTTTAGAGAGGAGCATCAAACAGAAGAAGGTGAAGCAAAACGTGATGATGTAAACTATGCTTACGTTGCCGCTTGGGAATATAAAGGAATAAGTGATTGGGCATTAAACAAAGAAGAATTAGTTTACGAAAATATTAAAATTGCAGCACGTAGTTATAAATAATAGAAAACATGGGATCAGGACACGGACAAGAATTGAATCTAACTTTAAAAGTTTGGAGACAAAAAAATTCAAAAGCTACTGGTAGCTTCGAAACACATCAATTAACTGGCATTTCAGTTGATATGTCTTTTTTAGAAATGTTTGACGTATTGAATGAAAAATTAATTAGCGAAGGAAAAGAAGCTGTTGCTTTTGATCACGATTGTCGCGAAGGAATTTGTGGAATGTGCAGTATGTACATCAATGGTCGTCCACACGGGCCAAAACAAGGCGTTACGACTTGTCAATTACACATGCGTTCATTTAAAAATGGAGATACAATTGTTGTAGAACCATGGAGAAGCGCTGCATTTCCAGTTATTAAAGATTTAGCAGTCGATAGAAGTGCATTTGATAGAATCATTGCAAGTGGTGGTTATATTTCTGTAAATACAGGTAATGCACAAGACGCAAACAATATTTTAATTCCTAAAACAGACGCAGATGAGGCTTTTGGAGCAGCAGCTTGTATAGGCTGTGGAGCTTGTGTAGCAGCATGTAAAAACAGTTCGGCGATGTTATTCGTTTCAGCAAAAGTTTCTCAATTAGCATTATTACCTCAAGGTCAAGTTGAGCGCAAAGAACGTGTACTAAAAATGGTTGAAGCTATGGATGCTGAAGGATTTGGTAACTGTACTAATACTGGTGCTTGTGAAGCAGAATGTCCTAAAGGAATTTCTTTAGAAAATATTGCTCGTATGAATCGTGAGATGACAGCAGCTACATTTAAATAGTTATTGTTTACAATAAAAAGGCTGAGTGTTGTTTTACACTCAGCCTTTTTTATTTCAAAAAATACAATGCCTTTTTAAAGGCCTCGCAGCAATAAAAAAATAGGTTAACTCCACGCAAAACACTTAGCTATATCCATTTTATTTTTTTTAGTTCTAGCAAACAATTTTGCAATTTTCTTATTAGTTGAATAACGAAAATGGTTGATTTTTTTGCGTTTCAATACGTATCTATAACGATTTGTTTTGTTTGCGCTTCCTTTTAATCTTAATGATTTACTTACATTAGACTTAACATTAAACTCATTACTAGATTGCATTGGTGGAGGAGCAGTAATTGTATTTTCTGTTATAACTGCCTGTTTAGGGTTAGGCAACACATTCTTTACCTCATTTACAGTAGGTTCATGCATTGATTGTTGAATATCTATAACGGGCTTATTTACAGACGCCTCAGTAACTAGTGCTTTTTTTTGAGTACGAGCTATGGGCTTCTTTGGCTTTACAATAGGTTTTGGTTTATTATTGACAGCTAATTGCTTATTGCTTGTTGTATTGGCAGGTTTAGCTTTAGGTTTATAAATAGGAGCCGTATTAGCCATTTTAACAGGACTTACCGTTTTCTTTTTAATGACAGCAACATTAATGGATTGGGAGAACTGTGAGTTATTATTGGAACCGTTGTTAATCATTGGCATTTGATCAAAATCATTATTAATGTTAACATTAATAAGATTGCCCAAATTTGGATGAGTGACGTTTATGTTGTTTATGTTATTTTGCGCTACCATGTGTTGAGAAAATCCCAGTTGCCAAATAATTATTAATGCCAATGCACATGGCTTCCTTCTTTTTTTTAATGCTAGAGTTTTGAATGTTTTCATGTCATTTTTATTTTGATTGAAACAAAACTACAAGACTATGTCATTGATAAATGAAAGACTTGGTAAAGCATTCATTTCACTTGGTGAAATAAAAAACGTCTTGTATTATTTATGGACGATATATTTAAAATGGTATTTTAGAGTGCGAGAACAAGATTGAGTTACTAATACACTCATAGATGAGCCTTAACTGAAAATAAAATTATGCTGGGCGATTAATCAACTCATTTGTTTTCATAATCAAATCCATAAATAAGATTTTAGGATTGGCATTACGTTCTACATGATAAAAGGCAGAATTAAACTCTTCCAATAATTTTTCGTAATTACGTTGATGAACAAAACGAGCAAACTTAGTAATGAATTCTTTTTCTTCGCCCGAATGTCTCACCAAATCAACACTTCCAAAATTAAACATTAAACAATCTCTAAATATTTCTAATCCATATTGTAAAAATTGCTTTTGTTTTTCTCTTCCACTTCTTGCATTTTCATCAATCCAAGCCACTGCTTTAACAGCATCAAACTTTAAGGCAATTAGCATAAACGCTCTAAAGTTTTGCAGATAAGCCGTGCCTCCATCTAAATGTTGAAGAAGTAGTTGTGCTTCTCGGTAGCTACCATCACTTAATAAAGCGGCTTGCTTAGCTGCTTGTGGTTGACAACTAAATTCTTCTACTAATCCATTTACGATATCATCATTATCTATTTTATAAAATGGAATTTGTTGAACACGAGAAATAATAGTAGCTAATAATTGATCGGGATGATTACATACTAACAAAAACAAAGTTTGCTCTGGTGGCTCTTCTAATATCTTTAATAATTTATTGGCCGACGAAGCATTCATTTTTTCTGGTTGCCAGATAATCATGATTTTATATCCACCTTCATAACTTGTGTAGGATAATTTTTTTAAAATATCATTGGCTTCATCAGTAGGAATGGTTGGTTGTTTGTTCTCTGCGCTTAAACTATCAAACCAATCGTGAACCGTTAAATAAGGTGTTTCGATAAATATTTCTCTAAACTCAGGCAATAAATCGTTACTAGTACGAACATTCTTACTTAAAGGAATTGGAAACACCAAATGTAAATCGGGATGTATTAATTTACTCGCTTTTAAACAAGACGAGCAAATTCCGCAAGAATCGTGTGCTTGTTTGTTTGAACAAAATAAATATTGAACAAAGGCAAAAGCTGCTGCTAAATTGCCACTTCCTTCTGGTCCTGTAAACATTAATGCGTGTGGCACACGACCATCTTGAAGCATGTTCAACAGTTTTTCTTTAACCGGTTTTTGTCCTATGATATTCTTAAAAAGCACATGCTAATTTACATAATTAGATGATTATAAAATGTATTATAAATCAAAAATGATGTTTAATTTTACACTATGCATATTGGTTTGTTTTTTGGCTCGTTTAATCCTATTCATGTTGGACACATGGTATTGGCAAACTTCATGGCTTCTTTCACTGATTTAGAACAGGTTTGGTTTGTAGTATCTCCTCACAACCCTTTAAAAGAAAAAACCTCTCTCCTTAACCAAAACCAACGCTTGCATATGGTAAATTTAGCAATTGGAGATAACGACAATTTAAAAAGTAGCAATATTGAATTTGAACTTTCACAGCCATCCTACACAATAAACACTTTAGCGCATTTAAAAGAAAAGTTCCCTAAACATCAATTTTCATTAATTATGGGCGAAGATAATTTAGAGTCTTTTACTAAATGGAAAAACTATGAGGAAATTCTTAAAAATCATCAACTATATGTTTATCCTAGGCCAAATTGTAATTCAGAGTTAAAAAATCATCCAAGTGTGATTATGACTGATGCTCCATTAATGGAAATCTCTTCTACAATGATTAGAACGGCGATAAAAGATAAAAAAGATGTTTCTTTCTTTGTCCCTCAAGCAGTTTGGCAATATTTAAATGAGATGCATTTTTACAAAAAAGGGTAAAAGCTATTAGCTGTCAAAATTATTTCATCTTTAACACATAGTTTTTTAAGTTAAAATGCCATAAATAATATTTATAATAGAGTTTATTAGTTATCATTTTTAACTAAAAATAGCATTATATACGTAAAATAGCATAGTAAAAATGTAAGTTTTCATTTCAAAACCCTATTTTTGTGTAACATTGATACCAATATGCTATTACTTACACTATGCTAAAAAAATTACTATTTATTCTGTTTGTTTCATTTTCAATTCATAATACATTTTCTCAAGTATTATATTCCGAACGATTTAATGCTTTAACTTTAACAACTGGAACCTATACTTCAAATAGCGCTACGCAAACTTATTTTTATAATAATGTTCCAAATAATATGTTTGCAATAAATAGTGGCAGCCTTACAGCAGATACGTTAACAGGTAATTATCCATTTAGAGCAAATGGACAAAAACAAAAAGCATGGTTAAGTTATGTGCCTGTAAATGGTGCCGATACTTTTGCAGTATCCACATCATGGTTAAAACCAACTGGTGCGGCAAGTAATTGGTTAATTACCCCTACTATAAACAATATAGCTGCTAATACAGTTTTAACTTGGGAAGCCTTAGCGCCAGACCTTAACAACCAAGATGGATATGAAGTATATGTTGCTACAAGCACAACTACTGTTCCATTATTAGCAGATTTTACAAATTTAATATTTACTACAATTGCCGAAAAAAGTACTTGGCAAACACACGGTGTTTCATTAGCAGCATTTGTTGGACAAAATATTAGAATTGGCTTTAAAAATAATTCAAATAATAAATATCAATTATGGATTGATGATATAATTGTTGAAAATATAGCTAATGCGTTTGATGTAAGTGCAACTTCACATGCCGTATACAAATATTCATCAATTAATGATCTAAATGCAATGGTTGCAACCTTTAAAAATAATGGTTATACACCGATTACAAATCTTACTATTGATTACAAAATGGCAAATGGTGTTGCTGTTAGCGAAACAAAAATATTTTCGCCTGCCTTAAACTATTTAGAAAGTAGACAATTAACTTTTACAACTTCATACAGTTCAGCTACTCCACTCTATAACACTTTTAAAATTTATCCAAGATTAATAAATGGTCAACCAGATACTTTTGCTGCAAATGATACTGTAACTGGCTCAATAACTATTTCATCTTCGGTACCTGCTAAAAAAGTATTAGTTGAAAAATTTACCAGTGCTACCTGTGGATGGTGCCCTGATGGATACTCTGCATTAAATTCAATAGTTACAACAAACACTAATGTTGTAGCCGCTGCTATTCATGATAATGATAATATGTCTAACGCATCAGGCAATGCACTTATCGCTGATTACTCTCCAACCTTCCCCAGTGCAAGCATTGATCAATTTTATTATTCATCACTGAACTCGGTGAGCGTCGAAAAAAACAACTGGAACACCATTATCAATCAGCGTCTAGCTATGAAAGTTCCTGCAACGGTTACTGTTAGCAATGTTATTTTTAACACCACCACTCAACAAATTGATGCAACAGTGTCGACCACCTTTTATGGTGATGTAAAAGGAGATTACCGTTTGAATTTATATGTTAAGGAAAATAATATTTACGGGCCACTAACAGATAATACAGATAACCAATGGAATCAACATAATTATTCATTTAACGTTCCTGCATCTCCTTACTATCAATTAGGATCTTACTTAAATCCAACCACTAACTTATTATCTGGTGTTGACTTTAAACATCAGTACACCATCAGCCAAATGCTAGATGGAGCTTATGGAGCAGCTGGTATTATCCCATCTAATGGTTCAACAAACGGAGTGACTTATACCAAAAATTATACTTACACATTGCCTTCGGCTACTAGCGGAGAATTTAGATACAATGCCGATAATATTTATTTAATTGCTGTATTAAGTGAATACACAACTGATACTAAAACAAGAGCTATTTTAAATGTTGCTGAAACAAAATTAAATTCAAATGCAGAAATGTTGGTGTCAGTAAAAGAATTAACGGCAAAAGACATTCAATTAAATGTTTTTCCAAATCCAACGTCTGATATTTGTTATTTAAGTTACAAAACCAGCAATGACGAATTTGTGACTGTAAATGTATTTAATGCATTAGGAGAACTAGTATATGTAGAGAGTAAGAATGTGAATGCAGGAAACGTTTCTCACGAACTAAATTTAAAAGAATTAAATTCTGGAAATTATAGTGTGCAAGTGTCTTTTAAAAATAACAGTATTACAAAAAAATTAACCATCATTAAATAATACAATGATTGTCATAACAGGAGCAGCAGGTTTTATAGGTAGTTGTTTAATTAGCAAATTAAATAATGAAGGCCACGAAAATTTAATTTTAGTAGACGATTTTTCACAACTACAAAAAATTGATAATTACCATACAAAAAACTTCGTTCATAAAATTGAACGTTCTCATTTTTTAGATTGGTTTGAAGAACATGCTGCCGAAGTTACCTTTGTTTACCACATTGGAGCACGAACCGATACCACTGAGTTTAATGTAGAATTATTTAATGAGTTAAACTTAAACTACACAAAATCTATTTGGAACACTTGCACTAAACATTTTATTCCCTTAATGTACGCCTCATCAGCTGCAACGTATGGTTTAGGTGAATTTGGGTACGATGACGATGAATCAAAAATAAACTTATTAAAGCCTCTAAATCCTTACGGGGATAGTAAAAATGATTTTGATAAATGGGCCATCACTCAAAAAGCTTGTCCGCCAAAATGGGCTGGATTTAAATTTTTTAATGTTTACGGGCCAAACGAATATCATAAAGGACGAATGGCTTCTGTTATTTTTCATTCCTTTAATCAAATAAACGAAAAAGGTCAAGTGAAATTATTTCGTTCGCATAATCCAAACTACACAGATGGTGGACAGTTACGCGACTTTGTGTATGTAAAAGATTTAGTAGATGTATTGTATTTTACTTACGGAGAAAATATCAAAAGCGGGATTTACAATTTAGGAAGCGGCAAAGCTCGTCCGTTTTTAGACTTAGCTAAAGCAACCTTTAAAGCATTAGGTAAAGAACCAAATATTGAATTTATAGATACACCGATTGATATCAGAGATAAATACCAATACTTTACGGAAGCTAATATGAGTAAATTAATTGCACAAGGGTATACAAAACCCTTCACAAGTTTAGAAGATGGCGTGCATGATTACGTTACTAATTATTTGATTGGCAAAAAATATATTTAAATTAAAAACAACACAGCTTGCATAATCAATAATCCATCTACCCATAAGTAATAGTAAAACGAATGCTTCTTTTCGTTTGTAAGAATTACAGTGGCAATGACCAGTAATCTTAAAGCTATAGAGCTTACTAAAAATTGGGTTTGATGATCAAATAGGTAAAAGGAAATAAATCCTCCCGCTATAAAAAATAGACACATCAGTTTAGTGATATTGCTACCAAATTTATTAGCATAAGTATTAACGCCTGATAAAAAATCATTTACTGAATCTTTAATATCAAACAGTAAACATAACACCGATATAAAACAAAATTGCGATACAACAAACCATATACTGTGTTCTGTTAGTAATTTGTTCTCAATTAAAGGCACTAAACTGCAACTAATAACCCACACCGACGAAATTAAAAATGGTTTAATGTATCCATGTCTTCTTAAATTAAAAGGTGGTAAATAATATAATGTAGAAACGACTTCAGCACCAATCATTATGCTAATGGAAGTCCAACTTAAACTGTTACACAAAAACAACACAATTAATAACGATAATCCAACACTTATTAATAACGTTTTTTTATGTTTAATCAACCATTGAGAGCGTTCTTCATGCACATTGCCTTGATTAATCATATAGCCTCGTTGAACATTATATTGCAAGTAAGTTGACAATAAAATAAAAAGTAAATAAGAGTTGTTTGGAAAATTAAACGGAATCGAAAATAAATGATAGGTTAAAAACACTTGTGCTAAAGCGCAAATGGCAATAAACACATTAGCATAAACGAATGTTTTTACAAATGGATTTGATATGAACCAATTAGTTTTCAAAAATCTCTAACGCATTTTTAGATGTAATAGAAGCCACTTCTTCTACACTTATATTTTTGAGTTGTGCAATTTTTTCGGCTACTAATGGTAAGTAAGCACTTTCGTTACGTTTACCACGATGAGGAACTGGTGCTAAATAAGGAGCATCTGTTTCTAAAACAATATCATGGATATTTAATTGCTCCACTACTTTATCTAAGCCTGAATTTTTAAATGTAACAACACCGCCGATTCCTAATTTAAAATTACCCAATGATAAAACTTTCTCTGCCTGAATAAAATCTCCGCTAAAACAATGAAATATTCCTTTAGGAAGTTTATCATAGGATTTTAAAATTTCGAAGATTTCATTAAAGGCATTTCTGCAATGAATAACCACAGTATAATTATATTCTAAAGCCCAAAAGATTTGCTCTCTAAACGCTAACTCTTGTTCCTTAATAAATGTTTTATCCCAATATAAATCAATCCCAATTTCTCCGATAGCCGAAAATCTTCTTAAGTCAAGCCATCTTTTTACAACCTCTAACTCTTCTCGATAATTTTCTTTTACCGAACAAGGATGTAATCCCATCATTGGAAAACAATGTTCAGGAAAATGAACTTCTAATGCCAACATACCTTCAATACTTGAACTATCCACATTTGGCATATAAAATTTAGAAACGCCTTTGTCCATAGCATGATTAATAGATAATATTCTATCTTCGTTAAACTCTTCCGAATAAAGGTGTGTATGAGTATCTATAAACATTGAAAAAATTGGTTATTTTTACAAACAAAGATAATAATCTTTAACCATAGATAATGAAAATTTTAGTTGTTCGTTTTAGCTCCATTGGTGATATTGTTTTAACGACACCTATCTTGCGTTGTATTAAACAACAACTAAAAGATGTGGAACTACACTATGTAACTAAACATAATTTTTTATCGGTTATTGAAAACAATATTTATGTAGATAAAATTTTTACAATTAAAGATTCTTTAAAGGACGTTATCCCTCAATTAAAAAAAGAAAATTACGACTATGTAATTGATCTTCATCATAATGTTAGAACATTAAGATTAAAAACGGCCTTAGGCAAAAAATCTTTCTCATTCAATAAATTAAACTGGGAAAAATTTTTAGTTGTTAATTTCAAGAAAAATAAATTACCAAATATTCATATTGTTGAAAGGTATTTTGAAACCGTTCAATCATTAGGTGTAAAAAATGATAGCAAAGGGCTAGATTATTTTATTAATGAAAAAGATGAAGTTGATATCCCTTCAACTTTACCATCAATGTTTCATGAGGACTATCATGCATTAGTAGTTGGTGGTTCTTATTTTACAAAGCAAATCCCTATCAATAAATTGAAAGAAATTTGTACAAAAAGTTCACTGCCTTTAATTTTATTAGGTGGTAAAGAAGATGCTGCCATTGCCGAACAAGTTCATCAATTGCACAAAAATAAAACAATTAATCTATGCGGTAAATTGAATTTGAATCAATCTGCCTCAATTATTCAACAAGCCAATAAAGTCATTACCTCTGACACAGGTTTAATGCATATTGCTGCAGCCTTTAAAAAAGATATTATTTCTTTATGGGGAAATACCATTCCTGAGTTCGGAATGGGTCCATACCTAGCTGGTAAAAATTCTGAGATTTTAGAAGTAAAAGGCCTACCATGTAGACCATGCTCAAAATTGGGATACAAAAAATGCCCCAAAGGGCACTTTAAATGTATGAACGATATTGTAATTACTGAGATTTAATCTTGGGTAAATAGTGCTTTTAATTCTGTAGCATCATCTGGTTTCATTCTTCCCCCTAAAATTAAAGATAACTGACGACGACGCAAAGCTCCCTCGTAGCGTTTTTTCTCTTCTTCCGTTTCTGGAATTAATGGTGGAACTGGCAATGGTGCCCCATTTTGATCAATCGCAACAAAAGTAAAAATAGCTTCATTACATTTTGTCTTATGCATGGTTATTTTATCTTCAACAAACACATCAATATGAACTTCCATACTACTTGTAAAAGCACGAGAAACTTTTGCCTCAAGCGTCACTACAGAGTTTTGCTTAATTGGGTTGTCAAACGACACATGATTAATAGAAGCAGTAACAACTACTCTATTTGAATGTCTGCCTGCTGCAATAGCAGATGTAATATCCATCCATTGTAATAATTTACCTCCAAATAAATTTCCTATATGATTCGTATCGTTAGGTAAAACCACTTCTGTATTAATGGTTAACGATTCTTTAGCTGTTTTTCCCTTCATGTGTTTTTTATATTATGACTGTAAAAATACTACCTTTGTGTTAAATAAAATAATATGGACTATTTATATATTAAAGCTCTTCATGTCATTTTCGTAGTATGCTGGTTTGCAGGCCTATTTTATATGGTGAGATTATTTATCTATACCAAAGAAGCTAACGAGCGAGAAGAACCTGCTAGAAGTATTTTAACAACACAATTAACTTTAATGCAAAAGAAATTGTGGTTTATTATTACGTGGCCTGCTGGTATAGGAACTTTTATTTTTGGAACTTGGATGTTAATTTTAAACCCAGCTATTTTAACCTTTCCTTGGATGTGGCTTAAATTGATTTTTGTGGGATTATTAGCTTTATATCATTTACAATGTCACGCCTACTATAAACAACAAAAAGCGGGTATTTTTAAACCATCCTCTTTTAAATTGCGTTTATTTAATGAACTAGGAACCATTTTTTTAGTAGCTATTGTATTTTTGATTATTGTTCGTTCTACTGGAGGACTGGTATGGGGAATGTTGGGCTTATTTATTTTTGCAGCATTATTAATGGGCGGAGTGTTTATTTATAAAAGACATCGAAGAATTACTGAAGAAAAAGAAAAGAATAAAACTCCTCCAACAATATCAAATAACTAGCACAATTAAACTTGTTCTAGTATAAATATCATACAACATGGAACAACGAAAAAAAATTATTTTAATTGGCGGCGGCTTTGCAGGATTGCATTTAGCGCAACAATTAAACAGTAGTGCATTTGATGTGTTATTAATTGATAAACAAAACCATCATCAGTTCCAGCCTTTATATTACCAAGTAGCAAGCGCACGATTAGAGCCTTCTAATATTTCTTTTCCGTTTCGAAAAATTTTTCAAAAATCAAATAATATTCAAATACGTTTAGCGGAAGTTACTAAAATTGTTTCTTCTGAAAATAAAATTGAAACGAGTATTGGCGATTTTAATTACGATTATTTAGTAATTGCAACAGGCTGTAAAACTAATTTCTTTGGGAATGAGCAAATACAAAAACATGCTCTCTCAATGAAAACAACCGAGGAAGCTATTGAAATTAGAAATAGCATTTTACTAAGTTTTGAAAAATACATTTCGGCAAAAGATCATGAAAAAGAAGCCTTATTAAATATTGTACTGGTTGGAGCAGGACCTACTGGTGTTGAATTAGCAGGTGCATTTAGTGAAATGAAAAAACATATTTTACCAAGAGATTATCCGCATATTGATTTCTCGAAACTAAAAGTAATTTTATTAGATGGTAGTAAAAATACACTCAATAGCATGAGTGAAGAATCAAAGCAAGCTTCCAGAAAATATTTAGAAGAAATGGGCGTTGTAATTAGAACAGAAACCGTAGTCACTAATTACGATGGATTAACGGCTACGCTTAATACAGGTGAAACGATTCAAACTTGTAACTTAATTTGGGCGGCTGGTGTTACTGGCAATATTATTGAAGGATTAAATCCCGAAAATATTATTCATAACAGATACAAAGTTGATAGATTCAATAAAATACAAGGCACACAAAACATTTATGCTATAGGCGACATTGCTTATATGGAAACGCCACTTTATCCAAATGGACATCCGCAGTTAGCAAACGTAGCAATCAATCAAGGAAAAAATCTAGCGATGAATTTCTTAAATTTATTGAAAAGCAAGGCTCAAAAAGAATACGAATACAAAGACCTAGGTTCGATGGCAACTATTGGAAAATATAGGGCCGTGGTAGATTTACCATTTATTAAATTTCAAGGATTTTTTGCTTGGTACATTTGGATGTTTTTACATCTGATGTTGATTCTAAGTGTACGCAATAAATTATCTATCTTTTTTAATTGGGCATGGAGTTATGTGATGAAAGATTCATCGTTAAGATTAATTTTGAAATCGAAAAAAGTAAATTAGAATTGGAACGCAGATTAAACTGGTAGAAAAGATTTTCGCAGATTTTTATTTGTAGTGCATTCGAAATAACTATTTGTAATCACTAGACAAAAACCACTAAACTATTTGCCTATGTGGTTAAAAACTTAATAGGTTTGATGTATTGCATTCACACAATTAACACCATCCATCGCTGCACTCACAATACCTCCAGCATAACCAGCACCTTCGGCACAAGGATATAAATTTTTAATTTGCACATGTTGCAAGGTGAATTTATCTCTTGGAATACGAACAGGTGTTGATGTGCGAGATTCAACCCCAACAATAATAGCTTCGTTACTGACATAACCTCGCATTTTATTGTTGAATGCTTTAAAGCCTTGTTGCAGGGTTGTGCCAATCATTTTGCCTAACACATCGTTCATTAGCACGGATTGCGTTCCTGGTTGGTATGAGCAATCAATTAATTTTGAACTCATTTTATTATTGACAAAGTCTTGTAAATTTTGTGCGGGGGCTGTTTGTGTTTTGCCTCCCATTTGCCAAGCTTTATGTTCTATTTCTCTTTGCAATTGCAATCCTGCTAATGCACCATGTTTTTTGTAAGGTTCAAAATCTATTAATTCTAAGCCAACTACGATGCCACTATTAGCATATGGATTATTTCTTTTTGATGGACTCCAACCATTTGTGACTACTTCATCTTGAGCCGTAGCGCATGGCGCAATAATGCCACCAGGACACATACAAAATGAATACACCCCATGGCCCTGAACCTGATGTACTAAACTATAAGACGAGGCAGGTAAATAATCGCGTTTAGCAACTACTTCATTGTGTGTGTTACAACTATATTGAATTTTATCAATGAACTCTTGAGGATGTTCCACACGAACACCTAAAGCAAAGGGTTTGGCTTCAATAGCAATTTTCTTTTTATCCAATAACTCATAAATATCTCGTGCTGAATGACCTGTTGCTAAAATTATGTGGGAACAACGATGCTCGATTTCTTGCTTCTCGACTACGCTCGAAGTGACAAGTTTTTCTATTATAACAGATGATATTTTATCTCCACTATAATTAATATCCACTAACCTAGAATGAAAATGAATTTCTCCACCATGCTTAATAATGGTTTCACGCATATTAGAAATAATATTCGGTAATTTATTGGTTCCAATATGAGGATGTGCATCTACTAAAATCACATCATCAGCACCATGAAACACAAAAGTTTTTAATATATGTTCAATATCTCCGCGCTTGCTCGAACGTGTATATAACTTACCATCACTATATGTTCCTGCGCCACCTTCACCAAAACAATAATTACTTTCTGGGTTTACAATATGCTCCTTGTTAATAGCCGCTAAATCTCTTCGTCTTTCCCTTACGTCTTTTCCTCTTTCAAATACAATTGGTTTAATGCCAATTTCTAAACACCGTAAAGCGGCATACAAACCTGCCGGACCTGCTCCAATAATAGTAATTGATTTTTGAGAACTCGACACATCGTGATACTGAATTCCTAAATCATCATCTGTTACTGGTTCATTAATCCAAACCGCTAATTTTAAATTCACTTTAATGTTTCGTGAACGCGCATCAATGCTACGTCGCAATGGTTTAATGAAAAATGTATCCGATGATTTTAAAGATAATTGCTCAGCAACTTCTTGTTTTAATAATTGCTCGTCATAAGCAATATGGGCCGCAATGGCTAAATTCAGTTCTTTTTTCATAATGCGGAAGATTTTTATTCTCCAAGTTAATGAGGTAAATGTACAAATTTTGAATAAAAGAAAAAAGCCCTCCTAATTACTTAGAAGGGCTTAAACATAATTGATAATTTAAAAGAAACCGATTTATTGTTTAATGAATTTTAAAGTAGATGAGCCTTTTTCATTATCAAGTTTAATAAAATAAACTCCGTTTGTGAAGTTATCTATTTTTAAAGTGATATCCTTTGTAGCTACTTTTTCCTTTACCACTAATTCTCCTAAAGCGTTAATAACAGTAACTATCCTTTCGTCATCACTTGCTAGTACAATTGTTATAAAATCACGAGCTGGATTAGGATAAACTGTAAAGAATTCACTATTAGTTATTTCATCTATGCCTGTACAATTACTAACATTTTGAGTAAATGTTGTGCTGTTAGTACATCCATAACTATTAGTCCCACTAATAGAAAAAGTGGTTGTAGAAGTTGGTGTAAATGAAAAAAATGTATTTGCGCCAATTGTTTGACCATTATTTGCAAGCGTATACGTACTTGCTCCATAAGTATAAATATTTACATTTTGTCCAGCACAAACAGTTGTAACTCCAGTAACAGCAGAAATAGATGGTTTTGGATTAATCGTGTAAATAATAGCAGATTTTGTGCTTGCTCCGCATGCACTATTATTTTGAGCATATAGTGTTGTGGTGCTAACTGCATTACTAGGAAATGTATTTGCACTAGTATACGTAGTACCAATTGATATAACAGTTCATGTACTTGTAGCATGCCAAGTAATAGTTCCTGAGCCAGAAGCTGTATACGATAAATTAGTAGGATAACATAACACAGCATTAGAAGTAACTGGTGCAGATGGCAGTGTACATAGATTGTATTTAGCTAAAAACATATCATAGGCATCCACACTTGTTAAATTATTAATAAATGTAGGTGAAGAACTAAAATTAGCTGAGCCATAATAAATACCAGCCACATAAACACTATTGGTTGCATCAACATTAAGAGAGCTAGTAAAATCATTGTTTGGTCCGCCAAAAGTGAAAGCATATAAATAACCTCCGCCAGAATTATACTTTGCTATATAACAATCATAACCTCCTCTGTTTGGAAAAGTAATAGTCCCTATTCCATCGAAACTTTGATTAGCACCATTAAAATGTCCAGTCACATAAACATTTCCTGAAACGTCTAAACCTAAATCAGACACAAATACATCGGCTGTTCCAGTTAATGTTTTTTGATATAATAAAGTTCCAAAATTAGACGCATCACGTTTACAAAAATAAGCTTGATTGGTTCCTCCATAAAAGCCTGAAATATAAGCATCACTTCCATTCACTAGAATTTTTTTTCCACCATCTGCAGAGACTGTTCCAAATGTTTGAACCCATTGATATGTGCCGCTTGGACTATATCTTGCAACAAATCCATCGCTACCTCCATTACTAATCATAGTTGCCATTAAACCCGATGGATCAAAATCAACAGCATCCGTGAATTTACCTGTTACATAACAATTTCCCGCTCCATCAACATCAACAGCTGCGCCACCATCAGCAAAGCTACCTCCAATATCATGAGCCCAAAATAAATTAAGCGATGAATTATAGCAAGCAACATAAATATCAGGTGAACTTCCATTACTTACTAAGTTAGTAGTACCTCCCGGATTAAAATTTGTAGTGCCTGTATTTTCTCCCGTAATAAAAACAGCATTGTTAAAATATTTAATACCAAAGCCATTTACATTTCCCAAAATTTGAATCGCATTTTGATATGCTCCAGATGTTGTATAATGAGCCACAAAAACTCCTTGAGCTCCTCCACTTAGAGTTGCAGAAGCTCCGCTAGGATCAAAATCAACGTTAAAACCACTAAAATTTCCAGTAACAAAAATCGTATTACTCAGTTCATCAATGGTAATATCTCTAGCAACATCTTCAAAATTAATACCCGTACCGATTTTAAAAGCCCATACATAATTTCCGTTTGCATCATACTTTGCAACAAATGCATCATTGCCTGATGCTCCAGGGCCTACGTTTGCCGTTAAATTTGCCGTGCCTGCACTAGGGTCAAAATCAACCGTTCCTCCAAAAGCACCCACTGCATAAGTATTTCCAGAAGCATCCGTAATAATTTTATTAACTGTTTCTGAGCTTCCTGTTGTACCAATAGATTTTGAATAATTATGTTGAAGCGCTTGTGAATAAAGGCTTCCTAGACTTGTAGCTAACGATAATGCTAAAATGTAAATTTTTTTCATACTGTTTTATTTATAGGCTGCAAATAAATACCAAAATAAAACTTGTGCCAAAACAACCTTGTGAAGTGTAGATTTAAACTTGTGAAATGAGCTTCGACAACTTCGACAGGCTCAATTGCCGTAGCAACTAAAAAAGCCCCGCTAATTGCTTAGCGAGGCTTTACTAAAACAGGCACATGAAAATAAACCTGTTGTTGTTTACTAACTATTGCTTCATAAACTTCTTAATAGCTGAACTATTTTTACTTTCAATTTTTACAAAATAAATTCCGCTTGTTAAGTTACTTGTATTTAAAGTTGTGTTGCTCGACGTTACTTTTTCTGTTAACACAATTTCTCCTAATGCGTTAATGATATAAATTGTTGTGGCATCGGCAACTTCGACAAGCTCAGTTACCGCAATAGTCATAAAATCATTAGCTGGGTTAGGATAGATTGATACTAAATTATTATTAGTTGTTTCTTCAATTCCTGTGCAAGTGCTTACATTAATAGTTACAACATCTAGATTCTGACAACCTGAAATTGTATTATTAGCAAATGCAGTATAAGTACTTGTAGTTGTTGGAGTAACAACTGCTGTATTGAAGTTATTTAAAATACCAATTTGAGTAGCTGTATTTGTAGTTGCAATACTAATTGTAGCACTTTGCCCGCTACAAATTAACGTGTTTGATACACTTAAGGTATAAAGGGGTGGAGCTAACATGTTTACTGTTAAATAAAAATCACTAACACAACCTACCGAATTTGTTCCTATAACCGAATATGTAGTTGTAACAGTAGGGTTAACAATAGGGCCTCCATTCGTAAATGTATAAGATGTAGTGCCTGTTGGAGTAATTGTATAGTTTTTTCCAGGACAACTACCTACATTAGTTGGCCCCATATAAAACCCATTTAAAGCAACAACACGCGAGCCAAAGTATTGATTGTTCACTGCAACATCTAATTTTGAATCCCCATTAAAATCACCTGAACAAACATACATTGGATCAATTCCTGCAGCTACACTCGGATCAGAGCCTACAAAAACACCGCCACCAGTATTTCGTAAAACAAATAAATTACCACTTTGATTGTTACCCATTGCAGCAACAGCATCTATTAATCCATCACCATTAAAATCACCCATAGTAAAGCCACCATAGCCAATAAATGATGAAGGTACTGTGTAACTACCCGCAGCTGTAAAAATGCCAGAACCATTGTTTGTGTTGACAAATAAAGCTCCACCCCAACTTACTAAGTCCAAATCCGAATCATTATCAACATCTACACTTTGTACGTTATAAGCATTATAAGGCGTTGATGTTGGAGCATTAAACCCACCAACACCATCGTTTATATAAATAAAAGAACTGGAGCCACGAACAACAACCAAATCAGATTTGGAATCTCCATTATAGTCGCCAGTTGTAACGCCGTCTACAGGAATAGCTTGCCCAATAGGTGGCTGGCTAACTTGAAAGTATTGAGTAAATACACCTGCACCATTACCTGTATACACTTTAAACCCATTTCCGAAATTGTAGTAATTAACAATTACAAAGTCCATATTTCCATCGCTATTAAAATCGCCTACTTCTATATCTTTTGGACTACCTCCAATACCAGAAATTGTTGTTGCAGCAACAAAACTACCAGTACTTGTGCCTTGAAAATAACTACAGCTAGAACTGCTGCTATTTGAAGTTATTACATCCTTTATACCGTCATTATTAAAGTCGGCAACCACTAACTCGTAACAATTACTTCCAGTTGCATAGTTAACAGAATTAGTGAATGTACCATTACCCAATCCCATTTCTACATTAAAACCTTGGTTAGTAGTACCTAAGTTTTTTGTATAAACTAAATCTTTTATCCCGTCATTATTTAAATCAATAGCTTCAATATCACTTGGTTTTAGTGAGTTTAGTGAAGCTGCTTGATAATACTTTAAGCAAATTGGGTTTTGCCCTTGCGATACGCCTGCCCATAATAAGCAAGCTGCGCCTAATGTGTAAATTTTTTTCATGTATTTTATTTTTTAAATTATATTACAAATAAATGTTATTTAAAAACCCTCACCAAAACAACCTTGTGAAATGTAGATTTAAACTTGTGAAACGTTCACGAGAACACCTGTCAGGTTTAGTTAGCGGTTTGCTAGAAACCTGACAGGTGTTAAATTATAAAAAGCCCCGCTAATTGCTTAACGAGGCTTTACCAAAACAGGTACATGAAAATAAACCTGTTGTTGTTTTTTATCATTTTGAATGAGGGACGAATGAAGCAATCTTAAACTAATGATGCATTGTTTGAGATTGCTTCGTGCCTCGCAATGACGAGCTTAATTTTTAATAAACTTCTTAATAGCTGAACTATTTTTACTTTCCACTTTTATGAAATAAATTCCGCTTGTTAAGTTACTTGTATTTAAAGTTGTGTTGCTCGACGTTGCTTTTTCAGTTAACACTGTTTCTCCTAATGCGTTAATGATATAAATTGTTGTAGCGTCGGTAGACTCAGCTGCCAAACTAACAGTCATAAAATCATTAGCTGGGTTAGGATAGATTGATACTAAATTATTATGAGTTGCTTCTTCAATTCCTGTGCAAGTAGTAACCGATTGTGTGTATGTAGCTGAATAGTTACAGCCATATCCGGCCTGATCTTGACCTGAAATTGTATAAGTAGTGGTAATAGTTGGCGTAATGGTAGTAGTATTACCAAACACTGGTGCGTTTGACCAAGCCAAGTTTGCAGGTGTGCCAGCCACAGAAGCTGTTAATATAGCACTTTGACCAGAACAAATTGGATTTGCAGCTGAAGACGAAATAGTAATTGTATTTGATAAAACGTTGTAAACTATCGGGGTTTGTGTTCTTGTGCAGCCCGTTAGAGTATTAGTGTATACAAAATTTAATGTTTGAGTTGTTGCAGCAGAATACGTGTAGTTAAAAAATTGATCTTGCGCAGCCGGACTGCCGTTAACAGCAACTGTAACAGAATTTATAACAAAACCAATATTTGTTACTGCATTTGGGCAGTATGGTTGATTTTGTATATTTATTGAACTGTTAGGCAGTGGATTAACCGTTACGGTTACATTTTTAGTAGAAGAACAAACACCATTACTTCCTGTAACTACGTATGTAGTATTTGTAGTTGGAGATACCACTGCCGAACCACCACCGCTGTATGTATAAGACGTTGCACCAGATGGATTAATTGTAAAAGAAGCACCTGAACAAATAGTTCCATTGCTTGCTGTAATTGTCGGATTTGAACTAACATTAACAGTTGCGCTTACTGGTAAAGGATTTAAACAACCTTGTGCTGATGTTCCGTTTATGGTGTACACAGTTGTTGACGTTGGATAAAGACTAGATATCCCTCCAGTAGAAGTGTACGTGGTTACTCCATTACTAACCGTATAGGTTGCTGCACCAGAGAGAGTAAGATTCACACCAGTTCCTGTTATACAAATAGCTCCATTATTTGATAATAGTGCCGTTACTGTTGGTGTTGAATTAATAACAAAAGAGATTGGTGTTCTACCAGTACTAGTTCCACAAGCCTCTGTATTATCTGTGTAATAAGTGTAATTGCCACTTGCTAAAATAGGTGTAGTATATACACTACCTGTTGCTATTGATGTTGTACCCGTTGGAGTAGTATACCACTTTACAGTACCCGACGCCGTTACAGATAAAGTTAAAGGTGTGCCGCTACATAACGTTAAATTGGCTTGGGGTGTAATATTTACAGGTGCATTTGCTACGCATGTATTTGTGTTTACTTGTCCTGGGTTAGATAAATTACGCAAACTATCAATTTGTGTTGTTGTTAGTGCGGCATTTACAGCAAATATGTCATCCATATCTGTTGACCATTGATTTCCAAAAAATGAACTTAAAATAGAGGTAGAAGGACTTCCTAATTTTAAATTACCTGTTCCCGTTAAAACATCGCCACTTAAAGATGTGCTAGCAAACTGAACACCGTTAATATAATTTCTAATTGTACCTGTACTTGGATTCATTACTACAGCATAGTGAAACCATGCGCCAACTGCTATATTTGAATAAGTAGTGTTTGAAAAGGGATTTGTATATTTATTGTTGTTTACAGCAACTGGCGCATTTTGAAAACCCGGGTCACCAGCATATACAATTGAAGAGTGATCATCGATACTGTACATAGAATAATTAGTACCAGCTGCGGGCTTTTTAAACCAACCGCAAAATGTAAATTTTGGAGAGGCATTAAAACCAGAAACAGTACCACAATTAATACTTGGAGAGTTGTATGCTTGATTAACATTCCCAAATCTATCAGTAGTTAGTGAACCTGCGGATAATGTGCCTGTATTATTTGCTCCTAAATCGTTTACTGTTGTTCCAGCATTAAAACTATATTTTAACCAAACAGTGGGCGCAACGGGGTTTGGTAAGTTACGCAAACTGTCAATCTGAGTAACAGATAACGACCTGTTTACCATAAATATATCATCTAGTTTCCCTTGCCATCCCTGCCCTGTAGACATAGCAGCGGGCACATTACCAATTAAAAAAGGCAAAGTGCCACCAGTTGTACCTGCTGAACCTTGACTGTATTGCACTCCATTAATATAAGTTTTCATACTATTGGTCGTGGTATTAATAACCAATGCAAAATGAAACCAAGTGCCAGTTGCTATACTTGTGTAATTAGTTGCATTAGTTGGGGCGCCAGTAAATTGAGTGCCACTATAACCATATAATTGAGTAGCATCATTATACGTTCTAGCTCTGATACTACCTGCGGCATCTGGCTTACAAAACATTTCTCTTATAACCGTGTTAGCTGGTTTCTGATACCAACCGGTAATGGTTAAATTTGCTGTATTATTCATGATGGTAATGTTACCGCAATCAATTTTAGATGTACCTGTAGTGCCAAAATCATAAGCTTTATTAGCATTTCCAAACCTATCGGTAGTTAAAACCGCTCCAGTTACAGTTCCATTATTTACGGCCGCAACATCATTATTTGCGTTACCAGAATTAAACGTGTATTTATGCCACGTTTGGCCGCTTGCAAAGCCACATCCTAAAAATATGGCTACGCCTAAAGAGTAAATTTTTGTTTTCATGTTTTATGTTTTTATAATTATGAAACAAATAAATACCAATAAAAAATGTTTGCCAAAACAACCTTGTGAAATGTAGATTTAAACTTGTGAAATGTAACTTCGACTCCGCTCAGTTACCAAAAGGGACGGAAGAGTCCAGATAGTTATCGGGATAAGGAACAAAAGGGGCTAAATAGATAAAAACGCAATTTAAAATAAAAAAGCCCCACTAATTGCTTAGCGGGGCTATTAATATACTATGTATTAATATTACTTTACAACTTGAGTAGTTCCATCCATCGCTTTAGTGGCAGTTAAAATCAAAGGTCCTCTTCCTCCTTTTACATTATAAAACAAACCGCATCCAACATTTATTTTTAACTCAGCACTTTGTCCCTTTTGCACTCTAAACGAATAATTATCTTTTGAGCCTGGCGACTTTTGGTAATACATTTCGGCAACATCACTACCTGTGTTTCTAATTTTTATTTTTACTTCTTGTGCCTCAGCTTTAACTTGAGTAGATTGACTGGATGTATTAACTTGTGTAACTGGTTCGGCAGACGTAGAAGTGCCACTCATTAAATTATTATAAAATTTTTCGGCGTTTTCTTTATTTGGAAAGTGTATATGCATTCTTAAATATTTAGACTCATTTTTATAAACATTGTTTTCTGAATATTCCATATAAACATTACTACTAGCATCATTATTTTGCATTGCAAGAATAACATACCATTCGGAAGACACTAAATTATCTGGCTTTTCTATTTTAATATTTTGATGATTATGCTTAATCCTATAATTTTTAACTTCGGCAGCCACTCCTTTTTTGTATCCTATTTGAGAAACAAACACACTATCTTTTACAATACTAGCGTAATTATGTAGGCTATCAATACCACTTGCTATCACATACACACCTTGTGTACGTTTACCTGTGTATTTTCCTAAAATTGGATACGTATTTTTGCCAATAGTACCAGTTGTTTGAGCGTAAATGCTAGCCGACATTAAAACAGCCACCACACTTATTACAATTTTTTTCATACTTATTTGTTTTTAATTATTGTTTGTGCAAACTTGTGACAACAAAAAAGAACAAACAAAACTATCTTGTGAAGAGTAAGTTTAAACTTGTGAAATGGATTTTTGATAGGTCCGAAGAGTCCTGAGAGACTTAAGAGACAAAAGTAAAAAAATAATTTAATATAAAAGCAAAGCTACTACACTACTTTAAACTATATAATTATTTTACATAGTTGTTTCAGACCTACAATATCAATTTTTCAAATTCAGTCTTCAAATTTCGGGATACAGGAATTGGTTCCTTTATAGTTTTTAAATAAATCAACAAGTCCGCTTTGGTATAACGTACAATATAGTTAGTATTAATAATATATGAACGATGTGGCTTGAAAAACTGTTTTTCCAATAATTTTTCCGAAATCTCTTTTAAGGTATTGGACACCAATAAACACTTACCAGTGTTCAAATGTACGTTGCAGTATATATTTTCGGCTTTTAATAAAACAATATCCGATATTAAAACAAACACTATTTCACGTCCAACTTTAAAAGCTATATGTTGCGATTTTTGCATAAGTTACAAAACACAAAATAAATTGTTTCAAAACAAAAAATACCTTGTGAAATGTAGTTTTAAACTTGTGAAATGTGAGTATATTAGGTTTTTAAAATTTTATGTATGCACTTCAAACTTTTTTTACTTATTTCATTTTTCATTGCTACCTCAATTATTAAAGCACAATTTAATAAACATGATAGTTTAGTTTCCGTATATAATAAAACAAATATTAAAGATACCAATGTTTGTAAGTTACTCTCAACAATAATAGAGAGCTCGCAGGATTATGAAGTGATAAAACCCTATTTAAAGGCATATCACGATATTGTATTTAACCATATTAACTATACAAATTACCAACAGCCTGATAAAAAATTATACGCAACTTATTTTATAAATCTTCATTACGAATATGGTTATGTATACGTAAATACAGGTCAATTAGATAGTGCATTGATTTATTTAGCTTTAACTGAAAAATATTGCTCTGAATTTAATGAGGTGCTAGTAGCTGCAAATAATTACACTGGATACATGGGGTACTATTATGCTATTGGCGATGCAGATAAATCCTTATTATACGCAACTAAGGCAGCAAAATTTTATTTAAAGGCTAAGAATTTCGAAAATGCTGCCGCGGTTGCCCGCAGTATAGGGGTAATATTAGAAACACAAGGAAAAAGTAAAGAAGCTTTGCGAATTTACAAAGTTTTAGAAAAACATTATTTAAAAGAAAATAAAGATGAGGATTTAGGCGACATCTATTATTGCTTAGCCGGTGTATATAAAACTTTATCTCAGTATAACATTGCATTAAATTACATGCTAAAATCTACAGAATATAGAATAAAGGTAAATGACGAAAGGAATTTAGCAAGAAATTATGATGGGCTAGCTGTTTTAATGGAATTCGGCGATAGATACAAAGAAGCTATACCTTATTATTTGAAGGCGATATCAATAAATAAAAAATTAAATACAAAATCTAGTTTGGCTGGTAATTATAATAAGCTAACACGCTGTTTGATGTCTGTGAATCCACAATATAAAAATAGTTTGAAAATGATAAATGAGTATGAAGCATTATTTAAGTATGCTTTAAAACTCTCAAAAGAATCAGAGGTGCCATTAGAGCAATCTTTTACATTAGCATCACTAGGGCGCCTAATGATAGTAAAATCTGATCTAATTTCAGAAAAAAAACATATATATTTATTAGAAGCTGAAAGCTATCTAAAAAAAGCTGAAGAAATTCAAATTGAACATGATTTTAAACTAGAATATGTAGTACTGTGTAATTATTTCATACAATTATATGAACGTAATAACAATTTCAACTTAGTTGAATATTACGCGCAAAAAAAATTAGCCCTAGCAAAATTAGCAAGTAACTTATATGAAATAAAAAAGGCTTGCGTTTTTCTAAAAGAAATTTATTTAAAACAACATAATTCTAAAAAAGCTTTTGAGATGGCTGAATTAATTATTTCAACCAATGAGAGTATTAAAGAAGAAAATATAATAAATGACTATTTAAAGACTGAATATGATTACGAAACAGAAAAAAAGGAAACTACTATAAATAAATTGGAGCAACAAAATCAAATTACATCACTACAATCTAAGCAAAAGAGCATTATATTGTACAGTATTATAAGTTTAATCATCGCTGTGGTGTTAATAAGTTACTTTTTGTTTACGCGCTACAAAACCAAAAAACAAAATGAATTACTAAAAACTAAATTAGAAGATGCTGAACTATTATTGATAGAAAAACAAAAAGCATCAGAGAGCGAAATAAAAGCAATCAAAAGCCAAATGAATCCTCACTTTTTCTATAATGCGCTTAATAGCATACAAGGTTATATTTATAGTGGCGATAAAGAAAACGCAGCTAAATCACTTGGTTTGTTTAGTGATTTGAGTCGTTCCGTTTTAGAGAGTAGTCGCAATACCGAAATTAGCTTACACGATGAAGTAGAATTGTTGGAAAATTATTTAAAACTGGAAACCATGCGTTTACCAAAAATAAAATATACTATTCAAACATCTGAAAATATAAATTTACATGATGTTTATATACCAGCCATGATACTACAACCATTAGTTGAAAATGCTATTAAACATGGTTTAGCTAATAAACAAGGCGAAGGATTATTGACTATAAGTTTTACAAAAAAAAATAGCAAGTTATTTATTGATATAGAAGATGATGGTGTTGGACGTGATGCGGCTGCTGAAATTGGCAAACGGATGATAAAAAAATCAGCGTCATTTAGTACCGAAGCAAATATGAGTCGTATTGAATTATTAAATGCCAATAAAACCGAAAAAATAACCCAAGAAATTATTGATAAAAAAGACTCTGAAGGTAATGCAACCGGAACCATTGTTAAACTTGTAATTCCAATTGAACTCTATGATTAAATGTGTGATTATTGAAGACGAGCCTCAGGCCGTTACTTTATTAAAAAATATTTTAGCATCAAATTTTCCAAACATTGAGGTACTAGCTGATTTTGATAAAATTAGTTTAGCAGCAAACTATATAAAACAATGTAAACCAAATTTTGTGTTTTTAGATGTACAATTAAATGGCGAATTAGGAATTGATATTGCTAACCATTTAACTAAAGAAGAGTTGGACTTTGAAATTATCTTTACAACCGCTTATGGTGGTTTTGCATTAGAGGCATTTGCTTTAAGCGCTGTTGATTATGTGCTTAAACCAATTAACGAAGAGCGTTTGATTGAAGCTGTAAATCGTGTTTTGAAAAAACATCAAGTCTCTCTAGAACAATTAAAAATTTTACAAGAAGTTTCAACTACTGATAAAATTGAAAAAATTGTTTTATCGATGAATGAAAAAAAAATAATTGTAAACGTTAATGACATTATTTTTTTAAAGGCTGATAATGTATATACAGAGTTTTATTTAAACAACGACTTAAAGCATGTGGTATCAAAACCGTTAAAGGAATACGAATTGCTTTTAAGTCAGACAACTTTTTACAAACCACATCGTTCTTATATCATTAATACCTCAGCAGTAAAAGCATATCAAAAAGCCGCTGGTGAAATTGAAATGAACAATAATTTTAAAGTCAATCTTTCAAGAGATAAGAAAAAAGAATTTGAAGACATTTACTTAAAATAAAAAGCTATTTAGTGTTTAATTATTTTTTTTGTAACCCCATTAGTTCTAATCAAATAAACACCACTTTGTAAGTTAGATATATCAATAGTTTGGTTAGTATCAATAACTGGTTGAGTTAATACAATTTTGCCTAGCACATCAGTAATTGCAATTGTTGAATTAGCTTTTAAGTTTACTATTTCAATATGGAACATGTCTCGCACTGGGTTTGGATAAAGTTTAATTTCAGTATTGTTTATATTTTCATTAACAAATGTAGATGTGCCTTGGGTCCATTTAAGTATGTAGGAACCAATGTTAGGGTATAATGCATTTGAGGTAAATGTAAAAGGATCGCAATTAGCATTTCCTAAAGCATAACCAGCAATGTAAATATCGTTATTTGGTAAAACAAACGTATTATTAGGCATTGCATTTTCGGCACGTACCTTCCAATTAATAGTGCCGCTATTTGAGTAAGATATAATTGTATCTTTTATGTTAGTAATATTATTTCCAAGGTTATCTGTGTATACTGTATTGTAATCTTTTTTTACGCCATACGCCCATTGTAAGTTAGCGTTACCATCTAGTTTTTGAATCATTTTTCCGAAATTAGAAAAGTGAGTATTTACAGTATAGGTAGCTGTAGGACTTGGGTCAGCATCTGTGGTTGCACCAGCACAATCAACAGTACAAAGTATATTTGATAAATCGCTACTTGCACTGGCTTTTGTAATTTCTACATTACTCCCGCCCGAAATACCCTTTGCCCATACAAAATCTCCACTCGAATTATATTTTGCATAAAAGCTACTAACAGCATAATTTACTAATCCAGGTATGTTATAAGTACTTACCGAAGGGTCAAAATCAGTGCCATCCATTGTTTTACCAAGTAGTAAAATATTGTTATTGGCATCCGTAAAAATAAAACGTCCTTCTTGTGCAATTGTGCCGTTTGTAGGCAACATTTTGGACCAAATATAATTACCTGCCGAATTATATTTTGCTATATAAATACCACCTAACATAGATGGCGTAGCCGTTGCCGCACTTGGGTCAAAATCAATAAAACCGGGCGAATAATTAGGAGTAAAACCTGTTATTAAAATATCATTATTGCTATCAATAGTAACTGCTTTTACTATGTCGTTATTTGAAGCACCCTTGCCTCCAATAGAAAATGCCCATTGATATACTCCACTATCATTATACCTTGCTAAAAAAATATCCGAATTATCTATTTCGCAAGTTAAGGTAGCTACTGCTAAGCTTGGGTCGAAATCTGCATTATCTAAAAAAATTCCTGTTATAATATAATCGTTATTTACAGCAACTTTAATATCAATGGCATTTTGCAGAGAAACAGATGAATTGCTATTACCAAAGTTTTTAGCCCATAAAAAAACGCCATTAGCATCGTTTTTTTGCATGTACATGGCGCCATCTGATGCATTTAATGTATAAGTGCTACTTGTAGGGTCAAAATCTTTAACTCCGCTAAAGCTGCCAATTGAAACAAAATCTCCGTTGTTATCTCTAACAGTTGTGTTTACTGAACGTGTTAAATAATTACTCCATGAGTAACTAAGGTTTTGCGCATTTGTAATTGCTAAAAAACCAATTGCTAAGCTTGTTAATACTAATTTTTTCATGATTCCTTTGGTTCAGTTATTGTTTTTTACTCCTTAATGATTTTTTTAGTAATGCCATTTACTGTTAAAAAATAAATGCCGCTTTGTAGATTTGATATGTCAACTGATTCTGATATGTTGTTTACATTTTTATTAAGTACAACTTTTCCTAATACATCGGTAATAGTTATATTTTTTAAAACAGTTGGTGAGTTAATCGTTACTATTTGTTGTATAGGATTAGGATATATCATGTAGGACTGTTGTTCTAAATCATTAAGCCCTACAGTAGAAGCTGTAATCGTAATAGTAAATACTACAGGGAGCGCTGAATTTGCGCAACCTGTTGCATATGCTGTAAAAGTATAAGTCCCCGGCGCATAATTTGTAGTTTCGATATTTAGGATTTGTGAATATGCGCCAGTTATAGTGAAGAGACCTGGGGTATTTGTAACTATATTGCCGTTCGAGTCAAAATATTGAATTACTTCAAAGTTAGTACCTAGAGCATATAATTGAACAGACGTACCTTGAGCCACAGTAAAACTTGTGCTTGATACAGCGTTAGGTTTTTGTGGTTTATTACATCTTTCATACTTAGTTATAAATGCATCGTATTGATTTGCTGTACCAATAATTCCATTGTTGTTTACTAAGTCAAAATCTACAGGATTATAGATAGCTCCACCAATATAATATACCGTAGGTGAACCAGAATTACTAACCGCTGTAGCAGCTGCAAATTCTGTGTTTATATCTGAGTTGCCAATTGTGTGTGCAAAAATTAAAGTATCGTTTAGCATATCATAATTAGCAAAGAAAATATCACTATTATTTACGTTTAATGTTGAAATATTCTTAACACCAGATGTAATATCAGCATCAAACGTGCCTCGCATTTGACCTATTACCAACATCCCACTTCTCGGGCTACCATCTGCTACTACAGAACTAATATATTCGTATTCATTATTTATGCCTCCAAATTGATGTGCACGAATTAAGGCTCCACTGAAGTCAAATTTTGCTACAAATCCATCATAAGCACCATTACAAAGCAATGTAGTATCATTAGTTGCTGCCCCTATTGTTAAGCTGCCACTAAAATTTCCAGCTACGGTTAAATAGGCACTATTAAGTCCAAAATTATTTGCGGCTATTCTGTTTAAATCTCTCGGTACTTCCCCTGAAGAGGTTGTTCCGAAAGTGGTTACCCAATTTAAGGCTGCTGTTACTCCATCTATGCTAGCTAAAAAAATATCACTCCCACCATTAGATGTTTTAGAAACTATACTTAAAGATTGATCAAAGTCAACTGTTCCCTTAAAGGTCCCTAAAATAAAAATTCCATTGCCACCTGCTCCGTGAATTATGTCCGTGATTTGATTATCATTAGCAGCATCTAAATAATATTTTGTAGAAGCATACGTTCCGTCAGCAATATTATATTTTGCAACTAAAAAGTGGTTAACTAAAAAATTATTGGTAGGTACAACTGTTGCTGCTGGATTTGCTTGGTCGTACATAATTGCTTGGTCACCACTAACCGCAACAAAAAAAGTGGATGTACTATTAAATGTAATTCCTTGCGCATATTCACCTCCTGCAGCAGAGCCTATTTGTTTATAAAATGTATTATTACCTGATGTAATATCATATCCAGCAATAAAAACATCAGATGCACCATAGGATGTTAAATTTAAAGGTGTAGATCCTGTAACATCAAAATTAGTAGTAGAGATAAAATTTCCAGCTAATAAAATGGTATTACCAATTAAAGATACTTTGGCAACTTTATCATCACTACTGCCACCAATTTGCTTAACCCATTGCAAAACACCTGTACTATTGTATTTGGCTATAAATCCATCAGCATCACCAACAGCAGTTAAATTAAGAGTGCTTAAATCTGTTGCAAAATCAACTGTATTTATAAAATCACCAGCAACATATAGATTACCCGAAGGGTCGGTTACCATATCATAAATATTAGCATTAGATGAAGTTAAGGTTCTTGCATAACCAAGGTTTAATTGTGTTTGAGCTTGAATACCCAAAAATGTTATCGTAACTACGATGGTAAGTAAATGTTTTTTCATAATTTTTAGTTTTATAATTCAAATGTAAAATAAGTTATGCTGTTGTTTTTTAATACTATATAAGTTGTGTTTTCATTTACATGAAATGTAGGTTTGGTTTCATAAACCGTATCGATTTGTATCTAAATTTTATCAATAAGATAAAACAGTGTTACTAATTCTTTATAAACACATAGTATACGGTATTCACAGGAGAAATATTGATTAAAAGCATTTGTCCATCTTCAAATTTTAAATCGTATTCACTTGGCTGCCCATTTATTTCCATTATTATTTTTTCGCCTGCAAGTTCATATCTACCAGTTCCAGTGCCACCTGGGCTTGATGCAGATTTTGATAAAGTAATAGCAATAGTGCCGTCTTTTTTAAATACCCAAATACTGCCTTTGTAAGCTGCATTATATTGTTCTTCCTGAGCTGTAATTTGACTTTTTAGAGCTTCATTTTCAGTAGTAACAATTACGCCATCTACTTTCCAAGTGCCTTCCATAGCTTTAGTATCTTTGCTAGATGAACTTTTATCTAAGCCTTCCTTTTTTATTTCGGATGTTTTGTTATTTACTTCGCTTGTGCCTGCATCTTTAGCTTTTAATTTATTACTTATGCTTTGTGCTTTGCTAATGCTTGTTGATGCTACTAATAAGCAAACTGTTACTATTATTCTTTTCATTACTTTATTTTTCATAAAACCCCACACTAAGTAAAACTTAGTATGAGATGATTTACTATTTCTTTACTTTATCACAATCAATAGGACCCCAAGGTGATAAGCCATTAAACAATAATGGCTTCCCTGCAAATTTTTCTTCTAATGAGCCAGTTGCAAAAGCATTTTCTTGTTTAATAACCCAGTCATAAAATTCACAATCTCCACTTGGTGTTTTTACAACTACCACACAATTCATTATTCTATGCGTTAATGTATTTAATGCTGTAAGTCCTAATAACTCATTTACATTTCGCCAAGCACCTACTGGATATGCAGTAATTAATTTTTCCTGCCATTCTCCCCTATTCATATAAGCTTTAACCGATTCTTCTAATGCGGCTTTCGTTGGCTTATCTTTAAAGGTTACTAATTCTGGTTTCAAAGTATTATTCTTTTGAGCAAATTCTTTTTCGCCTTTAGTGTATTTTACCGAAAAATCGAAAAAAGCATTATCAATCATTTTATCTGTAATTTTTGAAGCCTCTGCTGCTGCTTCTTTTTTATAAAGAATGGTTGCTTTTTTAAATTGACGTTTTTCACGTTCTTTAGGATCTTCGCGCACAGATGAACCGCTGTATTCATTATCATATACTAGCAAAATACCTGGCGCATACTCTAATATAGAAACACTAGACCATTTTTCTAAAAACCCCTCTTCACTTCGAATTAATTTACCTTGCAAATCTTCTGCATAGCCGTAAGTTGTATGCATCAAGTATTGGTTATCCATACTTCCTTCTTCATAATATAACTTTCCAATTCCCTTAATAATAGCATATTCTCGGCTTTTATTGCCACCTCTATACCCAAATAATGCAGGTTTTATAAATTTGGTTCGATCCTTTGTTTCGTACGAGTAGCGTGTATTTAAAGTAAGTAAGGCCTCGGCATCATCATAAGTCACTAAAAATTTCTTTATAAATTTATTACCCGTCATGTCATCATTCATTCCTGTAACAACTGTTCTAGAATAATAAATACCTGAAATTCCTTTTACATCTTTAATAAATGGTTTGCTATCCAAAAAAACATCAGCACTATCTTCTAATGCCGCTTTTTCTTGTCCTTTACTTGCTCCTCCGCCAGAAGAACTTGAGCCTGTTTGTCCTACTTTATCCTTTAATTTTCCTAATAACCCTTGAGCAGTTGCTTGATTAGTAGATGCAAAAACCAAAGTGGCAGTTGCTAAAACAATAATTGTTTTTTTCATGTTAAACATTTTTAATTTTACAACACAAAAATGCTTGTTTATAAAATCTAGGTAGTTATCACTTTATGATACAACCTATTTATGATACCAACTGTTATATTTGTTTCATAAACGGGAAACATAAATACATCTGTTTCTTTATATTTATATCATAATTGTAAATAAAATGAACTGTATAATTGTAGATGATGAAGAATCTGCGCGCTCTATTTTAAAAAAAATAATCACAGAAAACTGTGCTGATATTACTGTTTGCGATGCAGTGGGTGACGTTGCATCAGCTGTAAAAAGCATAAATAAACATAAACCAGATTTAGTTTTTTTAGATATTGAAATGCCTAATCAAAATGGCTTTGCATTATTTGACTATTTTGATAATCCATCATTTGAAACCATATTTTGTACTGCTTATAGCGAATATGCACTTAAAGCATTTGAAGTGAGTGCAGTAGATTACATTTTAAAACCTGTAAGCATTAGTAAAATTGTGGGGGCTATTGAAAAAGCTATAAAAATTGCTGGTCAAAACCAAATAATTAACAGAGTAAATGCACTTAAAGAAAATATAAGAAATAATAATTTACAAAAGATTGCTTTACCCATGAATGATGGATTAATCTTTGTGAACTTAGAAGATGTGTTATACTTTGAAGCTGATGGCTCATATACTAATGTAGTATTAAAAAACACCAAAACTTTAGTAAGTAAAAAGATAAAAGAATTTGACGAACTACTTTCTAATGATAACCGCTTTTACCGCACTCACCGTTCATATTTAGTAAACATAATGCAAATAAAAAAATACACAAAAAGAGAAGGCGCCTTATTGGAGTTTGAAGATGGCGTAAGTATTGCTGTTGCTAGGGAAAAAGTAAAAGAGTTTGATGAGTTTATTGGAGGGTTAAAAGTATGATAAAATACGTGTTTATTTATTTAGCCTTTTTACCTTCTTTGAGTTTTTCTCAAACTAGTAAAGATACATTACTTCAAAAAATAAAAAGCTATACGAAACAAGATAGCCTAAGAGTTGAATTGCTTGTGGATGCTTGTGTAGCTAATGTTTTTAAAGCGGATACGCTAGTATTACGTTACGCAATGGAAGCAAATTATATTTCTAATAAGATAAACTACCCGCTAGGGATTATTAGATCTTATAATTGTATTGGCAATTACTACTATCAAAAAGGTGTATTTGATAAATCAATAGATTGTTATACTAAAGCAATAAAAATAGCTGAAAAACGAAAAGATATAAGAAACATCATTATTAGTAAAAGCAATATTGCTAATGTATTAACCCATACAAATAAACAAAGACAAGCTATTTTAATTTATAAAGAATGTGATACTTTACTATTAATAAATAAAGATTCAAGTTCACAAAACAGAGCTGCCGTACTTACTAATTTAGCTACCGCTTACTCTTCACTTCAAATTCATGATTCTGCAATTTATGTTTATAATAACGTATATGAAATTTGTAAAGCACAGAAGATAGTATTTGGTATAGGTTTAACTTTAAGTAATTTAGCTAGTGAATATTATGCAATTAAATCGTATCCAAATGCTATTAAAAGTTGCAAAGAGGCTTTAGTGCTTATTGAAAAAAATAAACTTGACTTTATAAAGGTTACCGTTTACAAAACACTTGGCTCTTGTTATTTAGCAATCAATCAAATTGACGAAGGCATAGATTTTTTAAAAATAAGCACTCAATTTGCAAAGGAATATGAGGATAAAGAAAGCCTAGTAGAACTTTATAATAAACTGCATATTGCTTATTTTAAAGCAGGAGATTTGAAAAATGCATATTCAAATTTGAGTAATTACAGTTCTTTAAAAGACTCAGTATTTGGTATGGAGAAAGAAAAAACAATAACAGATATTAATATAAAATACGAAACTGAAAAAAAAGAAACGGAAATCAAGAATTTGGAGCAACAACAACAAATTATTGAACTTCAATCAAAACGAAAAACAATTTTAATCTATAGTATATGTGGCTTTATAATATTAATTGCTTTAGTAACATACTTTATATTTACTCGGTATAAAACAAAAAAACAAAATGAATTACTACGCATACAATTAGAAGAGGCAAACAAAACAGTAGAAGCAGAAAAGAAAGCTGCCGAGAGTGAACTGAAAGCATTGAAAAGTCAAATGAATCCACATTTCATATTTAATGCACTCAATAGCATACAAGAGCAGTTTATGTATGGAGATAAAATAAAAGCCAACGAACAAATGGGCAATTTCACTTATCTCACAAGGCAAATACTTAACGTATCTAGTAAAAAGAAAATCACCTTAGCTACTGAAATAGATATAATTACAAAGTATTTAGACTTGGAAAAAATGCGATTTAGTGCTGATTTTAACTATGAGATAAGTTGTGATAAAAATATTGATGAAGATTATCACGAGTTACCACCAATGCTCATACAGCCATTTATTGAAAACAGTATGAAACACGGCTTGTTACATAAAACAGGAGAAAAGAAAATAAATATCAATTTCGCTTTAGACGATAAAGAAGAATATATTATTTGTACTATTAGTGATAATGGAATTGGGAGAAAAAAGTCTGCCGAGATAAAAATGAATAATCAAAATATACATTCGTCATTTTCCATCAATTCCATTGAAGAGCGTCTGCAACTATTCAATAAAGAACTACAACTGAAACAATTAATAATTTATAACGATATATTAGATGAGCATCATAATTGCATTGGCACAAAAGTTATACTGTTAATACCTCTAATATAGAATATATATTATATCCGTCTCAAAGATAAACTCCCACTAAAAAAGCGGCTGGCGCAATTGAAATGAACAATAATTTTAAAGTAAATTTATCGAGAGATAAGAAAAAAGAATTTGAAGATATTTACCTTAAATAATTATCCTTCAAATGTTATCGAAAAAATAACCATTTTAGAGTTTACTTTATCAATACTTTTTGTAAAAATATTATTTAATGGTTGTATCAGGTTTTTTGTTCCTTGCAATACCTTGACTTCTAATCCCAATTTAAAATACTGTAAATAAAAATCAACGCCTGCGCCACCACTATAAAAAAAATCATCACGCTTTAATTGAACCGCATCATCTAATTGATTAGCGCCTCCTACAGCTTGACCTTTCTTTTTCGATACCAAATCCAAAGTATAACCGCCACCTAAAATAACATATGCTCCAAAGTTGTCTAAACGCTTTGATTGTAACTTTATTTCTAATGGTAAAATGATGAATGTTGATTCCACACTTTTTACAAAATTTTTAGTACTGTCTCTATTTGCATTCTGTAATGTGTATTCTAAACTACGAGAAGCAAAACTTATATTAGGTGTAAATCTTAGTCTTATATATTCATGTAATCTAAAATCTGTAATAATACCCAATGCAAAACCTGGATCTGATTTTGTATATATAGATTTTAATCCATAAGTAACTTCGCCAATTACCGTGTCGGGAAATGCAGAGTTTTTAACCGAATGAATTCTGAAATCAGTTTTGTTATAAGCTAAGGCAAAACCAAAATGCATTTTATTTTTATAAAATTTATATAAATTAACTCCGCTTTCCTCTTTATGCTGTGAATAGACTTGAAAAGATAACAAGCTAAGTAATAATATGTATAAAAGGTTTTTCATTATATGTTAGAAAACGTTTTTAAAGGCCTTTTAGTATATTAATTACTCGAAGAGTGGTCTGATTTTTCTTCGACAATGGTTTTACTTTCTTCTGTACTATTTTTTGTTTGAAAAAACACTGTTTGAAAAACTAATATTATTCCAACACCAAAAGAAATAGCCATATCTGCAAAATTAAAAATAGCATTAAAGAATTCGAAATGTTCGCCTCCCCAAATCGGGAACCAAGTTGGAAAATTTCCTTCATAAATAGGAAAGTAGAACATATCCACCACGTGACCTTGTAAAAATCCAGCATAACCTCCGCCATCAGGCATAAATTGTGCAACTTGGTACTCTGTGCTTTCGCCAAATAATAAGCCATAAAAAGCAGAATCTAGTATATTACCTAGTGCTCCAGCAAGTACTAATGAAACACAAATAATAAACCCCTTGTGTTCGCCTTCATTGACTATTTTTTTAATATAAAAAGCTCCAGCAAAAACAGCAATTACTCTAAACAAACTTAATGCTAATTTCCCATAATCACCGCCAAGTTCTAATCCCCAAGCCATTCCTGGATTTTCGGTAAAGGTAATTCTAAACCAATCAAAAAAACGATGAGCTTCACCAATTGGATAATTAGCCTTAATGTATAGTTTGATACATTGGTCAATAAACAATACTGAAAAAACAGTTATTATTGGAAGTCTGTATTTTTTGAGCATATGAGCCTATAAAAGCAAAAAAGGTTATCTTACAAAGATAACCTTTTAGTTGAATGTAGTATGTTTTTAGCTGGATTGATTTAACTTAGCATCAATTCCTAAAGTTGCGTGTGGAACTGAACGTAAACGTTCTTTTGGGATTAATTTTCCTGTTACACGGCAAATACCATAAGTTTTATTTTCAATGCGCATTAACGCATTTTTTAAGTTCACGATGTATTTTTCTTGACGAATTGCTAATTGTGCTGTTTCTTCTTTAGATAATACATCAGATCCATCTTCTAATAATTTAAATGAAGGTGACGTATCATCTGTTCCATGATTATCAGCATTAGACAACGTTTGTTTCAACAAATCATAATCCATTTGCGCTTCTTTTAATTTATCAATAATTAATTCTTTAAACTCCAATAATTCTTTATCAGAATAACGACTTCTATCATCCTTAGTATTTAAGAATGGCTTTGGTTGAGCAGCTTGAGGTTTTTTAATCAATGGTTTTGTAATATCAATATGCAAAGGTCGGTTTCTGATATAGGATTCTGAACCAGTTGAACGGCCTTCATTTTTCTTTCTACGACCACGACCACGTTTTTCAGGAATCTCATCATCATCATCATCATCTAAAGGAATGCCACCACCTTCTAAATCTAAAACTGGCGCTTCGTCTAAATCAACGACTGCATCATCATCATCTTCTGGTTTTTCGTAATCATCCTTCACATCAACATCAGAATCATCTTCCTCTTCTGGCTCAATATCATCATCCTCATCGTCGTCGCCTTTTTTACCTTTTTTTGAAGGTTTTGCTGCTTTTTTAGAAGGCTTAGCACCTTTTTTAGCAACAGCATCAATTGGCTTTCCAACTACTTTTGGTTTAGCTATTTCTTTCACAGCTTTTTTAGCTGGTTTTGCAGCAACTTTTGGTGCTGGTTTAGCAGTTTTTTTCTCAACTTTTTTTGGAGCAGGTTTAGCTGCTGCTTTTTTTACGGGAACTTTAGTCACTTTTTTTGGGGCTGGTTTTTTAGCAACAACTTTTTTAGCTGTTGGTTTAGCTGCTGGTTTTTTAGCAACTTGTTTAGGCGCAGGTTTACTTGCAGCCTTCTTAACTGGCTTTGCAGCAGCTTTCTTTGGTGCTGGTTTAGGCGCTTTTTTAGCAGGTTTTACAATTTTCTTTGCCATAATTCTTTTCTTAAAATTAATTTAACTTTTCTATAGAAATAAGGGTCGATACCAATTCGTCAACTTCAACAGAACTTGCGGTGGCGGCGGACAAATTTTGTACCACTTGTAAATCTCCTGTCAGAGTTTCGGCGCAAATATAGTTTAAATTATTTTGAATGGCAGTATCTAGTGCATCATTTTGTTGAATTTTCACTAAAATCTTGTCTGTTACGTCTAAACCACTGTCTTTACGCAAGTTTTGGATACGATTTACCAATTCTCTCGCTAAACCTTCTTCTTTTAATGATTCTGATAACGTTACATCTAAAGCAACGGTGATTTGGCCACTATTAGCTACTTTCCAGCCTGGAATGTCTACTGGAATGATCTCAACATCTTCGCCTTCTAAAACGATTTCTTCACCCTCCACATTCATCTTAAATTGACCCGTTTTTTCAATTCCAGAGATAATTAGGTCGCCATGATCGTTTGCGTAAGCTTGAACTGTTTTCATATGCTTACCACATTTTTTACCTAAAGTCTTAAAATTCAACTTCAAATTCTTCACAATATGTGCTTCTTCCTCAGTCACAAATTCTAGCTCTTTCACATTTACCTCAGCCAAGATGATATCTTTAACTGCCTCTACATGTTGTCTAAATTCTGTATCTAAAATAGGAATACGAATTTTTTGTAAAGGTTGACGAACTCTTAAATTTTCTTTCTTGCGAATTGATAAAATCATCGAAGAAATTTTTTGAGCCATCTCCATACGTTTTTCTAAACTGCTATCAATAACACTTAAGTCAACTTTTGGATAATTTGTTAAATGCACTGAATTAACATCTCCAGACACATCATTTAAATTTTGATATAACCAATCTGCAAAGAATGGTGCAATTGGACTCATTAATTGTGATAAAGTATTTAAACACTCAAACAATGTTTCGTAAGCAGCTTTTTTATCGTCGCTCATATCGCCTTTCCAGAAACGACGACGAGATAAACGAATGTACCAGTTACTTAAATGCTCATCTACAAACTCCTCGATATAACGAGCGGCTTTGTGCGGTTCAAAAGTTTCGTATTGTTCCGTTACATCTTTTACTAATGAATTTAATTTTGATAAAATCCAACGGTCAAGTTCAGAACGATTACTAACGTTTACCGTATTGTTTAAATCAACTACAAAACCATCTACGTTTGCATACAAGGCGAAGAATCCATAAGTATTGTAGAGTGTTCCAAACAATTTACGTTGCACTTCTCCAATTCCTTCTACGTCAAATTTTAAATTATCCCAAGGCGCCGCATTTGCAATCATGTACCAACGAGTAGCGTCAGCACCGTATTTTTCAATAGTTTCAAAAGGGTCAACGGCGTTACCTAAACGCTTACTCATTTTGTTTCCGTTCTTATCTAACACTAATCCGTTAGATACAACATTTTTATAAGCTACGGAATCAAAGTTCATGGTTGCAATCGCGTGCAGAGTAAAGAACCATCCACGAGTTTGATCTACTCCTTCTGCAATAAAATCAGCTGGGTAATATTTTTTATCGTCAATTAATTCTTTATTCTCAAACGGATAATGCACTTGTGCATAAGGCATAGCGCCCGAATCAAACCATACATCAATTAAATCAGGTTCGCGGAATAATTTTTTTCCGTTCTTTTCTAAAATAATGTTATCAGCGTATGGCTTATGTAAATCAAAGGTGTCGTAATTTTCTGCTGTAAAATTTCCTGGCACAAATTTCCCTAATGGATTTTCTGTCATGAAACCTTTGGCAATTGATTTTTCAATTTGATTTTTTAATTCTTCAGCGCTACCAATCACTATTTGCTCAGAACTATCTTCGCTTGTCCAGATAGGAATAGGAATACCCCAAAAACGAGAACGAGATAAATTCCAATCATTTAAATTTTCTAACCAGTTACCAAAACGACCTGTTCCAGTAGCTTCGGGCTTCCAGTTAATGGTTTTGTTTAATTCAATCATACGGTCTTTTGCAGCCGTTGATTTAATAAACCAAGAATCTAATGGATAATATAAAACTGGCTTATCAGTTCTCCAACAGTGAGGGTAACTGTGCTCGTATGTTTCTTTCTTAAATAATTTTCCTTCTTCTTGTAATTTTAAAACAATACGTTCGTCAACACTTAAGTAGGCTTTTAATTCTTTGATTTTTCCTGTTGCTTCTAAAATTTGTTTTTGTTTTTCAAACTCAACTTGTTTTTCAGCATCCGTATGATAAGCTTCTTTTACATATTCTTCGCCGTACAAAAATGTTCCATCTTGTATCTCTGGTAAAAAGCGGCCGCGTTTATCAACCAAAGTTAATGAACCAATGCCGTTTTGTTTAGCTACTCTAAAATCGTCTGCACCAAAACTAGGAGCAATATGAACAATACCAGTACCATCCGTTGTTGTGACGAAATCACCAACAATCACTTTAAACGCATCGCCATCTGTAGGTTGAACAAATGGTAATAATTGTTCGTAAGAGATTCCTTCTAAATCTGAACCTTTGCAATGATTGACTATTTTAAACGGAATATTTTTATCTCCTGGTTTGTAATCTTCGAATCTTAAATCCGTATGTTTTTCAGAAAAATATTTATTTACTAAATCTTTCGCTAATACAACCGTTTGCGGAGTTCCGCTGAATGGATTGAAGCTTTCTACAAATACATAATCAATATCTTTTCCAACTGCTAATGCTGTGTTTGAAGGCAATGTCCAAGGAGTCGTCGTCCAAGCTAGAATGTATAAATCTCCGTTAACTTTAAACTTTGAATCTTTTACTTTGAACTGCACGGTTGCCGTTCTATCCTTCACATCTCTATAGCAACCCGGTTGATTTAACTCATGAGAAGATAAACCAGTACCAGCTGCTGGTGAGTACGGTTGAATAGTAAAGCCTTTGTATAATAAATTTTTATTATTTAAGTTTTGTAATAACCACCATACACTTTCAATATACTTGTTATCGTAAGTAATGTAAGGGTCTTTCATGTCAACCCAATAGCCCATCTTAGCCGTTACATCTTCCCACTTGTCGGTATATTTCATTACTTCTTTACGACAAGCTTTGTTATAATCTTCAACCGAAATAAATTTTTTGCTATTCGGATTTCCAATATCTTCTTTGGTAATTCCTAATGATTTTTCTACTCCAAGCTCAATAGGCAAACCGTGAGTATCCCAACCTGCTTTACGTTTTACTTGAAAACCTTGTAAGGTTTTGTAACGACAAAAAATATCTTTAATCGTACGTGCCATCACGTGATGAATACCTGGCATACCATTAGCACTTGGTGGACCTTCGTAAAACACCCATGGCGTTTTTCCTTCGCGCGTAGAAATGGATTTTCCGAAAGTGTCTTTTTGTTTCCAATAATCTAAAATGTCTTTACTTATTTGTGATAAGTTAAGTTGGTTGTATGTAGGGTACTTTTTCATTTTATTTTTTTCACCACAGAGACACAAAGGTCACAGAGGATTTTGTTGTTGTATTAATAACCTTGTATTACTCTTTGAAATCCGTTTTTTAATAACGGGACATTAAAGTTAATTAAAAATCCCAATCTTTTATTTGCTAATTTTAAATAAGTGATTAATTGAGCTTTATGAATTGGCAAAAGGGCTTCAACTGATTTTAATTCCAAAATAAATTCATCCTCAACTAAAATATCAATTCTATAATCTTGGTCCAAAGTAAATCCTTTGTACTCAATTGGTATTTTAATTTGATTAATTGCTTTAATTCCCCTTAATTCAAACTCCTTCAGTAAACAGATTTCATAAGTTGACTCCAAAAGTCCAGGACCAAGGTTTCTATGAACCTCTATACAGGCATCTAAAATCTCTCCCGTTGTACTATTTCTAAGCAACTCATCCATTAACCGTTTTTCTATCAGTAATTTTTAGGAAAGCGAATTTAAGAAAAAAATTATTCTTTTTTATATCCCAAAAACCTCAGTGTACTTGGCGCCTCAGTGGTGAATTAACCTAATTTCCCCATTTGTTTCATTTTGGTTTCAAAAGAATAAGCGATGGTTTGAGCCCTTTGGATAGCCATATTGGCTTTTTCACCCTCAAATAAAAAATGAACCGTGTTTTCGAAGGTTTTGAGCCAAATAGCAAAATGTTCGGCCTTTAACGGTAAATTAACATGTTTATCAAACACATTAGTAGTGTATCCCTCTTTATCCAATAATACAAATTCCCAAAAAGCAATCATGTGGGGCATGTGTTTTTCAAAATCCACATGAGCAAATATGGGTTTTACCTCCTCATTCAAAAGTAACTTTGAGTAAAAAGTTTTTACTAAAAGTTCTACGTCGGCAGAATTGGTGATGTCTGGCATCTTTTACTTTTTCTTACAAACCTGAATAGTGTGGCTAATGCCTACATTATCAATTTGCTCAACAACTTTAAAACCTGCTTGATCAATTAATCGGTTAAACACCTTACTATCGTACATTTGGCTATTTCCGTTAGCAATATTTGTAAAATATAAAGAAGTCATTTGTAAACTAAAAGCACCTGGTCTGAATTTTTGGCGATCCCAAAAAGTTTCCATGATGTAAATATTGCCATCTTCTGCAATAGCTTCGTGGCAACGTTTTAAAATACTTACAATTTCTTCTTCGCTAAAACAATCTAAAAATTGACTCATCCAAATGGCATCCGCTCCTTTCGGAAAACGATTGGCATCATCTAAAATATTGATTGGATGATAGTTTACTCTATCCGAAAAAGGTGTTTTTGCTATATTTTCCTTGGCCATTGCTAATTGCCCTGGCAAATCTAACATGGTCATTTTCACATCAGCATCATAGTTTAAACACTTCATGGTAAACTTTCCAGTATTACCACCAATATCTAAAATATGCTTTGGTTTACGTTTAAATAACTCAGCCAAGGCTTGATCAAATGAGCCATCAGAATAATAATGGTCAAAATTAAACCAGCTATCTTGTATAGGTTTTGGCAAATGTGCTAATCCTTCATAAACCGTTGGCCAATCGCCCAACACTTTTAATCCTGTTGGCTTGCCTTGTTTAATACTTTCCGTTAATGAAAACATCCCTTCATAACAAACATCGTTCGTAAAGTCCATATTAACGTTAGTCATACGGTCGTTTAAGATAAATAAACCAGTTTTGGTGATTGTATATTTATCGTTATTTTTAACTACTAATCCAATTCCTAAACCTGCTTCTAATAAAACTCTAACACCGTATTCAGATAATTTAAGTTTTGTGTAGATTTCTTCTAGAGTTGTTCCATTGATACTAGATTCTTCGACAACAGCTAATATACCTAAATCTCTAAGTGATTTAGTTGCCTGGAAAACTATTGGTGCAAATGCAATAAACTGAGCGGCTGTAATGGCTTCAAAAGCTGATTTGTCGTCTTTGGTAAAAAAATTCATGATATTAAAAACTAAAAAATTAATGCTAATCTAATTAAAGAGTGCCAAAATAATGAAAAGATTATACATTTTTTCGATTTTATTGATAAAAAACTAAATACCCAACAGTACGGATACTAAAATTGTTTGTAATATTGTAAATTGCACCCACAATTATGGTAAAAATAGGAGATAAGAAAATATCAGCTGACGATTTCTACAAAGTTTTGATTAACAATTTAGAACTTAAGTTGGATGAAGAAGCTTTAAGAAAAGTATATCGCAGTCATTATTTTTTAAAGGAATTTACTCGCGAGAAGCTGATTTACGGCATTAATACAGGTTTTGGACCAATGGCTCAATACCGTATTAATCATGACGATCAAATGAAATTACAATACAATTTAATTCGTAGTCATTGTTCTGGTTCTGGAAATCCAATTCCTGAGATTGATTGTAAAGCAGTCATGTTAGCACGATTAAATACTTTAATGCAAGGTTTTGCTGGTATTCATCCAGATGCGTTGATTTTAATTAAAGATTTAATCAATAAAAACATTTCACCTGTAATATACGAACATGGTGGCTTAGGTGCCAGTGGCGACTTAGTGCAATTAGCGCATTTAGCTCTCACATTAATTGGAGAAGGTGAAGTGTATTATAACGGTGTAATTACAAGTACTGCCGAAGCATTTAAAAAAGAAAATATTACGGTGATGGAAATTCACATTCGTGAAGGTTTAGCCTTAATGAATGGGACTTCTGCCATGAGTGGTATCGGTATGTTAAATGTAATTTATGCTGAAAACTTAATGAACTGGAGTCTTTTGGCATCAGCAACCATTATGGAATTAGTACAAAGTTTTGATGATCACTACTCTACTCCATTAAACGAAGTAAAACACCATTACGGACAAAACCAAGTTGCTAAAGCCTTACAAGAGACATTAAAAGATAGTAAATTAGTAAAAAGCAGAGAAGAACATCACTACAACCAAAAAGTAGAAGTAGATGTATTAGTGGAAAAAATGCAAGAATACTACTCTATCCGTTGTGTTCCTCAAATTGTAGGGCCAATTATTGATACAGTAAACTATGCAAAAGAAGTTTTAATAAACGAAATCAATTCTGCAAACGATAACCCCATTGTAGATTGGGAGCGCAAAAATGTTTACCATGGTGGAAATTTCCATGGAGATTATGTAGCCTTAGAAATGGATAAATTAAAAATATCAATTACTAAATTATCTATGCTGGCCGAAAGACAATTGAACTTTTTATTGAATAATAAATTAAACAATATATTGCCTCCTTTTGTTAATCACGGAACATTAGGATTAAACTTAGGTATGCAAGGCGTTCAATTTACAGCAACATCCACTACGGCTGAAAATCAGATGCTTTCTAATCCAATGTATGTTCATAGCATTCCAAGTAATAACGATAATCAAGATATTGTAAGCATGGGAGCAAATGCAGCATTGATTTGTAAAAAAGTAATTTTAAATAGCTACGAAGTTTTAGCCATTGAATGGATGACTATTTTACAAGCTATTGATTATTTAAAAATAGAAGATAAATTATCAACTAAATCAAAAGATGCTTACGAAAAATTGCGCCAAGTATTTCCTTGTTTTGTTGAAGATTCAATTAAGTATAAAGATGTAAAAGCAGTAAGAGATTATATATTTTATAACCACATAGAAATTTTATAAATGGAATACGCATTAGTAACTGGCGGTAGCCGCGGAATTGGAAAAGCAATTTGTTTGCGTTTGGCAGACATGGGTTATAACATTATTTTGAATTACACATCAAACGATACTGAAGCTAATAAGACAAAAGATTTGTTGGCAGCTAAAGGTGTTGATGTAGTGCTAATGAAATTTGATGTAAGTAGTACCGAAGAGTCGGACAAATACATTGAAACATGGATTAATGACAACAAAGATAAGTCTATTTCTGTATTAGTAAATAACGCTGGTATTCGTAAAGATAATATTATGGTGTTTATCCAACCAGAAGACTGGAAACGAGTTATAGATATCACCGTTGATGGGTTTTATAATGTCTCTCGGCATGTAGTTAAAAGTATGTTAACTAAGCGCAAAGGCAGAGTTGTAAATATTGTGTCGTTATCAGGGTTAAAAGGAATGCCAGGTCAAACTAGTTATTCGGCTGCTAAAGGTGCGGTGATTGCAGCTACAAAAGCATTGGCTCAAGAAGTTGGTAAACGTGGTATTACTGTAAATGCTGTGGCTCCAGGTTTCATTAAAACAGATATGACCGAGGATATTAAAGAAGACGATTATAAATTTATGGTACCAATGAATCGTTTTGGCGAACCTGAAGAAGTAGCTGGTGTTGTAGCCTTTTTAGTAGGTAAAGACTCGAGTTATGTAACAGGCCAAGTTATTTCAGTAAACGGAGGGTTATATAGTTAATGAATTAGAGAATTACTGAGTTAAAGAATTATTCTCTAACTAGATAATTCATCAAATCAAAAATTAAATAAATGAACAGAGTAGTTATTACAGGTATAGGAGCTTGGTCGTGTTTAGGAAAAAACGTAGACGAGGTGCGAGATTCATTATTTGCAGGAAAATCAGGCATTGGTTTTGAGCAAGTAAGAAAAGATATGGGCTATCGCTCAGCCTTAACAGGTATGGTAGAAACTCCTGTTTTAAAGGGCTTGTTAGACCGAAGAGCTCGTGTAAGCATGGGGCAACCCGCAGAATTTGCCTACATGGCTACATCCGAGGCATTGCGAATGGCTAATATGGAACCTGAATGGATTGAAAAACAAGAAGTAGGAATTATTTACGGCAATGATAGTGTTGCTCAATCTACTATGGAAGCCATTGATACAGTTAGAGCTAAAAAAGATACGATGTTAGTTGGTTCAGGAGCTACTTTCCAATCAATGAACTCAACCGTATCGATGAATTTATCCACCATTTATAAATTAAAAGGAATTAATTTTACATTAGCTGCTGCCTGTGCTAGTGGTTCTCACTCAATTGGAATGGGTTATTTATTAATTCGTACTGGCTTACAGCATCAGGTAATTTGTGGTGGCGCACAAGAAGTGAATCCATTTACATTTGGAAGTTTTGATGGATTAAGTGCCTTTTCAATTAGAGAAAATGAGCCTACAAAAGCTTCTCGACCATTTGACAGAGACAGAGACGGTTTAATACCAAGCGGCGGTGCGGCAACTGTTATATTAGAAAGTTTAGAATCAGCACAAAAACGTGGAGCTAAAATATTAGCCGAGGTTATTGGTTATGGTTTTTCAAGTAATGGTGATCATATTAGTAATTCAAGTGTTGACGGCCAAACCCGTTCACTAGAAATGAGTTTAAGAGACGCCAAATTAACACCAAAAGACATTGATTATATTAATGCTCACGCAACATCTACACCTGGTGGAGATAGAGTGGAAGCAAAAGCAATTGATCAGGTTTTTGGAGATGCTAAAACACCTGTAAGCTCAACAAAATCAATGACAGGACATGAATGCTGGATGGCTGGTGCGAGTGAGATTGTTTATACAACATTAATGATGCAAAACGATTTTATTGCTCCAAACATCAATTTTGAAAATCCAGATGAAGACTCTCAAAAAATAAACATTATTGCTCAAACTAAGCAAACACCGTTAAACACTATTTTATCTAATTCTTTTGGTTTTGGTGGCACAAATTCCACTTTGATAATCAAAAAATTTACATAAATTTGTAAACTATTACAAATAAAATTCAGAAAGCACAGTAAGCATGACACAAGAAGAGATTATAAAAACTGTAAACGGGTTTTTAGTTGAAGAATTTGAAGTAGATGAATCTAAAATTACGCCTGATGCTAATTTACGTGATACGTTAGAACTAGATAGTTTAGATTATGTTGATTTGGTAGTTGTTATAGAAAGCCACTTTGGATTTAAAGTTGTTGGTGAAGATTTTTTAACTATTCATACGTTTCAAGATTTTTATACATATTGTTTTAATAAAGTACAAGAAAAAACAACTGCTTAAACCATATATAATTTAAAAAAAACTAAAAACAAAACACGAGCTGTTTTGTTTTTTTATTTAAAAGACAGTCTACAAAAAAATATCTCTGCTATAGCTAACTTACAACCTTGTAGATAAATATTTTAAAAGCCTTGATCTTTTACTTTTTAAAAAATTCTCATTAATTTAAAAGTAAAAATATGAGTGAACAAACTAAATGGGACGGGCAATCAAAAGCTCAAGTTTTAGGTTTTAAAATTTTTGTGTTTATCCTAAATACATTTGGATTAAATCCCGCTTACTTTTTATTAAGATTTGTCTCCTTTCATTATTTTTTATTTTCAAAACCAAATAAATACATTAAAGAATACTTTCAAAAAGTCCATGGATATTCATCTTTTAGGGCCCGAATGGCAGTTTACAAAAACAATTTTATTTTAGGTCAAACCATCATTGATAAAGTTGCAGTAATGGCTGGGGCAAAAAACCCATTTAAGGTTTTTCATAAAAACGGTGAAATGCTAGATGAATTAACTGCTATTGGTAAAGGCGGCATTTTAGTAAGCGCTCATATCGGAAACTGGGAAGTGGCTGGCCAAGGATTAAATAGATTAGGTACAGCTTTTAATGTATTAATGTATTCTAACGAAAAAGAAGACGTAAAACAGTATATGGATGGGGTGATGAAGGAAAAAAAAATAAACATCATTGCTATAAACGAAGAAACAAAAAGTCATATTATTGAACTACATAAGGCTTTTACCAATAACGAATTAGTAGTAATGCACGGAGACCGATACAGAGAAGGGGCAAAAACATTAACCACTCATTTTTTTGGAAGACCAGCGAAATTTCCTGCTGGACCATTTATAATGGCAGCAAAATTTGGAGTACCATTGTGCATTGTGTTTGCTGTAAAAATAGATAAACATACTTATCAATTCTCTACCGAAAAACCAATTCAAGTTGATAGAGTTAGGGGCGAAGCTCAACTAGAAAAAGTTTGCAAAGATCTATTAGAGCGTTATGTTATTGAAGTAGAAAAAATGGTAAAAGCCTACCCTCACCAATGGTTTAATTACTACGATTTTTGGAAGTAATAGTAAGTTCAAAATATTTGCTCTAAATTTTCAACTCAATCCATTGAACATAGTTTATAATTCCAGTTCCGTCTTTATTATCTTTGAATACTTTAATAAAATTTTGAATGCTAGTTTTCAATGGCCTCCAACGATTTTCCGAATGATTTAAAAATTGATTAATCAAATCTAAAATAGCGATATCAATTTTAATTGACTCTTTTTCTTTTACATCATCCATCAATTTATATAGTTGATGCAAGTGTTTAGCACATAATTCATAATCTTGAAGCTCTAATCTATTTATTAATTCAAAGGTTTGTAGCTTGAACACAAAAGCTTTATCTAATGATTTAAAGTTTTGGGAAACATACATCTGACTAAAAAATTTACTCGTTTGTTTATAATTCTTTAAATCAAAATTTAAAATCGCCAAATTATTTAACACATAAAAATATTGATTTGGATTACTTTTTATTTGTTTTTCGTTTTGAGCCGACGACAATGTATCAATGGCTTTCGTAATATTAGTCTTACTATAATTATTAACTAAAATATTATAATAATAAAAGATGTATTGGTCATAGAGAGATTTATCAAACTCGAAAATTGCTTTATACAACACATTAGCAAACTGAATAGCTTGTGAATGTTTATCTAACATATATGATGCATTGCATAAATAAACTAATAACTGTAATTTAATTTCGTGGGTTTGTTTTGTAAACAATTTATCTTTTTCAAAATCAACTAAACACATTTTTAAGTAGGTTTCTAAAGACGTGTAATCTTTTAACAACAACATTAAACGACATACATTTTGAAAAATCTTAATACGTAACTGAGCGCTATTTTTTACATAAGATAATTTAATCGTGTTTTTTAAAGTATGATTTAACCATGAAGTAATTTCCTTTTTAGAAGTCAAATTTTGAGTTGTTTTTACCTCATAAGAAAGAATCGCTAAATTATTTTCTAAGTCTTGTAATAATTTTAACCGCTGACTATTTTCATTTCTTTTTTCAATAATTTTTGTTGGACTTTCGTCCGTGTTTTGAATACTCATCCTCACCATTTGCTCGTAAATAGCTTCTAAAACGGCATAATCTTCCTTCTCAATAGCTCTTCGTTCTGCCAACTTTAAATAGTGAAGTGCTAATCCATATTGTTGTTTTCCAATAAAAATCTTAGCTAAAACAACTAAATGCAGCACATCAATCTCTGGTTTTTTATGATTTAAATTAGAAAGCACCATTCCAATATCATCCGCAATTTTATTCTTGAGTCTGTAATATTTAGTGTCTGGTTTTTGGTCATTATAAATGACGTTAAAATGGTATTTATCTGTTTCTTCAGGCTGTTTCTTAATGGAGTCAAATAACTCAATATCTTTACGACTTTCAAAGTTATGAGTTCTTTTAGTGTAAAGCTTATAGCTTTTCAGCTCTTCCTTTTCTAAGGATTTGATTAAATCTTGTAAAATATCCATAAAATGAGTATGTAATAAAATATAAAAGTAATTTATTTTTGGTGGATTTTTTAATTAATTTTAGTCAACAAAAAATCATACTATGAAACGTTATTTTATACTTCTATTTGTTTTGGTGCAACTTTTTAGTTATGGACAAGCGAAAATTGGCATGAGTACAGTGCTTTCGTTTACACCATCAAGTGTAACCACGCCGTCAAGTTCTGCAACTTATAGCACTCCAATTAATTTTACTGCTTATATTAAAAATTTTGGCAATGCCACTTTTACAGGCTCTGTTGCGGTGCAAGCAAAAAGAGATACTATTGCTGGCCTATTTTTAGATTCTGTAACTATTGCAGGAAATCTACAACCTAATGATAGTATATCAGTAATTTTATCTTTTATTCCTAGTGCTGGTCCAACAGCATTTAAATCAGGAGGTAATGGCAATACTATTGTTGTTTGGCCAATAATTATTACTGGAACTGGTTTACAAGGAGATAGTGTTAAACCAACTATATGGATTAATGGAACAAATAACATCCCTGAATTTGAAAATACTAGTTTAAAACTCTATCCAAATCCAGTTATCCAAAATTTAATTATCAAAACTAAAGATAATGTGGTCTATAAAAATATAGTCATTTATGATGTATTTGGTCGTAAAGTAACGGAACTTGCATTTAATGAAACAATTAATGTTTCTGAATTAAAAGCAGGGACATACTGGATGATTATCCATTCAGAAAATAAATCATATCGTACTAACTTTATAAAAGAATAATATTATTTTTTTAAGTCCATAAAAGAGCGAGCCAAATGGTTCGCTCTTTTTGTTTTTCGACATCTCATATAAAACTAAAAACTTGTACGTGTACTTTTTTATACATAAATACCCTTTATTGTTTTGTATAGTGAGATAAAAAAATAATTTGAACGTGTAATATTTTAGAAATTCTAATTTCAATCAACAAATAACCTTCGCACATTTGTATCAAGAAAAATAAATTAACTTTAAATACGCAAACTATGAAAACAACTATTACCAAAAAATTATTAGGATTAGCACTCAGTGTTTTTTCTATTACTGCAGCGGCTCAATGCCCTTCGGTTAACAATATGAGCGTGACTTTGGGCACAAACGGTACCGCAACAGTAACTCCCATTTTATCATCGGCAAACTCAACACTAACTATGTACTATTGGTCAGTAACTCCAAATGCTACTCAAACATCTAGCACGTGGCAACCAAATGGCACCTTTCAATTTCCGACAAACGGCACCTACACCTTATCTGTTTTTATTACCGATTCATTAAACGGTTGTTCAACAAATGGAAGTACAGTGTTAAATATTACCAACATGTCGGCGTCAGCGTGTAATGCTGCATTTACATATTACACTGACAGTGCTTGCGTAACTCATTTTATAAATTCATCAACTGGAAACAACTTATCATATAGCTGGAATATTAACGGTAATAGTTATTCATCAATAAATCCTTCTGTAAGTTTGTCAAATGGTACATATCCTGTTGTTCTATTCACTTATTCTGGCGGTAATTTATGTGATTCAATTTACCAATCTACTACAGTAAGCTGCGGTGGCGGCGGAACAACAACTCCGTGTCAAGCTTCTTTTTACACTTACACTGATTCTTCCTGTGTGACTCATTTTGTAAATACTTCTACGGCAGGAAACAGTGTTGTTTGGAATATTAATGGCATGACCTATACTTCGGCTCCATCAATTGCTTTAGCTAACGGAAATCACTATGTAACTTTGTATTCTTATATGCCAGCTGGTGGATTTTGTGATTCTACTTCTCAAATGATAAACGTAGCATGTGGAAGCGGAACAACAACGCCTTGCCAAGCTTCTTTTTACACTTACACTGATTCATCTTGTGTAACTCATTTTGTAAATAGCACGCCATGTACCTATAGCGTTTCGTCATGGAACATAAACGGCACAATGTATTACACGCCAAGTCCTGCATTAAGTTTAACTAACGGTAATTATTTTGTTATTTTAAACGCAAGTATTATTGGAAGCGGCGTAAGCACTTCGTCAAACGTTGTTAATGTTGCGTGCAATAGCGGAACAACAACACCTTCGGCATGCCAAGCTAATTCTAATTTTTATGTGTTCCCTGATTCAACAAATGCTGATAATTATTTTGCTTACAATTTATCATCTGGTACAGGCAATGTATCTTATTTATGGAACTTTGGCGATGGAACAACATCAACACAACAATATCCTTTTCATCAATATGCAGTACCAGGACAATATATCATTTGTTTAACAGTTAGCGCAACTTCAGGAACGACTACTTGTACCGACACAGATTGTGACTCATCGAGCGTACAACGCATGGTAACGGGCTTTGTAATGAGTCAAGTAAATGTAATAGCTCAAGCTGCAACAGACATTAAACAAGCGGAAATATTAACTGGATTAAATGCTTATCCAAATCCAATAGCAGATGAATTAACTATTGAAGCAACAACTAAAGATAATAGCAAATTAAATTACAATTTAATTGATGCGCTTGGAAGATCTGTTTTAACCGGAAGTGTTGAAAACTCAAAAGCAATAATTAATACAAGTTCTTTAGAGAAAGGTTTTTATAGCTTAAGTATAACTAATGAGAATGGAAGTTCGTTAAAAGCGATAAAATTAGTGAAATAACCTATCGTTTATTTATTATAAAAACGCCTCGCAATTTTGTGAGGCTTTTTTTGTTGTATTCATAATACTCTCAAAATACAGTTAAGCCATATGGTTAGAATTAAGGAAACGAAAAGGCTGATGCAGATAATATCAAAGGTTTAATACAAGCAAAAAATATTATCAAAACTATAAAAGGCATTTATTATTAATGCCTATTACCAAATCAAACTATAAACTAACTCATAATTAATCTCCTTGAAAACAGATTAACATAATACTCTATTAATACCACAGCACTAACCTAGGTTAAAAAATGATAATTCATAAACTATAAAAAACTATTCAGTATGTTTAAAATTAAAAATGAATCCTAACTTCAATTTAATAAATCGCCAAGAACCTCCTTTAATGAAAAAACCCCAAACCTGACAGTTTGGGATTAGTTATATTTTAATAAGTACTCTTAAATAGAATCAATTGCTATTTATTTCTTCGGCATTTTATCTTTTGGTATTAAATACACCACCGATAAATCCATATAGTTCATTGCGTTTTCAGGGAAGTTACGCACATTTAACTGCTCCAAACGAAAGTTCTCATCATAAAAAATTGGCATAAACGGAGCTTCGTCTAATAATACTTGTTCAGCTTTAGATAAAATAGCGTAACGCTTTGCTTTATCTGGCTCAGTAAATGAGGACGCAAATAACGAATCGAAACGAGCATTTTTGAATCTTGAATAATTAATGAATGACTTTTCGCTAGAATTTGCTGGAACGTGCTTGCCATAAAAAATTGTTAAAAACGTTTCTGGATCTGGATAATCAGCTATCCAAGCAAAACGGAAAAAATCTACCTTACCAGAAGTCACTTGTTCAATATGCTCAGCAAAAGGAACTGTGTTAATTTCAATATCTACATTTAGATTCTCTTTCAACATTTTTTGTACAACCTCAGCAATTAAAATATTATTTCCGCCACCACTATTAATTTGCAATGTTACTTTAGGAAATCCTTTTCCATCAGGATAACCAGCTTTTTTAAGATAATCTTTTGCTTTAGCAACATCAAACGTATACCCTTTTAATCCTTTAAAATCATACCCATCTTTTTCAAAAGCCTCAACGTAAGGTACAATACCATAATCGCCAGAGTTTCCTTCACCTTGCAAAGTAAAGTCTGCAATCTTATGTCTGTCAATTGCAAAATTAAATGCTAAACGCACTTCTTTTTTATTGAAAGCGCTACTTTCAGTATTAAATCCTAAATAATTAGTATTAAATGCGGTTGAACTTAAAATTTGGAAATCTGTTTTACGATCTTTAGCATGTTCTAAATCTCCCATTATTTCAGGAAAAATCTCCACTGGTAATCGGTATACCATATCTAAATTTCCTGATTTAAATTCTAAAATTTCTGCTTTCTTCTCGCGGATAAAGGTGTATTTTAAACCATCTAAATAGGGTAATTTATTTCCGTCTTTATCAACACCATAATAATCAAGATTTTTTTTCATGATTAAAATTTCCCCTTCTTTTACCGTTTCTAAATAAAATGGGCCAGTTCCAACTGGATGAATTCTCAAATCCATCGCATATTTATCTAAGGCTTCTTTAGGATAAATCCAACATCCTGGCATAGCAACAATGTTTAAGAATCCAGCAAAAGGTGATTTTAAAGAAATAACCAATGTTGTATCATTCACTACTTTAATTCCTGAAACAGGTATGTTTTTTCCAGTTTTAGAAGATTCAAAAGCTTCATTAGCACCAACTACACGATCCTTAAAAGTAACATCAAATTGCGCATTATTAGGGTCGGCAGTACATAATTTATCAAAACAGAATTTTACGTCATTTGCTGTTAACTCTCTGCCTTTCCCATCAGGAAAACAAGCATCTGCATGAAACATAACACCTTGACGGATATGAAAAGTCCATTCTGTTTGACTTTCATTGCTTTCCCAAGAACGAGCAATTGCAGGCTTTATTGATAAATCATTTTGATTAAACTTAACTAAACCTTCAAATAATTGACCGCCAATATGGAAACCAACATTTTCGTTTACTGCAATTGGATTTAAACTTTTAAAAGCCTCCACCTCATTCATGCGCATAACACCGCCCATAAACACGCCACCTTTGCCCTCTGCACCGTCGTGATTGTCCTTTTTATCGTCTGAACATGACGAACATGAAGCTAAGCTAAGTGTTAAAACACTAGCAACTAGTGGGATAAATATTTTTCTCATACCTAAGTACATAAAGTTTATAGTAATGACAAATATAACCTAAAAAACTAAAAAAACTAAAAAAATAGGCAATTTTGTTAAAATTCAATTTCTAGCAAAACTGGACAATGGTCGCTATGCATGGCGTCGGGTAAAATAACGGCTCTTTTTAGGTGTTTTTCTAGGTGATTAGCCACCAAATTATAATCGATTCGCCAACCTAAATTTTTACCTCTTGAACCTGCTCTATAACTCCACCAACTGTACTGATGTGGCTCCTGATTAAAATGCCTAAATGAATCTATAAAACCCGATTGGATAAATTGCTCCATCCACTCTCTTTCTTCGGGTAAAAAACCTGAGGTATTAGCATTTGATTTGGGATTATGAATATCTATTGGTTTATGGCATATATTGTAATCGCCACAAAGCACCAAATTGGGGATTTTAGTTTTTAAATCGTTAATATACTCCTGAAAATCTACCAACCATTGCATTTTAAATGCCTGTCTATCATCGCCACTACTTCCACTTGGATGATAAACGCTCATTACTGAACAATGGTCAAAATCTAAACGGATAATTCGTCCTTCAAAATCATATTTTTCTATTCCACAGCCATATTCAACATGTTTAGGTTTAATTTTACTAAAAATGGCCACACCGCTATATCCTTTTTTTTGTGCCGAATACCAATATAAATGATATCCTAAATCTTCAAATGCCTTCACATCCACTTGATCGGGAGTGGCTTTTGTTTCTTGTAAGCACAATACATCTGGATTAGCAGCTTTTAACCAACCTACTAAATCTTTATTCATGGCAGCACGGATGCCATTAACGTTGTATGTTATAATTCTCATGTAAAATCAATTTAAGGTTTAAAAATACAATTTCTATATTTATAAACCGTTATAAGCATGGTGAGTTTTAGGTTAATTTTTATAACAATGTTTTTGTGTGGGTATTTAATCCAGACACAAGCCCAAACGAACCTAAAACAAAAATACTATTTTGTAAAGTCTGATACACTTTATCTTGATAGCTTAAGTTTAATTCCAGGCACGATTAGTATAACTGCCAAAAATTTGGCTTTAGACACAACTACCTACAAAATAAATTACCCTATAAAAGCCATTATTTTTAAAGTGAAACCAAGAGATCCAGTTTTGGTTTGCTACAAAAGTTTCCCTTACAATTTCGAGAAATCATTTTACCATCAAAGCACTTCACTGTTAACAAAAGATCTATCGTTGCCTTCAAATCCATTAACATTAGCATTTTCAGGATCTGTTCCAACCAATGAAACGTTTATATCTGATGGATTAAACAAAAACGGAAGTATAAGTAGAGGCATTAGTTTTGGCAACAACCAAGATGTGGTTGTAAACTCTAGTTTAAACTTGCAAGTAAGTGGTAAACTAACCCAAGAAGTTGATTTATTATTAGCTGCTACTGATGACAATATTCCTTTTCAAGCCGACGGAACTACTGCACAATTGCAGGAATTTGATAAAGTATTTGTCCAATTATCAAACAAAAATTCAAAATTAATTGTGGGTGATTTTCAATTACAAAAGCCTAATAGTTATTTTATGAATTTCTATAAACGTTCACAAGGTATTTATTTTGCCAATAACTATGATGATACTATTAATAAAAAACCAGTAGTATTTAAAACTCAATTAAGCGGCGCTGTAAGCAAAGGGAAATTTGCAAGAAACATTATTCAAGGAGTTGAAAATAACCAAGGTCCTTACAGATTAAGAGGAGCCGACAACGAACAATTTATCATTGTGCTATCTGGTACCGAACGAATTTACATTGATGGAAAATTACTGCAGCGCGGGCAAGAAAATGATTATATTATTGATTACAACACGGCCGAACTAACCTTTACTGCAAAACAAATTATTACTAAAGACAAACGTATTATTGCAGAATTTCAATACGCCGAAAGAAACTATGCGCGTTCGCTATATTTTTTTAGTGAGGAAATTGAAACAAATAAGTTAAAAGTGCGACTTAATTTTTTTGGGGAGCAAGACAATAAAAACAAAACATTACAGCAAACATTAACCGAAGCGCAAAAGCTTACCATGTTTAATGTAGGAGATACATTAAACAAAGCAGTAACTAGCGGTGCTGAATTCGCAGAATTTAATACCAGCGATATATTTTATTGGAAAAAAGATACTACTGTGTCAGCAGTAAATTATCCAGCAATTTATGTGTATTCAACAAATAGTGACAGCGCCAAATACAGAGTTAAATATAGTTACGTAGGAGAAAATAATGGTTTTTATATACAAGTACTAACTACCGCTAATGGTAAAGTATATAAATGGGTGGCGCCTGTTGGCGGTATTTTACAAGGAAATTACGAGCCAGTCATTCCTTTGGTAACGCCAAAGAAAAAACAAATGTTTACTACTGGGGTCAATTATCAATTTGACAAAAACCATGTTTTAGATATTGAGGGTGTATATACTAAAAATGACATCAATACTTTTAGTAAATTCAATTCAAACAATGATGATGGTTATGGAATAAAGGTAAACAGCAATAACCAAAGCGTTATTAAAAAAGATACCGCTACTAAGCAGTCTTTAAATGCGGTTTATAATCTAGGCTACGAGTATGTTCAACAGTATTTTAATCCTATTGAACGTTACAGAGCCATTGAATTTGAACGTGATTGGAATCGTCCAATATCTGCTCCTATTAATACTGACCAACACGTTGGCTTTGCTCAAGTAGGGATACAAAAAAACGAAAAATTAAAATTATTATATGGCATTAATTTTTTTGACGAAGGTGTTTTTTATAAAGGATTAAAGCACAGCGTGAGTAGTTTTTATAATACAAAAACAAATAGTTTAAACTATAATGGTTCTTATCTAACGAGTAATTACAATTCTCAATTAAGTAATTTTTACAGGCATAAAGCCTCATTTTCTCAAACATTTTGGAAACTCAAATTAAATTATTTAGATGAGTTTGAGCAAAACCAATTCAGAAAAAATACATCAGATAGTTTATTGCCTCGCAGTTATCAGTTTTGGGAATGGGAGGCAAATATTACTAATAAAGACACTAGTGGAAATCTATATAAAGTATTTTATCGAGAGCGAAGAGACAAACAAGCCTATGGCTCGATTTTGAAAGACTCTACTTATGCTCAAAATACAGGATTTTCGGCAAATATCAATAGCGTACGTAATCATCCTTTTTCGGTTGTATTTACCTATAGAGAACTTCATTTAAAAAATGCTAATCCATTATATTTAAAACCAGATAACACCTTATTGAGTCGCATTGAATATTCACCTCGCTTATTTAAAGGCTTTATTAATTCTAGTATTTTTTACGAAACAGGATATGGCTTAGAAAACAAAAAAGAATACTATTATTTATTAGTAGCTGCTGGTCAAGGCACATACGCTTGGAAAGATTATAATGATAATGGCATTAAAGAACTAAATGAATTTGAAATTGCTCAATTTTCCGATCAGGCTTTATATATTAGAGTGTATACTCCCACCAATCAATATGTAAAAGCCTTGCATGACCAATTTAGTTTTTCATTTAACCTTCGGCCTTCTGTTTTTTTAAGAGACAGTTCTAGTAAAGCATTAAAATTTATTAGCCGATTTGCCACACAAACTGTTTATAGAGTTGATAAAAAATCGAATGATAATGGTAAACTTTTTACTTTTAATCCTATTGATATTAGATTAGACGATTCTTTACTAACCGCCTTAAATTATTCGTTCCGACAAAGTTTATTTTTCAATCAAAGTGCCGCTGTATTTGGAACAGACTACACTTACCAAAATAATTTAGGAAAACAATTACTAACAAATGGTTATGAAACAAGAGGCAACACCACACACGAATGGCGTTGGAGATGGAACGTCACGCGCGCATGGAGTTTAAACAGTGTCAATATGTACGGTATTAAACAAACTGAATCAGGTTTTTTCTCAACACGTAATTATAAAATCGAATCATATGACTTAGAACAAAAATTAAGTTACCAACCCAACACAGCTTGTAGAATAAGTGTTTTATATAAACACAATAAAAAACAAAATATAGTTTTAGAAGGATTTCAAAAAGCTGAATTAAATGATTTAGGATTAGAATTTAAGTTTAATAAAGTTGAAAAAGGAAGTATAACTGGGAAAGCTGATTTAATAAATATCACCTACAACGACGCTGAAAACCAAAATACACCTGTAGCTTATGAAATGTTAAACGCACTCAAAACAGGATATAATTATACTTGGGAATTAAACTATCAGCGTAATTTAACTAACAACATTCAAATTAGTATTAATTATAATGGCAGAAAATCACCTGATAGTAAAGTTGTTAATATTGGTGGTGCTCAAGTCAGAGCTTTTTTTTAAGTTTAGTATATTTGTAATATGTTTACAGGAATTATAGAAGGGCTTTCGAAAGTAGAAGCTATTGAAAAAGAAAACACAAATGTGCATTTTACATTTAGCTGTGCTTTTACTCATGAATTAAAAATAGACCAAAGCGTTGCGCATAGCGGTGTTTGTTTAACGGTTGTAAAAATAAACGGCAATCAATACACCGTTACGGCTATTGATGAAACTTTACAAAAAACCAATTTAGGTAATTTAAAAGTGGGCGATTATGTTAACCTAGAACGTTGTATGTCTGCTAATGGTAGATTTGATGGACATATCGTTCAAGGACATGTGGACCAAACAGGTATTGTTACTTCTATTTTTGATAATCAAGGTAGTTGGACATATACTATAAAATATAATCATCAATTAGGAAACGTGACGGTTGAAAAAGGAAGCATTACTATTAATGGAACAAGCTTAACGGTAGTAGATTCAAAAGATGATTCGTTTTCAGTTTGTATTATTCCTTACACGTTTGAAAACACTGTATTTAAACATTTAAAAGTAAACGATGTTGTTAATTTAGAATTTGACATTGTAGGCAAATACGTAGCGCGACTTTTAGCAAAAAATAAGTAACACATTTAGCAAACACAGATTCGTATATTCGTACTTAATTCGTAATAGCTCATGCAACAAAAAGTAGATTTCTTAATTATTGGTAGCGGTATTGCTGGTTTAAGTTACGCGCTTAAAGTGGCCGAACATGGCACTGTATATATTGTTACCAAAAGCAACGAAGACGAGTCCAATACTAAATATGCACAAGGCGGCATAGCAGCCGTGTGGCATGATAAAGATTCTATTGAAAAACATATTCAAGATACCTTAATTGCAGGTGCTGGTTTATGTGATGAAGAGACCGTAAGAATTGTAGTAGCCGAAGGAACAGAACGTGTGCGAGAGTTGATTGAACTAGGCGCCAACTTTGATAAAAACAAAGAGGGATCTTATGATTTAGCTAAAGAAGGCGGGCACTCGGAGCATCGCATTTTACATTATAAGGATATTACTGGCTACGAAATTGAACGCGCCTTAATTGCACAAATTCGTAAACATAAAAACATTACAGTTCTCGATCATCACTACGCTATTGATATTATTACACAGCATCATTTAGGCGAAGTGGTGACGTCTCATTCAGAGAATATACAATGTTTTGGTGCCTATATTTTAAATACCAAAACTCAAAAAATAGAAACGGTTCTTTCTAAAATTACCTTAATGGCAACGGGTGGCGCAGGACATGTATATGCAACCACCACCAACCCAACTATTGCTACGGGCGATGGTATTGCCATGGCTTACCGTGCAAAGGGCAGAGTACGTGATATGGAATTTGTACAATTTCACCCTACCTCATTGTATAATCCAGGAGAGCATCCGAGTTTTTTAATTACTGAGGCCATACGCGGGTTTGGTGCTGTATTAAAAACCATGGATGGCAAAGAGTTTATGCAAAAATATGACGAGCGACTGTCTTTAGCACCTAGAGATATTGTTGCTAGAGCCATTGATAATGAGCTAAAAACACGGGGTGAAGATTTTGTGTATTTAGATTGTAGACATATTGATAGAAAAGCCTTTATAGAACATTTTCCAAACATTTATGAAAAGTGCATGAAATTGGGAATTGATCCTTTTGTGAAAATGATACCGGTCGTTCCAGCCATGCATTATTTATGTGGAGGCATTTTAGTAAATAAAGAAGGACAGTCAACTTTAGCTAACCTATTTGCCGTAGGAGAGTGCGCTTGCACTAGCCTGCATGGCGCTAATCGTTTGGCTAGTAATTCATTACTAGAGGCAGTTGTTTTTGCGCATCGTGCGGCTAAAAAAGGCATTGATAGTCTTTCTCAAGTATCTTATAAAGACGGCATTCCTAATTGGGACGCGGAAGGCACTGAACATGCCGAAGAAATGATTTTAATTACCCAATCTCAACGCGAAGTGCAGCAAATTATGAGTAATTATGTGGGCATTGTTCGCTCCGAATTGCGTTTACAACGTGCATTTGACCGTTTAGAGATTTTGTATAAAGAAAACGAAGCTCTTTATGAAAAAACCACGGTTACTCAAAAATTATGTGAATTACGTAACTTAATTTGTATCGGTTACTTGATTATCAAGCACGCTATTAGACGCAAAGAGTCTGTGGGTTTGCACTATATGGTAAACTATAAAAAATGATTAGTGTCATGTTGAACTTGATTCAGCATCTCACAGACCCCCGAAACGAGTTCAGGGTGACAAAAAACATAAAAATCTTAATTTATGCATTTTTTCACTCAAATTTTTCTTGTAATAAAATATTTTATTACATTTGTAGCCCAAAATGGTAGATGTAGCTCAGTTGGTTAGAGCATCGGTTTGTGGTACCGAGGGTCGAGGGTTCGAGCCCCTTCATTTACCCCACTAAAGACTGTCTGAAAAGACGGTCTTTTTTGTTTAAAACCGTTTCAATTGATTTCCTTCAAAAGTCCATTCGGGGGTTTCGATTTCAGTAGCGGTTTCTACTAAATCATACCAAGGAGAAATAGCCGTTTTATTTTGATTTATTAATATATGAATGTCTTGAGCAGGCATATAACTTTGGGCTACCATAAATACTTTTTTGTTGGTTTTAGGATTTAAAGCCATATCCACCACAATTACTGCATGACCAGGAGAGCCTCCTTTAATAAACACATCGCCAATTTGCATTTGCCCCAAAGTAATTTGTTTTAATTCTTTAGTTAAAGACGCGGTCCCTGCATAAGTAAACACCATGTTTAAATATTCTCTAAACGATTGATAAGATGTGCTTTCTTTAGTGGTTTTTACCCAATTCACATTATTTCCTTTTACGGCAATGTGGCAGCCACTTCTCCACTTGCTATACATTGCGTTAAATCCATTGGTGAAATTAAAATGCAAGGCATCAAACTGTTTTGTTTTGTATAAATATTCCGCTCGCAAACGCATGACGGCATCTGCACATTGTTGCAAATCTCTATTTCCCACATCATAACTCAAAACAGCTGCTGCTACTTTGGTCGATTTTTCTTCGCCACTATAATAATGTACTAAAGTGCCATGTGCTTTTAAAGATGTGTTCTGTAAAAATTCAGCAAATGAATTTTTCTCAGATTTTATTCTCGTGTAATTTGGCGGAGGCGAAAAACGCTCAGCAATGGTTGTTCCTAAAGGAATAACTAAAGTTGAAGGCTGTTGCTTACGAAAGGCAAATAAACAAACTAAACATATTATGCAGGTTAAAATGCCTAGCTTAAAATATGTGTTGTTTAATTTTATAATCTTAGAAATATAAATCGTCTGTTTTTAATCGTAAGTATCTACTTACAGATAATGCGGCACTTAATCCGGAAATTAAAACACCCAAGGCTACAATACCAGCAAATAAAACTGCTAGTAAATTAGGGTCTTGTAACTGCAATAAATCAGGAATATAATTTGTACTCAATACTAAAAAGCCTGCTAATAAAAAGCCTGCTAATAAGCCTGCAATAACACCCTGACGAACACCTTTTAAAATAAATGGCATTCGAATAAAGCCTTGCGTAGCTCCAACCAAATACATCGTTCTGATTAAAAAACGCTTAGCGTAAATAGATAAACGAATGGTGTTATTAATTAAAGCAATAGCAACAACTAATAACAAACCGCTAAAAATTAAAATATATAAGCTAATCACTTTAGCGTTGTCATTCACTTGCTTAATCATGTCTTTGTGATAGATCACTTCTTTTACAAAATGTTTTTGCATGATTTGTTTTTCAAAACTGGATAAACTATCAATGTTCGCATAATCCGAATTTAACTTAACATCAAGTGATGATAATAAAGGATTATAACCTAAAAACGTAATAAAATCTTCTCCTAAATCTTTTTGTAATTTTTTAGCGGCTTCGTCTTTACTAATATAATCAACCTGTTTAGTAAATGCCGACGAACTAATTTCTTGTTTCAAAATATCCAACTCCGCTTGTGTAGTAGTATCCTTTAACACAACTTGAAAGCCAACATTTTCTTTAATGTGATTAGATAATTTTTTTGCATTAATGACAACCAAGCCTAAAAGACCTAACATAAATAATACAAGCGCCAAACTAATGACAACAGTAACCGAAGATGTTTTTAATTTTTGAGTAGCAGTTCTATTCGACACGTTTACTAATTTTAATATCTACTAAATTAAGCAGGATATAAAAACGCAACCGAAATATAAAAATGAATAATTAACAGAACAATGTTTGTTCTTAACTCTTTGAAGTGCATACATGAATGGCAGAACATGTAAATAAAAATCCTCCCCCTACCCCCTCCAAAGGGAGATAAGCTATAAAAGCAAGTCAGGTCTTCTTATTTTAGTTCTTTCAATGGCTTGTTCATGTCTCCACTCTTCTACTTTTTTGGTATTTCCGCTCGTTAAAATATCGGGAACCTTCCATCCATTATAATCTGCAGGGCGCGTATAAACTGGTGGCGATAGTAAATTATCCTGAAAAGAATCTGACAAGGCTGATGTTTCATCGTTTAACACTCCTGGAATTAAACGGATAATGCCGTCACATAAAACAGCAGCAGGCAACTCTCCTCCGCTTAATACATAATCTCCAATAGAAATTTCCTTCGTGATAAAATGTTCTCTGATACGCTCATCAATTCCTTTATAATGTCCACATAACACCATAATATTTTTTAATGTAGATAAATGATTACAAGAACTTTGTTTTAAAGTTTCTCCATCAGGAGTCATGTAAATAATCTCGTCGTAAGTACGCTGTTTCTTTAAATCATTGATGCAATTTGCAATAGGTTCAATCATCATTACCATACCAGCACCACCACCAAAAGCATAATCATCCACTTTTCGGTGAGGTTCAATACCGTATTCTCTTAAATCAACCACGTTTACCGTAACCAAGCCTTTTTGAGCCGCGCGTTTTAAAATACTATGACTAAAGGGACTTTCTAATAACGGCGGATGAACTGTAATAATATCAATATGCATATAAAGAAGTTGTTTAAATTTTATATTAAAAACAGCTTCCCAAAATTAACAAAAAAATCAGAAATTATACCGCATTAATTATACGTATAAGTTATATTTGTTTAACTAAATACTATACAAATGAAATATTCTTTATTAGCAGTTATCTTATTTATTGGACTAGGTTCTTTTGCTCAGAAAAAAGAGAAAGAAAAAAAAGACAAAGAGAAAGAAGTTGTAAAATACTTATATAAAGAAGCTACTGTAGAAACTGATGATTATAATATTTATGTCGTTGATGTCATTGCTGATTTTAAAAAAGTAAAATTTAAAATCAAAATTTTTAATAAAACCAACGACTATTTATTAATAAAACCTACTGAATTTGTTTATCTAGCTGGAGATAAAACGGTTTTAAGTTTAGATAAAACCTACGTAGTATCTCCAAATGAGGAAGAAACTGAAGTTATTGATTTTAAGGGAGGAGATATGTTAGTGGAAAAATTCACTGTCGAATTTAAAGGAATTTACAAAGCATCAGCTGGCGGTAAAATAAACAAGGTTTCAGATTTTGATTTACCTCCAACCAAAAACGAATTTACATCTGATAACTTCACATGCTCATTAAAAAAACATGATTTAAAAACAGATAAATCAATTGCAAAATTTGACTGTATGTATGTTGGCGATGGCGTTGGAATTATTAATCCAACAAAAGCTTCCGCTATTATGCCAAAGGGTCAAGAAAATGTAAACCATAAAAAAATAAAACCGATAATTTTAGAAAGGGGTAAAAAAGATGATTTCACACTGGTATTCACAGAACTTGTAAATGCCGGAGATATGCAAAAAGGAGGCATAAAAGTTAAATGGAACGAGTCTTTTAGAGAATCGAAATTATTACCAATTGGAAATGCTAAATTAGAATTAGTTAAAGATTCAGAGAAAAAATAAATTATTTCTTCTCTAACCTTCCCCAAACACCCAGTGGTAATTTAACACCACTTTTTGCATTCAAATATAATTCGCCAATACTTAAATTAGATTTATGTTTGGTGGCAAAAGGTTGCAATAAATTTTCAGGCACTAATGCCGAAAACCCTAATGAATAAGCATTTAAAATTAACAAATGTTGTTTAGGGTCTACTATTTCCAACACGCTATCAATCATTTCTAAAATATTGTCTTCTAATTTCCACTTCTCTCCATTTGGTCCATGCCCAAATGCTGGCGGATCTAAAATAATACCTTGGTATAAATTTCCTCTACGTTGCTCCTTCTTTACAAATTTCAAAGCATCATCAATCATCCAACGAATGTTATCTAAGTTTGATTTTTGCATATTTTCATTTGCCCAATTCACTACTTGTTTAATACTATCCACATGCGTTACATCCGCTCCTGCTGCTCTTGCAGCAATACTGGCGCCTCCTGTGTAAGCAAATAGATTTAAGAATTTAGGTTTTTCTAAATCTACCAAATAATCGTATATCACATCCCAATTACAAGCTTGTTCCGGAAATACACCAACATGTTTAAACGAAGTTAAACCTAAACGCAAAGTAATTTCTGTTTTACCTAATGGATAATTAATTGTCCATTGATCTGGCATTTTTTTCAAAGCCTTCCACTCTCCGCTTGAACTACTTTTAGGCACAAATTTTACATGCGCTTGTTTTTCCCATTCACTGTAAGAATAGCGTTTCTTCCAAACAGCTTGTGGTTCGGGACGAATGGTAATGTATTTACCAAAACGTTCTAATTTTTCAAAATCACCACAATCTATTAATTCGTAGTCTTGCCAGTTTGTTGGAGTTAGTAATTGCATGTTGTGAAATTACAAATTACGAATTACGAATTACGGATTTACGCAATAAGTAGTAAAAAGAAGGTTGTTAATAAATGGGTTTAGGATTAAAAACGAACCCACTCTAAAACCTTTACCTTAGGTAATTATTAAAACTATTCTATGCAAAAATTACAATCATCTTTTGTAGCGCTAATAAGTGTATTTTTCTTTTGGGGTTTTGTGGCGGCAAGTAATGGAATTTTAATTCCATTGTTTAAAGAGAAATTTACCTTAACTCAATTTCAATCACAATTAGTTGATTTAGCTTTTTATGCAGCTTACGCAGTTGGTTCCATCATTTATTTTTTTACTTCTCGTGCAATTGGCGACCCTATTAATAAAATAGGATATAAAAAAGCCTTGATTTTAGGGCTATTAATTTCAGCCGTCGGTTCTTTATTTTTTATTCCCGCAGCAAGTTTAAATTCTTACCCATTATTATTATGCGCTTTATTTGTGATCGGCTTAGGCTTTGCCTTACAACAAATTGTAGCTAATCCTTTCGTTATAAATTTTGGTGCTAAAGAAACTGGCGCTCAACGTTTAAGTTTGGCTGGAGGAATTAATTCTTTTGGAACAACCATTGGTCCTGTTTTATTAAGTTATGCTTTATTTGGAAATATAAGTGCCCCAGCAGCAGCAGATAGTAGCTTAGAAGCTGTAAAGATTCCAGCATTAATTTTATTTGCTTTATTTATTCTTTGTGCTAGCATTTTATGGTTTTCAAAATTACCAGAAGTGACTAATTCTGAAAAATTAGATAAAGATTTAGGGGCCTTAAAATATCCTCAATTAACTTTAGGGATGGTTGCTATCTTTGTGTATGTAGGTGTAGAAGTTACCATACAAAGTAATATGGGAGCGCTTTTAGCCATGCCCGAAATAAAAGGAATTGATCACACAAAAATATCTCACTTTATTTCTTTGTATTGGGGAAGTTTAATGATTGGCCGTTGGACAGGTGCATTAGCCGTTTTTAATTTTAGTAAAACAATTAAAATCATCATGCAGTTTATTACACCATTTATTGCATTTGGAGTTATTTACGGTGTAAATTATTTAAGAGGAAGCAATGTAGACGATTACTTGTTTTATATTCCTTACATTTTATTGGCAACTTTAATTTTTATTTTTTCTGGAGATAATCCAGCTCGTACATTAATGATATTAAGTTTAACTGCTTGTACCATGATGGTCATTGGTTTAGTGAGCACTGGTAATTTAGCTTTATACTCATTTATTAGTGGTGGCTTATTTTGCTCGGTGATGTGGCCATGTATATTTGCTTTAGCCATAAATGGTTTAGGAAAATATACCAACCAAGGTTCATCATTACTAATCATGATGATTTTGGGCGGAGCAATCATTCCACCATTTCAAGGATTTTTAGTGGATATATTAAATCCACACTTATCGTACATTGTAACGGTATTTTGTTTTGCTTACTTAGCATGGTATGCATTTAAAGTAACTTCTATTTTCAAAAAACAAGGCGTTGAGTTAGATAATTCTAATTCAAGCGCTGCTCACTAAAAAACATACACATTATGATAGTAACAATAAATGTTAAGCTTGTAAATTCAAAATTTAATCAAGCATATGCTGATAAAGACAACGAGGGCGAAGAAACTGAAGATAACATTAAATACTTATGGGAGGATGAGTTTGAAGTACAAGGTCATGTCACCAATTTCAAAGTCATCAATAACACTACTTATTTATTAAATGGTTTGTATCCAAACGACGATGAATTTAGTTTCGAAATTCCTGATATGACAGTTTTGGAATGCACACTAGATAATGGTGCTATAACATTGCTCCCCTTTTCTAAAAAAGCAATAAGTAAAACCGAAAAAGTAGATACGAAAAAAGGAATGACATTTAACGTACACTTAAAAAGTATTCGCGAAGTCGTAAACCCCATGACGGGTGTTTATATTTTAAAAGATGATTATCCAAAAGAGCTATTAGAATTATATAGCGATGAGGAAGAATAATTAAAAATATAATTTTGAATCATGTATTTAAAATGGCACAAATTATATTTACTATTACTTCAATTAATTTGTTTTGTTAGTCATTCGCAAACAACAACACACGCTAATTACGTAAATCCTTTTATTGGAACTGGTGGCGCTGGTCATACTTTTCCAGGAGCTCTTGTTCCCTTTGGAATGATGCAGTTAAGTCCTGATACCAGAATTGATGGCAGTTGGGAGGGTTGTGGCGGTTATCACTATTCTGATTCTATTATTTATGGTTTCACCCATACCCATTTAAGTGGTACAGGCGTTAGTGATTATGGCGATATTTTAATCATGCCTGTTACGCATCCTAAACACTACAAAAACAAAACATATCCTACTAAATTTTCACACTTAAAAGAAAAAGCAAGTGCGGGATTTTATCAAGTGGAATTAGAAAACAATATTGAGGTAAAATTAACGGCAACACAAAGAGTCGGGATTCATCAATACAATTTCCCCAAAATGGATACAGCCTCTATTGTAATTGATTTATTACACAGAGATAAAACATTACTTAGTACATTAAAAATTATTGATAGTGTTACTATTGTTGGATCCCGCATCAGCGAAGCGTGGGCCACGCAACAGTATATTTACTTTGTTATGAAATTTAACAAACCAATTATTTCAAAGAAATTAAATACAATTGTAAAAGATCAAAAAAAACCAAACGAGGAAGAACAAACTACCGCTGCTTTGATTCAATTTAATAATAAAGACCAACAAGCACTCACTATCAAAGTAGCTATTTCTCAAACTGGCATTGAAGGCGCTATTAAAAATCTAGAAGCCGAGGCTACTCATTGGGATTTTGACAAATACAAACAGGACGCTGAATTGCAGTGGGAAAAGGAATTATCAAAAATAGACATACAAACAAATAATCCAGAGCAAAAAATTATTTTTTACACGGCTTTATATCACTGTTTTACTCATCCATCTTTAGCGGGTGATGTGGATGGTAAATACAGAGGACGTGATTTTAAAGTACATCAAGCCATTGGTTTTACTCCTTACACGGTTTTTTCGTTATGGGACACCTTTAGAGGATTGCATCCATTATTTACAATCATCGAACAAAAACGTACAACCGATATCATCAATACATTTTTACAGCAACACAAAGAAAGTGGACGCTTGCCAATGTGGGAGTTATCTGCTAACGAAACAAATTGTATGATTGGTTTTCACAGTGTATCCGTTATTGCCGATGCGATGACAAAAAACATTACAGGCTTTGACAAAAATGCTATTTATGACGCCATGCGTGCTGCGGCCTCTTACACAAGCTGGAGCATACCTTCATTTAATCAAAACAACTTTTTACAAATAGATGACGAATCGGAAAGTGTTTCTAAAACATTAGAATATGCTTACGATAATTGGTGTATTGCACAAATTGCCAAAAAATTAAATAAAAAATTAGACTACGATTTATACATGAAGCGCGCGCAAGCTTACAAAAATGTGTATGATAAAAAAACCGGCTTTATGCGTCCACGTAAAAACGGAAATTGGTTATCTCCTTTTGAACCGAGAGAAGTCAACAATCATTATACAGAAGCAAATAGCTGGCAGTACACATTTTTTGCTCCACAAGATGTTACAGGTTTAATTAATTTAATGGGTGGCGAAAAACAATTTGAAAAAAAGTTAGACGATTTGTTTAATGCAAAAAGTGAAACAGAAGGCAGAACACAAGTTGACATTACTGGCTTAATTGGTCAGTATGCACATGGCAACGAGCCCAGTCATCATATGGCCTACTTATATAACTATGTCAGTAAACCAAACAAAACGCAAGAAAAAATTCATCAAATACTAACTGAGTTTTATAAAAATAACCCTGATGGATTAATTGGTAATGAAGATTGCGGCCAAATGAGTGCATGGTATGTGCTAAGTTCCATGGGCTTCTATCAGGTATGTCCAGGTAAACCAGAATACACGATTGGTTCTCCATTATTTGATAACGTGATCATTCATTTAGAAAACGGAAAAACATTTGAAATCAAAAAGCAAAATCCAACTACGAGTTTTCAATATATTCAATCATCAACATTAAATGGCAAACTATCTAATAGTTCTGTATTAACCCATACGGCTATTATTAATGGTGGGAAATTAGAATTATTAATGAACGATAAATTAGATGAAAAATCTCTATTTGGAAAAACAAATGTATTAAGACCTCAAACAAAAATAACAGACAAAGCCATTGTTCAATCTCCAGTTATTAACGGTCCCGCAAAAATAACCGAAACAGAAAAAACGGTTACTATTGAACATCCCGAAAGTAAAGCTATCATATATTATACATTAGATGGAACTGAACCAACACTCAGTTCAAAAAAATACATGAGTTCATTTACATGTGATTCTTCAACAACTGTAAAAGCCAAAGCTTTTATTGAAAATCAAAGTAGCTCAACCACCACAGCATATTTGTATAAAAAACCAAATAATTGGAATATCACTATTCTAAGCACTTATAATAAACAATATGATGCTGGTGGCGACGAGGGCATTATTGATGGGCAACATGGAGCTACGAATTGGCGCAGCGGCGGATGGCAAGGCTATCAAGGGCAAGACTTCGCATGTGTTTTAGATTTAAGGAAATCAAAAGTAATAGAATTCGTAAATGCTAGCTTTTTACAAGATACGCGCTCATGGATATTATTTCCAAAACAAGTAGAATACTCAGTTTCTGAAGATGGAATTAACTACACTCTTTTAGGAAGTATTGAAAATGGAATACCCGCCGACGATTACAATTTACAAATGCGCACCTTTTACAATACTAATAGTGCCAAGTTGAGCGCGCGCTACATTAAAATAAAAGCGACTAATTTTGGCAAATTACCAGACTGGCATCAAGGTAAAGGAGGCGATGCGTTCATATTTATTGATGAAATTGAAGTGAGATAATAGGTTATTTGAAAAAATAATTTTTATTTAGTATAATGAAATATTCTGCACTTATATTAATACTGATTACCACCATTTGTTCTGCCCAAATTAAAATTAAAACAGGAATTTGGCGTGGAACACTTTTATTAAATACCGAAAAACAATTAGAGCTTCCATTTAATTTTGAAATTAAAAATACGAAAGGAAAGTTCGCTTTGGTAATTCATAATGCACAAGAACGCATCACTGTGGAAGAAGTTACGTTAACTAAAGATTCTTTAATTTTTAAAATGCCCATTTTTGATACCGAGTTTAGGACTCAATTAACGGGAGACAGTATTATTAAAGGATTATGGATTAATCATACTAAAAAAGAAAACAAATCAATTGCTTTTAGTGCGCGTTTTGGAAACAAAAATCGTTTTATCGTTCCTGTAGAAAAACCTACTAATTTTTATGACGGACGCTGGGAATGCACTTTTAGTCCTGAAACCAAAGATAGCAGTAAAGCTATTGGAATATTTAAACATGTTGCCAACTCGAGTATTGTAGAAGGAACTTTTTTAACCGAAACTGGCGACTACCGCTTTTTAGAAGGCACTGAAAACAATGGTAAATTATACTTAAGTTGTTTTGATGGCTCACATGCCTTTTTATTTTTAGCCGAACATAATGGCACAGATATTACGAAAGCCGATTTTTACTCGGGGTCAACATGGCACGAAAACTGGATAGCAAAACGTAATGATAAATTTGAACTACACGATCCTGAAAGTTTAACTTATTTAAAAAATCCCAATGAAATAATTGACTTCACTTTCTATAATACCAAAAATCAAAAAGTAAGTTTAAGTGATCCTAAATACAAAAACAAAGTAGTGATTGTACAAATTATGGGAAGTTGGTGCCCTAATTGCATGGATGAAAGTTCATATTTATCAAAGGTTTACAAAAAGTATAATAAAAAAGGTTTAGAAATTATCGCACTTGCTTACGAAAGAACATCGGACAATGAAAAAGCAAAAGCAAATGTTTTACGTTTATCAAAGCGATTTGATATAACATACGAAATTTTAATTACAGGTTTAACTGGCAAAGAAAAAGCCTCAGAAAGTTTACCTTTTTTAAATAGTGTGATGGCATTTCCCACCACTATCTTCTTAGATAAAAATCATCAAGTAAAATCAGTTTACACAGGTTTTAGCGGCCCCGCAACTGGAAAAGCTTACGAAGACTATACCGTTAAAACCGAAAAACTAATTGAAGAGTTACTATCTAAATAATAATGAGGATGATGTTTAAACGAATATTAATTATACTGAGTTTATTGTTTCTAATTTCAATTAGTAGTTTTAGTCAAAAAGATTCCATTAAAACTAAACATCAAGTCTTCTTGTCATTTAATGTTGGTTTGCCTGTTTACAATAATTTTGTTTATAGAAATGAATCAAGACATTTAACAGTAGATGGAAAATCTAAAAGAAAATCATCTTTTAATTTTGGGTTAGAACATAATGTAAACCATTTTACATTTAATCTTTTAATAAATTATTTTCAAAACGAATTAATTGGCGAGCCCTTTGGTACCTTTGGTAATTATATATATTCGGCAAATAGTAATCAGATGAATTTTAAAACATTTGAGGTTTATCAAGTAGTAAAATATAACTATTTACAAGCAGGTATAGGTTTTGGATATAACCATTGGATTAAAAAACATAATATTGCTATTACCACTAACCTACAAAAAAATATTTTTACTAAGATTATAGTTAGTACAAATTTCACAGATAATGCAGCGAACAATAATCAAGACACATCTCAAGTAGTATTGCCTAAAAACTTTGAGCCAACGGATATTAAAAAAAATCGTGATTTATATTTAAACATGAAGTTAACCTATACATATGCTTTACTAAAAAAACTTCATTTGTCTTTATCACTCAATGTGTCTTATGGATTACTAAACACTTACTCGCCGTCAGTTGTGCAACTTGGAAAACAAAACGAAAATTCACTGAACTATAGTATATTTAATCAAAAACTGATTTTTGGAACCGTTGGCGTTAGATACAAATTGTTTTAATAAAACAAATTATTGTTAGGAAACCAAATCATTTTTTCTTAGGAATTTTATATCCAATTTGTGGTCGTTCCTTTTTGTTTTCTTTCTTTTCTAATAACTCATCTAAGTACTGAAATACTAATTCGATGTTTTTATCGTGGTTACTCACTTTTTTCTTGATATATTCAATTTCTAGCCTAAGATCTGTGTGATTTGATAAGGTTTCTCTCAATAAAATAAATACGTCTATAATTTTAATACTAACCTCTATCGCTCTTTTACTTTTTAAAACATTGGCTAACATCATAACTCCTTGTTCGGTAAAAGCAAGAGGTAAGTACTTAATATTATCTCCTCTCTTCAAGGTCGCAATTTGCGACCTTGAAACTGTCGCCTCTTCTATCGTCAATTCAAACATATAGTGTTTTGGAAACCGCTCCATATTACGTTTAACTTGTTCCTTTAATCTCTTTGTTTCAACTCCATAAAGTTCAGCTAAATCTCTATCCAACATTACTTTTTGATTCCTGATAAAGAAAATTTTTTGCATAATTACCTCTTCAGGCACTAACGATAAGTTATTTATATCTGACATTTTAATTAATCTTAGGTATCACAAATTGTGATACCATTGTTTAATGTAAAATTAAATAATAAAATAGCATTACTTTGCTATGAAATATAGCAATTGTGATTTTTAGGAATAATTCTTAATAAAACAAATTATTGTAAGGAAATCTTACCACGTGCACTTTCTTCACGGTATCATAAACCAATTTTTTAAAGTCCACAATATTGTCTTTGTTTTTAGCGCTAATGTAAACACAAGTTTGATCTAAGTTTGTCATCCAGGTTTTTTTCAATTCATCTAATGATAAATTTTCTCTGGTAACTGGCGTTAAATCATCCTCGTCTTTTTTCACATATTTAAAAGCGTCGATTTTATTAAATACCAAAATCGTTTCTTTATCGCCCGCACCAATATCAATCAAAGTTTGGCGAACGACGTTAATGTGATCTTCAAAGTTTGGATGCGAAATATCAACCACGTGTAATAAAATATCAGCTTCACGTACTTCATCCAAAGTACTTTTAAAACTTTCTACTAATTGAGTTGGTAGTTTTCTAATAAAACCCACCGTGTCAGTTAACAAGAAAAATAAATTATCAATAGTTACTTTACGTACCGTTGTATCAAGTGTCGCAAACAATTTGTTCTCAGCAAACACTTCACTCTTGCTAATCATATTCATGATAGTTGATTTACCAACATTGGTATAACCTACTAAAGCCACACGCACAAATTCGCCACGGTTTTTACGTTGCGTCGCCATTTGCTTATCAATCACTTTTAAATCTTCTTTAAGCTGAGCAATTTTATCACGCGCAATTCGTCTATCTGTTTCAATTTCTTTCTCCCCTGCTCCACCACGTGTGCCTGTGCCACCACGCTGACGCTCTAAGTGAGTCCACATACCTGTTAAGCGTGGTAATAAATATTGTAATTGCGCTAACTGTACTTGTGTTTTAGCATGAGCCGTTTGTGCTCGTTGCGAAAAAATTTCTAGAATTAAAGTGGTTCTATCTAATATTCTAGTACCTAATTCTTTTTCTAAATTTCGTTGTTGCGATGGCGATAACTCATCATCAAAAATCACTACCGAAATTTTATGTTCTTTGATAAAAGCTTTGACATCATTCAATTTTCCCTTACCCAAAAAAGTAGCTTTATCAGGGCGTTCTAATTTCTGAGTAAACACTTTTTTAGTTTCAACACCATAGGTTTCTGCCAAAAAAGCTAACTCATCTAAATACTCATAAGATACTGCTTCGTTTTGTCGTTTATTAATAACGCCAATTAAAACAGCGGTAGATGCTTGTGTTTCGGTAGAATGAAGATCTGCTTTCAATAGTACTATTTTCCTTTTAAATCGGTTTCAATATAAGAAGCAACTGCCTCAATTTGTTCAGCAGATAAGGCTTCTTTATAAGCAGCCATGGTATTTTTACCGTTTGTAATAATCTCCACAATTCCAGCATGTGGTAATTGAGTAACCGATAAATCTTTTGCTCCTGCTTGCCCTAATTTACCATCAGCGCCATGACATAAGGTGCATTTTTGCTCAAAAATTTCTTTGCCAGATAAAGCAACTGTTTTTTCACCTGCTTTCGCATCTTTAGCTTTGTGAGCTAATCCAAAAGAAACCACGATTAAAAAAAATGATAAAGTAGCCAAAACTTTGTTTTTCTTTTTATACCCAATAACTGCTAATGGAATAGATAATACTACTAAAACAATTTTAACAATCATCAACATCGTAATTACTGGAACTTGAGTTAACAAGAAAATACCAGTAGCTAAAAAGCCGAAACTCACAATCATTTCAACAACTTTAGTTTTCTTTTTAAATTTCTCTAAAAGTTCGTCTCTATCGCTTAATAATAATATTGTTTTAACTAAATAAATTAATGTAAAAAGCACTACAAATAAGTAGTGAGAGTGTAACATGCCTGTTGCCATAGTTTAATTTTAAATGTGTCTCAAAATTAACAATTTATCTTTAAATAAAACCCACAAACTTATTTTTATAGATGCTCTAGAATGTTATATTTGTTACAATTAACTATACATTATGCGTCAACTATTTTTATTCATATCCTCCATTTTTAGTCTATCATCTTATTTGGTAGCACAAACCACTTTTCCTGTAAATGGAGCGCCAAACACTATGCATACCATCCATGCGTTTACAAATTGTACGTTGCATGTGGATGCCGACGTCACCATTATCAATGCTACACTATTGATACAAGATGGTAAAGTTTTACGTGTGGGTGAAAAATTAGAGGCTCCAAAAGACGCTATTACCATTGATTTAAAAGGCAAGCATATCTATCCAGCTTTTGTAGATTTATATAGCGATTATGGAATGCCTGAAATTAAAAGAATAGATTATAAAGATGCTCCTAAAAAAGGAGCTTATGGATGGAATCAAGCTATTAAAAGTGAATTAGAAGCACAAAAATTGTTTTTACATAATCAACAAAAAGCCGATGATTTAAGAAAACAAGGCTTTGGAGCGGTAGTTACTGCTCAAAAAGATGGAATTGTAAGAGGAAGTGGTGCTTTAGTAAATTTAAATGCTACTAAAGAAAACGAAAGCATCATTAAAGATAAGGCTGCTGCATTTTATTCTTTAAATAAGGGGACATCGCCTCAAGATTATCCATCATCTTTAATGGGAGCAATAGCATTATTGCGTCAAACGTATTACGATGCTGCTTGGTATAAAACGAACGCTACTAAAACAGAATACAATATTACCTTAGATGCTTTTAATAAATTGCAAGAATTACCCTCTATTTTTGAAGGCAACGATAAATACAATGATTTACGTGGTAAAAAAATTGCTGATGAATTTAAAACAAAATATATTATTAAAGGTGGTGGTAACGAATATCAACGTTTGTTCGACATTCAAGCAACGTTTTCAAAATACATTATTCCAGTAAATTATCCTGATGCTATTGACGTAGAAGATCCATATGATGCTGAACAAGCTTCGTTAAGCGATTTAAAACATTGGGAAATGGCTCCAGCTAATTTAGCGTTGCTCGAAAAAAATTATGTACAATTTTGTATTACCTCTGCTGACTTAAAAGACAAATCACACTTCTTGAAAAATGTTCGAAAAGCTATTAAATACGGCTTATCCGAAAAAACAGCTTTACGTGCATTAACTTATACCCCTGCAAATTTTATTGGTGTTCAAGATAAAATTGGAAGTTTAAAAACAGGCATGTATGCTAACTTTTTTATTTCTTCTAAACCTATTTTTGAAGATGACGCCACTATTTTTGAAACTTGGAGTAATGGAGAAAAACATATGTATAATGATTTGACTTTACCTGATATTAGTGGTTCATATCAATTACAATATAATGCAAACAACTATAAATTAACTGTAAATAAAGATCAAGACAATTATAACGGCTTAGTCCAATTAAAAGACAGTTTAAAAGCAAAGGCAAACATCACTTTTAAAAATAATTTATTGACCTTAAGTTTCCCGTACGATTCAACTTTTACCGTTCGTTTATCTGGTAATTATAATGAATCAGCTAAATCATTTGCGGGTTCAGGACAAATGACTGATGGTTCATGGGTTGATTTTAAAATAAATTTTATAAACGTTGTTGACACTGCAAAACCAAAAACTCCAAAACCTGCGTCTAAAATTGATTATGGAAAAGTATATTATCCATTTGGTGCTTATGGAGAAGCTGAAGCTGAAAGCGAAGGACTAATAAAAGATACGTGGGCTAAGTTTAAAAAACGTTATGATGCTGTATTAATTAAAAACGCAACCATTTGGACAAACGAATCAGATTCTATTTTAAAAGAGCAAGATATATATATTGTTGATGGGAAAATTGTGCGCATTGCTCCAAACATTGATGCTCCTAAAACTGCTTTTGCAAAAGTAATTGATGGAAAAGGTATGCATTTAACTCCAGGGATTATAGATGAACATTCGCACATTGCTTTATTTAGTGTAAACGAAGGGGCGGAATCGAGTAGTGCAGAAGTAAGAATGGGAGATGTGGTTAACCCTGATGACATTAACATCTATCGTCAGTTATCTGGAGGTGTAACAACTGCGCAGTTACTTCATGGTTCGGCCAATCCAATTGGGGGACAAAGTTGCATTATTAAATTACGTTGGGGTAAAAATCCAGAAGAGTTTAAATACGAAAAAGCTCCAGGATTTATTAAATTTGCTTTAGGAGAAAACGTCAAACATTCAAACGGTATAAATCCCGATCAAGTAAGATTCCCTCAAACTCGCATGGGTGTGGAGCAATTGTATTATGATTATTTTACAAGAGCAGCCGCCTATAAAAAACAAATGGAAACTTTTGGGAAATTGAGTCCAAAGGAAATTGAAAAAGGTAGTATTGTTTCTCCTCGAAAAGATTTAGACTTAGATGCTGTAGCAGAAATATTAGACAGCAAACGTTTTATTACTTGTCACAGTTATGTGCAAAGCGAAGTAAATATGTTAATGCATGTAGCAGATAGCATGAAGTTTAAAGTAAATACCTTTACTCATATTTTAGAAGGCTACAAAGTTGCTGACAAAATGAAAGCACATGGCGCTAACGCTTCCACTTTTGCTGACTGGTGGGCTTATAAATTAGAAGTAATGGATGCAATTCCATACAATGCAAGTATGCTTACGAAAGCAGGCGTAAACACTTCTATCAATTCAGATGATGCGGAGATGGGACGTCGTTTAAATCAAGAAGCGGCTAAAGCTATTAAATATGGTGGACTATCGGAAGTGCAAGCCTTGAAATTAGTGACATTAAATCCTGCAAAAATGTTACACATTGATGATAAAGTAGGAAGTATTAAAGTTGGTAAAGTTGCTGACTTAGTTTTATGGACTGATAATCCTTTAAGTATTTATGCGAAAGTAAATACTACTATTATTGATGGGCAAATTTACTTTGATAAAGACGAAGATGCGAAATTACGCGAAGACATTAAAAAAGAACGCGCTCGTATTATTGCTAAATTAATCACAGAAAAAAATAAAGGTGCTAAAGTGATTAAACCTCAACCAAAAAAACAAAACCACTTCCATTGCGATAGCGAAGAAAGTGGTTGGTAGAAAGTTTCTTTAGTGTCAGTTCGAGCGTAGTCGAGAACAATTTAAAATTACGGAAAGTGCTTCTCGACTACGCTCGAAGTGACAACTGTAACTACCCTAAATACTTAGCCAACCAAGTTGCTTGCAACGGTTGTTTCCATTTGCTAGCTAATTGATTAGATTCAGTGATTGTGTTGTCAAATACTAGAGTATTTGCTGTGATGGTATTAGTTGCCAGTAACTCTTTTATTTGAGAAGCTTTAACTACCTCAACCTGCTGATTGTTTTCGTAAGCAACCAGTAAACGATTTAATAGTTCAACAGAAAACGATTGTTCTAATTCTTTGACAAAGCGTAACTGTTTATCAATGCTACAACCACTAGCGTTATATTTATCTTCGTTTACTTTAAAAATTAATAAACGATTTTGGTATAACTCAAAAGACGCATCTAAACTCACGTCGTGAGCTGTCCAAGCACTCACGAAAGTTTGACAACGATTTTTAAAATCTACTAATTGTTCGTGAGATAATTCTTTGCTTAATGTATAAATCCAAATGCGTTCCATAATAATTATTGATTTATTGAACTAATGAATTAAAAAAATGAAAACAATCTCTAATTCTCAATCTCTACAATTCATTAACTCCTTAATTGTTTATATAAATTTACACTTGCGACTTGCAAATGCGCACATGCGTAATAATATAATTCCATGTTTAAAACGAGAAATATTAGTGCTGCCATAAGTTCTATCTCTATATTTAATTGGAATCTCTACGATTTTTAAATTAAGTTTGTGAGCGCCAAATAATAAATCAAAATCTCCAAAGGGATCAAACTCACCAAAGTATTTTCTGTTTTTAGTCAGTTTAATATAATCTTCTCTAAACATCACTTTCGTTCCACATAATGTATCCTTAAAGCGTTGATCAAGTAACCAAGTAAATACCCAACTAAAAAAGTGATTGCCTAAGTAATTTAAAAAACGCATAGCTTCTCCCTCCATTGGATACACTAAGCGAGTTCCATTAATAAAATCGCCTTTGCTTCCTGCAATGGCATCATAAAACTTAGGAATATCTTCTGGCGGTACGGTTAAATCAGCATCTAAAATCATTAAAATATCGCCAGTAGCAATTTTATAACCTTCTCTAACTGCGTCTGCCTTGCCTCTACCTTTTTGTTGACCAATTTTTATATCGTGAGTGTCTTTATACTTCTGTTGAATCTCCTGGATTTTTTGCCAAGTATCATCGGTACTGTTTCCTTCAATAAAAATAATCTCCACATGCTTTCCAAATTTTGGTAAACGTGTAATGGCATTTTCAATATTACCACTTTCGTTACGCGCAGGAATAACTACTGTTGTAGAATATTTTGTTTTATATTCTTCTGGATTACTTATCGGTAAAGGCTTTGCAAACGAATACGTGTTTAAACTAAAAAATCTAAAAAATGGAAATTTTGCTAAAAACAAATTATGCAACTCAGCAATTAAAGGAATGTAAAACGGAAAAATAAATCTCTTACTATTTCTATAAACATCAAAGCCTGATACAAATAATAAATTGTTAACGTCTTTTGTATTTAACCAATTTTGCGTCGGTGTTTTGGTTTTTAATCCAATTAACTCTGCAAACTTTAAAACAGGCTCCCACAATGAATTATAATATTGAACAATAATTTTTGTGTTTGGGTGACATACTTTTTGTACTTGTTCAAATACCGTTTGTATGTCTTCAACAAAACCAATCAAATTACTAATAATAACAAAATCATACTTTTCTGTTAAAGTAATATTATTGGCGTCCATTAAAATGAACTCTATGTTTTTACCCGCGTGTTTTTCTTTAGCCCAAGCAATTTGACCTTCGCTAAAATCAATACCCGTTTTTTTGCTTCCTGCTATTCCAGCAATTAAATCTCCGCTACCACATCCAACTTCTAAAACAGAACTATCTTCATGAGAAAAATAATTACAGTAATTCGTGATTTCTTTCCAATAGTAATTGGTTAAGCCTCGTCCTTTTCTTTTAGAAGCAATGATGTTAAAATATTCTTTTATGTTTTGCAAAATGTAATTTTTTAATGTGTAAAGATATTATTTCTGTTTGAAAATTCAGCAATTTCCTCCTTTTAAGGAGGTGTCCGCAGGACGGAGGATGTTTATTTACATCTCCCGACTTTCAGGCACCCTCTTCAAAAGAGGGAAAAGTTAACTGATCAGCCAAAAAGCTACCCATACTAAAACAAGCTTGCAATAAATAACCGCCTGTTGGGGCATCCCAATCAAGCATTTCGCCTAAACAATAATGATTTGGCAGTTTTTTTAGTTCTAAATTTTTGTTTACTTCCTCTAAAGCAATGCCACCAACAGTTGAAATAGCATCGTCTATAAGTGCAAAATCAGTTAAATTCAATGGAAATTTCTTAATCAATTGACTAATAGTTTTTGGTTGATTATACTCTTCTTTTGTACTTTGGTATTTTAACAATTGGATTTGAACAGCAGAAAGATTAACCTTTTTTTCGAGTATATCTTTAATGGATAGCTTTCCTCTGTTCTCAAATCTATTTTGAATTTCTTGTAAACTTAATTCTGGCTTAAAATCAATGAATAGCTCCGCTTTTTGGTTTTCAATTAACTGTAATCTTATTTCTTTACTCAAAGCATAAACTCCACTACCTTCAATTCCAAAATCAGTTAAAACCGCCTCTCCTTTTTTGCGTGAACTTCCACAAAAAAACTCACAGTTTTTTAAAGCATGTCCAGAAATCTGTTGTACTAATTCTGGATTCCAATTAATTTTATAAGCACAGTTAGACGGGTAAAATGAATTGATTTGAATTCCTTTATCTTCGAAATATGAGGTCCAGTTTCCTGCACTTCCAGTTACTTTCCAGCTGGCGCCACCTAAAGCAAAAACAACTATATCAGATTTTACAGTCTTAGTTTCTCCATTATTAAAAAACTTAATATCGTTATTATTCCAACCTTTCCATTCATGGTTATAATAAATTGAAACATTGTTTTTTTTAAGAACATTTTCAATCGCATTTAGCACTTCAATAGGTTTAATGCCTTTTACAGGAAACACTCGCTTACTGGTTCCTACATAGGTCTCGATGCCAATTGATTTTAACCAATCTCTAAAATCAGAATTTGAAAAATGTTTTAAAAATGGTTCTATAAATTGTTTTGGATGATAACGTTCTATAAACGGCTCTTTGTTTTCAGAATGTGTTAAATTAAAGCCTCCTTTTCCTGCCACTAAAAATTTACGCCCTAAAGCAGCATTTTTTTCATAGATAGAAATATTGAAATTACTAGCATCTAAAGAACAAGCCAGCATCAATGATGCTGGCCCGCCACCTATTATCGTTATGTTTTGTTTAGACAAAAACTACGCAGTAAAATATTTATAAAACAAAGGAATGGTTTCAATACCTCTATAATAATTAAATAAACCGTAATGTTCGTTTGGAGAATGTAAACCATCACTATCTAATCCGAAACCAAATAAAATACTATCCATTCCTAATTCTTTTTTAAATAAAGCAACGATAGGAATACTTCCTCCACTACGAGTTGGAACTGGCTTTTTGCCGTAAGTTTCTTCCATCGCTTTACTAGCTGATAAAAAACCTTTGGATGTAATTGGAACAACTACTGGCTCTCCACCATGATGCGCGGTTACTTTTACTTTTACTGATTTTGGCGCAATACTTTCGAAATGTTTAATAAATAAATCACTAATTTCTTTTGATGATTGATTAGGCACTAAACGCATCGAAATTTTTGCAAATGCTTTTGAAGGTAAAACTGTTTTTGCGCCTTCACCAGTATAACCACCCCAAATACCATTTACATCTAATGTTGGGCGAATTCCAGTTCTTTCATTAGAAGAATAGCCTTTTTCGCCTCGTTCTTCGTCAATATTTAAATCTTTTTTATACTCCTCTAAATTAAAAGGTGCTTTTGCCATTTCTGCTCTTTCTTCAGCACTTAGTTCTTGTACTTTATCATAAAAACCAGGAACAGTAATATGATTGTTTTCATCATGACAAGAAGCTATCATTTTACATAAAATGTTTATTGGGTTTGCCACGGCACCACCATACACACCACTGTGTAAATCTCTGTTTGGTCCAGTTACTTCTACTTCCATATAAGCTAAGCCTCTTAAACCACTATCAATACTCGGAATATCATTGGCAATAATAGATGTATCAGAAATTAAAATAATATCTCCTTTTAATCTTTCTTTGTTTTCAATAATCCATGGTCCTAAATTTGGCGAACCAACTTCTTCTTCTCCTTCAATCATAAACTTCACATTACAAGGCAATGTATTAGTTTTCATCATGGTTTCAAAAGCCTTCACGTGCATATACATTTGACCTTTGTCATCACATGCTCCGCGAGCAAATATAGCGCCTTCGGGATGAACTTCTGTTTTTTTAATGACAGGTTCAAATGGAGGCGAATCCCATAAATTAAGTGGGTCGGCAGGTTGCACATCATAATGTCCGTAAACCACAACAGTTGGTTTTGATGGATCAATTATTTTTTCGCCATAAACAACAGGATATCCTTTTGTTTGGCATATTTCTACCTTATCAGCACCAGCTTCCATTAAACGTTGTTTAATGGCTTCAGCTGTTTTATCCATGTCGGTTTTATGTTCAGCACGGGCACTAATTGAAGGGATTTTTAATAGTTCTAGTAATTCATTTAAGAATCGATCTTTGTTTGTATTTAAATACTGTTGAATTTGATTTGCTTCCATTATTGTAGAATTTTGGCACTAATGTACTTTTTTTATTTAAAAGGTGATTTTGAGTGATTGAATATATTGTTAATTGATTGATTTTTAGGTATTTTTGGTTCAAATGCTGAGTTACAAGAAAAGTCTTAAAACATATTTTTTAGTTATTTTTTTTCTAGTATCTAAACTAGCAGAAGCTACTCACGTTGTTGGAGGCGAAATATATTATGATTACTTAGGTGGCGGCAACTACAAACTTCACATGAAAGTTTACCGTGATTGCCTGAATGGAATTCCTGAATTAGATGGATTTCCAGGAAGTAATAATAATGCAAATTTTACAATATATGATACACAAGGTAATGTCATATTATCAAGTATATTTAATCCAATAAATATTAGTTTTGTTCCTCCAACCATTAATAGTCCTTGTGCACCAGCCAGTGCTAATAATGCCTGTGTTCAAGAAGGTATATATGAAGCAACTATAAATTTGCCCCCCAATGCAAACGGCTACTATATTGCTTATCAGAGATGTTGTAGAAACGGAACCATTTTAAATTTAATTAGTCCAGGTGATGTGGGTGCTACCTATTGGGAATTCATACCTGGTACAAATTCTTTTATAGTTAATAGTAGTCCAAGATTTACTAACCGACCTCCTATTTATATTTGTTTAAATAAACCCATTGCATTTGATCATGTGGCAACCGACCCAGATGGAGATTCACTAGTATATAGTTTATGCACTCCATTTAATGGTTTAGATGCCTGCTGTCCATTTTTAAATATACCAGCACCTCAATCAAGTTCACAATGCCCAAATCCTCCAAGTGCTTGTCCAAATGTTAACACGCCACCTCCCTATATTTCCGTTCCCTTTAGTTCTCCATACAGTGCATCTTACCCGATGGCTTCAAATCCAGCCATTAATATTAACTCAAATACTGGTTTTCTAAATGGCAATCCAACCATACAAGGGCAATGGGTTGTGGGCGTATGCGTTGAGGAATATAGAAATGGGGTGTTAATTGCTACTCATCATCGGGATTTTCAATTTAACGTTATCGCTTGTCCGGGATTACCAACAGCAGGAATATCTTCTCAAACTACCACAAATAATGGTCAGGGCACAGGATATTGTAACGGATTTACTATTGCATTTACTAATGATTCTCTAAATAACAATTTACCAACTACAACATACCAATGGAATTTTGGCGACCCAACGACCTTAAACGATACCGCCAATATTCCAAATGCAAGCTACACATATCTGACACCTGGAATCTATACCATTACAATGGTCGCTACAAATATCACAGGGTTATGCTCAGCTATTACAACTACTACTGTTTATGTGTATCCTTTATTAAAACCAGATTACATAACGCCAACCGCACAATGTTTTAATGATAATAGTTTTAATTTTAATGGAGGTGGGGCTTTTCAAGGCACAGGTACTTTTGCCTGGAATTTTGGGGCAAATGCAACTCCACAAAGTGCCAGTACGTCATCCGTTAGTAATGTTTCGTTTAACGCTCCTGGAATATATCCAGTTGTTTTTAGTGTTAGTGAAAATAGCTGCACGGCTACAGTTACTAAAACTATAGAAGTTGTACAAAATCCAACCGCTTCCATTGGTACATTTCCATCTGTTGCCTGCGACCCTTTATCTGTAAGTTTTAATAATACAAGTACCGCAAGCACACCAATTACTTATTTATGGACCTTTAGTGATGGTACAATTTCCACACAACAAAATCCTACGCATGTGTTCACACCAGCTGGAATTTATGGTTTTACACTATCTATTTCAACCTCTCAAAAGTGTATTGACACCAGTCAAGTTCTTTCTCCTAATAGCATCACTGTTACGCCTTCACCCACTGCAGATTTTAATATTTTATCAACGACTGGCTTATGTTTTAATGGTAATAATTTTAACTTCACTGATGCTAGTTTATTTGTTACACCAGGCACAATTTTGTGGGATTTTGGAACAAGTGCATCTACACAAACAGCAACATCACAAACGGTATCAAACGTAAGTTATAATACTACAGGCACTTATCCAATTACATTAATAGCTAACGAAAATGGTTGTATAGATACCATCACAAAAAATATTGAACTTTACGAAAATCCAATAGCAGCTGTTGCACCA
>JBIICN010000036.1:0-35542 GCA_044238845.1 Bacteroidia bacterium
CGAAAGACAATCATTTTGCATTGCAAATGCGTAGAAACATTTTATCTTTGTTATTAATATTCGGTTGACAATGCCCTGAGCCGCACAAGTTCTAGCTGCCATCCGTTACCTGTAATTTTATGACGACACAATTTTACGACAGATACCAAAAATACAGTCAGGAGGAACTTTTCAAAATAGTTCTTACTCCAGACGACTTTCAGGCAGACGCAGTTATTGTCGCTAGACAAATAATTTTAGAAAAAAACTGGACAACCGATTTTAATAAACGACTTGACGAGGAGAACAAAAAAAACATTGAAGAAGAAGAACTTTTAGACTTAGATACTAAAGAAAAGGCGGAATATTATAAAAATGTTGTAGAGTTTAAAAACGACAACAACTCTTTTCAAGTTAGAATTGCAGACATTCCAAAATTTGAGGCAACGCTTAGCAACGAGGGAATTGAGTTTTTAAGAGAGGACAAAAATATTGGTATTCAACTTGACAGTTACCCAACACAAACTTATTTTTTCAAAAATGCGAACGTAGAGCAAGTCGATACAATCGTAAAAAAATTAGGCTTAACAACTGCACCATATTCTGACATTAAACCATTTTTTAAATTTGAAATTAAAGTATTATTAATTGTTGTCGCATTGACAATTTTATTAATTGTTTTGCTCAACTAAATTGAAGCACAAGAGCATCGAAAAAATAAAACTACAGGTAACCGCAGCTAAAACTTATGCGGGCGACATCAAAGCATTTGCAATAAATGCCGCTTCGCGAAAGACATTCATTTTGCATTGCAAATGCGTAGAAACATTCTATCTTTGTTATTAGTATTCGGTTGACTAGTGCCTTGAACCGCACTTCTGGTAGCTCGAAAACGTTATGCCTAATTTTAAACAAACCTAAAATGAAGAAATCTTTTCTGTTTATTTTATTTTTCATCTCCACGAAAATTTATTCCCAAGAAAATATACATTGGTTAGTAAACAAAGATCGTAAAACAGATTGCAGCTTTATAAAATCAGGAAAGTTTGTGAATGAAGAAACTGGGGACGAAAACACGAAGGGTTATTCAATAGAATTCCGGGGAGAATATGTGATTGAAAAGATTGAAGATGGGAAGTACTATCTTAAATCTAAAATTAATTTTACCTCAAAATGCAGTTATGAAATTAAGGTTATAGAAACAAACATTCCAGGATATGAAAGTATAATTGGACAAGTATTCTACACTGAAATTTTGGAAACAGCTAAGATCGACAAATTGGTCAAAATACGTTCAAAAGGAGATGTTTGGAAAACATTAGTGTTGAAAAAAGTTGAAGAATAAAACAAGGCATAACAACTTGTTTTGCATCAAGCATATTTACGGCACATTTTAGAGAAAAAACCATAAATAACAAATAAGATATCAAATAAACAATTTCAATGTTTCAACATTCATTTTTTGTACCTTTGCTAATATCAACGTTAGTGTTTACATATTTAGATGGCTTAAAATTGCAAAAATATTTTTGTTGTTTGCTCTATGCTTAGTATTTAAAAACATTAAAGCACAGCAACCTGCTTACTTTTCTTTTGGCGAAGAACAATTTAGAGGTGTTCAAATATATGACGTGATTCAAGATAAAAATTTAAATTACTGGTTTGCCACCAATGAAGGATTATTTTATTTTGATTACTATACATATGAAAAAATAGAATGTGACAAAGCTAAAGGCAGTTCTGTTTTTAATTTTACCATGAGTAAAGAAGGGGTTATTTATTGCCACAATTTAAATAATCAACTATTTGAAATTAAAGGGAAACAATTCAATCTATTTTATGAATTAACAGACGATGAAAGAAGTTCTGATGTTAGTTTATCAGTAGCTAATGATGGCAATTTAATTGTTGGGGCAAAAAAAATAATTGTACTTAATAAAAACGGAAAAAAAATACTTCAGTATGATGTTTCAAATCATTATTTAGGCTCAGCTTTTAAAATAGATAGCAAAATCATATTTCATAAAATGTCTTGTGACTCTATTTTGATTTATGAAAATGGAACTATTTTAAAAAAGAAACTAACATTTTCATCAGGAACAATTCAATACCAAAGTGTTTTTAAATTTTTTAGAATAAATGAATTGAACTATGCTCTTGATTTAAAAACCAAGGAACTCTTCAATTATAATCCATCAAAAAACGAATTAAACGAATTACCCAAAAATACTTTATTTGGAAGAAGTCAATCAGAAAGACTATACGAATCAAAAGATGGCCTTTGGGTAACCGGAACTTTACCTGGCATTGCTTTAGTAAGAGATAAAATTACAAACGAAAAATATCCCATCTATTATGAAGATTATTTTATTTCTGATGTATTTAAAGATAATGAAGGCAATATATTACTAAGCACCTTTGATAAAGGGATATTAGTTATACCTGACACCAAAGTCCCAGATGTGATTCACTCTTTTTATGACGATCCAATTACTTCTTTACAAACCGATTCGGTTTTAGGTTTAGTGATGGGGTCATCTAAAGGAAAACTAATAAACTATTTACAAAAACAACTATATACAATCAATGATAAAGGGAATCGACCAATTGAAATACAATTTGGATGCTCTAATAGTGACTTTATAATATTTGATAATGGAAAAATACGAATCTTAAACAAACGCTCTAAAGCTATTACAGATTTAATGGAAGCGTCCTTGAAAGATGTAGCCATAGTGCACAAAAATGAATTTTATTTAGGCACCAACCGAGGAGTTGTGAAGTTGATTGCAGATCAAAAAGGAAAATTTGTAACCGAGTGGCTATCCTCCATGAATCAACGAGTGTATTCGCTTGAATATAGCTCTCACGATAGTTGCTTATATGCATCCACCGCTAGTGGATTTTATGTGATATTTCCTTCCGGAATTTCTAAAAAAATCATAATCAATAACACAGATGTTTTTCCAAATGATATTTTGTTTTACAATAATAATATCTACGCAAGCACTAAAAAAAATGGGATTATTGTTTTAAATAAAGGAAAAATCATTAACAAAATAAACCCTATCGTCAATGAAAAATCTGAATCACTAAAAAAAATAATTATTTTTCAAAACACCATAATTGCTAAGTCATCCAATGGCTTGTTTCAATTTGACATGAATGGACATTTATTAAAATCTATTCATTCTGTTTTTGGCTTTTCATCCAAGCGAATTATTGATTTCACCATTCATCAACAACAATTGTGGGTGAGTCATTCGGGCGGTGTGCAACAAATCGATTTATCCTATTCAAATAAAAAAATAAAAAAACCAATTATTCGTTTGGATAAAATTTTGGTTAATGATAGTGTTTTAAACCAATCAGCAACATATGCTTTAAATAGTAATCAACGTAAAATTCAATTTACATTTTCGTCGCCAACCATTAAAAATCATCAAACCATTAGATATCATTACAAGCTAGCTGGATATGATTTGAACTGGAACATTAATAATTACGAATCAAATAAAATTACCTATTCGGCTCTTGCACCGGGAGATTATACTTTTTATGTAAAAGTTGAAAATCAGGGACGTTTTAGTGAATCTATTTCCCACTCTTTCTCTATTTCCGCCCCATTTTATAGCCGATGGTGGTTCATCGCACTTGTTATTATGAGTTTTTTAGTTATTGTTTATTTTATTTATAAATGGCAATTAAGTATTCAACAAAAAAAATCGCAACAAATTAATGAGTTAAATGCCTCTAAACTTACTGCCATTCAATCGCAAATGAATCCACACTTCATCTTCAATTCATTAAACTCCATTCAAGATTTAATTTTAAAAGGAGATGTGGAACATTCTTATTCATACATTACCACATTTTCTAATTTAGTGCGCCGCACGTTAAGCTACTCCGAAAAAGACTTTATTGATTTTGATCAAGAAATAAAACTATTAGAACTATACTTATCACTAGAGAAATTAAGATTTAAAAAAGACTTTACTTATACCATCGACATAAAAAATGTGGAAGATATTATGTTACCTCCATTATTGATTCAACCCTTTATTGAGAACTCATTACTTCATGGCTTGTTACACCAAGAAGGACAAAAAAAATTAAACATAACCTTTGAATTAAAAGACACTTTAATTTGCACTATTGAAGATAACGGTATTGGCAGAGAGAAATCAAAAGGCATTAAATTAAGACAACGATCCGAGCATGAATCGTTTTCGGGAAAAGCCATTCATAAACGATTTGAAATTTTAAGCAATGTATTTGAAGGAAATTTTGGATATAAATATGAAGATTTATATGAAAATAATGAAGCGATAGGCACAAAAGTTATTTTAACGATTCCAATAAAACACAAATTTTAATCCATTGCTAAATCAAAACCGATGATTCATAAATTTGGATACCAAAAACAAAAATCGAATTGTATGTTTGTAATCTGATGAAAAAAATTAGAGCCATATTAGTTGATGATGAAGAAGGTGCCAGAGATGTGCTTGAAAATTTACTGCTGCGTTTTTGCCCTGATGTAGAATTAATTGCCAAATGCGAAAATGTATTACAAGCAGTAGAAGTTATTAAGACACAGCAACCGGATTTGGTATTTTTAGATATTGAAATGCCCAATTATTCGGGTTTTGAAATCGTTACTTTTTTTAAAGAAATAAACTTTGAAATTATATTTGTAACAGCCTACGATCAATATGCTATTAGAGCCTTTGAAGTAGCCGCCATTGATTACTTATTAAAGCCTATTGACATTGAACGTTTAAAAAACGCTATTGCAAGAGTGGTTCAGCAGCGTAATATAGAACAACAGTCTCAAAGATTATCTCTATTGAGTAGCACATTAGAAAGTAAACAACTCAAAAATATTGTCATCACTGACAAAGGACAGCAACACATTATTGCTATAGAAAGCATCATTGCTATTGAAGCGCAAGAATCCTATTGCACCATTCATACCAATGAAAAAACTTATGTTGCCAGTAAAAACTTAAGGCATTTTGAAACGGTACTTGAAAAATTACCTCAATTTTTCAGAGTTCATAAATCATGGCTTGTTAATAAAGATTGCATTAGGCATTATTCTAAATCCGATTTAAGCATTCAACTCTCTAATGGATTAATAACAAAACTCTCTAAATACAAAAAAGCGGAGTTTGAAGAAGCCATTTCTTCCTAATTATTTATCCATTCCTGAACTAAATTGTCTGTTGCTGAAGAATCCTTAATTTGAAGTAGTTTTTGGTATAAGTTTGTTTAAACTATAATTACAAACTAATACTATGAGATCTTATTTATTTTCAATCTTTACGATTATTGCTCTAATTCTACCCATGTTTTCTATAGCTCAACAAGGAGCAATAGATCCAACCTTTAACCCAACTGATAACGGTTTTGGTTATGGCGATGGCACAAATGGCATAGTTTATACAAGTGCTGTGCAAGCTGATGGAAAAATAATAGTGGGCGGTACTTTTACAAATTTTAATGGAACAGATAAGGATAACATTGCGCGCCTTAATGCTGATGGCTCCAATGATCTTATTTTTAACTCTGGTAATGGAACTAATGGCGGAGCTGTTTGGGCTTGCGCAATACAAAGTGATGGTAAAATCATTATTGGTGGCGACTTTACCGCCTATAACGGAACAGCAAGAAATCGTATAGCTCGTATTAATACCGATGGCACTATAGATGCTACTTTTAACACTGGAACAGGAGCAAATAACGATGTTCAAACAATTTCTATACAAAGTGATGGTAAAATAATTATTGGCGGTCAGTTTACAACCTATAATGGTACTTCAATAAATCGTATTGCTCGATTAGATGCAAACGGAGCAATTGACCCTACTTTTGTAATAGGAGCAGGCTCAGATAATATTGTTTATACAAGCGCAATACAAAGCGATGGAAAAATTATTATAGGAGGCTCTTTTACTAATGTAAACGGAGTAGCTCGTTCACGTGTCGCACGTATAAACACCGATGGGAGTACCGACTTAACATTTACAACTGGCTCTGGTGCTAATAATAGTGTGGGCTCATTAGCTATACAAAGTGATGGAAAAATTTTAATAGGCGGAGCTTTTACAACCTACAGTGCAACACCAAGTAATTATATTGCTCGTCTTAACACCAACGGAACACTTGACGGAACGTTTGCTATTGGAACTGGCGCAAATAATGGTATGGGACCAATAAAAATACAAAGTGATGGTAAGATAATTATTGCTGGTGATTTCACATCTTTTAATGGAACAGCTAGAACTAGACTAGCACGACTTAATACAAATGGAACAGTTGACTTAACATATATTGTTGGTGGTGGTGCGGCTGATGCAATATATGCTTGTGCATTACAAACTGATGATAAAGCGATTATTGGAGGAAGTTTCCTTTCCTACAATGGCTCAGTACGAACACGGATTGCTCGTGTAAATACAGATGGTTCGTTAGATTCTCCATTTGGGTCTGCTCATGGTTCTAATGGTATTGTTAGAACATCTTATATACAACCAAATGGTAAAATTGCCTTTGGTGGCGATTTTAGTACATATAGTGCTTCAGCACGAAGTTGTATTGCCAGAGCAAACACCGATGGCTCCGTTGACATTAATCATAACCCAGGCATTGGCACCAACGGGGCTATTGTAAGAACTATTTCTATGCAAAGTACAAATAGATTAATTCTTGGTGGAGACTTTATTGGTTATGCTGGAGCTGCAAGTGTACGTCTTGCACGTAGTTTAGGTAATGGTAATCAAGATGCTGTTTCTTTTCCGGTAACAACGGGAGCAAATAATATTATTTATAAAACTCTTGTTCAGCCAGATGATAAAATTATTATTGCAGGTCTTTTTACTTCTTATGGAGGCGTAGCAAGAAATCGTATTGCCCGTGTACTTAGTAACGCAGCTAACGATGCTACATTTAACCCAGGTACGGGAACTGACGGTGCTATTCATACTTGCGCCTTACAAAGTGATGGAAATATAATTATTGGTGGAAGTTTTACAAATTATAATGGAACAGCAAGAAGTAACATTGCTCGAATTACTTCAACTGGTACACTTGATGCCACTTTTAATCCTGGAACAGGAACAGATGGTATTATTTACTCTTGTTATGTACAAAGCGATGGTAAAATAGTTATTGCTGGAAATTTTACAACTTATAATGGAACAGCCAGAAACAACATTGCACGTCTTAACGCTGATGGTTCATTAGATGCTACTTTTAATCCAGGTACAGGAGCTAATAATATTATATATACAACTTGCGGTCAAGTTGATGGCAAAGTTATAATTGGTGGAAATTTCACTTCTTATGATGGAACAGCAAGAAATTATTTTGCACGTCTTAATAGCAATGGAACGTTAGACCTTACTTTTAATATTGGAACAGGTGCAAATAATACGATTTACACAAGTGCAATACAAAGCGATGGTTATATTATTATTGGCGGAGCTTTCACATCTTATAATGGCATTGGTAGAAACCGAGTAGCAAGAATTATTGGAGAATGTATTACTCCAAGTGTAACAAGTACAACAGCTGCTGCAATATGTGGTGTTGGATCAGCAACTCTTAACGCTACCGCAAGTGTCGGTGTAGCAACATTAAACTGGTATAGTGCAGCTTCAGGAGGCACATTATTAGGCACAGGAACAAGTTTCACAACTCCAAGTATATCTAATAATACAACATACTACGTAGAAGCGGGAAATACAGGATGCACATCATTAATACGAACCGCAGTAACTGCGACCGTAAATTCAATTCCAACAATAACAGTCAATAGTGGCACTATTTGTTCAGGGCAATCTTTTACTGTTACACCAAGTGGAGCAAGTACTTATACAATACAAGGAGGTAGTGCAATTAAAACCCCTACTTCCACAACAACATACACAGTAATAGGTACAAACTCAGTTGGTTGTGTGTCATCAACTTTTGTAACATCAAGTGTTACAGTAAATGCAAAACCTGTTGTAACAGTTAACAGTGGCAGCATTTGTTCTGGAAATTCTTTTACTATTAATCCAAGTGGCGCTAATACTTACACTATACAAGGCGGTACTGCAATTGTTACCCCAACATCTAATACAAGTTACACTGTTGTTGGAACTAGTGCAGCTGGGTGTGTATCAAATACGTTTGCAACATCTTCCGTAACAGTTAGTACAACACCTACTATTAGTGTTAATAGTGGCAGTATTTGTGCTGGAAATAATTTTACTATTACCCCAAGCGGTGCTAGCTCATATACTATTGAAGGTGGAGGCGCCATAAAAACTCCAACAGCAACTTCGAGTTACACAGTCATTGGTCGAAGTACAGCAGGTTGCATATCATCTAATGTTGCTGCGTCAAGCGTTACAGTAAATGCAAGACCAATCATCGTAGTGAACAGCGGAAGTATTTGCTCAGGAAATTCATTTACAATAAATCCAAGTGGTGCTAATACATATACGATTCAAGGTGGTAGTGCTGTTAAAACGCCAACTGCTAATGCAACTTATACAGTAGCAGGAACAAGCGCAGCTGGATGCACATCATCAACTTTTGCAACATCAAGTATTTCTGTTAATGCAAATCCAACTATTACAGTTAATGGTGGCAATATTTGTTCAGGAAGTTCTTTTACCATTGTACCTAGTGGCGCTTCAACCTATACTTTCAGCAGTGGAAGCGTTGTTTCTCCAACCGTAAACACAACATATACAGTTACTGGAACAAATGTTAATGGATGTACAAATTCCATTGGATCAACACTATTAGTTGCCGTAAATCCTCCTATTACAAATCTTTCTGTAGCGGCATCCTCAACAAATATCTGTACAGGTCAATCTGCTACTGTAACAGTTGCTTCTTCTCAAAATGGTATAAAATATTATTTAAGAGATGATGCCACAAATAATATAGTTGCAGGTCCAGTAACAGGTAATGGCAGCACCTTATCATTCAATACAGGTACATTAACTTCAAATACAACTTATAATGTTTATGCTGAAAGTCAAAGTCTTGGAAATAAAGGTTTAGACTTTGATGGCACCAATGATGTGATAACCACAAATATAATCTCGTCATCTACAAGTTCATTAACTATCGAAGCTTGGATTTTCCCAAGGGGAACAGTTGCTAAAAGAATAGTTTCAAGTTATTTTAACAATGCTGCACAAAGTGGTGAAATTATTTTAGACACCTACAATGTTACAAATAATGGTAGAGGTTTAAGATTAGCAGTAGAAGGAGCTGGTAATACTTTACATCAATTAAGTGCTGCAAATGTTTTAACGCTTAATGCTTGGAACCACGTTGCAGGAACTTTTAATAGTGGTGTTATGACGCTATATGTTAATGGAATTGCTGTTACTAATAACTCTGTCGTTCCTGCACCCTTTACTTCTATTCCTGGCTGTACAAATTCAATTACAATAGGAGAAGATCCTACAATAGGTGCTTTAGAATATTTTAATGGAAAAATGGATGATATAAGAATTTGGACTACAACCAGAACACAAGCTCAAATTGCAGGAAATATGAATAACTGTTTAATTGGTAATGAAAGTGGATTAAAAAACTACTTTAAATTTTCTGAAGGCTCAGGTAGTACAGTAACTGATTTAGTAACAGGCTCAGTTGGAAATATGTCGGGAATGACACCTGCCACAGCTTGGGTTACAGGTAACGTAGATTGTGGTGGTGGATTTTGTAACCAAGAAATGACTCAACTTGTAACAATTAATGTAAATGCTACACCTACTATCTCAGTTAACAGTGGTAGTATTTGTTCAGGAAATAATTTTACTCTTACTCCAAGTGGGGCTAATACTTATACTATTCAAGGTGTTAGTGCAATTAAAACACCTACAACAAATACAACTTATACTGTTACTGGAACTAGCTCAGCTGGATGTGTATCAACTACTTTTGCAACATCTAGTGTTACGGTTAATGCTGTGCCTGTAATTTCTGTTCCATCAACAACAATTTGCGCAGGATCAACAGCAACCCTAACCGCAAGTGGTGCTAATACCTATACTTGGAATACAGGTGCAAATAACTCATCTATAAGTGCCTCTCCATCTTCTAACACAACTTACACAGTAAGCGGAACTTCAGCACAAGGATGTTTAGGCAATTTAGTAACTGCTTCTATTACTGTTGGCTCTGCGCCTAGTATTGCGGTAAATAACGCTACGATATGTGCTGGAAATAGTGCAACTTTAATTGCCACGGGTGTTAACACCTATACTTGGAGTACTGGTGCTATTACAAATAGCATTGTTGTAAATCCATTAACAAATACAACTTATAGTTTGAGTGGTAATTTAATAGGTTGCACAACGAGCGCGTCTAACATATCAAGTGTAACCGTAAATAATTCGCCTACTATATCTGTAAATAGTGGAAGTATTTGCTCTGGAAACAATTTCACAATTACTCCAAGTGGAGCTAGCACATACACTATTCAAGGAGGAAATGCTATTGTAAATCCAACATCAAATGCTACATATACAGTTACTGGTACAAATGCAAACGGATGTATATCTAGTTCATTTGCAACAGCTAATGTAACTGTTAATGCTACACCAACTGTAGTAGTTAATAGTGGTAGTATTTGTTCAGGAAATTCATTTACAATTACACCAAGTGGTGCCATCACTTATACATTTAGTAATGGAAATATTGTAAGTCCAATAGCTAATACAAATTATACTGTTTCAGGTACAAATTCAAATGGATGTGTCAATTCAACAGTCAGTTCGGTAACCGTAAATGCAACTCCTACAATAACTATCGCTAGTGGAGTAATTTGTCCAGGTAATTCATTTACGTTAAGTCCTAATGGAGCATCAACATATACTTATTCAAGTGGTTCAGCTGTAGTTTCCCCAACAAGTACAAGTTCTTATACAATATCAGGAACCTCTAATGCAGGTTGTGTTGTTATTAATCCAGCAGTTGCAACTGTTACGGTAGCTAATACATTAAATATTACCATCACTGGCGCTAATACAATTTGTGAAGGACAAACTGCAAATTTAACAGCAGGAGGCGCCTCAACTTACACATGGAATACGGGTGCCATATCATCAACAATTGCACCTTCGCCAACTGCTAATACTACTTATTCGGTTATTGGCGCAAGTGGTTCTTGTTCAAATACAGCTACTGTAAATGTAACAGTAAACACATTACCTACCATAAATGCAACAACAAACAATACATTAATTTGTGTTGGTCAAACTGCAAGTTTAACGGCCAATGGTGCTTCAAGCTATACTTGGAATCCTGGTGGTGTAGGAACAACAATTTCAATTTCGCCAAACGTTACAACTATCTATACTGTAACAGGAACCGATGCAAACGGATGCGAAAACAATGCTGTAGTGACTCAAGATGTAAGCTTATGTACAGGAATTAATAATATAACAACTAACAATAACACTATGACGCTATTCCCAAATCCAAGTTCTAGTATTTTAACTATTCAAACTATTGAAGAAATTAAAGAAATTTACATATTTAATACTTTGGGAGATTTAGTTCGTACTGAAAAAACAAATACGTTCTCAGTAGAACATTTATCATCTGGGATTTATTTGATACATGTGAAAACAGAAAAAGGAATGAATACTTTACGTTTTATTAGAGAATAATTTGCATTGCAATAAAAAAAGAGCCTATCTACTGATTAGTAAATAGGCTCTTTTTATTTATTACTTTTGGTCATGCTGTAATGGCTTCAGCATCTCATGAGACCCTGAAACAAGTTCAGGGTGACATAATAATCAAGTTCTATTCTTCCGTCTCTCCTCCGCCTAGCTCCAACAATTTAATATCGCCAATAGCATTGCCCGCAATGCCTTTGACTGAGCCATAAAAATTTGTTGTATTGAGTAATACTTTTTCTAATTGTTTCTCGCGCTCTTTCCAAATTTTTGTCATGGCATTTTTTTCTTTTTGTATGCCATATTGCAATTCGGTAAATCCTTCAACAATCGCTTCTATTTGCTGTCTGAATTCTGTACCTGTTAAGTAAGAATACAACAAACTCATTTTATCACCTTTATTTTCTTGGCTTGATTGCGCGGCGTGTATTTTAATTAAACTATCACGTAATACATATGCTAGTGATTTAATTTCTCTAAAATTACAAATCCATACACCATCTTTCATTCCAAAACGCTCCATGTCTTTAGGCATCGTCTCTGTTACAATCACAGCAATATCTGCTTGTGATGAACGCATATCATGCTTTAATTTATCAATCCAATCACCACCAAATGCCTTCGTGTTTTTACTTTCATAAATAATTTTACCACATACTTGCCCCAAAGGATTACGAACCGTATGAATAGCATCAGCTCCTTTCACTCCCTTCCCTACTTCATCAATAGAATCAAATGGAAACGTGCTGCGTAATAATTCTTCTAATATTAATTCTTGTACTTCGCCTTGCATTTGCATAGAGCCTTGCCCCTGCTTACGCACCATCTCCTCCGTTAATTTCTTTTGATCTTCCAGTTGCTTTTTTAATTCCATCATTTGCAACTGGTAATCTTTTTCCTTAATCGAATTTTTTTCTAACTCTTGCTTTTTAATTTGCTCAGATAACAATTCCCTTTCTGCTTGTAATTTTTGTTGAAGCGTTAATTCAAACTGCGCTTCTTTATCTTGCAATTCTTTTGCCTTTAATAAAAATTGTAATTCCTTTGCTTGACTATCTTTTAGTTTAGTTTCCTTTTCGCTCAATTCTTTATTAAGCATTTCCATTTGCAAAGCCATTTCTGAAGATGCTTTTTTAATAGCTTCCTGCTCTAGAACTGCTTTTTGTAATTTTACTTTTTCAGAAATAATTTTCTCTTGTTCTTCTTGCTGTTTTTTCAATTGCTCTAATTGCAATTCGTATTGCTTTTCCTTGTCTGCTAAGTCTTTTTGGTCTTTATTAAACCGCTCAACATATCGTGCTTTAATTTTAGCTTCTATTTCAGAAGATATAGCGTCGCCTAACTGAAATTCAGTTTTGCAATTAGGACATTTAACCGTGGAAGAATTACTCATGTTGTTTTATTAAAAATTTGCCAAAGGCAATGAACTAAATTAATTCGTTTAATTTTTTGGATAGTATTTTCATACCTTCTACCGCAGTAGCTTTTATGATAGTTAAGTTTTTAATATAATCTAAATTAAAATCACCTGGATCCACTAAAAATTTAGGCACATGTCCTTCAATCACATGTATTAAATTGGCAGCTGGATATACATTTAAAGAGGTGCCTATCGTAATAAAAACATCAGCTTTTTCGGCTAGTTCTGTTGCTCTATCCATTTCGGGAACAGCTTCACCAAACCACACAATATGTGGGCGAATTTGAGAACCTACCTCACACTTATCTCCTGATTTTATTTCCCAGTGTTTTAGATCGTATACTAGTTCATACTTAGCTGTACTTCTTCCCTTCATAATTTCACCATGCAAATGCAATACTTTTTCACTTCCTGCACGTTCATGTAAATCATCAATATTTTGCGTAATCACCTGAACATCAAAATGCTTTTGTAGTTCGGCCACCAAATAATGTGCTTCATTAGGTTGAGCTTCCATAACTTGCTTTCTGCGCTGATTATAAAAGTCCAATACTAAATCCTGATTTTTCAACCAAGCATCAAAGGTGGCCACGTCCTCAATTTTGTATTCCTCCCACAAGCCGCCTGTGTCTCTAAAGGTTTTAATGCCACTTTCGGCACTCATACCAGCTCCACTAAAAACAACTATCTTTTTTTTCTTCATTATCGGGATAAAAATAAACTTTAAACAAACTACAAACAACTGTAAATTATCTTTTAGCTTATCCTAAATTTACAAAAAATATAAACCACTATGAAATTTTTTATTGATACAGCAAATTTAGAGCAAATTAAAGAAGCACAAGACCTAGGTGTTTTAGATGGCGTAACTACAAACCCTTCGTTAATGGCTAAAGAAGGCATTAAAGGACAAGATAATATCCTAAAACATTATGTGGATATTTGTAACATTACAACTGGCGACGTAAGCGCAGAGGTAATTTCAACAGATTTTGAAGGAATGGTGAGAGAAGGCGAAATGTTAGCCGACTTACACCCACGTATTGTGGTTAAAATCCCAATGATTAAAGAAGGTGTAAAAGCAATTAAATATTTTGCTGACAAAGGCATTAAAACTAACTGTACCCTTGTGTTCTCAGCAGGACAAGCATTATTAGCGGCTAAAGCTGGTGCAACTTATGTATCTCCATTTGTTGGTCGTTTAGATGATATTAGCCAAGATGGCATGGATTTAATTGACGATATCAGAACAATTTATGATAACTACGGGTATGAAACAGAAATTTTAGCAGCTTCAGTACGTCATCCAATGCATATTATTCAATGTGCAAAAATTGGTGCTGATGTTATTACTGCTCCATTAAGTGCTATTGCAGCCTTGTTAAATCACCCCTTAACTGATAAAGGGTTAGCTCAGTTTTTAGCAGACGCTAAAAAATAGAATATTTTGTTCTCGTTCCGATAGCTATCGGAATCGCTCGAACTGACAATAAAAAATCCCTTACTATAGTAATAGCAAGGGATTTTTTGTTCTCGTCATTACGAGGAGGAACGACGAAGTAATCTCATACAATGCTAAAAGTGAGATTGCTTCGCTCCGCTCGCAATGACGAATTACAATTTATAGTAAACTACCTTTTTAGTATCAAAAAACTCTTCTTCGAAATAATTTTTTAAATCATAAAAAACGGCTTTATCATAATGATGACCAAACTCTTCTCTAAGATCTCCTCCTTTTAAATAAAGGATCCCATTAGGCAAGTCATTAAAATTTTCTTTTAATATCTTTTTACTAATCCAATTATAAAACTCTGGAAAAGCAGTTACTGCACGGCTTACTATAAAATGGTATTTATCATTTATTTTTTCGGCACGTTCATGTTGCGCCGTTAAGTTTGTTAGTCCAATTCCGGCCGCAACTTCGGTTACTACCTTAATTTTTTTACCAATGGAATCAACTAAATGAAAAGTAGATTCTGGAAATAAAATAGCTAAAGGAATCCCAGGGAAACCACCACCGCAACCAACATCTAAAACTTTTGTGCCAGGTTTGAACTCCATCACTTTTGCAATTCCCAATGAATGTAATACGTGACGTTCAAATAATAAATCACTATCCTTACGGGAAATGACGTTGATTTGAGCATTCCAATGCATATACAAATCATACAATTGCTCAAATTGTTGTTTTTGATTCGCTGTAATGTTTGGGAAATATTTCAATATGATATCAGGCTTTACCATTATATTTTGTTTTCCTGATTTTTAAGGATATTCATTAATAAATCACGAGCTCTGAATAATTGTGCTTTTACGGTTCCAACGGGTAATTCCATTTTCACAGCAATTTCCTCATAACTCATTTCGTCAAAATAACGCATCTTCACTAATTCTTTATAATGTGGTTTTAATCTTTCTACCACATCGCGTAACATCTCTACCCTTTGTTTTTTGATGATATGTTCTTCAGGGTCTAGTGTTTGAGATTTAATATTTTTAGAAAACTCTTGGCCTTCATCATTTTCCATTTTAGTATCTAATGATAAAGCGGTATTCTTCTTTTTATTTCGTAAAAAATCTATGGCATTGTTACTGGCAATTTTAAATAACCAAGTACTAAAAGCATATGTTGGAGTGTATTGATCTAAACGTTTAAAAGCACGCCCAAATGCCTCAATCGTTAAATCATCAGCATCATCTTTATTATTACACATACGTAACATCGTAAAATAAACCGATTCGCGATAACGTTGTAATAGTTCGGCATAAGCTTTTTGATCACCTTTATGCAAAGCTAACTGAATGAGCTTATAGTCATAAACAGCTTTGGTTGTAAGGTTTTCGCTTGGATCTAGCTCTTCCATTTGTTTGGTTTATGAAATAATTTACTGATATGAAAAATTGGATACACAATTAATAAAATAATCTCGTAAAAAAAAGATAATGCCCACAAATCAACTTCGTTTAGTTTCTTCGATGTTTTCTTAAAGATAATCATTTGAAATATAATTTTCAAAATAAAACCAACTAAAGCTGCTATTATGGTTGTTTTAAAGACCAAAACAGCCAAAAACAATAGATGAAACCCGTATTGAAAGGTATAACCTAATGTAATCTTAGTTTTACTATTAGAGTTATAATGAGGTGCTGTGGTTAAATGACGTTGTTTTTGACGTTTCCAATCTGTAAAATTTGTTTTGGCTAAAGAATAGGTAATAGCATTTTCTGAAACAACCACATTGGTATTTTCTTGCGTAGATGCTTGATTGATAAATAAATCATCGTCGCCAGAAGTAATATGGTAATGTTTTGAAAAACCTTTTTGCTTGTAGAATAAATCTTTTTTATAAGCTAAGTTTCTTCCAACTCCCATATAAGCTTTGCCTTTAACGGCAGCTGATAAATAATTGGCTGCAATTAAAAAGGTATCGAAACGAATTATTTTATTTAAGAAACCATCATCTTTTTTATAGGCACCATACCCCAAAACAATTTCTTTTTTACTAACGAAACCTGAAGCCATGTCCTGAAGCCAATTTTCGTTAGCAGGAAAACAATCAGCATCCGTAAATAATAGATTATCATATTTAGTACCTTTAATCCCAACCATTACAGCAAACTTTTTACCATGTTTGTAGTAATCGTCTTCTTTTATCGTTACTTTCTTAAGATTGGGAAAAATCTTGGCGAATTCATCAATTACATTCTCGGTATTGTCAATCGAGCAATCGTTTACCACAATCACTTCAAATTCAGGATAATCCTGAACTAGGATTTTAGGTAAAAACTCAGTTAAATTATCGTCTTCGTTACGAGCGCAAATAATAATGGACACAGGCTCTTGGGAAGAACTAGATTCAAGGGCAGTCGTTTTTAAATTACCTAAAGGCAACACATTAACAGCATAGTGAATCACAATGCCAATCAACGACACAAAAAAAGCAACTAACAAGAGTTCGTCTGCTCCTATTTCAACAAAATCAGGAAAATACATGTAGCAAAAATACCATGCTTATGCCATGATAAATCGCTTATCTTTGCATTTATTAAACAAAGAAATTAACAATGCTCTCAGGAATAAAAGCCGTAATTTTTGATATGGATGGAGTAATTATAGACTCCGAACCACTTTGGCGCAGAGCCATGATACAAAGCTTTATTGAAATTGGCATTCCATTTACTGATGAACATTGCCGTATTACTACTGGCCTGAGATTTAAGGAAGTAGCTGAATTTTGGTTCAAAAAGCATGGAATTACTCATATTACTGTAGATGCATTTGATGAGTTAGTCATAAATCGACTATGCGACTTAATTAAACAAGAAGGTAAGACCATGAAAGGTGTTTTGGAAGCCTTAGAGTTTTTAAAGCATAAGGACTTAAAAATAGGCATCGGAACTTCCTCAAATACCAAGTTAATGAATACCGTTGTAGATGTTTTAAATATCAGACATTATTTTGATGAATTATGCTCGGCTGAGCATATGACTTATGGCAAACCTCATCCAATGGTATATTTAACCTGTGCCGAAAAATTAGGAATTAGTCCATTAAACTGTTTAGTGATTGAAGATTCTGTAAATGGCATCATTGCGGGGAAAGCAGCTCAAATGAAAGTAGTAGCCATTCCCGAAGACATTAATAAAAACAACCCTAAATTTAGTGTTGCAGATTACAGCTTAGAATCTCTTTTAGAAATACAAAACTTCTAATCCATACAATTTCTCAAAAACTGATTTAAAGGCAACATCGCTTTAAATACTTTGGTAGCAAAGGTTGGGAAGTTTTTATCCATTACTTCACTATCCTTTAAATGATGCATCACTATAAAATGTTTATTTTGCAGTAATGCTAATTCAGGATGATCTTTTGGATAACCTTTTGGTGCCGTTTTTAATTTATCATCTTGTGATAATTCTTTGAAATAGGCTTTAAAATCTTTAGCATTCAAAATCTTTTTAAAGTCTGCAGCATTGTAATCAATCTCTTGTCTTATTTTAGCTAAAACATCTGGTTGAGGCATATAGCAACCACCTGCTAAAAAACATTTACCTGGCTCAATGTGCATGTAGTAACCAGCACCCATATCTTTTTTGCCACCTGGATTAATACTTGCTCCCATATTTAATTTATAAGGCGATTTATCTTTACTAAAACGTATATCCTTATTTATTCTGAACAAACATTTTTTTGCTTCTAAGCCAGTTAATCCCTTATCAAATGTTGCACTCTTATCAATCAGCGATTTTACAATGGCTACAAATTCTTCTTTGCTAGCTTCGTATGTTTTACGGTTAATATCAAACCACTCTTTGTTATTATTTTTAGCTAATAGTTTTAAAAATTTAAAGGTTGTTTCCATAATTATTATTCAGTTATATTTTCAGTCAATTTTTTAAAAAATTTAAAATGATCTAGAAATTCTTTCGCAATAATCCTTAATAATGTGTAGCAAGGAATTGCCACTACCATTCCCAAAACTCCACCAAGTGCTCCTGCCATTAAAATCACTAAAAATATTTCGAGTGGATGAGCCTTAACTGTATTTGAAAAAATGGCAGGTTGAATTAGCATGGCATCAACCAAATTTGTTCCAATTAATATCACAACAATTTTTGTAATAGTAGAGGTAATTAATTCGTATTGATTAAATTCGATACAACCACTAATACCTAAAAAAGCGGCGAAAAACAAGGTAATAATTGGGCCGATGTATGGAATGACATTCATCACCCCTGCTAAACAACCAATCACTAATGCATTTTTAATTCCAAACATCCACATTAATAATGTTACAATGAAACTTACTAATACCATATCAATAAATAAACCTATGAAATACTTACTTAACATTTTCTGCGAAGTTCTATATATATCCAACATTTCTTTTTCGTAGGCCGAAGGTGTGATTAATATTAGAGCTTTTACTACCATTTTTTCATCCTTCAAAAAGAAAAAAGTAATAAATAAAACAGAAAATAAACCTCCCAAAATAGAACCAGTGTAAGATATCGTATTATTAAAAACAGAACTTACATTTTGAAAATTTAAAAAGTGACTCACCTGCTCTGTCACACTCGTCATGATTTGCTGCTCTGTTCCAAAGGATAAAAGAGTGGTTTTTAATGCTGGATAATAAATAAAAACATTATGCATCACATCATGTAAATTTGAATTTGATAGAAAAGTAACTTGGGAAATTAAAGGTGGTAAAAACGTAATCCCAATAACATAAATAACTGTAAAGAAAAAACCCAGGGTTAATAGCGCAGCAATAGAATCACTTATTTTTAATTTACCTATTTTGATTTTAGAAATGATTTTTATAACAGGCATTCCTAAAAGTGCTAAAACTAAAGATATAATTAAATAAATAAGCACATTAGTAAATAAATACACAAAAGCAATAGTTGCTAATAATGTGATGATGGGAATACTATATTTTTTTAAACTCATTCTTTAAAATTACAAAAAAGGATTAATTTAAAGCCTTTCTGTTTTTAAAATATTGCATTAACAAAACAGTACTCAATAATAAACTTAAACAATAAAAAACATCCTCTACAGGAATGGTAAACAACCGAATAGCCATATTTTCATCATTATTATATGTAACAATTGGCAAAGACGTTAAAATACCATTACAAATTAAAAAAGGCACTAAAGAAACTAAATAAGCTAAATAAAATCTTCCTAAGTTCCTGAATTTGTAAAAAAAGGTTGCAAACAACACTAAGGCCAAACAAATTCCTGCATTTACAATGGTATAGGTTTTATCGAAAAATACTATACAAGCTGTTAAGCTCAAAATCGAAATTAAAATACTAATTTTTTTTGCGCAAATCCCTAAAACATCTCGTTTTACATAGGCATTCAATACTTCGTAAATAAATACACATGAATATGGTACACATACAAAAAATAACACTTCTTCTAATGGCAAATTATATACATATATGCCTGTAATATATTCGGGATTAAAACCCCAAACACCTTGCGATGTAAAAAGCATGTCCCATAAAATAAAAAATACACCACTAATAAACATAGAAGGAAATAAATATTTCCATAATTTATAAAAAGCCACTTTTTTATCGAAGCTTAAAATGAAAGGAAATAAAACACTAGCAATATTTAATACTAAATACGTGTAATGAGAATTCATAAAATTAATTGCTTAAAGATACAATTAACTATTTATTAAAACAGTAGATTGATTAGATGGGCCATTTTTAAAATAGCGTAAAGGAACAATTAGCATTCCAAAATTTTCACTATCATTCTTTTCCAAATGCTTGTGATGTATTTTGTGTGCGCGTTTAATACCTTTCACATACCAATTTTCGGATTTAGAAAACCACTTAAAGCGCTGATGAATAACGACATCATGAACTAAAAAATAGGCAATACCATAAAATAAAATACCAATACCGATATAAAATTTAAAATCAAAGCCATGAATAGCTCCAAACATAATACCTAACCAACTTGGAATGGCGAAAATGAGAAAGAAAATATCATTTTTTTCAAAAAAGGAATCATTAGTATGATCATGATGATCTTTGTGAAAATGCCACATAGAGCCATGCATAATAAATTTATGAGTAAACCAAGCCATAAACTCCATAGCGATAAAAGCCATAAATATGATTAAAACATTCAGCATCATGTATTAATAACAAGCTAAGTTTTGTTTTGTTTAAACAAACCAGAATAAAGCAGCAAAAAAGGCTAATTGCACAAAATACAATGCCTTAGCAGTTAAATTCGGTTTTTGCGCCAAATACTTCTGCACTGGTAAATTTAATAAAAAAGCTATTACAAACCAAGCAAAATAATTTTGTATTGGAATAATACTCGATTTCCAGTACCAAAAATCAAACTTTGACGCATTTTGCTCAATGAAAAAATCCAATCCCACCATTAAAGCCGCTCCAAAAACCGCATTTACCATTGTGTTTTTAAATCTTGAAAGCTGAGCTGTGCAATACAACAACATGCTCCAATTAATCCCAATAAGCAAGGGCACGGATAACCACTTGTAACCCAAAGATTGTCCGTAATGATAAGACCCGAAAATAAGCTCAGTTTTCACACCTAAAACTTCTACAAAAAAGCCTAATACAGCTACCAAACTTAATGCTCCATAAAATTGCCATTTTTTTTGCTGGCTCATCAACACAATTAAACCAAATGATAACAATAAATTAACAGGACTCAAAGATTTAAAGTAAGTGGGATTTATAACAAAGCCTACAAATCCCACCACGTGAAAAATGATGATAATAAATAGCGGAATATTTTTTTTAATAAAAGTCATTAACGGTTAATAGAATTAGGTCAAATGTAACAAAAATCAAAAAACAATTAGCTCTTATTGCTTATATTTGGTAACTGCAATAGCAAGTTAATTTTATGATGAAAAAAAGCAAAATCCCACACATCAATAGAGAAATAAGTTGGCTTTCTTTTAACGAACGTGTTCTTCAAGAAGCATCTGACCCATCTACACCACTTATAGAACGGTTAAAATTTTTAGGGATTTTTAGTAATAACCGTGATGAGTTTTACCGTGTACGAGTTGCAACAATCAATCGTTTAACAAAACTCGGAAAAAAAGCTATTGATATTTATGGCGATGATCCAAAAGAATTATTGCAGAAACTGCAACGTAAAGTAATAGAACAACAACAACATTTTGAAGAAATTTATCAAGAATTACTTCACGAACTAGCCAAACAAAATGTTTTTATTATCAACGAAAAGCAATTAAATCAAAATCAACAACAATATGTTAAAGACTACTTTCATAATCAGGTAGAAACAAATTTGTTTCCTATTATGGTTGATGAGAACAAGCCTTTTCCATATATGAAAGATAAATCAGGGTATTTATTTGTAAGGTTAATCTCTACCGTTCAAAAACAAAAAAACAAATATGCCTTAATTGAAATCCCTTCTCGTACTACAAGCCGTTTTATTATTTTACCTCAAGAAAAAAATAAAAAATATATTATCTTATTAGATGATGTCATTCGATATAATGTTCATGAAATGTTTTCGGTATTTGGATATACTACGAAAGAAGCCATCAATATTAAATTAACTCGTGATGCTGAATTAGATATTGACCAAGATGTTAGTAAAAGTATGCTTGAAAAAATATCTAAAGGAGTAAAAGATAGAAAAAAAGGGCAACCGGTACGCTTTGTATACGATAGCACCATGAGTAAAGAAATGCTTGCCTTTATCATGAAAAAATTAGGCATGGATAAAAAAGATAACGCCATTCCTGGCGGACGTTATCATAATTTTAAAGACTTTATTGGGTTTCCAAATATTGGAGAAAAAAAATTAATGTATGAACATCCTCGTCCATTAAATCACAAGTATTTATATAACATCAACACCAGTATTTTAAATGTTATCAAACAAAAAGATATTTTATTACATTATCCATATCATACGTACGACCATACAATAACTTTATTAAGAGAAGCATCCATCGATCCTACTGTTGAATCAATTAAAATTACCTTATATAGAGTAGCTGATTCTTCGAAAATTGCCAATGCTTTAGTAAATGCAATTAAAAACGGAAAAAAAATTACTGTTTTAGTTGAATTACAAGCCCGATTTGATGAAGAAAATAATATTTATTGGGCTAATAAATTACAGGAAGAAGGAGCTACTGTTATTTATGGAGTACCAGGACTAAAAGTGCACAGTAAATTATTTTTAATAACAACTAGAGTTAGAGGTAAAGAAATTAAATACGCTCATATTGGCACAGGTAATTTTAATGAAAAAACAGCAAAGATTTATACAGATTTTAGTTTACTAACAGCCGATAAAAATATCACCGATGAAATTTCAAGTGTGTTTGATTTTTACGCAAATAACTTTAAAACAGGTGTATATAAACAATTAGCGGTTGCTCCATTTTTTATGCGTCAAACCTTTGTAAACTTAATTGACAAAGAAATATCGAACGCAAAAGCTGGAAAAAAGTCATATATGATTTTAAAAATGAATAGCTTGGTAGATAAGGATATGATTGAAAAATTGTATGAAGCATCTCAAGCTGGTGTTCAAATTACATTAATCGTGAGAGGTATTTGCTCTTTAGTTACCGAAATTGCTGGCTATAGCGATAATATTAAAGCTTTCAGTATTGTAGATAAATATTTAGAACATGCGCGTGTATTTATTTTTGCTAACGGAGGCAATGAAAAAATTTATATTACTTCTGCCGATTGGATGAGCAGAAATTTAGATAGCAGAAGTGAAGTAGCTGTTCCTATTTTAGATACTGAAGTAAAAAAGCAAATTAAAGACCTTATCAATATTCAATTATCTGGTAATACAAAGGTTAGAATATTAGATAGATTACAACAAAACCTCTATAAAAAAGCTAAGCCTGGAGAACGCAAAATTCGCGTACAAGATGAAATATACAATTATCTTAAAAAAGATAAAGAAGCCTATTTAAAATCTATAACAAAACCCACAACTAAATCCCTTTCTACAATATGATTTTTGCAGCTGTTGATATTGGAAGTAATGCGATGCGTTTATTATTTTGCAGAGCATACGACGTAAATGGGAAACCTCACTTTAGTAAGGAAGAATTAATTAGGTTGCCAATTCGTTTGGGAGAAGATGTGTTTTTAAACGGTAAAATTTCAGAAAAAAAAGCAGAAAAATTAATCACTGCCATGCGTGGTTTTAGGGAATTGATTAAAGTTTATGAAGTAGATGGATACAGAGCTGTTGCTACAAGTGCCATGCGCGACGCAAGTAATAGTGCTGAAATTATTGCCAGAATAAAAAAAGAAGCTGATTTAGAAGTAGAAATTATTGATGGAAAACTAGAAGCTCAATTAGTTTTCTCAAATCACATCGAAGAATTATTAAATCCTAAACACTCTTATTTGTATATTGATGTTGGCGGTGGGAGCACCGAGTTAACCTTATATAGTAATCATAAAGTAATTGCATCTAAATCATTTAATATTGGAACTGTTCGTATGCTTTTGAATAAAGTAGAAAAAGATGAATGGGAATTAATGAAAGATTGGATAAAGAAATCTACTTTTGGTTATAGTCCTTTAAGAGCAATTGGTTCAGGAGGAAATATCAATAAGATATTTAAGATGACAAAAAAGGAAAATAAAAATTTAAGCTATCAGAAATTAAAAGGTATAAATGATATGCTTAACTCTTATACTTATGAAGAACGCGTGGAAGTGTTAGGATTAAAGCCAGACAGAGCGGATGTTATTGTTCATGCATCTAAAATTTTTATTACCATTATGAAAACTGCTGATATTGAAGATATTTTTATTCCTCAAATTGGCTTATCAGATGGAATTGTTCATGATTTATATGATAGAACAAAAGAAAAATAAAATCACTTCTCAGCCATATAAATTGCAGCTAAGCCTAAACCAACCGAACTAAAGGTTGCTTTCTTGTAACCTACTTTTTCAAGAATTGCTGTAAAACGTTCGTTGTCGGGGAAAGCTTTTATAGACTCTGGTAAATAGGTATAAGCACGGGTATCTTTAGAAAACATTCTGCCTAAAGTTGGAGTGATATATTTAAAATGAAATTTATAAAATTGTTTCACTGGAAATTGTCGAGGTGACGAAAACTCTAAAACACAAAGTTGTCCTCCTGGTTTTAAAATACGCAACATATTTGCCAATCCTTTTTCTAGATTTTCAAAATTCCTGACTCCAAAACCAACGGTAATAGCATCCATCGAATTATCTGGCAAATCACATGTTTCCGCATCACCATATTGCAAGCTAATTGCTTTATCGAGATGTAATTTTTGTAATTTTTCTCTCCCAAACTTCATCATTCCTTCACTAATATCAATCCCAATAACTTTACTTGGATTTAATTTCATGGCAGCAATGGCAAAATCACCGGTTCCAGTTGCAACGTCTAAAATATATTTCGGTTTCTTATCTGCAATTAATTTGATGCATTTTTTCCTCCAACCTTTATGAATACCTAGTGATAACAAGGAATTTAAAAAATCGTAACGAAAAGCAATATTATCAAACATTTGAGCAACTTGCTCTTTTTTTGATTCAGTATTATTGTATGGTGTAACTGGATTCATTTTTATTTCCCGCTAATCTCGCGGATGTTCGCAGATTTATAAAAATATTTTTAAAATTATCAGCGCCGATTTGCGAAATCTGCGGGACAAAAAATTATTTCACGAAGTCTAATTTAAGAGCCTCTTCTAATAACTGTTCTTTACTAACAGGCACCACACCAATTTGTTCACACACTAAACCTCCTGCTAAATTAGAAATAGCAGCCATCACAACTGGATTAACATGTAATGCGACTAATAAAGCGGCAACACTAATAACGGTATCCCCTGCTCCACTCACATCTGCGATGCTTCTAATATGTGCTGGGGTATGGTGCTTTTCAGAACGAGAATTAATAATCACGCCTTTTTCAGCCAATGTTACTAAAGCAGTATCAAACTTTTGTTTCACACGAAAACTACTGATAGCACGTTGTAATTCATTAATGTTATCAGAACTAACATCTAATTTTAAACCTTCTCGTAATTCTTTTAAATTTGGTTTAAACAAAGTAACTCCTTTATAGGCATTAAAGTTTTTCTTCTTAGGATCTACACAAGTTGGAATTCCTTTACTCTTTGCTAATTCTACTACCTTTGAAATTAACTTTGGAGTAATTAGTCCTTTATTATAATCTTCAAATAAAATAACATCAATTTTATCATGTTGAATGATATAAGAGATTAATGTTATTAATTGCTGAGTTTCGGCTGGAGTTATATCCTCTTCAATTTCCTCATCAATTCTCAACAATTGGTGATTATTTCCAATGACACGTGTTTTTTCGGTAGTAATTCTATCTCGAGACTTTAAAATACCTTTCTGACTTAATTTTTGAGTTTTTAATAAATCTAAAAAATTTTGTCCTTCATAATCAATTCCAATAACTGAACACAAAATAGGATTTGCTCCCAAAGCTTGAATATTTAAGGCTACATTAGCAGCACCACCCAGGCGTTTTTCTTTTTTGTTAACAGCAATAATAGGAACTGGTGCTTCTGGAGAAATTCGGTTCACCTTTCCCCACATGTAACTATCAATCATCACGTCACCAATAATTAAAACATTTAAATTACTAAATGATTTAAACATCTCGCGGATGTGTTCTTTTTTTACAGATAATTTTTTCATTTTATTGTTTCAATCTTTTAACCACAGAAAATACATTTATATTACAAAGTTCTCAGAGGTCGTAAATCTTTATTTTAATTTTTCAATGGCCTCTTTCATTCTTTTTAAGGCTTCGGTTAATTTATCTTCAGATGTTGCATATGAAAAACGGATGTATTTATCATCGCCAAATGCGGCGCCAGGAACTAAAGCCACATGAGCTACATCTAACAAAAACATGGACAAATCAGTTGCATTATTAATCGTGTATTCATTATATTTTTTTCCAAATAAAGCCGATACTTCTGGATACACATAAAACGCGCCATCTGGGACATTAGTTTTTAATCCTGGAATATCTTTCATAAGTTCTAACACCAAATTTCTACGTTTTAAAAAAGCATCTCTCATATAATGAGTACTTTCTGCAGGTAATTCCATCGCAGCATGCATCGCTTTTTGAGTAATACTGCAAGTTCCCGAAGTAAATTGGCCTTGCATTTTATCACAAGCTTGTGCAATCCACTTTGGAGCAGCCATAATTCCACCTCTCCAACCTGTCATCGCAAAGCCTTTGGAGACACCATTAATTGTAATTACCCTATCTTTAATATCAGGAAACTGAGCCATACTCTCGTGACCACCAACAAAATTAATATGCTCGTAAATTTCATCACTCATGATATATAATTCATCATACTGTTTAACAACATCGGCAATCGCTCTTAACTCCGATTTGTTATATACCGAACCTGTAGGATTACATGGTGTACTAAACATCATCATCCGCGTTTTTGGTGTGATGTGTGCTTTTAACTCTTCAGCAGTTATTTTAAAATCATTCTCGATAGTGGTATCAATAATTACCGGAACACCTCCTGCTAATTTTAAAATCTCTAAATAACTAACCCAAAAAGGCGCAGGAATAATAACTTCATCACCTGGATTAATTAAACATAAAACCGCATTTGCAATACTTTGCTTAGCTCCTGTAGACACAACTATTTCATCAGGTGTGTATTCTAAACCATTATCTCTCTTAAATTTATGAGCAACAGCTTGGCGCAACTCAACATATCCACTAACGTGTGTATAGTAAGTAAAATCTTCATTTATGGCATTAATTGCTGCTTGTTTAATCACATCAGGAGTTTTAAAGTCGGGTTCACCTAAACTTAAACTAATAATATCAACCCCTTGCGCTTTTAACTCTCGGCTTTTACGAGCCATCGCAATAGTTTGTGATTCTGAAATAAGATTTACTTTATCTGATAAATGTGCCATATGGTACGTTTTAAAATGCGTAACAAATCTAACAAATACTATAACAATTCAAACTTATTTTCGATTAAATTATTAGGGTAATTGTTATAAACTTTGCTTGCCAAAAAACATTAAAATAGTTACTTTCAAGTTGTATAAACGTTACATTTAGTAAATCTAAACACACATTATTTAATCATTAAAATGCTTATTAAATATGAACTATTGGCTTATAAAATCGGAACCTTTTAAATATAGTTGGGATCAATTTAAAAAAGATAAACTTACTACCTGGGATGGAGTTCGAAACTACGCTGCCAGAAACAATTTAAGATCAATGAAAAAAGGCGACTTGGCTTTGTTTTATCATAGTAATGAAGGTATGTGTATTGTTGGAATTGCCAAGGTTGTAAAAGAAGCATTTCAAGACCCAACAACTAACGAAGAGGCTTGGTTGGCAGTAGATTTTGCTCCTTTTAAAGCTCTAAAAGTACCTGTGACTTTAGCCCAAATTAAAGCAGATGAGTATTTAAAAGAGATGCAATTAGTAAAATTACAGCGTTTATCCGTTGGGATTGTAAAACCTGAAGAATTTGATAGAGTGTGTATGTTGGGGGGATTATAAAAATCACTAACTAGTCTCAGCGAAAAGAGAAATAACAAAACACATCAAAACCTCAGTGAAAATTATGTCTCTGAGATGAAAACAAAAAAACATGAAACACTTATTATACATCATCGCATTAGGCATTTGCATCAATTCATCTGCTCAATTAAAAAAGAATTTTCCAGTTTTAGCAGGACACACTTTAGATGGCACTTCTATTTCATTACCAATTGCAGGGACAAAAAAATTCACGATTGTAGGTATTTGCTATAAACGATCAGCCGAAGAAGATTTGAAAACATGGATACAACCCATGTACGATATTTTTGTAGCCAAACCTAAAGGAACAGATTACTTTGATGTAGCAAGTTACTTTGATGTGAACTATTTTTTTATTCCTTTAATAAGCGGCTTTAAAAAAGCAGCAGCAGATTTTAAAGCGGCTACTCAAAAAGATTTATGGGGTAATGTGATTGACTGTGATACTGACATTAAGTTATTAAAAGAACAAATGAAACCATCAGACGAAGGCATTCCATACTTTTACGTTATTGATATGTCTGGAAAAATTGTAGAAGTAGTTTCGGGAAAATACACCGAAGATAAAATGGATAAAATACAAGAGGCGATTGATTAAGCGTCAATCTTCTTTTTAAATTTATAACAAAATCCCACATTAAGCATATTAATTCGGTAACCGATACCTCCTTCTAAATAAAAGCCAAAATTATTAAATGCATAGTATTTAATGGTTATGGTAATTCCTAAAGCTGGTACAATTTCATTATTATTTTCGGGAGAAATAATTTCTTTACCATCAATTTTATAATTGTGATAATGCTTTAAATTAATGCCTGCAATATAACCACTGTTAACATCTAACTTTTTACGTACAAAAAACGAAGCGTGATGAGTAAATTTTATAGCTAAGGTTGAATTCGAAAATAGTCTTTCTACTTTTCGATTATTATCAGTTGTTTCTTTAATTCCAATCCAACTCGAAAAATAAGGTCCTAAACCTAAATAAGCGTTACTTGCATGTGGATAAATACAAAAATCAGCGCCTATCACAATAGCTGGTGATTTAGAATATTCCTGGATTTTATACCCAATTCTATTTAAATCTAAATGCCTTTTAAAAGCTCCAGAACCTATATAATAAGAAGAACTACCTTTACCAAAGGTTTGTTCTTTGAAAACTTCTTTAGATTGAGAAAACAGTATACTACTATTTAAAAAAAAAGTGAAACATAAAATTTTATAAGACCTAAACATTTTACAAAATTACATATTTTATAATTGAAAGATAAATTGGCATACCAATAGTAATATTAATTGGGAATGTTATTGCAAGTGCCATTGGAATATAAAGACCCGGATTTGATTTCGGAGCCGCTAACTTCATAGCGGCAGGTACGGCAATATATGATGCACTCGATGCTAAAACAGCAAACATAAAACGATTACTAATATCATTGGTAACAATTTGGCTTAAAATTGCAATTAAACATCCATTAAATAGTGGGATTATGATAGCAAATAAAAACGGGAACCAGCCATTAGATAAAAAAGCTGATAATTTTCTACCACTAACAATACCCATATCTAATAAAAATATAGCTAAAAATCCTTTAAAAATATCATTTGTAAAAGGTTTAATTCCTTCTGCTTGTTTTGCATTTGCTAATAAGCCAATTATTAAACTTCCCAAAATCAATAATACACTTCCATTTGTAAATGAATGCTTAACAACCTCTAATTTATTAACTGTATCATTTTTTTCTTTATTGTAAATGGATATTAATATTAAACCCGCAATAATAGCAGGCGACTCCATCAAAGCCATAATAGCAACCATATGACCGTGTAATTGAAGTTTTTCAGAATCTAAATAAGACACAGCAGTTACAAATGTTACTGCACTAACTGAACCATAAGCTGCTGCAATTGCACCTGCATCAAATATAGAGAGCTTTCTTTTTAAAATAAAAAAAGTATAAACAGGTATTAAAAGCGATATTCCTATACCAAACAACATCGACCACGCAATTTCAGTTGAAAAGGATTCGTGCGACAATTCCTGACCACCTTTAAAACCAATAGAAAACAATAAATACAAAGAAATGAATTTAGAAGAATTGGCTGGAATTTCTAAATCACTTTTTAGCTTAACAGCAATAATTCCAAGGATAAAAAACAAAAAAGCTGGGCTTGTTAAGTTTGAAACTAATAAATCTAAATTCATTTTTATTTGTAAGTTTTAAAATATTTACTTAAGCAATAGAGTAATTTCAATATTATAGATCTCAAGTACTACATTATTTAATTTTAACTTATATAAAAGCTTTTGAAAAACACCTTCATCAAAATACTTTAATTTCTTATAATTATGCGGCTCTTAAGTTTAATCTCAATTTTTCACCAAATTCCTTGCTAATATGACTAACTGGGGTGGCATAGATTACCATATCATTCGAATCAAATTTTTTAGTAATATCATTATAAATAGCATCAAATAATAAAGCTTTGGTTATAAAAAAAAGTCTAATTGTTTTAAGATTATTACTATTATTAAATAACATATTTTTATCAATATGCGTTTGTAAAGCATATTGGTTATCAATTAAATATTTTGAAATTTCACTAGCCAAAACTTCATTATTTTGAATTATATCTACAACTATCATATTTTAGTTTTTCTTTTCACTGGAACAATATCAATATTCCCATGAATTTCTAAATCCATATTATTATCTGAAGCTAACTTAACTATAGACTTCATCAATAAATACGCTTCTTTTAATTCAATAGCTCGCTGTTCATGTTGAGAAGACAATCTACTATTATGATTAGTTTCTTGAATCCTAAAAGATTCTAGTTGATGGAAATTTATCTTACTATTAAACAAAGCAAATAAAATATTTATAGAATCCGAAGGACTAAACTGTCCTTCGATAAGTTTATATTTTTCTATTTTTTTCATGTTATATTTTTATATTAATAATATTTTGAAATAATATTTCGTCTGTAGTCCTTTCAAATTGGCGATCTAATTCAAATAAAACTTTTTGAAACTCAATAATCTTAGCTTTCCTATAAATAATATCCTTATGTCTTTTAGATTCAATTATTTTAAGTTCGTGATGACTTATTGTAGAGTATATAAGCTTTGTTAATAAATCTAGAGCATCCTTTTTACTTAGTTTACTATTTAACAACTCAATAGTCATATAAATTTGATTTAAATTTCAACTTTATAAATACTTCTGATTGGCAAAATAGTACCTCCCTTTAATGTAACGTGCTCGTTACTAACAAATAAAATAGCTGATTCTATTCGTTTGTTAAGATTAGATTCTTTATAATACAATTTAACACTTTGTTTAAATGAATTTCCTAGCTTCATGGCATACATTAAATCATATTGGCGAATTTGAACTTCTTCCTGAGAAGCCAAAACATCTTTCTCATGATATTTATTACCACCATTAATTTCTTTTTTTTGCAATCGATTTCGTAAAGCGAATAACTTCAATGTGATATTGTTCTTGAATTTTTGTATTCGTGCTTTTCTTCTATTAATTTTTAATTGATACGCTATTTTTTTCTCATTTTGTAATTGAGTAATCTTATCATTATTGTAAAAGAAAGCTCGCATACAAATTGAAAACGCAACTATGGCTAAAAAACCAGATAAAAAATAATGATGAACTGCAAATTCTGACACGATATTAAGAAGTCCTAAAGGAGTAACATGAAAAAGAATAGATAAAATAAAAACTGTAATAGGAATTAGAGAAATAACTAATAATACTTTATTAAGCTTATTAATGTTTGAAATTTTTTTAGATGTTTTCATAGTTTTGAGTATTTAAGTTTTACAATACAAAATTACAGCAATCGATTTATAAATTTTTATTTATATTTGTAATGATATATATAAATTATTTTTATGCAATATACTTTGAACCAATTGCAGATATTTTTAAAAATATCTCAAACAAAAAGCATTACGAAGGCAGCCGAAGAGTTATTTTTAACACAACCAGCAGTATCAATTCAATTAAAAAATTTCCAAAACCAATTTCAAATACCTCTTACGGAAGTTGTAGGACGACAATTATTTATTACTGATTTCGGAAAAGAAATAGCATCAGCAGCTGAAAATATACTAAACGAAGTATATGCCATTAATTACAAAACATTAGCCTATAAAGGTCAACTTAGTGGTAGATTAAAAATATCTATTGTATCTACTGGTAAATATATTATGCCGTATTTTTTATCTGGTTTTATAAAACAAAATCCCAATATTGAATTACTATTGGATGTGACCAATAAAAGCAAAGTAATAGAAAGCTTAGAAAACAATGAAGTTGATTTTTCTTTAGTTTCAGTATTGCCAGAAAAATTACCTATTGATAAAGTTGAACTCATGCAAAACAAACTTTTTTTAATTGGGAATAACGAACGTAAATTTAAATTGAAATCATACGATAAATCGATATTTGATGAAATCCAATTAATTTATCGAGAACAAGGCTCAGGAACCAGACTAGTGATGGAGCGATTTATTGAAAAAAACAATTTACCTGTACATAAAAAAATGGAACTAACCTCAAATGAAGCCGTAAAACAAGCTGTGATTGCTGGTATTGGATATTCAATTATGCCATTAATAGGATTAAAGAATGAGCTTATTCAAAAAGAACTACAAATTATTCCTTTTAAAAACTTCCCAATAAAATCAAACTGGAATTTAATTTGGATGAAAAACAAAAATCATTCGCCCGTTGCCAATGCATTTTTAAACCACATAAAAAAAGAAAAGAATAATATTATAAATGAACATTTTAATTGGTGTGATAACTATTAGCTCTAAAACTGATAATTTAACGTTCCTTTTAAATGTAAAATAGAAATCGTAGTTTTAATAAATTTAAATTTATATTCTGCAAACTTCAATTCAGATTCGAGCCATTTATTTTCTCGAGCATTCAAAATAAATAAAGAACTTTCTCCATTATTAAATTTTAATTTTTCGGCTTCAACCAATTGTTTATTATATCTTACAGATCGTTCGGCATTTTGCAATTGTTCAGATAAAATAGCAATAGTTTGTTTAAGGGTATTTAATTTAAAATCTAATTCGTTGGTTTTATTAGCAAGTTCATATGAATTACTCTGAAAACTAACCTTTGCCATTTTGTACTCATTTCTTGATTTACGAAGTAATAACGGGAAAGATAAATCTACTCCCCATTTATAATTATTCTGAGAATATACAGGACTAAATGAATTTGGGTTGTATGATAATAAATTATAATTCACATTCAATTTAGGCTTAATCATTTCTTTCTTTAATCGAGCATCAATAGCTAATACTTTTTGAACTGAATTATATTTGTCAATAACAGGATTTGAAGTTGAATCTTGATACAACTGTTTAATGATACCGTTCTTTGCTTTCTCAAAATATAAATCCAAACTATCTGTTGGCTTATACAACTCATTAGCCGAAGGTGCGTTTGTTTGCCAATTAAACATAGCCAATTCATTATTTTGTTTTTGTATTTCTATTTTAGCAGATTGAAGATCTAACAAACGCGACTGATACAAAATAGCCGCTTCCACTGTATCCATAGCTGCACGTTCACCAATATTTGCTAACGATTCAATTCCAACTAATCTCAACTTTGCTAACTCCATAAAGTAGTTGTTCAAAGCCAACTGTTTTAAACTAAACAACCAATCAAAATACTGTAAGGAAGATTCATATAATAAATTATTTAATTGAATGTTTTTTTCAGCTGAATAATAATTTACATATTCTTTTGACTTTAATAAATCTGCTCTCCTATAGTCAATAAACATACCTTGCAATAAACCAACTTCTAATCCAACATAAGGTAAACCATACGATGATGTATATTGCTCAGGGTTTATATTTTGTCCCACTCCATATTCATAACCAAACTTTAAATTTTGAGCAGTAAACAAAGGAACCTTTACTCCACTATTTATAATACTATAATAATTGGACCCATTAAAGTTTTTATTTTCATAAGTGCCACTTACAAAAGGATCAAAATTTCCTTTACTAGCTTTATATTGTAATTCCCCATATTGCTTAATATTGTCAGCTCTTTTAGAAATAGGATTATTTTCTAGAACATTTTTTAAATAACTATCATAACTCAAAACAACTGCTGTTTGAGCAAAGTTGTTTAAAAACAAAAAAACAAAAACAATAACTAGTAGTTCAATTTTACTTTTTCCCATCTTGCTTTTTTTCTTTTTTTTCTTCAGTAGCTTTTACATAAAATTCTGGCGGAAATCCATTTAACTTACGCCAAATCTCATAAATCACTGGCACATTATTTAACAGAGCAAAACCTTCTACTCCACTTCCAATCTGTATAGCATCAGGCCATCGTTTCCCTTTATTTTTAACTAAAATACGAAATTTACCATTATCTGAAATTGCTTTGTCAAAAGCCACAATTTCAGATTGATAAGTCCCAAAACTAATACCAGGCCAACCAGAAAAAACAAATGCTGGCCAACCATCAAACGTTAACTGAACATTTTGTCCTTTTTGAATTAAAGGTAAATCAATTGGATTGACATACAATTCTACTGCTTGTTCAGATTGCTTTGGAACAATTGAACATAAAGCAGCACCTTCTTTTACTATTTCGCCAATTCCCAAAACATATGCTTTAGTTATAAATCCATCTTGAGGGGCAAGTACATAATAATAGCCTTTTCGCATACTGTAATTGGCTAACTGTCCTTGTAATTTAGTTAAAGAACCTTCGCCTTCATATAAAGAAGACAAAGCAGAAAACTTATCTGACTCAGCCTTCATTATTTTCTCTTGATAATCTTGTTGTACTGAATTTAATTCAATTTCCGAGTTTAATAACTCGTTTTTAGTGGACATAAACTTATTTTCGGCAGATGTTTTCTTAGCCAAGGCATCTTGCACTTTAATTCTTCTGTTTTCCAAATCTGTTTTAGAAATGACTCCCTTAACTAATAATTCCTCGAAACGTTGTAATTGCTCTTCTGCTACCTTATAATTGTTATTAGAAGTTTGGGCCTCAATACTATCTGTTCTAACTTTAATTTTTGCTTGCAGAAGTTTATTTCGAGTTTGCTCCATTTTTAAAAGCAAATTTTTATTCAAAGCATCAATTTGAAAATTTACTGCATTTACTTTTTTCTCATAGGATTCTAATGTGGTTTCTTTCGCCTTAATTTGCTGCTCAGATCGTTTAATCAACATAGGATCCATATACTCATCCTTTATCTCAGAAATAAAAGCTATAGTATCATTCTTCT
>JBIICN010000131.1:0-2921 GCA_044238845.1 Bacteroidia bacterium
ACGACTTACATCCATCAGATTATAAAAGAATGGATGAATGGATTACTCGTTTGAAACATTGGATTGATAATGGATTAGAAGAAATTTATTTTTTCATGCATACCCCTACTCACGAACTAATGCCCGAATTAGTGATTTATTTTGTTTCAGAATTTAATAAGCGAGCAGGGTTAAACGTGAAGGTTCCTAAAATATTTTCTCCTTTTATTGAAGACCAAAAACTATTTTAAATTATTTCTAGGATGATAGCTTAAAATATTTTCACGAAGAAAATGCTGGTCTAAGTGAGTGTATATCTCAGTAGTTGTAATGCTTTCATGCCCTAACATTTCTTGCACGGCGCGTAAATCGGCCCCCCCTTCCACTAAATGGGTGGCAAACGAATGACGAAAAGTATGAGGACTCAATGGTTTTTTAATTCCTGCTTTTTCTGCTAAATCTTTAATCACGTAAAACACCATTTGACGAGTAATGGGAGTGCCTCGCTTACTTAAAAAAATCATATCCTCATTATTTTTTTTAATCTTGATATGATTACGATGATGTGTAAGATAATTATCTATTAAACGTAAAGCTGATTTTCCAATAGGAATTAAACGTTGCTTATCACCTTTTCCAATCACACTGATAAAACCATCATTAATGTGTAAATCGCTTAATTTTAAAGAAATTAATTCAGATACACGCAAACCGCAACTATACATCGTTTCGAGCATGGCCAAATTACGCTCACCTTCGGGAGTGCTTCTATCAATAAAAGATAACATTAAATCAATTTCCTCAACACTTAAAAAAACTGGAAGTTTCCGTTTAATACGAGGAGTTTCCAGTAATTCAGCCGGGCTGATTTGAATGTAATTTTCAAGAACTAAGAATTTAAAAAAATGCTTGATTCCAGAAATGATTCGAGATTGTGTGGTTTCAGTAAAATGAAATTCAGCAATATATTTTAAAAACTCTTGCAAGGTTTGCAAAGTTATATCGGCTGGCTTTTTTAACGGATAAAACATCTCTATAAATGCCATCAACTTTTGAATATCGCTTTCGTAGGAAACTACTGAGTTTTCTGAAAGTGACTTTTCTACCTGAAGATAGTACTTAAAATCATTAATATTTGATTTCCAAAGTTGCAGAGTATTGAGTATTTTTGAATTATTAAAAAATAAAAGCCGTGTTAAAGATAGCAATAATCAATGGTCCAAATTTGAATCTTTTAGGAAAAAGAGAAGTGGAAATTTATGGTACTCAAACATTTGAAGACTACTATAAAACTCTGAAAACTAAATTCCCAAACATTGAATTAACTTACTATCAAAGCAATGTAGAAGGCGAACTAATTAATAAACTACACGAAATTGGTTTTAGCTACGACGGTATTATAATTAATGCTGGAGCTTATACACATACATCTATCGCCATTGCCGATGCAATTGCTGGCATTAAAACACCTGTGATTGAAATACACATCAGTAATGTTTTTAGTAGAGAAGATTACCGCCACGTTTCCTATCTTGGAAAACATTGCAAAGGCAGTATTAGTGGCTTTGGATTAAAAGGCTATGAAATGGCAGTAGAGAGTTTTAATTAAAATTATCTAAACAGAGTAATATGTCCTGATTTTTCAACAACTCCATTTTTTGATCTAACTTCTATTAAATAAACATAAATACCATCCGGGACTTGATTTCCTTTATAAGTACCATCCCAACCATCATTAATATCAGTTAGCTCTTTTATTTTTTCGCCCCAACGATTAAAAATCAAACACTTAAAATCATCTAAACAAGTTCCCTTTACGTACCAAATGTCATTTACTTTATTATTATTTGGTGTAAATGTATTTGGAATGTATAATGTATAATCACCATTTTCTTGTAATGTTAAAATATAACCAGTTTCACACATATTAGAATCCCTAATACTTAAAGTATAAGCAGCAACACCCAAATTATCAAAAATTAAACTACTTGTATAAACTCCATTATTAAAACTGGTTAAATATGGTGGCGTTCCTGAAGTGAATTTATTAATGACATATGAGCCATCATTATTATCACATGTAGGTGAATTCGCTATTAAATCTATCGTTAAATTTTCAATCGATTTATCAATTGAAAAAAGTTGAGTATACATACATCCATGAGCATCTTTTACAGTAATCGTATATACTCCTTGCGCTAAATTAGAATAAGTATTTGCAGATGAAAACCCAATATTATTAAAATCATATAAATAAGGAGCCGTACCATTAACTACACTTACAATATTAATCTTACCATTAATACTTTCGCATATAGCATCGCTTTGAGTCGCATTTAATAACGTAGGTCCATTAAATTGTGATACAACAAATACAGTTGATGTTGAACATACTCCATTTGTAACTGTTAATGCGTAGTTACTAGGAGGCAAATTGATTGCTGTATTTGTTGAAGATACATTTGGACTCCACGAATAATTTGAATTTATGTAATTATCATTAACTCTAATACTTCCATTATTTACATCGCAATCTGAAGGCGTGATTGTTGAAGAAGATATCAGTAAAGGTAACGAACTTGAAATAGATACAACCGTGTTAGTTTGACAAGAGCCATTTGTAACAATTATAGAATAAATACCTGATGCTAATGAACTAGCGGTATTTATAGTAGATGTAATACCTCCACTCCAAGTATATGTATTATTAATCGGAGAAGATAAAACCAAAATTGACCCATTATTTAATCCGCAACTGGTATTTGTAAAAGAAACTGATGTAATTGTTGGAGAAGAGCTTACACTAACTGTAACAACAGCCGTATTTGAACATGACGAGGTAATACCTGTCACAGTATAAATTGTGCTAGTATTTGGTGAGGCAATAACAATGCTTCCTGTTGAGGAAGATAATGATGATGAATTTACCCACGAATATGAAC
>JBIICN010000078.1:0-10364 GCA_044238845.1 Bacteroidia bacterium
TTAACTATAACTATTGGAGTAAAATATATTAATAAGTTTGAAGAAGCTAAAAATTTCGAACAAAATTTTACTAGGTTTGCCGATTTTAATGCAAGTTCTTCATTATCTTCTCAAGAAGATATTTTGTTAACGGAGATTAATAGACAATTAACGGAAGATATTTTTAATAAAGCTTTTAATAATTGGTAATGCAACAGCAACAATTTATTGATATAATTAAACAACCATTTCGTATTGAATCTGCCCAGTTAGCAGATTTAGAGATGTTAGTAAATGAATATCCGTTTTTTGAAAGCGCTCATTTATTGTACACAAAGGGTTTGCATAAATATCAAGCTATTAATTATTCTAAACAACTACGTAAAACAGCCATAGTTGCTAATAATAGAAGTGTTTTATATGAGTTACTTCATAATGTCGAAATAAACGTAATTAATCCTGTTGAGGTTATTCCTGAAGTAGTTGCTGAGGTAAAAACGATCGAGTCAATTGAAGAGCCTAAAAAGACAAGTGGTTCAGTAAGTGTTACTAATAATGATATTAAAGTTATTTATGTCAATACGATTTCAAGTACAACTGTAAATACAGAAAAAGAAGTTCTTGTTAAAGAAACAAAAAATGAAGAGCTTGATATTGTAAAATCTATTGAAAATGAAACAGAAGTGCCAGTTCAGGACTTTGATGTTGATAAATTAAATAAAAACATTGAACTGGAAATTAGCAAGGGTATCGTTCAGTCGTATGTTCAAACGGATATTATCAAAACGCCTGAATTAACTAAAGAGGAAAAGATTGAACCTACTTCATTTACAGATTGGTTAAAAACCGTTAAAAAAGAGTCACATACGTATCAAATTGAGACAAAAAATAATCAATCAGATACTGTTGAAAATACTGAAAAAGAGGTTGAAAAGACTAAAATCGTTAAAAAAACAACTGTTTTTGATCAGAAAAAGCAATTAATTGACAAAATTATAGAATCTGACCCAGGAAGAATTAAGTTAGGTTCCAATAAATTTTTTACCCCAGCTACTGATGCAAAGCAGAGTTTGCTTGAAAATGAACACTTGGTAACCGAAACTTTAGCCAAAATTTATGCTTTACAAGGAAATATTTCTAAAGCAATTCGTGCATATGAAATATTAAGTTTGAAATTTCCACAAAAAAGTGTTTACTTTGCATCCCTTATAGAAAAACTGAAAACTAACAAATAAATTATGCAAGCAATTTTAACCATAGCAATCATTATCGTGTGTGTATTACTAATCTTAGTAGTATTAGTTCAAAACTCAAAAGGTGGAGGTATTTCTAGTAACTTCTCCGCAGCTAATCAAATTATGGGTGCACGTCGCGGTACTGATTTTATTGAAAAAGCAACATGGACATTGGCTATTTTATTATTAGTGTTTAGTTTATTATCAACTCCAAAAACGGGAGGTGTTACTGAAAGTACGGATGAAGTTGAAGGATCAATTACTAAAGCTAAAGCAGGCGGTGCAGTTATGCCTGCAGCTCAGCCAGCACAACAAGCTCCTGCAAATCAACCTGCTGCACCAACAACAACTCCATAATTGATATATAATTTTTTTTAAGCAGAACAGTTTTTTGTTCTGCTTTTTTTGTGATATTTTTTTTCATTATTTTAAGGTAGAAAGTTCTATCTTATAAGAATCATTATAGTAAAATTGAGTATTTTCATGCAATGATTCAGCAGAATTTAAAATCTCAAAAACAGTTTACTATTTTCTTTTTAGTAGTATCTCTAATTGTTTTTATTATAACTTCTCTAAGAAGCTATTATGTTCCATTTAACCATGATGAAACGGCTACGTTTTTCATGTATATACAATCAGGAAAATACATGCCATTTCATTCTCAGGTAGATGCTAATAATCACGTTTTAAATAGTTTTTTAGGTAATATTTGTTTTCATTTATTTGGTTCTTCTCCTTTTGCATTACGCTTGCCCAATCTTTTAGGGCTTATTGTTTTAATTTTTGCAACCTATAAAATTTCGTTAAAATTAAATCAATTAGGCTCTAAAGTATTTTTAACAGCAGGAATTATAATATCGTTTCATTGGTTATCTTTTTTTAGTACATGTCGTGGGTACGGATTATCGATGGCATTTTTACTGATGGGAATTGCAATAATGCTAGATTATATTGAAAATACTGAAAAATTAAATCTTTTTATTTTATGTGTTTTTTGCTTTCAATTAGCCATAAGCGCTAATTTAATTTTAATTATAGTTGTATTATTATTAAGTGGCATCATAGCAATAGTTCAATTATTTAATCAAAAATTATTTAAACCATTAATAATTATTACTTGGTTATTGCATTTAGGCGCTATTTATTATTGGTTATCGTTCTCGTTTTTTTTACAAGATAACGGAGCATTATATTACGGAGCAGGTGATAGTTATTGGAAAGTTACATTTGTGAGTTTAATTCAGTTAATTATTGGGTTTGAAAAAACTTGGCTAAAATATGCGTTAGTGAGTTTTTTTGTTATTGTATTGCTTTTAGCAGTTTATATTAATAAAAGTGCTTTTTCTAATATTTTAGGGCAGTTGAAAAAGCCATCAGTATCTTTGTTAATGGCCTGTGTTATTGGGATTTTGAGTCTTGGTTTTTATGTTATGCATAAGGTATTAGGAGTCAATTATCCAGAAGATAGGACTGGTATGTTTTTTTACTTGTTTTTTGTTTTATTGGTGGCATTTACATTTGATAAATTATCCTTTAAGTACAATCAATTATTTCTTTTTTCTACGTCTTCATTATTTTTAATTCATTTTACCATGAATTTGAATTTTAGAAAACATTCTTTAAATGTTTATGAAACCATTCCTGAGTATTTTTATACAAGGTTATTACAAGAGCAAGCTAAATCAAAAGATAGAATTACAATTGGTGGACATCGTGTAAGGGAACTATTTTATGCTTTTTTTAATTATCGCCATGGAGGCGTTTTAAATTCAGCCGATCCTACTGAAGTGATGCAAATGAATTGCGACTATTATATAGCTACAAAACAGGAGGAAAAATACTTTAATTCATATTACGATATTATTGAAACTGAACCAGACTGGGGATTCGTGTTATTAAAACGCAAAGAAAAAATTATTAAAACCAAACAATTAGAAGTAAATAACATTACGATTAAAGATGACGCAAACGAGTTTATAAATATTTACACACGTTATGATACTACTTTTGCAAGTACGAATCCGTTATTGGCTGAAATTAATTTGGATGTAAATAAGCTCCCTGTGCCTTGTAATACATTATTTGTTTTTCAAATAAATGATTCTTTAGATCAAACACTTTATTTTAAGCGTTATCCTTTGCAATGGAGTGGGTATGATAATAATGGTAAAAGAAATTTGACCTATGACATTGTTTTAGGTAATTTACCTAAAAAGGCAAAAAAAATAGCCTGCTTTTTCTATAATGTTACTCAGCAACCCATCAGCATAAAAGTAAATTCCCTTAAAATATATCAATTAGAAGGTAGGGGAGTTGATTATGAGGCGCCAGATATTAAATAGTACTTTGAATTGATTAATTATTTGAATTAAATATCTTTTGTAGTTTAATTTGAATGCATATCTTAAATTATTTAATATCTTTTTTTAAATTAGTGGGTTGTTTCAAATATTAGAATTAATACAAAATTATGTCAGTATCAAAAGAAAGGATTAATACGGAATCTAAAATTAATTCGAAAAATTTTTTCGGTTATCAAAATATAGATTATCCTTATTTAATTGGCCTAGGTTTAATTATTTGTTTAATTGCCTATATACGTTCTAATTTTTTAAATGTTCCTTTTGAAAGAGATGAAGGTTCTTACGCCTATTGTGGTAATATTATTTTAGACGGAGCGATACCTTTTAAAGATATTGGATCTCAGCGTTTACCAGGTGTTTTTTATTCGTATGCTTTGATGGTAGCTATATTCGGTTACACATTAAAATCACTTCATATTGGTTTTATTATTTTAAATATTATTAGTGCCATTATTATTTTTTTAATTGGCAGAAGATTATTTAACAACACAGCTGCTGTAGCATGTGCGCTTTGTTGGGCATTATTATCTATGAATATGGGAATTTCAGGATTCACTATTCAATCCGAGCATATTGTCGCGCTTTTTGCATTAGCAGGTATTTATTTTTTAATTAAGTATTTTGATAACAAGTCATATTATCTAATTGCTCTCTCTGGATTGTTTTTCTCCTTTGCTTTTGAGGTAAAACAAACTTCTTTTTTCTTGGGATTATTTGCGGGAATTTTATTGGTAGGGAAACAATTTTTCGAAAAAGACAAAGAAATTAAACGGATTATTTTATCAGTTTTGATTTTTAGTGCTGCTATTATTGTACCAGTTGCTTTAGATTTATTTATTGTATGGAAACGAGGTGGATGGGAAGATTTTAACTATTGGTTTTTTGATATTAGAAAAGAATACTCCTCTGTTATTTCTTTTGATCAAGGCATTGAATACCTAAAAATGAGTTGGCCGGGTATGTATAACAATTATAGATTTATTTGGATAGTTTCAGGTATTGGTTCATTAACTATATTTTTAACGAGTGTAAAATGGTGGGTTAAATTGGCTGTTCTTGGTTTTTTTGGTTTTGGTTTTTTAACGGTTATGCCAGGTAATCACTATTACGGACATTATTTTTTACAGTGGGTACCAACGGTTTGTATTAGTGCTGGCGCTTTTTTCTTTTCAGTAGAAGAAATTATTAAAACAAGATTTAATTTAAAAGCGGCATCAAGATATATTGCTTTAGGCATTTTAGTGTTGGCCTCATTTTCAAATATTAGTGCTTTAAAAAAGTATTATTTCAACACCAATTCAACTCAATTATTACGTCAGGTTTATGGTTTAAATCCTTTCCCCGAATCAAAGGTAATTGCAGATAAACTTAACACTATGATGAAGCCTGAAGATAAATTAGCAGTGTTTGGTACAGAAATTCAAATGTATTTTTATACTAATAAAATTTCTCCTTCTCGTTTTGCTGGTTCAGGGGCTTTATTAGAGTTTCCAATTAAAAAGGCAGAAGAATGGCAAAAAGAGTTTATGAGTGATGTAGAGAAAGCGAATCCACGTTTTCTAGTGTTTTATTCTCATCCAATATCTTGGTTAGCTCATCCAAACGTTAATAATTTAATTTTCCCTTGGTTTGATAAATTTAGTGCAGAAAAGTATAACTTAATTGGTTATGCTGATATGTATGATAATATGACCAATTACGTTTGGGCTCCAAATATTGATTTAGTAAATAGTCCCCCAAAATCTCAATACAAGATATTTGTATTTGAAAGGAAACCTTAAAAAAAAGAACCCTGGGAATTTTCTCAGGGTTCTTTTTTTAATTCCACTTCTTATCAATAATATAATTAGGCCGTCTTTTTACTTCGTCTAAAATTCGCCAAATATATTCGCCTAATACGCCAAGCATTAGCATAATTAAACCACCAATAATCAATAATACAATCATAATGGGTGCCCAGCCGTTAAATGGCGTTTCTAAAAAGAAATAGGCATACACAATATTTAAGGCATACAAAAAACCAGATAGGGCAACAATGCCGCCAATACTGGTTAATAATCTTAAAGGAAAGTAACTCACGTTTAAAAATGCAGAGTAGAAATTTTTAAAACGTTTAAAAAAATTGTATTGCGACTTTCCAATCGTTCTATCTAATTTGTCATAAGGGATAAACTTCACTTTAAAGCCTGCCCATAATATATCATACTGGTAAAAACGATTTTTTTCTGTTAATGAATTAATGGCATTCATTGGTTTTCTATCAATCAATGCAAAGTCAAATCCACCAGGTGGTACATTTGGCAACATCATTTTATAAAACAACCTAGACGTAAATTTTTTAGTAGCTGAAGTGCCGTGTGATTGACGATAACTAATGACTATATCATTCCCTTCTTTCCACTCATTAAGCATCGCTGTTACTTGTTTTGGAGGATCTTGTAAATCCGCTGCCATGTTAATTACTACATCTCCAGTAGCATTTTCCCAGCCTGCTAAAATAGCGGCCATTTGCCCAAAATTTCGAGAAAAGGAAATAATCTTAACGTGATTATCTTTTTTATTAAGTTCTATGAGTTCTTTTAAGGATTCATCTTTTGAGCCATCATTTACGAATAATAGTTCATAGGTGTCATTCGGAAAATGAGTGGTCAATTCATAAGTGATTTCCTCATACAATCGAGTTAAAGCACCTTGATTTTGATATACCGCAAAACAAACAGAAATGTGACTCATAAAAATTATTTTTTTGGTCCTTTTTCACACATTAAAAAGATACTGCTGCATAAGTCAGGGTATTGTTGGCCTAATTGGTAGCATCCTTCTAAATATTCAGGAGAAATAATATCTGTTCCTAATAATCTATCCCACTGAAAGTTAGCCAATGCTTTAAAGAAAATACCTGAGCGGTGAACGACGTTTAATCCTGCCGCTTTTGCGTCTCTTTCTAAAGTATCTAAGGTATAAGTAATGTTATGACCATGTTCTTTTTCTGCAGGAGTAACAGCTGAATTATGGCTAATTAAACCCATTTTAACAGCTATTTGGCGCGAAGGTGCATTGGCATTTGGGCAAACTAAAAAGAAACGTCCGTTATCACTCAACCATTCGTCGTTGATTCTTTTTAAAACAGCTACAGGATTATCAATATGTTCTAAAACATGCGTTAAAACAATATTGTCGTATGTGGTTGGCAAAGTGGCTGTTTCAAATAACGAGTTAATGAATTTAACTTTAGTCCCAAATTCTTTTTTTGCAATTTCAATGGCTTCATCAGAAGCTTCCACACACGTGATATCTTCAAAATGAGGTAAAAAACGTCGTGTAAAGTCACCTTTAAAGCTTCCTAGTTCCAAAAAGTTACCATCTTTAAAAAATGGTGTGAATGATTTTAACATAAATGGGTGCATGACATCAAAATCAAAACCATAAGCATATTTATGATCTTTCGTGTCTTTTAATTCAGCGTTATAATTTCTTTGATTACTCATAGTTTATTGTTTTTTATTTTGAGATTCATAATTAATGAATCATTTTTTGTTTCTATTTCTGTAAAGTTATATTTTTTATAAAAATTTATTGCAGGGGTGTTATCCTTATTGACTTCTAATTTTATCTCTTCATAATTATTAATAGATGCATATTGAATACACATTTCTATTAATTCAGAAGCTACTCCTGTCCCCATATTTTCTTTTAATACGCTCACATTGGTAATGAATCCAAAATGATTTTCTTGATTAAAATATGTAGCTATTAGGCCAATTAATTGTTGTTTATTCCATGCTTCAAAAGTAATAGCATATTGAGAAATTTTAGTTGCATATTCTTCAATATTTACTCTTGAGTTCAATTTTGGAATAAATGCATCATTACAAAGATTCAGATGTAAAAGAACGTCGTTTTTGGTTGCAGTTTTTGTTTTGTATGTAATGCTGTTTGTTTGCACAATTTTATAAGTACTAAATTTAAGAAATTATTCTTCTAAAATAGCAATTCCAAAACCATATCTTCCAAATTCATTACCATTATACAATAAATAAACTTTTTCATTGCATTTAAATATATGCGGATAGCACATCATATCCGAATCCCAACCTTCATCGGAGTAATTTATACCAGCATTTGCTTCATCTCTTGTCCAATTAATTAAATCGTCAGAATAAGCATATCCTAATCGATAACCTCGAGTTTTGTCTTTTCTAAAGCCTGTTGCCTCTCTATAACAAAAATACATATGGTATCTGTTGTTATGATGCAGAACTGTTGGCAAAGCCTGACACTCATCCAAGTTTAAAAAATCAGGAATAATTTGTTTGGCTTCTTCTTTAATCCAGTTGATGCCATCTTTTGATGTAGCATGACCAATTTTATAAACTCTTTGAGCTCCTTCATCAACGGTATCAATCCAACGTGTGCCAAACATATACCACATATGATAAACGCCGTTGTAAATTTGAACAAAACTATCACCAACTAAAAAAGGCTCGTTCGGAGAATTGGTAAAAACTGGTCCATGACCAACTTTTTCAAATGTTAAGCCGTCATCATTACTAATTGCTAAGCCAGTTGATGTTTCAACCGAAACGGATACTCTTCGGCTCCAACCGCAGGTGTATGCTAAAACTCTATTTTTTTCTTTTAGGAGATTGATAGGGAAAATACCATGTTCGTCAAATGTTCCTAATTCTCCTAAAGTAATTACTGTTTTGTTTGAAATATTTAAAACAGTATTAAAATCCTTGCTCATGTCAACAAAAGCAACATGGCTCAAAAATTTACCAGTTTTTAAATCGGGTTCTCTAGTTGAAAAATAGATTCTCACAAAATCATCAAATACCAACGTTTGAGGAGATTGAGCAAATTCAACACAATTATTGGCAAGTTTATGTTCAACAGGATTAAATATTCTTCCTAATTTTTTCCACTTCATGTTTTTATCTTTATATTAAATCTCCTTCTAATTCAGCTAATCCAAAGCCTTCACGTCCAACCGCATTTCCTAAATACATCATATAAATTTTGCCATCCAATTCAAATACATGAGGATAGCTAATCATTTCAGAATCCCAACCTTCTTCTGAAACATCGATGCCTGCTTTTGAATCATCACGTTTCCAATTAATCAAATCATCAGATGACGCATAGCCAATTCTATAACCGTTTTGTTTTCCACGATAGTCTAATCCATAACGATAACAAAAAAACATATGATATTTGTTATTATGATAAAAAACATCTGGACTTGCCTGAGCTTCATTACTATCAATACGCGATTCTATTAAATCTTTATCTGCTTTTGTCCAATTGAGTCCATCTTTAGATGTGGCCATCCGAATTTTATAAACAGGTTCTGGTTTCCCATTATTCGGAATCCAGTTTCTTCCGGCTATATAAAATAAATAATAGGTATCATTAAAGTGTCTTATTTTTGGTCCGCTCAAAATAAATGGTTCATTAATGCTATAGGAAAGAATGGGGCCACCTTTCCCTATTTTCTCGAAAGTTTCTCCATTATTTTTGCTAATACCTGCACCAATGGCAACATTAAAGGGAACAGATTCGCATCGAGTCCAACCAGCATAATAAGCCCAAACATCTTCACCTTTGCGAATAACGGAAGTAGGGTAGGTGCCAAATTCATCGAAACAACCTCTTTCTCCTAATTTAAAAATTGGTTCTTTGGCAATATTTAAAATGTTAAATAAATTTTTTCTATCTAAATCAACAAATGCAGAGTAACTTACATATTGTCCGTTTTCGTCAGGGTTTGGTCTACATGAAAAATAGACTCTGATAAAATTATCAAATTTTAAAACAGCTGGTGCCTGAGCAAAGCTTTTTAACCAATCTCTGTCTTTTATTTCCTGAGGGATAAAAACCCTTCCTTTTTTAATCCATTTAAACATGTTACTTGAAATTTTATTGCATAGAGTAAGCTGAAGTTATATATTCAGTCACTGTTTCTTTTGGGTTAAACATCATCACATCGATTATTGAAAGAAAGGGCACAAAGTCATTTTTAAACTGAGGGTAAGTAATATTATTTGCTTTTAAAAATTGTAGTTCTAATCCTTCATTCTTAAAATCTTCTTTACTATATAATTCAACTCCTCCAATAGGATTGATATACGTAGTTGCCTTTCTTGCTTTACAAAGCTCGATGACTTTATTTTCAGCTTTTAAATCATGATTAATTGGCACAGACGAAGAAATAATCAAAGGTGTTTTAATGTCGAGGTATTGATTAATCTCTTGTAATGAATTTAAAATAAATGAGAATAAATTTCGCTCTTCATACATTAAAATGCTTTCAATGATTGGGAAAACAAAATTAAATTGTGGTGCTTTTCGGTACGACTCTGTAATCCTATTTAATGTTTTTTTGCGCTCATTAGGCCATTCGTCTGACAAAAAGCGATCTTTAATGTCTAAATAATCCGAATCTTTTTTTAATGGTAGAGTGATATAAGCATCTGTACCATTTACTAAAATTCTATTTCTGTTAATCCATCCTTTTTTTGTAAATTGAATGTTATCGTAAATAATAAATTCATCAACAGCATTTATTAATTGGAAATATCCAATATAAGGAAACAAATATGGTTGCATGATTGCTACCTTCATTTATGAGATGCTATTTATGACTTTAGCTATTTTTTCAATAATTTCCTTTTCTAAATCAAAGTATAGAGGGAGGCATAACACTCTTTTTGAAATATTTTCTGAAACCGGACATTCATAATGTTCAGTTAAAAACGGTAAATTGTTTAATGATGGATAAAAATAA
>JBIICN010000006.1:0-115399 GCA_044238845.1 Bacteroidia bacterium
CCCTTTAAAACTGCTTCTACGCAGTTAAATCTATACTTGTAATTGTACTTGTTTCTTTTAAACATAAAAAAGCCCCCATTAAGTGTCTAACTTTTTGGGGGCAGTCTATAATTTAGCAGCCTTTTTTTTATGGGAAATAAAATTTTAGCCTAATAATTCTTTTACAATTTGTGAAACTACTTTGCCATCTGCTCTTCCTGCAATAACTTTATTAGCCGCACCCATAACTTTACCCATGTCGGCTGCGGATGAAGCGCCTGATTCGGTAATAGCATTTTTTACAATGGTTTTAATTTCATCTTCTGATAATTGTTTTGGTAAATATTCTTCCATTACTAAGGCCTGAGCAATTTCATCAGCCGCTAAATCAGCGCGGTTTTGTTGAGTATAAACTTCTGCGGTTTCTTTTCGTTTTTTGTATTCTCTTTGAATAGCCTTTAAAGCACTTTCTTCTGTTAATCCTTCAGGAGATGTTTTTAATAATAAAACAACTGATTTAATTGCTCTTACTGCTTCTAAACGTTTAGCATCTTTTGCTAACATCGACGCTTTTACATCTGCATTAATTTTTTCTTCGATTCCCATAATATGTTTAATTTTAGTGTAAAGTTATAATTTATAATTCAAAAGTATTAAATAAAGCATTCAAAAAATTAGACCTAAAAAATTAAGACTTTACAAATTTGATTTGTTTTTGTTTACCATTACTCTTTATTCGCAATGTATAAATCCCTTGCTTTAATTCATAAAGAGATAAAACTGTTGTATCTGATGTGTTTTCTGATTTCAAAACAACGTCACCTATTACATTTATCACTTCCACATAATAATTAATAGAAGAAAGATTTACGTATAACACATCCATCGCTGGATTTGGATAAACAGAAACATTTCGCAATTCAAATTCTTGAACCCCAACTGCTTTTTGATGAATTACACCAACAGCATCTAAATCAAAACCGCCACTACCAAAATCTGTAGGCCAAGGGTCATTTATTTTATTACCATTGGAATCTCTCGAACAATATTGATTTTGAATACAACCTACCACATCAATAACTTTAACATGTGTAATGGCCTGTTTATTAAGTAATATATGATCTTCAATATCTGACAAATCAAAAGGAGTGCCGTATTCAGCTCTATATTTGCCAGCCAAATTATGTATTTTAGTCGCATCAGATAAACCAAAACTCCATATTTGCGTAGTTGTATCGGAATTACACGTAGCCGGAAACCTAAAATAGTGAACCCCATCGCTACTTACTTCTACAAAAGCTAATTCCAAAAACAAACCATCAAAACTATTTTCAAATACGGCAAAATCAGGGCCAGCTTCATCAACAATTGGAGCATTAAATTGTAAAACAGCCACGCCTCCATCTCCTAAACTCACCACGCCATTTAACCCTGCCATTCCAATAGCAGATGAACTATCACCTACATTGGCATAACCAATAGATGGCTTGGAAATATCTTGTAAACCTCTAGTAATTTTAATATGATTTGCCCATGATACAAATACACTACTATCTTTAAAAATAGCTGTAGTTCCATTCTCACCTTCTGCAGGAGCAAATTGGGCTAATGATTGATGACTTGCAAAAAACAAGTGCAATAGTACAAATCCAAAAAATGGCTGTTTCATTTAGTTGATACAATGCCTTTGTGAATCCTATTCCCGGAATTCTAAACATCGATTTATTGGGAGGTCTTCTGACTCACTTCTGTTATACGCCTTCCCGTGTTTAAACAGTGGCTTATTGTATAACTTTTAATTGAAGATTACAGCTGCGGGTACAGTATTGGATTTACACCAAATTCCCTTTTCCAACGAAACAAATATAAGAAAAGAACAATAAACCACATAGTCATATAGAATTTGTTAAAAATCAATTATGAAAGAACACATAAATAGGAGGCTTGCTTCGATTTACTGTGTAATCTATTTAACTAAACTAGTTTTACCATCAAAACTATGTGCTCATGTCTTCACACAGCCAGATATGGGGTAAAAAATAACATATCTCTGCCACAAAGTCCTAAAATATACATGGCATAATAATCGTATATTGTATATCTCTAAACAACAATTTTATATGAACTTTTTTAACGATTCTGATAAAATGCCTTTTGAACCTATGCTTGACGAGGATAGTGATTTTATCCCATTACTTTCTGCAGAGGATGAAGACAATATGCATTCAGAAAAAATACCCGATATACTGCCAATTTTACCGTTACGTAATACCGTTTTATTTCCTGGTGTAGTAATTCCAATTACTGTAGGTAGAGATAAATCAATTAACCTCATTAAAGATGCTTATAAGGGTAATAAAACCATTGGTGTAGTGACTCAAAAAAGCGATTCTATTGAAGATCCACAACCTGAAGATTTAAATGCTGTTGGAACTGTAGCGCAAATCATAAAAATGCTACGAATGCCTGATGGCAATACCACTGTAATTATACAAGGAAAAAAACGCTTTCGAATTAAAGAATTCACTCAAAGTGAACCATACTACAAAGCTAAAACTCAGAAATTTGAAGAAACTCGTCCCGAAAAAGATGATGAAGAATTTCAGGCAATTGTATCTAGTTTAAAAGATACAGCATTGCAAATTATTCAAAAATCGCAACACATACCAACAGAAGCTGGTTTTGCTTTAAATAATATTGAAAGTCAAAACTTTATGGTGAATTTCATTTCATCAAATATGAATGCGAGTTCTACCGAAAAACAACGTATGCTTGAAGTTCCAAGCCTTAAAGATAGAGCCACCATGGTGTTAGCTCATTTAAGCAAAGACTTACAAATGTTGGAACTAAAGAATCAAATTCAAAACAAAGTAAAAGTTGATATTGACAAACAACAACGTGATTACTTTTTACATCAACAAATAAAAACCATACAAGAGGAACTAGGCGAAAAAAGTCACGAGCAAGATATTGAAGAATTAAGAGAAAGAGCTAAAATAAAAAAATGGAGTAAAGATATTGCGGATACGTTTGAAAAACAGATAGGTAAGTTATCTCGCATGAATCCTAACTCTCCAGAGTTTGGAATTCAAACCAATTATTTAGAATTATTATTAGACCTCCCTTGGGGCGAATACACTCAAGATAACTTTGATTTAAAACATGCTGAAGCTACTTTAAACGAAGATCATTTTGGTTTAGAAAAGGTAAAAGAACGAATTTTAGAACACTTAGCTGTATTAAAATTAAAAGGAGATTTAAAAGCCCCTATTCTTTGTTTATACGGCCCTCCAGGTGTTGGCAAAACATCTTTAGGAAAAAGTATTGCTAAAGCCTTAGGACGTAAATATGTGCGCATGAGTTTAGGAGGATTAAAAGATGAAAGCGAAATTCGTGGGCACCGTAAAACGTACATTGGGGCTATGCCAGGACGTATTTTACAAAACCTAAAAAAAGTGCAATCTTCTAATCCTGTTTTTATTTTAGATGAGATTGATAAAGTTGGAAGTGATTTTCATGGCGACCCATCCTCTGCTCTATTAGAAGTTTTAGATCCTGAACAAAATTCAACTTTCTATGATAATTTCTTAGAAGCAGATTATGATTTAAGTAAAGTCATGTTTATCGCAACCTGCAATAATTTAGCAACTATACAACCTGCTTTACGCGACCGTATGGAAATTATTGATGTGAGTGGATATACCGTTGAAGAAAAAATTGAAATTGGGAAACAGCATTTGTTACCAAAACAAGTAGAAGATAACGGATTAAAAAAATCACAATTAAAATTAACGGATAAACAATTAGAATTTATCATCGAAAATTATACGGCAGAAAGTGGTGTTCGTAATTTAGAAAAACGTATTTCTAAAATTGCGCGTTATGTAGCTGTTCACGTAGTTAAAGATGAAACTTTACCAAAAATAAATGAAGAATCAATATCTAAAATCTTAGGCCCATCACACGAAAAGGCTAAATACCAAGGTAATGATGTACCTGGCGTTGTAACAGGTTTAGCTTGGACACAAGTTGGCGGAGATATTTTATTTATAGAAACCTCTTTATCTAAAGGAAAAGGAGCAAAGCTAGCATTAACAGGTAATTTAGGAGATGTGATGAAAGAAAGTGCAACCTTAGCACTAGAGTTTATTAAAGCACATAACGAAGAATTAAATATAGATTCAGAAACCTTTGAGAACTATAATATTCATGTACACGTTCCTGAAGGCGCTACACCAAAAGATGGACCAAGCGCAGGAATTGCCATGCTAACTTCTTTAACATCAGCCTTAACAAAACGTAAGGTTAAAAAACATTTAGCAATGACAGGAGAAATTACTTTACGTGGTAAAGTGTTACCTGTTGGAGGTATCAAAGAAAAAATACTCGCAGCTAAACGAGCTGGTATTAAAGAAATCATCTTATGTGCCGATAACAAAAAAGATGTGGATGATATCAAATCGGATTACTTAAAGGGCTTAACATTTAAATATGTTACTCAAATGAAAGAGGTATTGCAATTAGCTTTACTTAACTAACTATTTAAGTAGGAAATAAATCATCACTATTAGCAGCTAAAAGTTTTTACAATAACTTTTACTGTTTGTTGTTTATTCATAGTTTGAATAAAATTATTCTTTTATAAAATTAGGATTAAACCATGCCATAGGAATATCAGCTTCAAAACTATTTTCATTTGTTTTTATTCTATTGTCTAGTCTGCCTTCAATTTTAAAACCAAGTTTTTCATAGAGATGAATTGCTCGTTTATTTGATTCTCGCGCTATCAACTCAACTCTATATATATCCTTTCTGTTTTCCGTTATATAATGCAGCAAAGTTTTAAAAAGCATTGTGCCTAAACCCTCATCTTGATATTTTTTATCCACTGCAATGGTTAAATCACTAAAAATATGACTAAAAACAGCAGGTGCTAATTTATAACAATGAATCTCAGCCACGATAATATCTGTTTGTAATTTGTCTACAATAACAAACTGAATACCACATTCTTGTGATTTATCAAAAATATATTTTATATATTTTTTGGTTATTTCCTTTTCCGTTCGAGCTAAACCTCCTGCTACCTTGCTTACTTTACGATACAAATTCAAAACCTTATCAAGATCTTGATATTTAGATTTTCTTATTTCGAATCGTTCACTATTCATTATATGTAAAATTAAAGCACTTTACTTCCATAAAACCTATAAAGAAAAAAACAAACCCCTAAATTTAATAGAATAGCATGAACAAGCTTATTGAAAAATAGGTTACAACCTTGTCGTTAATTTCGATCTTGCTCTGTTTTTGAAAAAATGGATTGTAAAATTTGTTTTTCTTCTTCACTCATTATTAAGCTACGACGATTGTATACTCGGTTAGCTGTTTCAATCATTTTTTCAAATTTGTACTCTTCCATACTTTCTGCCCCACCCCAACTAAAACTTGCAATGTGCGTTGGCGGAAAACCTCCTCCAAAAATATTGGCACCTACTCCAACCACTGTACCGGTATTAAACATAGTATTAATACCACACTTGCTGTGATCTCCCATAGTTAAACCACAAAACTGCAAACCTGTATCTACCATTTTATGTTGAGCATAATTATAGAGTTTCACATTTCCATAATTATTCTTTAAATTAGAATTATTTGTATCTGCACCCAAATTACACCATTCACCTATCACACTGTTTCCTAAAAAACCATCGTGCGCTTTGTTACTATAACCAAATATAACAGAGTTATTTATTTCTCCCCCAACTTTACTATGAGGGCCAATAGTTGTTGGCCCGTAGACCTTAGTACTTAATTTTAAAGCAGAATGCTCACATAAAGCAAATGGACCACGAACCACACTACCTTCCATGATTTCGGCATCTTTACCAATATAAATTGGTCCGGATTTAGTATTTAAAATAGCGGCTTCAACAACAGCGCCTTCTTCTAAAAATATATCTTTTATATCTCCAATTACTGTATTAGTTTTTGATAATGGTAATGATGTTTTACTTTTGGTTAATAACTCAAAATCTTGTTTAATAGCATCTCCATTTTTTGAGAAAATGTCCCACACATTATTTACTAAAATGCCAACTTCAGATAATTCTTTAGCTTTAGTCATAGCATCATTAATTGTTAAACAAGCTGATGAGTTACTTCTAAATGCAAGTAAAACATCGCCAGATTTAAATCCTGCATTCATGTCTAACCCCAAAATATGACTCACTAATTGAGGCGTTGGGCAAATTTTTCCATTTATAAATACAACATCATCACTTAAATTACTAGGAAACTTGACACTTAAATAATCCTGTGTTTGAAAAGATAACTTTGTATTTAAATACTTTTCCCACTTTTGAGTAATAGTTAAAATACCAATACGTATTTCCGCAACAGGTTTAGTAAATGTAAGTGGTAACAAGTTTTGCCAAGAGGCATCATCAAATAAAATATAGTTCATACAAGAGCTTATTAATATTAAAACCTAAGTTTAATGTTTTAAAATTAACACAATTTTAGTGAAAATTAAATTTTTCCTATTTCAACAATTTTAAATTCAGTCCGTCTATTTTTAGCGTGCTCTTCTTCAGTGCAAGGCGTTTCATTTTTACAGTTATTTAATAACTTAGATTCGCCATAACCAACTGCCTTTAATCTTGACTTACTAATTCCTTTAGAAATAATGTAATCAACAGCGGCTTTGGCCCTTTTTTGAGATAATGTCATATTGTAAACATCCGAACTTCGTGAATCCGTATGAGAACTTAATTCGATATTCAAATTTTTATTGGAGTTTAAAACAGTGATTACTTTATCTAAGATATTCTGTCCAGCAGCATCAATTTTATAATCTCCATATGCGTAATATAAACTCTCAATAATTGTAATTGCTTGTTGCTGTTGCTTATTTTTCATTTCCAAAACCTCTAACCAAGGGTCGTCAACCGAGTACTCACCTAAGGCGGTTTTATCTATTTCTAATAATTCAAACTGAAACTTTCCTGCTACATTACGCTTAATTTCTCTATAAATTCTACCCTTAGCATCCGCCACATAAATTTTAGAGATAGTTTTAAATTTAGGATCAGACTCATCCAGTACAAACAAATAATTTTTATCTGCTCCTAAATTTTTAAAAGCAAATTTTCCTTTATCATCCGTTACAATATTTTCAATAACTTCATTTTTATTAAAAATAGTTAGTTTTGCGTTACTAATCGCCTTTTTATCTTGATCATATAAATAACCATTTAGTGACATAATTAAATCAGTATCATCAAGACTTAAATCATTAATAGTTGTTTTATCAACAGACAGAATATTAAACTTAAAATTCCCTTTAGCATCAGAACGAGCAATTTTAATTTCTTTACCACTTTTATTAGTTAAAATTATTTTAACATCAGCTGGTAAATCACTATCATCAATAGTTAACGAATAATTTTGATCTAAGGGTAAATTTCTAAAAGCAAATGCTCCAAATTCATTGGTAGTAGTTTGCTCTATAATATCTCCAAATTCATTTTTAATCGTTACTTTCTTATTATTTAATGGTTTACTAGGATTTTCACCATACAATAAATTACCTCCTAAACTTAAATCATCATCATTAAATAAATCTGGCATTCCATTTGGATCTACTGGTAGATTTTTAAACACAAATTTTTGAGAAGGACCATTATTATGTGTTATACGAGTGATTTTTGAATCTTTATCTGCTAAATAATACCTTGATTTATTTTTTAAATTAATATCAGATCCTTCCACCTCTGCCATATAAGTTTTATCTGCATCTAGATCACGAAAAATAAAATAACCTTTATCATTTGTTTTTGTAGAATCAATAGCCCTACTATTAACATCTAATAAATACACTTTAACACCTTTAGCTGGATCATTTGCATTTTCAGTTAATAAAATAATTCCATCAATCGAAATGTTTTTATTTGTGAATTTAAAGCTATAAATATCATCTTCGCCCTTGCCACCATCTCTATTAGATGAAAAATAACCTATGGTATCATTTAAAAAAGTAATTCCGAAATCATCAGATTTACTATTCACATAAAGTCCTTCATTTCTATTCAGCAACCATCTTCCGTCAATTTGTTTTGCCGAAAAAATATCTAAATCCCCAAAACCAGGCAATCCATTAGACGAGAAGTATAGAGTACCTCCTTGTTTAACAGTAGGAAAAACTTCATCGCCTGAAGTATTAATATCAAATCCAAGGTTAATAGGTTTATCCCATGAATCGCCATTTTTTTTACACATCCAAATATCTTGTCCTCCTAAAGTACCTGGCATATCAGAAGCAAAATATAAAATAGTGCCATCAGCATTTAATGCAGGATGCGCACATGAATAATCATCGCTATTGTATATAAATGGTTTTGGTTTAGAAAACGACTTCCCATTAACATCCGAAAAATAAATTTTTGCTCTATTTACAAAGTTTTTATCTTTTTTATTAACGATGTAATTTACTCTGGTATAAGCAGCTTGCTTTCCATCATTACTAAACGAAATAGGTCCATCATGAAATGCAGAGTTAACTTTCTTTGAAATCAATTTCTCTTTTTTCACTTCATTATTTTTTATTTCGGCAGAAAAAATATTTAAATATGGTTGATTATTTAGTAAATATTTTTCGAAATCAACAACGTCATTTATTTTTTCGGCAACAAAAAATAATTTGTTATTAATAACCACAGGACAAAATTCTGAACGTTTGGTATTAATGGATTCAATATTTTTAATTTCATATTCCTTTGGTTTTGATTCCCAATATTTTATTTCTTGACAAGAAACAATGGCATTTTTTGCCGTTTTACTATTTACGTTATCCTCCAAAAACACATAATACTGTTTTAATGCTTCACTATATTTATTATTTGATTTTAAAACATTACCATAATTGTAATTTACTTCGGTAGGAACTTTTCCTAAAGCAATTGCCTGAGAATAATAATTCTCTGCTTTAGTATAATTATTTAAAATACGATAACAATCAGCTAGCTTAATCATCGCTAATTGCTTATCTGATGAATTTCCTTTGGCAATTTTTTCGTAGGCAGGTATAGCTTTCACATAATTATATTTTAAAAAATAGTTTTCAGCCTTTTTCATTTGGGCAAAATTTACTACTGTAAAAAATAAAAAAAATGTGGTTAAATATATATAAGCTTTTATCATAGATTCATTAGAGCAATTTTACAAATAACGTGGCGATAACATTTTAGATTTGAAAGTATTTAAATCAAAACCAATCATAATTTCATGACCACTTCCTAAAGTCTTTTGAACCCTACCTAATCCTCTATCAAATGAATAGCCAATTTTAAAATTATTAGAAACAATAACTTGAACTAATGCACCAACTGATCCACTTGATCTTGCAAAAGCACCCACCCATATGCGTTGTTTAATTAAAAAGTTAAGATTAGCATCTAAATTCGCAATACCACTTGATAATTTAAACATCACCGTTGGATTTATAACTAAATTATCCCCAGCTGCAAATCCTTTACTTACTATACCAAATATATGTGTCTTTAATTTATAGGTTAAATCATACTCTACCTGACTACCAGTTGCATTTGTATAGGTAACGTTATCGTTATAAACAAAGGTCGAATTTAAATGTGTAGCACTGATACCTGCATAAAACGAATTTGATTTTAAAAATAACCCAGCATCAAAATCTGGTTTAAGTTTATTAGTTCCTATAGCAGCAACAGCATTTGTTTCTCCGGGATCTTTATAATTCATTTTACTAAAATCATACACATAATTAACAACACCTCCTCTTAATCCAAACGACAACTTTAATTTGCTAGATAATTGTAGAATATAAGAAATGTTACCATAGGCAGCTGTCACTCTTTTTGGGCCAATGGCATCGTTATAAGCACTTAATCCTAATCCAATCCTTTTTTTCTTTAAAGGTGCATGAAAACTAAACGATTGAGTAGATGGAGCTCCATCAAAACCACTCCATTGTTTTCTAATATCCAATACTGCACTTAAGGCATCTTTAGTTCCTGCATAGGCCGGATTAATAACCATTTGATTAAATTGATACTGACTATATTGTGGATCTTGTTGAGCCAATATTGGCAAAACAATCATACAACTTAATATAAATACTATTTTTTTCATTTTTTATTTTCCGGTTAATTCCACCCAACCTTTTTTTATACCACTACCGTTTTCAAATTCAATAACATAAAAATAAGTTCCGCTTGTTAAAGTTGCACCTCCTTGAGTTTTTCCATCCCAAACATTTGAAGAGTTGTTATAGTTAGTTGTATTCCAAATTTTATTTCCCCATCTATTAAAAATAGTCACTGTATTATTAGAATAATTTTCAATATTTTCTATAATCCAATTATCATTTAACCCATCTCCATCAGGAGTAAAACCATTGTAAACAGTTATGTTACAAGGCTCTGTACTAGCAGTGATAGTGTAATTAAAAGTAACAGAATCGATAACCACACTACTAGAGTTAATTGCTTTAATAGAAACGCTATAATTACCTGGGGATAAACTATCAACACTTGTGCAATTTTGAGCAGGACAAACAGAAGAAGGATTCCAAACATACAATAGCTGAACAGCATTACTAGGAGAAGAATTTATTACTAGTGAAATGAACCCATCTTTTTTATTTAAACAACTTTCGTTTTGAGAAAGAGGAGTAATACTTAAATCAAAAGCACCAACAATATCAGGTTGTAAAAAACCTTGAGTAATCACATTGCCACCATTTGAAATGGTAGACACAATAGGTTCTCCAATGTTATAAAACACTTCAACGGTGGATGTTCCTATTACACCTCCGCCGCCAGCCGAATTTATAACCGAAGGCGAAATGCTTTGCGAAAAAGCATCAGTATAGTATATCAGAAATAATACTAAAAAAATATTTTTCATATTATTCAATTACTAAATAATTAAAAGAATAAGTGGTTGATAATGTACCATTATTTGAAAATCTTAAAGTAAAACCATTTACAGTTGAACTAAAAACATATGCATTTACACTAAATGAAGCAGAATTATTAGGTATTACAATAACGTTTGGTGTTATTGAATAAGGTTTATCATACTTCACGGAAATAACATCTGTTGTATTTCCAATAAGGGGGGAAGTTATATTGGTAAATGATAGTTTTCCTACCATATCTGTACCTATTACACCTGTTCCACTAGCTAAAGCATTTAACGTAAAAGTAGGAGTTGTTCCTACAGATTTCATATGTCCATTTTCAAGTAATAAAGCAACATTAGAACTACCGGTCACAGTTGGTCCATTCACCGCATGAATTGCAGCTCCTCTACCATTAGTTAAGGCAAATACAGCATCAGCTGTATTACCAGTATTTAAAATCTCAAATCTACCAGCAATACCATTGTCAGTCGCATTTTTAATTCCATAAATACTTGGACCGGCTCCTGCGTTATTTCCATAAACAGCAGCCGCTAAAGTATTCGTGTTAGATGAAGATACCTTACCAAAAATACCATGTGCACCTGAAAAAGAACCCGTCACAATGTTTTCTGCATACACAGCAGCATTTGTATAAGAACTATTTACATGCAATCTATTTGCAGGATTTAATATATTAATACCAACGTTTGTTCCAAACTCTGCAATTGCATCATCTCTAATACTTAACAAGGAAATGCCTCCAAGATTAAAAGCTCTAAAAGCGTAATCATTAAATGTATTTGATTTACCTTTAGTAGTTAAACCACCGTCAAAAACACCAGCATAAGCAGTAGATGAAGCATTTGTGTTTTTAGCGGAAAATGTTTCAACTGTACCCGACGAAGATGCGCTAATAGCATTAATATTGCCAACATTAACAACATCTAAAGCCGACACTGGAGCAGTGGTTCCAATACCAACTTTTGTATTTGCTGTTGCACCATTAATACCATTTATAGAACCTAAAACCATACTATTACTTGCATCAACTCTCGCCAAAGCTCCTATAGCTGATGCATTTGTTAATGCTGCTGCATTTACATTAGTATTGTATCCTAAAAATAAATTATTTGTACCGTTGGTTATAAGGTTACCAGCTTGGAAACCTAATGCTGTATTATTATTACCACTATTTATTGAACTTAAGGCGTTTGTTCCAATTGCAATATTTTGAGAACCTGAAGTTAAAATTTGCATCACTTGGTAACCAATGCCAACATTATTGCCACCAGTTGTTACATTTTGCAAAGTATTATTACCTAAAGCAACATTACTAAAGCCAGTAGAAGAGATATTACCAGAGGATTTTCCTACAAATAAATTGTCAGTACCTGGTGCGGAAATGAATCTTGCACCAGCCATTTTAATAACACCAACCGAAGACGTGGATACAGGAATATTAATGTTTCCAATAACATCTAAACTTTCACTAGGTGTATTAGTACCAATACCAACTTTATCTCCGCTGTTTACTAAATATGTATTCCCTAAGGTTGATGTCCAAGCAGCTACTGGAGCAGTAATTGGTTGCCAACTCGCATTACCTAAAGCATCAATAGCCGTTAAAACCTGGCCTGCTGCAACAGTTGGAGTACCGGGTATTCTAATACTACTTAATACTTCTAATTGACCAAGTCCATTTATTTTAAAAACATCTTTATTAATATTAGTCCCAGTAGGTACTGCTGCAAAGATCAACTCCGTTCCTCTAGTTCCAGTTGTAACATTCTCAGTTGTTTTAGCGTAAATTTTAGCTCCGTCTCCAAAAACTCCAAAAGCATCAGACCCTGCAAAATTTATTTTACCTATATCTTGTAATCCAACAACTGCCGTTCGGCTTCCACTCCCTGTATTATTTTCATTTCTAATTATATTTAGTTGTCCGGCTTCTCCAAAACCTTCTGATGCGATGCCTCCTGGGGCAGTAGCAATCGCTGTGTTAGTCATTACGTGAAAAGCATACAGAGGTCTCTCTAGCGCATTTATATATACTCTACGTTCACCATTAATTAAAAAAATTGGTTTTTCGTTAATATTGTTTTTTTGACTAATACTTAAAGCTGAATTTGAAGGTGTAGAAACACTATTAGCTTCTATAGAAAAAAATGTAGGTTCCCCAGAGTTAGTATATTTGATTTTACCTAATGAATTTGATGGTGATATTAAGTTTATATGAGGCGATAGACTTGAAGGCGTGTGAGAAATTGCAAACCTTCCTCCTAACGAGTTATTAATACCTACTCCAACACTATTAGTTAAAGTACTAGGATAAATAACACCAGTGGTTACCGACCAATTATTAATTGATTTTATATCAACCGTATTAGTTGCAGGCCCTGATTGTAAAATACTACCACCAGTTAATGTTAAAGTAGGAGGCGCAATTACTACAGTTGAACTGGCCGTTCCATTATTTAAAGTAATTGTATTTGTATTTGCACCATTTGAAATCGTATAATTAGGAATTGTAACAGTTTGCGCTCCCGATTGCAAAGTACCCGCTGTTGCAGAGCCTGTATAAGATAAAATGGGAACAATAGTTGTTGTAGGTGTCCAAATTCCTCCAACTAATTGCAATATTTGGCCATTAGTTGGCGCAGTGTTTGAAACGTTAACTCCTTTGATAGCATTTACTGTTGTTGAATTAACTGTCCCTATTACATCACCAGATAAATTGGATGAAACTGCTGTTAATGAAAAAACACCAGCTGAACTTGTAACAGAAATATTAGTATTAGTTGAAACTACACTTGTAGTTGGAATTGGAACAGTGTTACCGCCCGAAATTGAAAGTGAACCACTATTGACAGATAATGTTTGATTTGGTGTAGAGTTGATAGTGTAGCTAGGATAAGCACCTATTACTCCTGAACCAGAAAGCGTTGGTGTTATAGCAGTTAACGAATAAATACCTGCTGCATTAGATACTGAAATATTAGTATTAGTTGAAACCACACTTGTTGTTGGACTAGCAACCGAATTGACAGTGTAATTAGGATAAGAACCTGTTATTGTTGTCGGCCCTGAATTAGTAAATGTTGGTGTAACTGGTGTAATTGTATAAGCATTACCTGATTGATTTAATAAAATATTTGAACTACCCGCAGATAATGATGTGCTTGTTGCCGCTGTTAAGGTAACAGTTGCAATGGAAGTTCCATTTTGAGTTAAATCAATATTTGCACCAGATTGCGTTAAACTGTAATTTGGTAATGCTTGTGTATTTCCTGGATTAATAGAAATACTATTACCCGATACACTTAACGTTGGTGTTAGAGGAGTTAAGGTATTGGAGATTACATTACCAACAATACTAATTCCACTACCAGCGCTATAACTTGTAGCTACTGGTATTGTAGCAGTTCCAATACTTGTTCCGTTTTGCAATAAGTTAATACTATTTCCAGATTGTGATAAACTATAAGAAGGTGCACTTACTGTATAAGAGTTACTTGGAGATGCAGGATTAATAGTAATGTTATTTCCGCCAGTAATAGATGGTGTTACTGGTACTAATGTGTTAGAAATTACTCCTCCTGATATACTAATTCCATTTCCAGCTGTATAGGATGTTGATGCAGGAACATTAATTGTATAACTTCCTCCTGATGATGTTACCGTATTAGGAGCATTGATAGTAATTGTTGGTGTTGAAGAAGCATTACCTGCTGTTTGAGCATACAAGGCATAAGGCACACTCATAAATTGTTGAGTTCCAACTGCCGTGTAAGATGTTCCTCCTGCCGGATCAATTGACGTTTTAATAAAATAGGTATCTGCGCCCCAATTGATAGAAGAGAATGTACCGTTAATAAGAGTGCCTTGTCCGATGAAAAGAGTAAACAATCCAAACTGATTAGTAGTGGCAACGTGCGTTTCGGAATAAACAACGGAAGATACTCCATTTAAAATTTCTAACTTAATTCCTAATGGAGCATTAGAAATAATAGTTCCTGATGTATTTCTGGCAACTCCTTGATAAGATATTGCTTGAGGCGCTTGACTAAATGAAAATAAAGATATACTTGTTAAAAGGGTAAAAAAAAGTTTTTTCATATGAGTTAGTTATTAATTCGAATTCTTAAAAAATGATGTTCTATAATTTTTACATTTACATTTTTATACAATTTCTTGCGAATGTTAAAATTATACAAAAAAATCAGAAAACTGAATACAATTTACAGACCAATCGAACATTTTATTTGTTAAAAAACGCCGATTTGTCGATAAATACAACAATTTGTTTAGAAAAACTGATTTAACTCAGGATTTTTTTAAGAGCTGCAATTTGTTCGGATGTTCCTAAAACAAATAACTTCGAATCAGGAATCACTAAAGTATCCGCACTTGGATTAATAATATATTCGCCTTTGGCGGTTTTATAACCAATGATATTAGCTCCAGAACGATTTCTGATTTCTAAATCTTTTAAGGTTTTATTCTTTAACTCGTCAGGAATTCTCTCAAATGAAATTTCCTCTAAACTAATATTGTCTCCACCCTCTGCCGTAATATGGTCAATAAATTCCATCACGTCTGGTTTCATTACCAAAGAGGCCATGTGCGCCCCTCCTACTTTATCGGGCATTATCACATTATTAGCGCCAGCAATTTTTAATTTAGTATCTGAATTATCTTCGCTAGCACGCGAAATAATGGTTAAATTTTTATTTAAGTTTCGGGCAGAAAGCACAATAAATAAATTATCGGCATCCACAGGTAAAGTGGTAATAATAGCCTTTGCCCTTAAAATACCTGCTTTAATTAATACTTCATCTTGTGTACTATCTCCGGTAATAACCAACTCACTAAACTTGTGATTTAAAGTCGAAGTTAGCGTGGCGTTATTTTCAATAACGACGAAACGTTTATGATGTTTTTTTAAAACCTGAGCGGCCTGACGTCCATTACGACCATAACCGCATATAATAACATGGTCAGATATTTTATCTATTGTAGCGTTCAATTTTCTATTTTTAAAAAACTCATTAAACTCGCCATCTATTACAAACTTAGTAATAGATGAAACGGCATAGGCAAATGTACCAAAACTTGTGATAATAAGAAACGCTGTAAATAATTTACCTGCTTGACTTAAAGGAGCTACTTCGCCATAACCAACTGTGGCAACAGTAATGATAGTCATGTAAAATGCATCAAAAAACGTGTAATTATCAATAACCATATATCCAATAGTACCTATTACCCAAACACTGAGCAATATCAATAAAGGCACGTAAAAACGATAATACGATTTTAATATTCTAAACATAACAATGCCAAATTAATAAAAATAAATGTGACTTCGACAAGCTCAGCCACCTTTATCGAAAATTCTAGTAAATTCAAATTACAAATCCCAAACGCTGCGGCGACGTCGATAGGTATTAGGCTTAAAGCTTTCTTTATGCTCTAAAATAAAAGCCATAATAAAATAAATGATAATTGGAGAGCCGAAAGTAAAAAACGATAAATAGATAAAATACATTCGAATATGAGTAGTTCTAATTCCTAGTTTTTTGCCCCACCATTCGCAAACTCCAAAAGCTTTTTGTTCGAACCAATATCTAATTTTATCAATCATTATTTTACAAAGGTATAAAATTGTTTCAGCTATTTTTTATTTCGATGAACTTTTGAGCAAAAACTCTGCCACGTTGCAGTGAAGGCATGCTTTCTTTGAGCAAAGGTTATCCAATAAATAAATCTGAGCCTGACTTTCTAAAGCATTTTCATTTTTAATTCCCAGTTTTGTAAACTCTTTTGTTTTAGTATTTTCTTCAGCTGGAAGTTGAGACAATAAATCTAATGCGTACTCCACAAAATCAGTATTTGTAGTATGTTTCGACATAAAAAACAAATAAGGAACGATGGAATTAATCACAATGTTTTGAAAAGCTGTTTCTCCGAATTGTTTTGAACTTTCTTCTGATTCAATATCAAACTTATAATGTGTTTTCCAATATAAATTCGGTTCTAATTCAAAAAACGATTGTAATGTTTTTAAATCAGGTTTTTGTTCGATTAAATGGTATAAAGATTTTTGCTTATTAACCAAAGCAGCTAACTGAGCAATTCTTATTGTTGGAAAATTAACGGGTCGTGTTTTCGAAAATTTCCAACTCTCTTTTTTAATGGGAACTAGTTGGTGTTTATGTTTTAAAAACTCAAATTCGTTTTGTAATTGTTTTGGGTATTTATCCTCAAACAACTCTTCTAATAAACCTGCCACACCAAATAATAGTGATTCTATTTGAATTGGATTATCAGCATATTTTTTAAGCGTCGGATAAGAAATCGACTTACCTAATAATTCAAAAGCATCATTATTTATTTTAAATCCAAAGTTCCGACATAATAATAAATACAATGCATCTTCATGATTGTGTTTACAAAAGTCAAATAGATGTTCAATGTATTCAGTCTTTTGTTCAATTCGAGAAATAGCTAATCGATCTAACCAAGTTTTCCAAATAATATCAGGAACCGTGGAAATAGATTTACCACAAGGTATTGTTTGCTTAGATAATTGAAGTTGATTGTATTGATCTAGCAAAGAAGGTTTGATATAGTTTTTCAGTTCTAAAACAGACACATTGAATTTTTCGTTTTGAGGCAATGCTTTGTCATGTTCGTAAACGACATGCAAAATTAAATTATCGTAAGCTTTGTCTTGCTGATGGTTGTGTTTTATCCAATCAGATGTTTTGATGTGGATTTCAACATTACCTGCTAATACAATATCATTAACCTTAATTTTAGAATTAAAAAAATCAGGACCGGAGTCCTGATTATGTTCACCAATAGAAATAATTTCAATTGTTTCTTCTTTAGAGCCTTTAAACTGAGTTTGCCCTAATAACTTATATTTCCATATTGTATGAAGAAGCGCTTCATTCATATAATTTAGAGCTATTATTTACCAGCTGGTTGAGTTGATTTTATAGCAAATACATACTTTGTTAATGCATCTTTTTCAGTAGCAGTTAACTTAGATTTTTGAGCCATATCATCAATAATTTCAGGCCATTTGGCTTCTGATATTCTATAAATACTTTTAGTACCATGGCAGTTGGTACACGTACCCGTATAAAGTTTATATCCTTCTGTTAAAGAAGCTAATGTTGTGCCTGGATGCTTCATTTGAACTCCTGTTACTTGCTCTTCGCCTGGAGCAAAAACTCCATTTTTTGATTTAACTGCTTCACTTACTGGTGCAGCAGGTGCTGAGGGTGTAGCGGGAGTTGCTACAGTAGTTGATTCTGTTTTTTTAGTAGTGTGGCAAGCTGCAATTATTAGAACAGCTGTTGCTAAAGAAGAAATTTTAAAAATAGTCATAATGAGATTAGTTTAAGTTTTAAAAGTAGTAAATATCAATTATCTTTTTCAATATCTGAAGCTGAGAATCTTTGTAAACTGTTAATTTTTGTTAGTTGATCAGAAACTTTGGATTCATCTCCGGATATAACTAACTTATAGACATTAGGCGTAAAGTATTTTTTTATCACTTTATTAATATCCTCAATTGTTAAGGTATTTAAATCATTAATTAAGTTTTTTCTTTTTTCGAAATTATAGATTAAAGGGTTATAAAAACCTGATACTTCATCCGGGCTTTCCATTCTTTTAATTCCAATTATTCTTTTATAAACAGCTTCTTTAAAAGTCGTTTCATCAATAGCGGTAGAGTTAAAATTAGCTAAGGTTTTATCAAATAAATCAATTGTACTAATTAATTCACTACTTCTAACAGAACAAGTTACCGTAAACAAATTAGCGTATTTACTAGCGCGTTGATTACTTCCTATGCTGTAGGTTTTACCACCTTTTTCTCTAATTTCTTTAAACAATACCTCATTAAATATATTGTTAGCAATCGTAAAAGCTAATTGATCTTTATCGGTAACTGCAGGTGAAATTTTATTCCATTGTAAAGCACATTGTGTGGCACCTGCTCTATTGATAAATCCAATTTCTTTTTTCTTAATTGACACTGACTCTAAACTAACGCCATTTGCTCCGCCAAATTCTGATTTCCAAGATCCATAATATTTTTCGATGATAGGTTTTATAGAAGCAGCGTCAAAACTTCCGCAAATTATCAAATTAGCATTCTTAGGCGTAAAATTAAAATCGTAATACTCTTTAATAATAACTGGTGTTATTTTTTGAATTTGAGCTTTATAAAAATAACGTCCTAATGGATTTGACAACCCAAATATGAAATAATCACTAAATACAGAAGACAATTCGGCTATATCCATTTTTGTAGGACTATTAAAATCAATATTTTGAGCAATCATTAAATCCATTTTTTCTTTTGGAAAAGTTGGAGTTAAAACAGCCGCCGACATTAAATCCATCCCTGCATCTAAGTCTTTACTTAGTATATTCATTTCAATGGTTGTGTTATCTTTTGAAGCTGCTGCAGATAAAGAAGTTCCTAAAGCAAATGCTTTATTCGACTGTGTTTCAATATCGTATTTGGCATTACCCATTAAAATGGCATTTGAAACAATGTCGCTATAATTTTGCTGTCCGGGTGTTTCATTTACCCTACCAGTATTTAAAACTAATTTTACATTAATAGCAGGAATATTTCCATACTGAAATAAATAAACCTTTAATCCATTTTTTAAGTTAAATGTTTCGTAAGTAGGAATAATTTGAGCTTTAGTAAAACAAGATATTAGTAATAAAAAAACGAATGTTATATGTCTCATATTATTCTTCAATATTATATTCGTTTATTTTTCTATAAAGAGTACGTTCGCTAATTCCAAGTTCTTGTGAAGCATATTTACGTTTTCCTTTATGTTTCTTTAATGCTTTTTTAATCATGTCTATTTCCTTGTCTTGAAGTGATAGAGATTCTTCTACAACGATTGGTTGATTAAAACCATTGGTTTCTTTTACAATGATTGGATTATGAACCTTTACTTCATTTGAAACAATTGGAAAGTTTCCTTCGTTATTATACAATCTATCAATAGTTTGTAAATCATCTGAAGGTAAATTACCCATAGCATTTCCTCCAACCTGCACAATATCATGAACTACTTTTTTCAAATCGTTCAAATCCTTTTTCATATCAAATAAAACTTTGTATAACAAATCACGTTCGTTCATTTCTGATGAATTTGAAGAATTTGCAAAGCTTGAATTTGCAACCGCTGGCAATTTATTAGTATTATAATTTGGAAGATATTGTAAAATACCTTCTAAATTAATATCACGTTCTTTTTCAATAATAGAAATTTGTTCTGTAATATTCTTTAGCTGACGAATATTACCTGGCCAATAATAATTTACTAAAGCATGTTCTGCATCAGGTGATAACTTTACTGCTGGCATTCTATACTTCGTAGCAAAATCACTGGCAAACTTTCTAAACAATAAATAAATATCGTCTTTACGTTCGCGCAATGGAGGTAAATTAATGGGAACCGTATTTAAACGGTAATATAAATCTTCTCTAAATTTTCCTTTCTCAATAGCGACATTAAAATTAATATTAGTAGCAGCAACCACCCTAACATTTGTTTTTTGAACTTTACTGCTACCTACTCTAATATATTCTCCGGTTTCTAACACACGTAATAAACGTGCTTGTGTTGTTAATGGCAACTCCCCTACTTCATCTAAAAAAATAGTTCCGCCATCTGCTACTTCAAAATACCCTTTACGTGCTTCATGCGCACCCGTAAAGGATCCTTTTTCGTGACCAAATAATTCACTATCAATGGTCCCTTCAGGAATTGCACCGCAGTTTACTGCAATGTATTGTCCATGTTTTCGAGAACTATTTTGATGAATAATCTGCGGGAATACTTCTTTACCAGTTCCACTTTCGCCGTTAATTAATACGTTTAAATCGGTAGGTGCAACTTGACGAGCAACATCAATTGCTCTTTCCAGTAGCGGGTTGTTACCCATAATTCCGAAGCGTTGTTTTATATCTTGTAATGTCATAATTCTTGACTTAAAAGACTGTTTGACTGAAGGGAGTCAAGACAGTTTTATTTATCATTCAATATTTTATCTCTAAAATTTGATATTTGTTTTTGTAATACTTCTACTTTATTTAAAATATTTTTTAATTCAGTTTTATTGCCATACTTTCTTCTTTCACAAATCAACAACTGTGTTTCCATTTCGTAAGAAGAAGTTAAGGATATAGTTAAAAACTCAGCGAAATGAATATTTGTTCTTTTTCCTGATCCTTCTGAAATATTTGAAGGAACAGACACGGCACATTTTTCAAGTTGATTAATTAAATTATATTTTTCTTTATTTGGGAGTGTTTCTGTGTAGGTGTAAATTAAATCACACAAATCCATCGCATCAATCCAAATCGTCAATTTCTTAAAATTATGCTTTATCATATTTTACAATGTCTTTTATCCCTTTCGTCCCTTCTATCTCTTTAATCTCTTCTGTCCCCTTAGTCTCTTACCTCTCCAATCAACGTTCCACTTGTACAACTAGTAATCAGCACATTCACATAATCACCTTTCTTTAAATTTCCTTTTGGGAAAACACAAACGGTATTTTGTGAATTTCTTCCACTCATCATGTCTGCTGATTTTTTAGATACGTTTTCTACCAACACTCTATATACTTTCCCTAAACCTTCTTTCGTTCTAATTTCACTATGTCTACGTTGTGCATCCACAATCTCTGTTAAACGACGGCTTTTTACTTCAGCTGGAACATCATCTTCATACTTACGTTCTGCTAATGTTTTAGGGCGTTCGCTGTATGAGAACATATAAGCAAATTCATATTTCACTTCTTCCATTAAGGATAAGGTATCTTGATGTTGCTCTTCTGTTTCTCCACAAAAACTAGTAATAATATCAGCGCTAATAGCTGCATCAGGCATAATACGACGAATAGCCGCAATGCGATCTAAATACCATTCGCGCGTATAACCACGATTCATTTTTTCTAATACATCGCTGTTTCCACTTTGTACTGGTAAGTGCACGTATTTGCAGATGTTATCGTACTTTGCCATCATGTGTAACACATCATCACCCATATCTTTTGGGTGAGAAGTCGAATAACGCACACGTAAATCAGGATGAATTAAAGCAACCATTTCTAATAATTCAGCAAAAGTGGTTGAATTCGCTTTTTGTTCTTCTGTTAATGTTTCTTTCTTTAATCCTCCGCCACTCCACAAATAAGAATTTACATTTTGTCCTAACAACGTTACTTCTCTGTAGCCTTTATCAAATGCTTCTTGACATTCTTTTACAATGGTTTCTGGCTCACGACTTCTCTCTCTACCACGAGTAAATGGTACAACACAAAAGCTGCACATATTATCGCAACCACGCATAATACTCACAAATGCACTTACGCCGTTATGATCTAAACGCACTGGCGAAATATCAGCATAGGTTTCTTCTTTACTTAAAATCACATTAATGGCTTGTTGTCCACCCTCGGCTACAGCAATTAAATTTGGTAAATCGCGGTAGGCATCAGGACCAACGACCATATCCACCAATTTTTCTTGCTCCAAAAACTGATGTTTTAAGCGTTCGGCCATGCAGCCTAATACACCAATTAATAGGTTTTTATTGGTCTTTTTTACTTTTTTGTAATCGTATAAACGCTGACGAACGCGAGATTCTGCATTTTCGCGAATAGCACAGGTATTTACAAATATTAAATCAGCTTCTTTATAATCAGTTGTTGTGGTATATCCTTTATCAATCAAAATAGAAGCTACAATCTCGCTATCCGCAAAATTCATCTGGCAACCGTAGCTCTCCAAAAACATCTTTTTTCCGCCAGTATTTTTGGTTTCTCTAACTAATGCTTCCCCTTGTTTTGATTCGTCTATTATTTTGTTCTCCATGTATATCAATAAAAACGCAAAGATAAGGCTTTGTTCTGACAAATTGACACGTTAACCATTTTTCACAATCTAAAATCAATATTTTTTTGAAATATTTTAAATAACTATAAATCAGTTGATTAAATAGCTAAAAACGAACTCAAAAGAGCTAAAAACAGAGTCCATAAAAATAAAAATTAGGTTTATTCGAATTAAATTTTTTTCCTTTGCAAACTTTTAAAGCAAACCAATCTCGATTTTTTGGGTTTAAAAACCTCAAAATTTGTCAAGTTTTAGCTTTAAAATTCGAACTTTTAATACATATATATACATGGCAAAAAATTTAGTTATTGTCGAGTCCCCTGCAAAGGCAAAAACCATTGAAGGGTTTTTAGGTAAAGATTTTACGGTTAAATCTAGTTTCGGACATATTAGAGATTTAGTAAAAAAGGGATTCGGTGTAGATATAGAGAATAATTTCACTCCAACTTACGAAGTACAACCAGATAAAGAGAAAGTAATAGCCGAATTAAAAAAATTATCAAAGGGAGCCGATATGGTTTGGTTGGCATCCGATGAGGATCGTGAGGGAGAAGCAATTAGCTGGCATTTATACGAAACATTAGGATTAACCAAAAATAACACAAAACGTATTGTTTTTCATGAAATTACTAAGCCTGCGATTTTAAAGGCGATTGAAAATCCACGTGAAATTGATATTAATTTAGTAAACGCACAACAAGCGCGTCGTGTATTAGACAGATTAGTAGGTTTTGAATTATCTCCTATTTTATGGCGTAAAGTTCGTCCGAGTTTATCGGCTGGACGTGTGCAATCGGTAGCGGTTCGTTTAATTGTGGAGCGCGAAAGAGAAATCCAAAAATTTGAATCAACATCAGCTTATAAAGTATCTGCTTTATTTAAAGTTGGAACTGGCATTTTAAAAGCTGAATTAGATAAACGTTATAGTTCGGAAGCAGAAGCTCAAGCCTTTTTAGAAAAATGCAAAGTAGCGTCTTACACCATTGAAAGTTTAGAAACAAAACCTGCAAAACGCTCACCAGCTGCACCTTTTACTACTTCTACTTTACAACAAGAAGCAGCTCGTAAATTAGGTTTTTCGGTAGCGCAAACCATGCAAGTGGCACAGCGTTTATACGAAGCAGGTAAGATTACTTACATGAGAACTGACTCCGTAAATTTATCGGATACAGCCATGGATCAAGCAAACAAGGCTATTAACGAAAATTACGGCGCTAAATATTACAATCCTCGCAAATACAAAAATAAGAGCAAAGGTGCACAAGAAGCGCATGAGGCTATCCGTCCTACATACATTGACAGAACAGTGATTGATGGAGAACGTAACGAAATTCGTTTATATGATTTAATTTGGAAACGTACCATTGCGTCACAAATGAGTGATGCTGAGTTAGAAAAAACAACTGCTAAAGTAAATGTAAGCGGTACTTCTGAACTATTTGTAGCGCAAGGTGAAGTATTAAAATTTGATGGTTTCTTAAAAGTATATATGGAAGGAACGGATGATGAAGATTCGGACGAAGAAAATTCATCGATGTTACCTCCAATGAAAGTGGGCGAAAAATTAGAGAGTCAAGAAATTACAGCAACACAACGTTTTACGCATCACCCTGCACGTTATACAGAGGCAAGTTTAGTGAAAAAATTAGAAGAGTTAGGTATTGGTCGTCCTTCTACATACGCTCCAACAATTAGTACGGTTCAAAAACGTAACTATGTGGAGAAGACTGATAAAGAAGGAACTCCAAGACAATATGTGAATTTAACTTTGGTTAAACAAAACATTACTAAGGACATAAAAACAGAAAATACAGGAGCTGAAAAATCAAAATTATTTCCAACTGATATTGGAATGGTAGTAAATGATTTCTTATTGAAATACTTTCCTACGATTTTAGATTTTAATTTTACAGCTAAAGTTGAAGAAGAGTTTGACGAGATTGCTGAAGGTAATTTAGACTGGCAAAATATGTTGAAAGAGTTTTATACTCCTTTCCATAAAACAGTTGAAACAACATCTGAAAATAGTGAACGTGCGAGTGGAGAAAAAATATTAGGTGTTGATCCAGTGAGCGGAAAACCAGTATCGGTGCGTGTTGGCCGTTTTGGTCCATTAGCACAAATTGGAGAAACGATTGAAGGTTCGGAAGAAAAACCAAAATTTGCTAGTTTAAGAAGAACTCAAAGTATTGAAACCATTACCTTAGAAGAAGCTTTAGATTTATTTAAATTACCTTTAACTTTAGGTGATTATAATGGACAAGAAGTAATAGTAGCAGTTGGACGTTTTGGACCTTATATTAAATTAGGAGAAGCATTCATTTCTATTCCTCGCACCATTGATCCTTTAACAGTTGATATGGAAAAGGCTATTGAAATTATTAAAGAAAAAGAAGAAGCAGATGCTCCAGTGGCTCATTACCAAGGCAAAGGTGTAACTAAAGGAAAAGGACGTTTTGGACCATTTATTAAATATGATGGCATGTTTATTAATGTACCAAGAGCTTATGATTTTGATAATTTATCTCAAAATGATATTAATGAATTAATTGAGAAAAAATTAGAGAAAGAAGCGAATCGTTATATTCAAAACTGGACTGAAGAAAAAATATCAGTTGAAAACGCACGTTGGGGACCACAAATTAAATTTGGAAAACTACAATTAAAATTAATTAAAAATGGCGGCGGTAAATTTACACCAGATGAATTAGCAGCTTTAACCTTAGATGAAGTAAAAGCAATGATTTTATTACAAGTGCCAAAAGCATTTGATAAAAAAGGAACTAAGAAAGCTGCTCCAAAGAAAGCAAAAGTTGTAAAGTTAGCTACTGATAAAGCTTCGACAGGCTCAGCTACCAAAAAAGCGGCCGTGAAAAAAGCCGCTAGTAAAAAAACAGCACCGAAGAAAGTGGCTGCAAAGAAAGCCGCTGCTAAAAAGAAATAAAACATTCAATCACTATTAAAAAGTCATCTAAATAGATGACTTTTTTTATATTTAGACCAATGAACTATAAAGCATTTGAACTACCCATTACCATTCAATCAACGGATATTGATGAAAATGGTCACGTCAATAATATCACCTATTTAAAATGGGTGCAGGATATTGCAATTGCTCATTGGACATCTGTGGCAACTAAAGAAATGAATGAACAATACATGTGGGTAGTAAGTCGCCATGAAATTGACTATTTAAAACAAGCTTTTATACACAACAAATTATTGGCTAAAACATGGGTGGTAGAACCCGATGGCGCCAAATCGTTTAGATATGTTGATATTTATGACACTGAAACCAATGCTATTGTTGCAAAAATAAAAACGACCTGGTATTTATTAGACGCTGCTAGTAAAAGGCCAAAACGTATTGAATCAGACATCACTCAAGTATTTCAATAATGAAAGCATCAAGTATTAGCGAATTAAAAAAAGAATTAAACGAATTGCCTGCAAAGCAATTGGTAGAGTTGTGCTTGCATTTAGCTAAATATAAAAAAGACAATAAAGAGTTTTTAGATTACCTTTTGTTTCAAGCGCATGATAAAGCAAGTTTTGTAAGCGCTGTGAAAACTGAAATTGACGAGCATTTTACCGAATTAAAAACGCAAGCCAATTTATATTACGTTAAAAAAAGTTTGCGCAAACTCTTACGCGTCATTACAAAATACTGCAAATACATTAGTGATAAAGCCCTCGCTGCCGATTTACATATTTACTTTTGTCAAAAAATGAAAGCCTCTAGTATCCCCTACCAAAAAAGTCAATTGCTGGTAAATATGTATGAGCAGCAACTCAAAAAAATAAACACCCTAATTAATGGGCTCCATGAAGATTTGCAACAAGATTATTTAAATGATTTAGAGAAAATTCTCTAATTTCGCATATACAACTTTGTAGGTAAATTAGAAAGTGCATAGCCAATATTAGCCGCGCTATACGGACTATTTTCGATACCAACATAAAACGATTGATTTTTCAACTTAGTCGTTGATTGTATTCTGAAATGACCATCCGCATCTGTTGTAGCTTTTTCGATCGTATACAAAGAACCCATACATTGAGAAGAATTTCCTGAACTTTTTCCATTACAAGCTGATAATAGTATCACAACTCCACCCACTCCTTTGGGGTTTTTACTACTTAACGAATCGTACAAATAAACTTCAGATTAGAATTCAACTGTTTTTTTACATGTCGTATTTAAACAAAAGAAAAAACCTAAAATCACTAAAGCCGTTAATTTAGTTAATAGTTTCATAAATATTATAATTTATAAATGTAGTGTAAAGTATCCATATATCTAAGTCATCTTAAAAGCCAATTTATGATACATACTAACTTTCATACAACTCAATTGGCAAATCATCTGGGTCTCTAAAAAAAGTAAATTTCTTACCTGTAAATTCATCTATCCTAATAGGCTCTGTAATAATATTCTTTTGAGCTAATTGTTGTATCACCCGTTCTAAATCATTCACACTAAATGCCAAATGCCTTAAACCTGTTGCCTCTGGCTGAGTAGGGCGCAGTGTAGGATTAGGAAAAGAAAATAATTCAATCACATAATTTCCATTAAGTGATAAATCTAATTTATAAGAGTCTCTTTCAGCTCGATACACTTCATTAATAATTTCAAAACCCAAAATAGCGACGTAAAATTGTTTAGATATTTGATAATCTTTACAAATAATGGCAATATGATGAACTCCATTTAATAATTTCATATGTCTAAATTATTGTTTATTAATGTCCATATAGTATTCCAGTTTAGTAATTTTTGTTACTGGCTAATACAAGCATGGCTATTTCATAAAACTAATATATGGCATTTAACACAAAAATAACACTATCCTTTCAGCTATCTTTACCATTATTACATTTCTCTTTTAAAAAAATTACAATTATATTTAACCTTGATGCGACCAACCAAATTAAATAAACGAACTCTGCCTAAACGCAAACCTGCAAAGACAAGCAACATTGCTAGTAAAAAAGTAAAGGTAAAACCCAAATTTAGTTTAAAAGGCATTCCTGTTAAATATAAACACATTTGCAATTTAGCGATTGAGCATGCCGATACGCAAACTCAATGCGATGAATTATTATTAGTTGGTGTTAGTGCCTACGAAACCTTACTTGAAAACCACACAGCCGAACAATCCGAAAAATTAAAATTAGAGATAGTTAATAAAGCTATCTTAATAAAAAAAGAAACTTATCAAACGAAGGAAGATTAATACTTTAATTTTCATATTGCAACATATCATATTTCACTGAAAAAACTCTTTATATTTTATTAATATATTAAGTGTATCATTATCAATTTCAAGCTTATATATATTGACTCAAAAACATTAAACGTTATCGTTTTCATATGCTAGGAGTCAAACTAAATTTATTTGAAACTGAACGAGTATTTAAAATTGGTGATACATTAATACATCTGACTACAAAAAAATTGGATTTCTAAAGCAATCATACGAATCTTCCGTATTTATTAATGATAGTTTAATTATAGGACATACTTTAACTTCCAAAGACACAATTAAATATGAAACCCTTTATTATGGAAAAGGAGCTGGTAATGGTAGTTTTTGGTATTGAAAAAAAAGAATATTTTTAAATAAAATTAGGTAGTCGTTACTTTTTTATTGAATAAGAAACCGATTCTAAATCATCATCTGTTTTAGTGCCAAGCACCAGCCCTGATTCTAATGAAAAAGGATTTTCAATTACTAAAGTTTAATTGCATCAAACTGAAAATAACAAAAAATACAGCTCCTTTTTTTCAAAAAAGTTTTTTTGAAATTGATAATACAAATTACATATTTGATCTATTAGAAAATCTTATTAAAAAATTGTGTAAAAATGTTCGCAATAATTATTTACCTTGTTTATAGAGATATAACTTTTTACTGATAAAATAAATTTGCAATCGTAAAATTCATTTATAATGATGGACAATAAAAACATCTGGATAAAAACAGGCTATGAAATTTTCGCTCATAATGGGCAAAGTGAGCTTAAAATTGAGCCGCTTGCCAAAAAAGTGGGCAAAAACAAATCTTCCTTTTATCATTATTTTGCAGACATGGAATTGTTTATTGACGAGCTTTTACGATACCATCTAGAGCAATCGCTTATTATTGCTAAAAAAGAACAAAATTCCACATCTATTAATCCTGAATTGATAAATATTATGGTGGAGCATAAAACCGACATTTTATTTAACAGGCAATTAAGGATACATAGAGAGCAAAAAAAACTGCTATCTGTTTTAGAAAAATCTAACGAAATTATTGGTAACGATTTTGTACTACTTTGGATAAAAGAATTAGATATCAAACTTTCACAAAAACAATTAGAAGGCATTTTTGAATTAGCACTTGAAAATTTTTATTTACAAATTAATGCCAAAAACCTCAATCATCAATGGCTTTCTAATTATTTTGATTACTTAAAAAAAATTGTATTGAGTTTCAAACAAACTGATTAAACGGTTGCGTCTAAAATTTTTCAATCCATCCAGTTAATTTTGCTTTACTCTTAAATGTAAGCAAACATGACTTTATCAAAAAAACATCAATCAGTTTTAAAAACAATATTAATTTTTCAAACATTAGCATTACTTGTTTATACAAGCTTTGCTGTAAAATCAGAAGGATGGACTTTATTTCAAGTCTTAATCAACAATATTACAGCCTTAAAATGGAACGGACAGTTTAATTTAGATTTTAGTTGTTACCTATTGCTTTCAGGTATTTGGATAGTATGGCGAAATAAATTTTCAGGTTCATCGTTTATCATTGCTAGCATCGCAATGATTATTGGAATTATAGCATTTGCTCCTTATTTACTTTATCTTATCATTAAAGAAAATGGTGATCTAAAAAAAGTACTGCTTGGTAAACAATTAAATTAATAAAAAACAACTATCAGATGACTCAAAAATTTCATAAGTTTTGGCTTAAAATTACAGCAATTGTTATTGGTTCTTTTGGCCCCATTTTTTTCTTAGGTACAATGGCCTCAACATTAGAACCTGCCAGATTAACGCTTGACTTATTAAGTTGGCCAATGGATGGCTCAACAACTTATGCCTCTGCCGATACAAGATTTTTATCAGCATTAACCGGTGGTTTTTTATTTGGATGGGGAGTTATGATATGGTGTTTATCTGTTTGGGTTTACGACAAAGCTCCTGAAGCCGTTCGTAAAACAGTTTTAATTGGGTTATTATCATGGTTCGTCTTAGACAGTACAGGATCTATTGCATCAGGTAACAGCTCTAATGCAATCATCAATATATTAGTGCTTATCGTTGCCGTTGGTCCGCTGTGGAAACCAGCAAAAACATTAAAATAAATGGTTTATAAGCAAAGGAAGTTATAAAATAAAAGCTCTGCAAAATGCAGAGCTTTTATTTTATTATTAAGAACATATTTTTTACCAACCTAAAACCCAAGAGAAAATTAATGGTGCAACAATCGTTGCATCACTTTCTACAATAAATTTAGGTGTATTGATATCTAATTTACCCCAAGTAATTTTTTCGTTTGGTACAGCTCCAGAATAAGAACCATAAGATGTAGTTGAATCTGAAATTTGACAGAAATAACTCCAGAAAGGCACTTCATGCATTTCCATATCTTGATATAACATTGGTACTACACAAATTGGAAAATCTCCAGCTATACCACCACCAATTTGAAAGAAACCAATTCCTTTTCCTCCACTGTTTTTTGGATACCAATCAGCTAACCAAGTCATATATTCAATACCACTTTTCATCGTGCTAGCTTTAATTTCCCCTTTTATGACATAAGAAGCAAAAATATTACCCATCGTGCTATCTTCCCAACCTGGAACAACAATTGGTAAATTGCGCTCAGCTGCTGCTAACATCCAACTATCTTTCGGGTCAATTTCGTAGTATTGCTTTAATTCTCCACTTAATAAGATTTTGTACATGTATTCATGTGGGAAATAACGTTCACCTGCTGTATCAGCATCTTTCCATATTTTATGGATATGTTTTTGTAAACGACGAAACGCTTCTTCCTCCGGAATACAAGTATCTGTCACTCGGTTATAATGATTCTCTAATAAATCCCATTCATCCTGTGGCGATAAATCGCGGTAATTAGGTACACGCTTGTAGTGACTGTGAGCCACTAAATTCATAATATCTTCTTCTAAGTTAGCACCAGTACAAGAGATAATATCAATTTTACCTTGACGAATCATTTCAGCTAAAGATTTACCTAACTCAGCGGTACTCATAGCACCACCTAATGTTACCATCATTTTACCACCCTCGGTTAAATGAGCTTCGTATCCTTTGGCCGCATCAACTAAAGCTGCTGCATTAAAATGTTTATAATGATGTTCTACAAATTTAGAAATAGGACCTTTGTTTTCTGCTGTTGACATAATTGTATTTTTTGGTTGGTAAATTTAGTATTTATAAATTAAAATATAGGGTTACAAAATGTATTTATTTTAAAGATGACATCAATAAAACGTTAAGTATATTTTTGCAACAAAATCTAAATAATTAGAAAGAATTATAAAAAAGTGATTTTTGCAGTGAGATAAGCTCTTTTAAACACTACAGGAGTTTTTTCTTTAGCTTTTGCAATCTATTTATCTTCATAGAAATGTAATATTTCATCGATTTCTTTTATACAGTCAATTTCTTATTTTGAATATATACGTCAAAAATCAAAAAAATTAATCCGTTTAAAATATAAATAAATTCCCTAAAAACTTCCAAAGTTATCTCTTGAATTAAAATTATTAATCAAGCGTTTTCTGTTTTTTTTAATCATACTTATGGTTAAATCATTAGGTAATTTAAAGGTTAAATCATTTAACGAAACGCCAAAACAATCTGATATTTTTAAAAATCAGTAAATGAACATTTCTCTGATAATTTATTATTTCATCTAGTTTTTGAAGGGTTTGTGATATCAGATGGCGAACCAGATAGTAAACATGATGAGGATACAAAATGATTTATGATGGTATTTTAAAATTAAATGATTGTAGCCGAAATTGTACCAATATATGTTATATAAAAGGATTACTTTATGAAGCAAGAAATGGCGATAATGTAAATCCCAAAAAACCTTTGTCAACAGCAAAGTTTTATATATGCAAGGAGAAAATCAGAACTGATGAAGATTTATTTTCATTTGAAAAACGAATTAACAAAAAAGATGAGAGACCCTAGATTGATATTAGGATAAAGGTGAAAATTATTGAGTAATATAAATTTAGTTAAAAAAAGAATTTAATTTCGTTATTTTTAAGTTAAATAAGACTCGAATAACCGTTAAAACAACTTAAATTATCGATTAATCAAAATAATTTGCCGATATAAATAAACTTTTCTACATTTGAATAAATGGAAGATATAGTTCACAGTAATAATTTAGTACAAGTAACCTACAGGCATGACAACATCATTCATTTGCACTATTTAACTGATGATATGACCTTAGAAAACAGTAAGGAAATATTAAAATTTACCCGTTCACATTCTCCTTGGAAACTCTCCCCAATATTATTAACTGGAGGAGATTTTATGAGTCAAGAGAAGGAATCAAGAGAATTTAATGGTAGCGATGAAGTTATTCAATATTGCTCAGCCATTGCATTTATATCTGATAGTTTAGCAAAAAAAATATTAGCTAATTTTTTTATTTCTATAAATAAAGATAAAGTTCCAATGAAATTTTTTAAAACTGAGGAAGAGGCATTTAAATGGTTATCGCAATTTAAAACTGTTTCAAACGAAAGTATTACTTTGTAAAAAGACTATTCAATTGAAATTGCTATTGTTTAAAACCATTCAAATAAACGCTCTCGATTAAATTACTGCCAAACGAATATGGAATAAAACCATAAGAACTTATCGGCTTCGTAATAAAAAAGTTGGCTTTTTTACCAGGAGTAATACTTCCAACTTCGTGAGATACATTCATTGCATAAGCAGAGTTAATGGTACAAGCATTTATTACCTCTTCAGGTGTAAGTTTATATTGCACACAACCTAAACTCATCATAAAATTCATATTCCCACTTGGACAAGAACCAGGATTGAAATCACTTGCAAAAGCAATCGGTAAACCAGCATCAATCATTTTACGTGCAGGAGGTAAAGGCAAACTTAAAAAGAAGGCCGCGCCAGGTAATACCGTTGCCATGGTGTTAGAATTTTTCAACACTTCAATATCTGTATCGTTACAATATTCTAAATGATCTACGCTAATTGCTCCACAAGCAACGCCAGCTTGTATACCTCCAAAATGACTCATTTGTTCGGCATGTACTTTTGGAGTTAAACCATGTTCTTTACCAGCTTTTAAAATATATTCAGTTTCCTCCGGAGTAAAATAATTTTTCTCGCAAAACACATCTATAAAATCTGCTAATTTCTCTGCTGCAATTTTAGGCAACATCTCATTTACAATTAAATTGATGTAGCCTTCTTTATCGTTTTTAAATTCTAATGGCAAGGCATGCGCTCCTAAAAATGTTGCTTTTACTGGAATTAAATTCAATTCTTTAATTCGCTTAATTACGCGTAACATTTTCAATTCGCTTTCTACACTTAATCCATAACCACTCTTAATTTCAATACTACCTGTGCCTTGGCTAATCACCTCTCTTAATCGAACCATTGCTTGTTCAAACAATTCGTCTTCAGTAGCTTCGCTTAACTTTTTAGCTGAATGTAAAATTCCACCACCACGTGCAAAAATTTCTTCATAACTCAAGCCATTAATTCTATCCACAAACTCACCTTCTCTATTACCTGCATACACAATATGGGTGTGACTATCGGCATAACATGGCATAATGATTTTGCCTTCACAATCAATAATTTCTAAGTCTTTCCAATCTTCAATTCCCGGAAAATCATCCATGCTTCCATAATCTGCTATTAATCCATTATCCACTGCTAACCAAGCATTTTCAATACAAGGTAATTCCTTCATCTCCGCACCGCTCACTTTCAATACATCCGTATCTCGAACTTGTACTAGGGATTTTATATTTTTAATTAGAAGTCTACTTACCATACTATTTTAAATAATTAAACGTTAATAACATAAATACAAAACTACATGAAAAAACACATTCTTCTAATAATTCTTGTAATTGTTTTGAGTCACAAAACATTTTCTCAAGAAACAAAAGACACACTTACTATTAAGAAAAACGAACTTATTCTTGATCTGATTCCTATCATAAAAATATTGAGCAATACCGATAATAGTGCTGATTTAAAAGGGACTTTACAATATAAAAGACGATTAAAAAACAAGTTATTTATAAGAATTGACATTACCCTTTTTCAAAAAAGAGAACCTCAAAAATATTCCAACATTCGAAGTTCATATTCAGATTCGTTAAACTATGTTGTTGATTATGAACGCAGGGAATATAAACCAGAATTAAGCTTAACTACTGGTATAGAATACCGCTGGGGCAAAAAAAGAATAAAACAATTTACAGGTTTGGATATTGGCTATTTTCATAGCAGTAAAACATATTCTACTTATCAAGAGTATATACCAAATTATATCAATTATAATCCCAACAATAATAATCCAGACGCATCTTTAAGTAACAACAGTTCGATCAATAATGCAATAACAAGTTCTCTCGCCACAACTTATAATGGAGTTATATTTAATCCATTTTATGGCTTGCAATATCATTTCTCAAACAGGTTTTTCTTTTCCATGCAATTTGGCGCGCGACTTCAACTATTAGAAGGTAAAAATACAGTTATAAAAAATAGTCCTACTAATCAAAATCCTAGTGTTAGCTATTACGATTTTAGTATTGGTAATGGTGGCATTTTAAATAACTTTTCATTAGGATTCCGCTTTTAAGCTATTGGTATTTTAGTATCTTTGCTATTATGGCAGGTAATACTTTTGGATCCTTATTTCGATTAACCACCTTTGGCGAAAGTCATGGTGCAGCTTTAGGCGGTATTATTGATGGTTGTCCAGCTGGATTAGAAATTGATTTGGAATTTGTAAAATCTGAATTGCAACGTCGTAAGCCTGGTCAATCGCACATTACCACACAACGTAAAGAAGAGGACGAAGTAAAATTCCTCTCAGGTATTTTTGAAGGAAAAACGACAGGCCATCCCATTGGATTTACCATCGAAAACAACAATCAAAAAAGTAACGACTACGAACATATTAAAGATGCTTGTCGCCCTTCTCACGCCGATTTTACTTATCAAGAAAAATATGGCATTAGAGATTATAGAGGAGGAGGCCGTTCTTCAGCGCGCGAAACTGCTTGTCGTATTGTTGGTGGCGCCATCGCCAAATTATATTTAAAACACCTCAACGTTTCTATTCAAGCTTATGTGAGCCAAGTTGGACATATTAAGTTGGAGAAAAAATACCAAGACTTAGATTTATCAAAAACAGAAGAGTCTATTATTCGTTGTCCTGATGCAGCTACCGCCTATAAAATGGTGAGTTACATTGAAGATATTAGAAAAGAAGGGGATACCATTGGTGGTATTGTAAGTTGTGTGATTAAAGGAACTCCAATTGGATTAGGAGAACCAGTATTTGACAAACTACATGCTGATATTGGAAAAGCAATGTTAAGCATTAATGCCGTGAAAGGCTTTGAATATGGCGAAGGTTTTAATTCCATCAACTTCAAAGGTTCTGAATTAAATGATGCGTTTGTCAGTTCGAGCGAAGTCGAGAACAACAAAAAGGTAACAACCTCAACAAATCACAGCGGTGGCATACAAGGCGGTATTAGTAACGGACAAGATATATATTTTAATGTCGCATTTAAACCCGTAGCCACTATTATGCAAGATCAACAAAGCGTTGATAAAGATGGGAACGAAACAATAGTAAAAGGTAAAGGTCGCCACGACCCATGTGTTTTACCAAGAGCGGTACCTATTATAGAAAGCATGTCTGCTTTGGTTTTGGTTGACCACATCTTAAGAAACAAGACTTCTAAAATTTAAATCAGATAAAATCAAAAATAGAACGCTGATTTCTTATGATACATACAAAAATTATATATAAACTTTTTGTCACTTCGAGCGAAGTCGAGAAGCGTTCTATAATACGAAAAAACACAATTAATCATAATAAGCAGCGTCATCAGCGTTCCATAAAAAACTAAAATCATAATAATCAGCGCCACCTGCGTTCTATAAATATTAAATACTATGTTCAGTAAAAAAAACAGACTCATTACCATTATCGTTATCTCTATGATTATTGGTATAGCATTAGGATATGGCATCAATAAATCTATCACCAATAATGTCCCTAAAATTGAGCAAGCTTATATTCAAAAATTATCAAAAGGAAATGCAGCCATTGAAAAACAATTGACTGTTGCTTGTGATAAGATAAACAAGGATAATTTAAAACAGGCCAAGAAAAAAGTCGCCTCTAACTTTTCTATTTTAAGTGACATCTTTTTACGATTAATAAAAATGATTATTGCACCCTTGGTACTAGCAGTATTAGTAATGGGGGTAGCCAAGGTTGGTGACTTTAAAGCCGTTGGACGAATTGGAGGAAAAACCATTGTGTATTTTACGTTTGCTACCCTACTCGCTTTAAGTTTAGGTTTAGTGATTGTCAATTTATTTGAACCAGGTAAAGTTATGGCCTTGGATTTACCACCTGCTACTGCCGATGCAGGTGTAAAAGCCAATGCGCAAACAGCGTCCAATTTTGTGTCTCACATTGTACCAGATAGTATTATTAGAGTAATGGCTGAAAATGAGATTTTGCCAATCGTAATTTTCGCTTTATTTTTTGGAATAGCCGCCGCAAGTATTGGCGAGCAAGGCAAACCAATGATAAAGGCTATGGATAGTCTTTCTCACATTATGTTTAAAGTCACAAATTTCGTGATGAGCTTTGCTCCTATCGGTGTTTTTGGAGCTATTACAGCTGTCGTTATCCAGCAAGGCCTAGATGTATTGAGTGGATACGCCTATTTAATGGCTTGCTTTTTTGGAGGCTTGCTTTTTTTCGTCTTTGGAATTTTGTTTGCTATCTGTACAGTGTTAAGAATTAAATTCTTTTCTCTTCTATCTTATGTTAAAGAGCCTATTTTGTTAGCCTTTAGTACAGCAAGTTCTGAAAGTGCAATGCCAAAAACGATTGAGCAATTAGAAAAGTTTGGTATCAGTAATCGCATTGTGTCATTTGTATTACCTCTTGGTTATTCGTTTAATTTAGATGGTTCAATTATGTATATGACCTTTGCAACCGTCTTTATTGCACAAGCTTATGGCATAGATATGAGCATGGGCGATCAAATTCAAATGATGTTAATTTTATTAATTACCAGTAAAGGTATGGCTGGCGTACCAAGAGCTTCTTTAGTAGTTATTGCAGGGATGTTAAGTATGTTTCATATCCCTGGTGAAGGATTATTATTGTTACTAGCCGTTGACCAAATATTAGATATGGGTCGCTCTGCCACTAATGTAGTGGGAAATGCCGTTGCAAGTGCTGTTGTGGCAAAATGGGAAGGTGAAAAATTAACACCACGAGCTAAAATTTAATCTCTAAGCCATGCTGTTTTATTGGTTAAATTTAATTGGCATTTTTTTCTTTACTATTTCTGGTTCCCTAGCAGCCCGAGATAAAAAGCATTATCACGATTATTTTGGAGTGTTTTTTACTGGATTTTTAACAGCTATTGGAGGTGGAACATTACGAGATATGATGTTAGGAGCTTATCCCATTTCATGGTTAAGTGACAAAAATATATTAATTTCTATTATTTGCGCCTTTATCATCACCCTCATTTTCAAAAACTATATCATCAAATTACGTCGTACCTTATTTTTATTTGACACCGTTGGTGTTGGTATTTATACCATTTTAGGCGTTCAAAAGAGTTTAGAGTTAGGCGTAAATCCTTTTGCCGCCGTGATTTTAGGACTTGTATCAGCTGTATTTGGTGGAGTGATTAGAGATACCTTATTAAATGAAATTCCTTTGATATTCGCCAAAGAAATTTATGCCACTGCTTGTATTGCAGGTGCTGTATTATATACCATGATGTTGTATTTTAAAATTGAGGCAAACATAGCGGCATCTATTTGTATGGGTTTAATTATCATTATAAGAATAATAGCTGTAAAATATAAGCTAGCTTTGCCTAAATTTGACGCTGGAAACGAAACAATAGATTAAGATGGAAACTGAAGAAATTGGATATATTAGTAAAACACATGGTTTAAAAGGACATGTGATATTACGTTTAAATGAATTAATTAATATTGATGAAGAAGGCATTAAATCCATATTTTTAGATATTAACGGTTCTCAGGTTCCATATTTTATCGAAGAATGCAGACCAAACAATACAGGCTACATTATTAAATTAGAGACGATTGACGCAGTTGAAACCTCTAAAAAATTAATTGGAAAAAAAGCATTTGCCTTATTAGATTTTATCCTAGAAAATGACGAATCCTTAAAAGAATTTATTGGTTATGCCATTATTGATGTGAAATCAGGAAATATTGGAAATATAGCAGATGTGGATGAAAAAACAGATAATGCTATTATCAAAGTGATTCATCCTTCTGGGGTTGAGATTATTTTACCTTTTAATGATGATTTTATTATTGAAATCGATGATGATTTAAAAACCATTGAATTTAATGCGCCTGAGGGATTGATTGAAATGTATTTATCTTAAAACCAAGTATCTAAATTGAAGCCAGTAATTCACAAACTAAAAACGAGCGCTTCAATCTGACCTTTTTAATCTCATCTGTTTTTATATTTCTATAGTCCAACATACTAGAACAAGTATTTACAATATTTATAAAATATAAAAATCCTACTTCTTTTCTTGAATAAGTATTCTTAAAAAAAATAATGCGCAATTTCCAATTGTAAATTACGACAACTGGCAAAAAGTAAGTGCTTATTTAGTAAGTTGTATTCCTTACTGAATTTTACAATAAATCTTTTTAGGTAGAGAATAAAATATTAATTATAGTTGTTTATCAAAATAAACGACTAAACAAATGTTATTAAATTAGTTATAACTAATTGATTTTTAACACTTCATCAGTATCTAATTATATCAATAGTTAAATATTTTTATTTACATTTGAAAATACAATACACACATTAAATATTATGAAACAACTCTCTTTTTATTTTCTTATAGCGTTATGTTGCATTTCTATTCATGCCAAAGCTCAATCATGTGCTCTTGATCAGGTCGGAACGACAACTGTTTCTCCAACTTCAACCTTAGCCGATATGGCCATTGATGGAAATAACAAAGTATATTCACTTGCTTATAACGGAACTACCAAAGTGATTGAGTTAAAATCAGCAACTGTCTCGTCCAGTTGGACATTAGTTGCAACGGTTCCAACTGTTACTAATACTACCGTAAAGCCTGCTTTAGCAATTAATAAAATTGGGGAAATCTTTGCCTTCATTCGTGATGAACCAAATGGAAAAGTTGGAAAGGTTTACAAATCAACTGGTGGTGCATTTACACAAGTTGGAGGTCCAATTTCAGTAGGTCCTGTTTCCGACTTATCTATTGCCTTTGCTTCCACCAATGAAATATATATCGCTTATACCGATGTTGTACCATCTAATTTAGCAACAGTTAAAAGATGGAACGGTTCCGCCTGGCTAGATGTAGGTCCTGGTGGAATAGCCTCAATTGGAGCCTCAAAATTTAATTCACTGATTATTGATAATACAAATACTCCTATTCTAGCATACCAAGATGATGATATGGGATTAGCAACAACTGTATCCAAATTCAATGGCACGAGTTGGAATCCTTTTTTTACTTCGGCATCAGGCCCAACAAGTAGCACAACATTAAGATGTGCAACTAATGGCGATTATTATTTAGGATATATTGAAGGCTCAGACGCCTCCGTCGTTCAAAAATATGATGGATCCTCTTGGAATCAATTAGGTTTTCCTTTAACTGGTTTATCTTCTGGTTCCGGTAATTATGAGCTAGACATCGATCCAGCTAACTCTCCTTATATTATTGCTGCTACAACTAGTTCCATGGTTACTGCATATAGATTTGATGGGGGAACAAGTTGGATTCAAGTGCCATCAGGTTTTATAAATACAAATATTTCTACAATGGTAAACATAGCTTTTGATAGATTTGGGGCTCCCTATTTTGGCTATGTTGATGTTCCAAATAATAATGCATTAAATGTTAAAACTTTAACAAGCCTTGTTTCGATTACTGCTCAGCCAACTTCAACAACCTTATGTAATGGAAATTCAGGAGTCTTCTCTATTACAACTGCAGGACCTGGCTCACCATCTTATAATTGGCAATCTAACAGCTCGTCTGGATTCGCAGATGTTATAGCTCCATATTCTCAAAGTACTAACATTTTAAATGTTACAGCTAATCCAACTGTCAACCAAGATAAAATTAGATGTGTTGTTCATATTGGATGTAGAAATGTCATTTCAAATACCGCAACCTTAACCGTTAGTTCGCCAAGTGTTTCAACTACATTTACTAATCCTACATGTTTTAATACAGGAAATGGTTCTATTAACGCCAACGTTTCTGGTGGCATATCACCCTATACTTATAGCTGGAGTCCAGTAGGAGGCAATGTATCAAACCCAATAAACTTATTCTGGAATACTTATACTCTAAACACATCAGATGCAAACGGATGCGCTACTTCAACCGTGGTAATTTTAACATCCCCACCGTCCATTTCCACATCTTTTAGCGGCAATATGAATATCTGTGCTGGAAGCAATACTTCTTTAACAATAACAGCAATTGGAGGCTCAGGAAGTTTTACTTATACATGGACTCCAAGCTCTGGATTAAGTTCTACAACGTCATCGGTTGTAACGGCTAATCCATCCTCAACACAAACCTACAATGTTCAAGCTATAGATGGATTAGGATGTGTAGAGACTAATACCGTGATGGTAAATGTAAATTCTGTGCCGACCCTTACTGCAAATGCCAGTTTAACAAGTATTTGTAATGGAAACTCGACAAACCTTTCGGTTACTGGTATTGGCGCAGATACTTATGTTTGGAATCCTGGAAATTTAGCAGGTGCTTCTCAAATTGTTTCACCCACTTCAACTACAATTTATACAGTAGTGGGAACCAACACGTTAACTGGTTGCTCGGCTTCTGCTAACATTACTATAACAGTCAATCCTTTGCCTACGGTTAATGCTGGACCAACTAGAACACTTACTTGTGCTAATACCTCTACAACTCTTGCTGGATCAACGACTGGAGGCGTTTCTTTCAACTGGATTGGACCAGGCATTGTTTCTGGAGGAACGACTCTTAATCCAACAATTAATGCACCTGGAACTTATGATTTATCAGTTATATCTTCTTTTGGTTGTAGCGCTGGCCCATCTCCTGTTACAGTGTTTACTAATACAACACCTCCATCACCAACCGCAAGCACAACTGGCACATTAACTTGTTCTTCATTAACAGTTGCATTAAATGGCACTCCTGGAACTGGTGTTACTTATCAATGGACTGGCCCTGGATTTAGTGGAGGAACAACTTCACAAAATGCTGTAGCTAATGCTGCAGGTTCATTTACATTAAGAGTAACAAATGCTATAAACGGATGTACTAATACAGCTGTTACAAGTGTCTCTCAAAATACAACAACACCAACTTTATCAGCTAGTACTTCTTCCAGTTCCATTTGTGCTGGATCAACTACAACTTTATCAGCTACTGGAGTTGGTGTTAATACTTATGTTTGGCAACCAGGAAGTTTAGCAGGTGCTACAAGAACTGTTTCTCCGGCTTCAACAACTATTTACACGGTGACTGGTACAAATACCGTAACTGGCTGTTCTGCATCTGCTAATATTACAATTACAGTAAACCCATTACCAACCATCACTGCTGGCCCAACAAAATCTTTAACTTGTGCTAGTTCTTTTACAACAGTAACTTGCTCTAGTGTTGGAGGTACATCATATAATTGGACCGGCCCTAGTATTATTTCTGGTTATACAACAACAAACTGTAATGTTGGTGCCCCTGGAATATATACAGTATTTGCAATTTCTCCATTTTTTTGTAATTCAACTCCTACAACTGTAATTGTTGTTTCAAATACAACCCCTCCAACAGCTACTGCTAGTTCAAGTGGTTCTATTACATGTGTTACATCTACTGTGGCATTAACGGGTGGCCCAGGAACAGGAGTTACTTATCAGTGGAGTGGCGCGAGTTTTAGTGGAGGTACAACTTCTCAAAACGCCGTTGCAGATGCAGCTGGTACCTATACTTTAAAAGTAACCAGTTCAGTTAATAGCTGTACAAATGCAGCTACTACAGTTGTTAATCAAAACACGGTGGCTCCAATACCTTCTGCAAGTACAACAGGCACATTAACTTGTAGTGCAGCAACTGTTGCTTTAAACGGCACGCCAGCAACTGGAGTAACTTATTTATGGTCAGGTCCTAGTGTGAGCGGGCCTACAACAACACAAAACACTAATGCTAATGCTGCTGGTTCTTATACGTTAAGAGTTACTAGCGCGACTAATGGTTGCACTAATACAGCGGTTACAAATGTTACTCAAAACACTATAAATCCAACAGCTAATGCTGGAATGGATCAAAATTTAACTTGCTCATCGCCAAGTGTAACTTTAAGTGGTTCTGCTTCTCCTTCAACTTGCACTCCTGTTTGGACTGGCGGAGTAACCTCTGGATCAAACTCATACAATGCTACAGCCTCAAACGCTGGAACATACACATTAACCGTAACCGACCTAAATAATGGATGTACATCAACTGATGAAGTTTCTGTGACAGCAAATGCCGGAATTCCTACTATAACAGTTTCAATAAGTAATACATTAACATGTTTAACCTCAACCGCTAATACTTCGGCTAGTACTTCAGCATCAAGTCCAACTTATTTATGGTCGGGACCTAGCGTAGTTTCCGGCAACAACACACCAAACGCCATTATTGATCAACCTGGAACCTATACAGTTATCGTAACTGAAATTGCAACAGGCTGTTCAGCCTTTGCAACAATTAATGCCTCTCAAGACATATCATTACCAAATATTACTATTTCGTCAAGTTCCTCTGTAATTTGTTCCGGTAGTAGTTCTAATTTAACTTCAAATGGTGCTACAAGCTACACTTGGAGTACATCGCAGAACACAAGTTCAATAAGCGTATCTCCTAACACTACCAGTTCATTCACTGTAAGCGGAACTGGAACAAACGGCTGTATAAATTCTGCGATAGCAACGATCACTGTTAATACAACTCCAACATTAGCAGTGATTGGAAATACAAATATTTGTAAAGGCTCTTCATCAACACTAACGGGAAGTGGAGCAACATCTTACACCTGGAGTTCAGGCGCAAGTACATCAAGTATTAGTGTTTCTCCAACAGTCACAACTACTTATACATTAAATGGAGATAATGGAAACGGCTGCTCAAGTTCAATGCCAATTACCGTTTCAATTATTACAAATAAATCTATTAGTGGAGTTATTACAAGTACTGCAGGAGTAACTACTGGCGATGTTATTTTATATAAATACACTGTAGGCTTAAGTAAGTGGGATTCAATAACAATTGTACCTTTTACTAGCTCGTACTCTTTTGCAAATATTGATAGTGCTTTATATGTGGTTCGAGCAATTCCAACTGCAACAAACATACAAGTTACTTATGGTGATAATGCTATTACTTGGCAAAATGCTACAATTATCAATCATGGATGTTCAAATAATTCAGTTCAAAACATAGGATTGGTAGCTTTAGAAAATTTTGTAGTAGGTCCTGGTGTTTTAAGTGGAACCATTATTGAAGAGGATGGTTTTGGACAAAGAATGAATAATGAGTTTAAGCCTCTGGCTCCTGGGCAACCTATTGGAGGTATTATTGTAAAAGGAGGTAGAAATCCAGGCGGTCAAATGTTTGTTCAAACTACCACAAATGCAGCTGGTCAATATACCTTATCTGGATTACCCATCAATTCGCAATTTGAAAGCTATTTTATATTTGTTGATATACCAGGCTTAGATACCAATGGAACTTACCACATTGTTGTTTCATCTTCTGACGCAATACACAATGGTTTAAATTTTACTGTAGATTCCATGTTTATTAACCCAATTGGTAGTATAACAACAATTAATTCTCAAGAGGCAATTCTCGAAAATAATATTTTAATTTATCCTAATCCAAGTAGAGATTTTGTTACTATAAAATACAAATTAAATAACACTTCAAAGGTTTCAATAGGTCTCTATAATTCAGTTGGCAAAAAATTACAAGTTATATCGCCATTAATAACTGAAGAAAAAGGCAACATTGAACACTCAATAAATTTAAAAGAATTTAGCAATGGGGTTTATTTTATAAAATTCTCAATCAATAACACCGATAATTATATAAAACTCATAAAAATAGATTAATGAAAAATAAGCCCTTAGTTAAACAATAACTAGGGGCTTATTTTTAAATATAAATTACCTGATAAAACTTTAACATTTTTATATTATATCGACTAAAATAATTAGATTATCGACAATATATACAGGCAAGTCGTCAATAAAAAAAATCAAAAAATCAAAAAAAAAACAATATTTTTACTGTTCTCTAATTTAATTGTAAAACATGAAAAAAATTATACTAGTACTTATTTGTTTGGTAGGAATTTTAAATTTAAAATCTCAAACTACTATTACTATTGGCTCTGGAACTTTAAGTTCAGGGTCACAAGAATCATCTCCAATTAATATTTGGTTTCGTTCTCATCACTGTCAAATAATTTATACAGCAGCAGAATTAAATGCAGCGGGTTGGTCAGGTCAAGGGTTAATTACTCAATTAGGATTTAATATTATATCCCCTCCAATTTATGGCTTACCTAACTTTACGGTTAAAGTAAAAAACACTTTAAGTTCTGACGTCTCAGTTGATGACCCAACTGGCTTAACAACGGTGTATAATTCAGCTCTATACAATCCAACATCAGGAGGTTTTGAATTGTTAAATTTAACTAACACTTATACTTGGGACGGAGCTAGTAATTTGCTAATTGATGTTTGTTTTGACCAAGTCCCCAACTATAACGCATCAGGCGAAGTTAATATGTTTACATATAGTAGTGGACTAAGAGAATATTCTTATGTCAGAGATGATGGAAGTTCTCAATGTGCTGTTCCTACGAGTACTAATAATACTTTATCAAATACTCCAGCAAAACCTCAGTTACAATTAACGATGTTTTCATTAACTCCATGCAGCGGAACGCCAAACGCTGGTGATGCAATCACCTCAAATTCATTAGTTTGCTCTAACACATCATTTAACCTATCCTTATTTAATGGGTCAATTGGCTCAGGAACTACATATCAATGGCAAAATTCATTAGATGGAAGCTCTTGGACAAATTTAGGAAGTTCTCAACCAGGTTGGAATTACCAAATAAATTCTATTACAGATACTACCTATTATAGATGTATAACCACCTGCTCAAATTCTGCGCTATCCAATACCTCTACTCCTATTGTGGTAAATTTAAACCCTTTAATCAATTGCTATTGCACACCAAGTTATTCGTGGTTTTGTGGTGGAGATAAATTTTCTGATTTTTCATTTGCAAATTTAACCAATCAATCAAATAACTGTGATGCAGGAGGTTTTTCAGATTGGACTTCTTTTAGTGTTACAGATGTTAATTTAAATGCAGGAAACACATATACTTTAGCTGTAAATACAAGTAATAGTGGAATTGCTGGTGATGCCGCAATGGGAGCTTGGATAGATTATAATCAAAATGGAATTTTTGACACTAATGAATTTACCAATCTAGGGTTTGGTCCTGCTGGCTCCTACTCAAATGTATTAACCGTTCCTATTACAGCTTCAACAGGATCTGTTAGAATGCGTTTAAAATTAGATGCTAGTTATGCAAATGCGTCAACAGTTATTTCTGCCTGTAACAATAACAACTTTAGCAGTTATGGACAAGTACTCGACTACAAAGTCAATATTACTGCTGCTCCAGCTTGTTCTGGAACGCCAAATGGCGGAAGTGTGTTAGCCTCGGATTCTAGTGTTTGTTCAAATACTTCATTTAACTTAGATTTAATTGGTAATAGTATTGCTAGTAGCATATCTTACCAATGGCAGTCATCACCAGATAATGTTTCGTGGGCCAATATAGGCAGTTCACAAAACACTATTCCATATACAATAAATTCTCAAAGTGTTACAACCTACTACCGCTGCATTTCAACTTGTAGTATTAGTGGATTATCGAGCAATTCCTCTTCTTTGTTGATTACTCAAAATTCAATTTTAGATTGTTACTGTAACCCACAAGTTATAGACTGTAATAATGCCTCAATTACTAATGTTCTATTCGAATCCATTAACAATAATCCAATCTGTAATGCTAATGGATATTCAGATAATACAAGCTCAGTTGCTTCTGCAACCTTAATGGCAAACCAAACTTATTCTATTACAACAGATTTAAATATACAAAGCGGCAATGGCTATGTTGGATGTTGGTTAGATTTTAACCAAAATGGAATTTTTGAAACTAATGAGTTTACTAATATAGGTTCAGGAGTAAGTGGTCCTATCACAGCAACAATATCTGTTCCTTTTACAGTTGTTGGAGGAAATACAAGATTAAGAATTAAATTGGAATCAACTTGGGGAGATACTCCAGTTCTTGATCCATGTATTCAATCAAATTCTGATGGACAAGTTTTAGATTATCTAGTTAATTTTATTGCATCTCCTGCTTGTTCAGGAACACCCAATGCTGGTAATGCTTCCGCTTCAAGTACTTTAGTTTGTGCTAGTGACAAAATAACTTTAGATTTAATAAACAATAGTATTGTAAGTAATGCTACTTATTTATGGCAGTCATCCACAGATAATACTAACTGGACAAACCTCGGAAATGTTCAATCAACTGTACCATACTTCATTTCTTCACAATTACAAACAACTTATTATAGATGTATTGTTGAGTGCACTAATAGCTCCTTATCAGATACATCATCAGTTGTTACTGTAAATCAAAATACACTTTTAAACTGCTACTGTATTCCTCCTGTAACGTCTTGTGCGAATAATGATGTGATAACAAACGTTTTATTTGCAACTATAAGTAACACGTCCACTTGCGGAACAGATGGATATGAAAACTTTACAGGCTCAGTTGCTTCTGCTACTGTTACGGCAGGGCAAACTTACACTTTAACTGCTACAGTTGGAAAGGATTTCAGTCAGGAAATAACAGCTTGGATTGATTATAATCATAATGGTAATTTCGAAAGCAATGAATATACATATATTGGATATTCTATTGGAACAGGGATTTATGATATTACAAGCACATTAACCATTCCTATGGGTGCAACTCCAGGAGTAACCAGATTGAGAGTTAGAAATATTTCCGATGGGTTTTCATTAGGCTCTACTGATGCATGCAACACTCCAACATTTATGCCTAAATCTTCTTTTAACTTCTTATTGGGATCCTTGATCAATGGAGAAACAGAAGATTATCTTGTCACCATTTTACCTCCAGATTGTAGCGTAATAAATCTTCCACCAACAATTCCTATAAATGGTTCAACTAATATTTGTATAGGTCAAACTACAACTTTAGATTTCAGTTCTAGTATCCCTGCTGCAACAGGACTATCATATCAATGGAAATCCTCTACTGGCGGAGCCTACACAAATCTAGGTCCTAATGCTACAACTTTTACTATCAATCCAACTATCAATACATCTTATTATTGTGAGGTTATTTGTAATGGAACAGCAATCAAAAACACAGATACTGTATTCGTAAATGTTACTTCCATTTCCGTTGCTCCAGTTTCTACAAACACAGTGTGTAATGGGGCTTGTAATGGTACTATTTCATTAAATGCAACATCATCATCTTCTTTAGTATATACTTGGCAGCCAGCAGTTACTTCTACAACAGATATTGCTACAGGACTATGCGCAGGATCTTATACGGCAACTATTACTGATGGTCAAGGTAACTGTGCAATTACAAATACATTTGTTATTTCTCAAACAAGTGTATTCTCTGCTTCAATTTCAGCAAGCAGTGCAGTAATATGCGAGCAATTAAATGATACACTAAAATCTTCAATAATTGGAGGAATGCCTCCTTTACAGTATAACTGGATTCAATTACCAACCACTTCTATTTCTTCAAATGCTAATTATAATTACACCACAAGTGTTGGCTCATATTCCTACGGTTTATCTGTGACGGATGCGAATGGATGTGCCGTAAATAGTAATACTGTTTCAATAACTGTAAATCCATCTAGTAATATTTCTGGTACAGTTACAACAAATACAATTACACCTGTTGCAGGAAGGGTTGTTTTATATAAATATAAACCATTTTTCACCCAATTTGATTCTGTTGCAGGTCAAAATATTGGTGCCGCAGGAGATTATAACTTTACAGCATTTACTGCTGGAAATTATATTGTGAAAGCTGTTCCAACTGCCACAAACATGCAAATTGCCTACGGATCTAACGCTGTAAACTGGAAAACGGCTACCCAAATCATACATGGATGTGCTGTAAACGATGTGCAAAATATTGAAGTAAAAGCTTTAGAAACATTTACTCCTGGTCCAGGTGTACTAACAGGTATTATAACAGAAACAGTAGGATATGGAGCGCGACCATTTGGAAGTTCGTATGATGGTAGTGCTTTTAAACCAACAGTTCCTGGACAACCTATTGGGGGTATTATTGTAAAAGGCGGTAGAAATCCTGGAGGACAAATGTTTGTTCAAACAATTACAGATAATGCTGGCGCTGGTTTGGGAACATATACACTTTCTGGCTTACCTTACGGAGACTACTTTGTTTTAGTTGATATAGCTGGATTAGACACAAACAATACTTACCATGTAAAAATTACACCAAGTGATACTGTTTTTAATAACTTAGATTTTACGGTAGATTCTATTCAAATTAATCCAGTTTACGATCCAAATGTTGGTATTCAAGATATTGAAACTCACAACCAAATAATTAGTGTATTTCCTAACCCAGCAACTAATTTAGTTACAATGAAATATTTGCTAAAAAATAATTCATTGGTGAAAATAGAATTATACGATATATATGGAAAATCAGTAAAAATATTACTGCCAACAACTCAACAAAATTCTGATAACTACAAAATGACTTGGAATTTAGATGAATTGAGATCTGGTTTATATTTCATTCACATAATAATTAACGGATCTGAAAATGTTATAAAATTGTCTATTACAAAATAATTTCAAAAACAATAAATTAAAAAAGCCAACTGTTAGCTAACAGTTGGCTTTTTTATTATATTTGAAATGCAAAAATGTATTTAAAAATAAAATATACTCTTATTATATATTTCCTATTTTTTTTAGGTGTAAAAAATTATTCTCAAACCTATAATTTTAAAAATTATAACACTGAACAAGGCCTTCCTCAATCTCAGGTTTTAACAATATATCAAGATTACAAAGGCTATATTTGGTTTGGAACAAACGGAGGCGGTGTTGGTAAGTATGATGGAAATACTTTTTCTACAATTTCAGAAAATGAAGGATTAATCAACAATGTTGTTTATTCAATTACTGAAAATAGTAAAAATGAATTATTACTAGGAACAATGAAAGGGTTATGCGTATACAATGGCATAACTTTTAAGAATTACGATGAAAAACAAGGATTAAAAAATTCATATATTTTCAAATTACAAAAAGATGACAATCGCACTTGGATTGGAACCATGGCTGGCGTTTATGTATTTGAAGATGGAAAGATTAAATCCTTTAACCTAGATTCAATATTAAATTACAGCTCTGTTTATTCAATTTTTGTTGATTACAATAAAAATATTTGGTTTGGAACGATACAAAATGGAGTTATCTTTTTTGACAAAAAAAATAATGAAATAAAAAGATTTGACACATCTAATGGGCTATTAAACAATCTTATTTTTTCTATTTCACAAGTTGGTAATGGTGATATTTTAATAGGAACCCAAACGGGATTAAATACAATCGATTCTAAGTTTAAAGTAAAAGAACTAGCAGCGATACCAACAAACACAAACCTTGCTATTAGCTGTTTATTGCAAAATTCAGAATCAGAATTTTATTACGGAACACATGCCGAAGGGGTTAATAAATTTGATTTAAAAACTAATACACGAAATGCAAAATATAATTTCTATAATGGCCTTACTAAAAACCCTATTCAATGCTTATTTAAAGATCGCGAAAACAACTTATGGATTGGCACTGACGGTTCAGGCGTGTACAAATATTCGAACAACAAATTTACCTATTTCATCAAAGAAAATGGCTTATCTGAAAACTATATAAATACTGTAGCACAAGATAAAAAAGGTAATTATTGGATTGCTATGCGTGGCAATGGACTAGCAAAAATCAAGGATGGGAACTTAACAAACTATAAATTAAATCAACATACAAAAAACAGTATTCCAGATAATGATATCAATGTTATTTTACCTTTGAATGATGGTCGAGTTATTTTTGGAACAAAGCAGGGTTTAAGTTCATTTGAAAATGAAACATTTACCCTTATTCATGATGAAGATTTTAAAGGCAAATATATTCTATCTCTTTATGAAGATCGTGAAAAAACAATTTGGATTGGAACGAATGTAGGCTTGTATAAATATAAAAATAGTAAAATTACTTCAGAAGAACAGGTAAATAAGTTAAATGCAGATGGATTTGAATTTGCTATCTATAGTATTGTTGAAGATAAACACGGTAATATTTGGATTGGAACAGCGAATGGGTTAATCAAACTAGAAAACAATCATATCACAATTTTTAATGAAAAAAACAATTTTATAAACAGTACTGTATTGGCTTCCACTATAGATGACCAGAAAAATTTATGGTTTGGTACTGGGGGAGGTTTATTCAATTACGATTATAAGAGTTTTACAAAAATTTCTCAAAAAAACGGATTATCGTCTAATAATGTTTTAGCAGTGCAAACTGATAATAACCAAAGATTAATTTTAAGTTTAAATACAGGTGTAGATATATTAAACTTAAATGATTATTATAATCATAAAATTAATGTACAACATTTCGGAAAAGATGATGGTCTATTAAATTTAGAATCAAACTATAATGCTAGCTTTAAAGATAAAGATGGTCGTATTTTAATCGGAACCATTAGTGGCTTAGAAATATATGATCCAGCCTATGATGAAAAAAATTCAAAAGAAGCAATAACCAATATCAGTTCCATAAAATTATTTTTTGGGCAAGAAGATATTTTGAAGTATTCAAAAGGAATTGATTCCTCGTCCTTGCTTCCTAAAGAATTGATTTTACCCTTCAATAAAAACCATATTACATTTAGCTTTATAGGAATTAGCTTAACTGCTCCTGAAAAAGTTATGTATCAATATAAATTAGAAGGACTTGATGATAATTGGACGCCACCAACTTCAAAAACAGAAGCTACCTACTCTTCATTACCACCAGGAAAATATAAGTTTTTGATAAAGGCAATGAATAATGATGGTTTATGGAATCAAACTCCAATAAGTTATGAATTTACAATTTCTCCACCATGGTATAATACTTGGTGGTTCTATGCCATTTCTGTTATTCTTTTAATTTGTGGAATTTGGTTATACAACTTTATACGTACAAAAAAACTAATTGCGGATAAACAAAAACTAGAGAAAACAGTTGACGAACGAACGCATGAATTACGTGAAGAAAAAGAAAAAGTAGAAAGCATTAATAAAGAAGTGATTCAACAAAAATCGGTCATTGAACATAAAAATATCGAAATTACAGATAGTATTAAATACGCCAAAAACATTCAAGAAGCTTTATTACCAAGTTTAATCGAAATTGACAAATTATTTGAGAAAAGCTTTGTATTGTACATGCCTAAAGATATTGTGAGTGGAGATTTTTACTGGTTCGCAAAAAATGGTAATACACGTTTTATTGCAGCGGTGGATTGCACCGGCCATGGTGTGCCAGGAGCTTTTATGAGTATTGTTGGGAATACCATACTAAATGAAATTGTAAACGAAAAGAAAATTACTATTCCTGGAGATATTCTATTAGAGCTTCATAAGGGAGTTAAGATAGCCTTAAATCAAAATGCGGTCGAATTTGAAAGACGTGACGGTATGGATATTACCTTATGTGCTTTTAACGAAAACGCTAATGAAATACAGTATGCTGGTGCCAATAGACCATTATGGATTTACAGAAAAGACCGTAACTACGAATTAGAAATTATTAAAGCTACTAAATTCCCAATTGGAGGTTTAGAACTTGAAGAAAGTCGTGTATATCAAAATCATGTGGTTAAAGTAAATGAAGGTGATACGTTGTATTTATTTAGTGATGGTTATGCCGATCAGTTTGGTGGGCCAAAAGGTAAAAAGTTTATGTTAACTAACTTACAAAAAACACTGCTTCAAAACATCGAATTACCAATGGAAACTCAGAAACTAAAACTGATGGAAGCTTTTATAGATTGGAAACAAGATACCGAGCAAATTGATGATGTTTTAGTGATTGGAATTAAAATATAATTTGTTTGATTCTGTGCTAAAAATCATTTTAACGGTAGGTTCTATTCCTTATTTTTTATTTAAATTTGTTTAAACCTAAAAAATATATTATGAAACTATTCAAGAAAAAATCAGAAAAAACTGCTGTTAAAGCTACAATTACTAAATTAGACAAAAATCAGTTAGAAACTGTTGTTGGTGGTGCTGCAAATCCTGGTGAACCTATTGGAGGAATTGTTGTTAAAGGAGGACGCCTAGAAACTGTTGTTGGTGGTGCTGCAAATCCTGGTGAACCTATTGGAGGAATTGTTGTTAAAGGAGGGCGCCCATACTGATTTTAGTATTAAAAAAAACACCAAAAGTATTTGGTGTTTTTTTTTGAATATTTTTTTTGGTAAAAATCAAAAAAGTACAAATGAATAATCCAGAAGAAATAGTATTAGAGAGTGGCGTAAATTGTATTATACATTTACTTGAATTTAAAAAAATCGCTTTTTCAAGGTTACAAATTAGATCTTTTTTTAAAGAAAAATTTGAAAATAGTGCAATTACCTTAAATGATGTCTCTATTTGTTTAAAGAAGTTAGGGATTAAAAATACAGGATATAGTTTATCAAAAATTTCTGATATAAAACAAAGTTTTCTGCCAATAATTTCATATAATTTTGATAAGAAATCTTCAACCAATGAGTTTATTGTAATTACTAAAATCGACTCTGATTTTATTTATTATATAAATAATTATGGTGAGTTACAAAATGAAAAAAAAGCAAGTTTTAAAAAAAACTGGAACAATATTATACTAAAGGTAATCATTAATAAGAAGTCAATAAAAGGACATCTATCTTATCTAAAAAAAGAAGCATCCGAAAAAAACAACTATACAAAATCTATAAAAATAGTAGATAATTTCCTCTCAAGTAGCGAATGTGATTATATTATCAATTTCTATAAAAAAAATCAACTATTTCAAAAAAGCCGATTAACAGCTCTTATTTCTATTAATGACGAGCAATCATTTTCATATCAATCAAATTATAGGACCAGCGAATCATGCTTACTTGAAATGAAAAATGAAAAAATTGATATCATTTATCAAAAGGTAAAATCCTTGTTAAAAATTAAACTCTCTCAAATAGAACCTTTACAATGTGTTAGATATAAAAAGAATACATATTTCGCACCTCATTTTGATAGTAACGAACTATTAAATAGAAAATATACACTTTTAATTTATTTAAATGATGATTTTTCAGGAGGCGAAACATATTTTCCTGAATTAAAAAAAAGCATCAAACCTAAAAAAGGTACTGCCTTATTATTCAAAAATTTTATAAATAAAAAAAGAAGTACAATATACTCTCTTCATGCTGGTTTACCTGTTAGTAAAGGTGTCAAATATGCCTGTAATATTTGGATAAAGGGAAAATAATCCATTTGTCTGACTCTTCATAAAACACCGAAAACTTGGTACTTTTTTCGTTTAACTTTTCTCACACTTTATTAATATAGCTTCAAAATATTATAATTAAAATTTAGTAAGATATTAATTATTTACAGTTAACAGCTTTGTTTCAATTAAAATATGGACTTAACCCAATAGGTTTTTAAAATTTCTCATAACATTATGATTTTTTCCTGTCATTATTTTACTTAAATTAGTCCTTTATTAGTTTATGAAAAATCAGTACTGTATTATAATGGCTGGAGGCGTTGGCACGCGTTTTTGGCCAATGAGCACCACTGCTCACCCTAAACAATTTCTAGACATTCTTGGAACTGGAAGAACTCTCATACAACAAACATTTGACCGTTTTAAAGAACTTTGTCCTGCATCCAATATTTATGTTGTAACCAGCGATATTTATGAAGGCTTAGTGGCTGAACAATTACCTGATCTTCCAAAAGAAAATATTTTAACCGAACCTTCTCGTAAAAATACAGCTCCTTGCGTGGCTTATGCTTCCTATAAAATTCATCAATTAAATCCAAAAGCAATTACGGTTGTTGCACCTTCAGATCATTTAATCACCAAAGAAGATACATTTATTAAAGCCATTAAATCATGTTTTGCAAAAGCAAAAAATGAAGATTGCCTAGTTACTCTTGGCATTAAACCTTCTCGTCCTGATACTGGTTATGGTTACATTCAATTTGTTGATTCCCCAGTTGAAGAAAAAGACAAGCGTATGTTTAAGGTAAAAACATTTACTGAAAAACCAGATTTAGACACCGCTAAATTTTTTATTGAAACTGGAGAATTTCTATGGAATAGTGGCATTTTTATTTGGAGTACCAAAAGTATTATTAATGCTTTTGAGCAACACGATTCTGAATTAGCCAGTCTTTTTAAAGAAGGCAATGAATATTACAATACTCCAAAAGAAAAAGAATTTATTACTCGCGCCTACAATGTTTGCAAAAACGATTCTATAGATTATAGCGTAATGGAAAAGGCAAAAAATGTATACGTGCGTTCTTCCATTATTGGATGGAGTGATTTAGGAACTTGGGGATCTTTGTATACCCACATTAAACACGACAAAGGAAGTAATGCCTTAGTTGGAAAAAATGTTATTCAATATGGTTGCAATAACTGTATTGTTCATGTACCTAAAGATAAATTAGTTGTTTTACAAGGATTAGAAGATTATATCGTGGTAGAATCTGATGGTGTTTTAATGGTTTGTAAAAAACAAGACGAACAACAAATCAGAAATTTTGTAAACGACGTTAAAGTTCAAAAAGGCGATAAATTTGTTTAATTCTAACTTGTCACACTGAGCGGAGTCGAAGTGTATCAATATAATATTTTATAATTAAAAAATATGCCAAACGCTCAACAAAACAAAAACATTAATAAATTAATCATCGTAGCAGCTCTTGGATACTTTGTAGATATTTACGATTTATTATTGTTTGGCGTTGAACGTTTTGACAGCTTAAATGATATTTTACCCGAACAATATCCTGGTATTTCTGAATCAGTTAAAAAATCTTTAAATCTTATTTACGGAAAATTGCTTCTTAATTGGCAAATGGCAGGAATGTTATTTGGAGGAATTTTTTGGGGAATTTTAGGAGACAAAAAAGGAAGATTATCAGTTTTATTTGGTTCTATTTTAGTATACTCAATTGCCAATATTTTAAATGGCATGGTTCATAGTACCGATTCTTATATGGTATTGCGTTTTATTTCAGGCTTTGGCTTAGCTGGCGAATTAGGAGCAGGAATTACTTTGGTAAGCGAAAGCATGAGTAAAGAACGTCGTGGTTATGGCACTATGATTGTGGCAACAGTTGGTGTATTTGGAGCAGTTGTAGCGGGCTTTATGGGCGAAGTTATTACTAACTGGCGTTACTCTTTCTACTTAGGCGGAGGGATGGGATTAGCGTTATTACTACTTCGTATTGGTGTATTTGAATCAGGAATGTTTCACGCTGTTAAATCTGAATCAAATATTAAAAAAGGAAATATATTACAACTTTTCGCAAATAGACATAGTATCACTAAATACCTTTGCATCATCTTTGTTACCGTTCCTGTTTGGTACGTCATGGGAACCTTGGTTTTATTTTCACCAGAATTAAGTGAATTAATGGGGCTGCCAGAAAAATCTATTTCAGCTGGAAAATCCATCATGTATGCTTACGCAGGAATTACTATTGGAGACATTGCTTCTGGTTTGATTAGCCAATTATTAAAATCTCGTAAAAAAGCCTTTGCTATTTTCTTATCATTAACAGTGTTAGGAGTGGTTTTATATTTCATGTATGGCGGAGTTTCAGTTGCGGTCTTCTACTCTATTGTTGCTTTTATAGGTTTTGCTACTGGCTATTGGGCTGTTTTTATCAGCTCTGCGTCCGAATTATTTGGCACTAATATCAGAGCAACGGCAACAACCACAGCTCCTAATTTTGTGAGAGCATCTACCATTTTAATTTCATTATTATTAAGTTTAGTCATTTCTGTTTTAGATGTTGACAAATTATTAGCCACTAAAATTACAGGCGCCATTATTATTAGCCTTGGATTTATTGCTCTGTATTTCTTAGAAGAAACCTTTGGTAAAGATTTAAATTATGTCGAAAAATAAACCCACGGTTGTTATTGGTGCTTCTCCTAATAGCGATAGATATAGCTATAAAGCAACCATTAGTTTACAACAACATCAACAGCCGGTTTTTCCTATTGGTATTAGAAACGGACAAATAAATGGATTAGACATAATAACTAATAAACCAGCTTTAGAAAATATTGATACCGTTACTTTATATGTAGGTCCAGATAATCAAAGTCCTTGGATTGATTATATTTTTTCTCTAAACCCAAAACGTATTATTTTTAATCCAGGAACCGAAAATCCAGAGTTTGAAGCATTAGCAGAAAGCAAAGGAATTGAAGCATTAGAAGCGTGTACGTTAGTTTTATTATCTATTAATCAGTATTAATTGTCACGTTGAGCGGAGTCGAAACGTTTTTCATATGATAACATTTACCACCAAATCCTTTAACGAATTAAATACTATTGAACTTTATCAATTATTACAATTACGTTCTGAGGTTTTTGTGGTTGAACAAAACTGTCCTTATTTGGATATGGATGATAAAGACCAAAAATCATTTCATGTGCTTGGTTTCAACAATAGCAAATTAGTAGCCTGTACCAGATTAGTTCCAATTGGCGTTTCATATAACAAAGAGCCCTCCATTGGAAGAGTCGTTACTCACCCGTCGGTGCGCAGTTTAGGTTACGGTAAATTACTAATGGAATACAGTATTGCTGAAACAAAAAAACGTTTTAATTCCAATGTTATCGTTATTGGCGCTCAATGCTACCTAGACAGATTTTACCAAAACCTAGGTTTTGTTCCCGAAGGAGAAATGTATTTAGAAGACAATATTCCTCACATGACAATGAGATTGTCACCGTCATTGCGATCCATCTAGTGCCTTAGAAGCAATCGGATACAATGCTTATTAAGCACAAACATCTTTTAACAAATCATTTTTGAGATTGCTTCGTCGTACCTCCTCGCAATGACGGAAAAACAAAGGTTCCATAAAAAAGCTTTCACTTATTTACAGAACCATGTCAACAACAAACAAAAAAATTAACAAAAACCTTTTGTAAAATTACTATTTAATGTAGTATATTCGTGCTACAATTTGTAGCAATTTAAAATTATGAGTAAAGTATTTAGTAATTTAAAGTATTTGCGTTTGCAAAAAGGCTTATCGCAAGAGCAATTAGCCGACAATTTAGGAATTACTCGTTCTCGCTTAGGCGCCTACGAAGAAAACCGAAATGAACCATCTATTGATTTATTAATTGCCATTTCAGATTTTTTTCATGTGGCCGTTGATGCCTTAGTACGTGGCGATTTAAGCAAAACAAGTTTGGATGGCTTAATGAAAATTGGCAAAAACCGTATGTTATTCCCCGTTTTAATTGACGATGACGGAAGAGACATGGTGGAATTAGTGCCATTAAAAGCTAGCGCTGGTTATTTAAAAGGCTATGCTGATCCAGAATACATGGAGCGCTTACCTCGTATGAAATTACCTTTTTTACCAACTGGTAAACACAGAGCCTTCCCTATTAAAGGCGATAGCATGCCTCCAATTAAAGAAGGTTCTTTTGTTATTGCTAAATACTTGGAACGTTTAGAAGATGTAAAAAACGGACAAACGTACATTGTTGTTACTAAAGATGAAGGATTATCTTACAAACGTATATTTAATTTAAATACAAAGAAAGGCACATTAGAATGTCATTCAGATAATAAAATGTATCAACCATACAAAGTAAACTTGAGAGACGTTGTAGAACTTTGGGAATACACATGTAGCATTAACATGAGCGATTACAGAGAAGAGGAATTGAATGTTGGTAGTATTATGAATATGTTGCGAAATCTACAGGTAGAAATGGAGGTGATTAAAAAGCAAGGAAAAAAATCTAATTAATATAATTTAATTTTAAAAATAGGAAGTTTATTAAACTAATATTATAAGAATGATTAAATAATATCTATTTAAACTAAGTCAGATATTGATGAAGAGAGTTAAAGGGTTTTATATTCTATCTTAATATTTCCCACAAAACAATACCTATACTAACAGATACATTAAAGGAATGCTTAGTACCAAATTGAGGAATTTCTATACAAGCATCACTTTGATTAATTATTTCTTGGTCAACACCATAAACTTCATTACCAAAAACTAAAGCTAATGATTTATTAGGTTTTCGAAATTGATTAAGCATGATAGATTTTTTTGCTTGCTCAATACATGCAATAAAGAAATCTTTTGATTTTAAATCATCAAAAGCTTCTTGAGTAGTTTTAAAATATTTCCAGCTAACTGTTTCCGTTGCACCTAATGCTGTTTTTTCAATTTCTGGTTTTGGAGGAGTACCTGTAACTCCACATAAATAAATAGATTCAATTAAAAAAGCATCAGAGGTTCTAAAAGCAGAACCTACATTATTTAAACTTCTAATATTATCTAAAACCAATATGATTTTATTTTTTTCGGTAGCCTTAAATTCCTCTGAACTTAAACGACCTAAATCATTCATACTAAGTTTTTCATTCATATATCCTATGTTCTCGACACCCCTAGAACTGACAAAACATTTTTTTGCCTCTTCAATCCCTTTTATGTCTCTTTATTACTGTAAATTAAATCTTAAACTAAATCCAGCATTTGTATTTGCTGTTGGAAATGAATTAGATGTTTGTGGTGTTGTTCTGATCCAATCATAAAACAATCTTAAATTAATCGCTTGAGTTAATTGATAATCTAAAGCAGTTTTTAAAGTAATAATATTTTGTCCGCCAGTTGGAGTACTTGTTACTGGTTCCATTCTATGAATGGTTGTCATGTTTTTACGATATGATAAATCTAATTTAAAATTTAAATCACTTTTTACTGGTTGACCTTTAATTTTAATAGCATTAATAACTAAATTAGGAAAACGATATCCTACACCAATGACATATTCTTGTCCTTTTGTTTCAATAATTTGTGGTCCAGTAATATTTAAGTTAACGGTTTTATCTTTCTTAATTTCAAAGTTGGCTAATAATCCTGGTTTTTTAAATTTAAAATCAAACTTAATTAATGGGCTAAATGCTTCAGTAATTGTAGCACCCTGTATTGTATATTTTGGATTAAAATTAGCCGTTTGTCCATTTACTCCTCCAACAGGAACCCTAGAGTCTCTGCCTTCAACATACAATAGATTGTTTGCATAACCACCGATATTGTATAATGCTCTATAGGAATGTCTTAAGGTTACTGATTGGAAATATTTTTTCATGAATTTTAATTTCCCTAATCCATCCCAACTTACTGTCCAATTTGGCATCGGAATTTGTTTAAACATTTTATCGGTTCCAACTCCTTTTAATTTCTTACCTGTATAGGTTTGATAAAAAGCACCAAGTAAAACATCTTGTTGTTTTAAATCATATCCATCAAATAATAAATTACCTGTTGCGTCAGTATATTCATGAATAGTTCTATCTTTTGAATAAGATAATTCTCTAGCTACATCTTGTCGTGTAGCTATAAATTCTTCAAATAATGCTGATTGACCATTTTTCACATTGCCTTTATCTTTAAAGGATTTTCCGAGAGTAAAAACACTAATACTATAATTTCCAGTATTATTTGGAGTTTCAAATAAATAACCTCTATTGCCATTATCAATTAACGAATCGCCTCCATACCTCACAAAGGTAGATTGATTTTGTCCAAATGTTTTAGTTCCATTTAATTCAATTTTCAAACTACCGTGCGGTTCAACATTAGCCCTATAGGTAATGTTTTTTGTCATAGTAGTGGTATAAGGCAAATTTTGATTTGAATTTTTTACCAGCCAATCATTATTTATGGCTTTTCGTAAAATACTATCATTTGAACCACTAATAAATCCAAAACCAGGTGCCATATTTTTACTTGGATCCATACCAACATATTGTGAACTAGGAAAGAATCCAGGTAAGCCAGTACCATTTGTTTGTTGATAAGACATAGATACTTGTTTTATCATCATAATACCTCTTGCTAAAAACTCAGCAATATCTTTACCCGGATTAGCATCTGCTTTTTTAGCAGAATCTGCTGATGCCTTGCCTTTATCTGGTGTTTTAGTAGATGTTGTTTTAGATTTATTGGTTCCTCCGGTATTAATTTTTCTAAAATAAGGAATCTTATTATATAAAGTCATCATATTTAAAGTTCCATTTAAACTTTTTGTATTGGTATTTTGTATTGTATTACCAATTGCCTCTTGAGCAAATGGTCTTCGCGACCAAGTGTAGGTAGTACTATATTTAGCACTAGCATTTACAAAATCAAAAATGGGGATTTTATTAATAGGAATTTGATAATTTAAATTTGAACTATGACGGTAATTGATTGTGGTACCTCCAGATAATAAATTTTGCTGAATGGTATCTTTCTCTTCTCTCGTATCAATTTTTCCTTGAGGTTCTAAAATTCGCCCTTCATTATTAGCCGTATAATCAAACTTCAAATTTTTTGTAATATTCCATTGCATATCATAATTACGAGTAATATTAAATATTTTATTAAACTGAGCTTGAGTAAAATTATCTGATACACCCGAATAAAAGCTTGTAATATCACGGTTTAATAATTCACTATAACTTCTATTCACATCCATATTAAACCCTAACCTACTTGGTAATGGTGTTATATTGAAATCTTTCACCAAGGCCATCCATTTGTTATTCAATATTTTTGATTTAGTTTTCTTAAATGGAGTCCATGGTTTAGCGTTAATGGCATAGTTATATGATAAAGCACCTCTATATGTTTTAATAATACTATTTTCAATATTTACATTTCGCCTACTTACTTCATTATAAGCATAAGTAACCGAAAAATTAGCTACATCCCAAGGCATCGGTTTAGCACCATCTTTTTTAAATCCATCAATTCTAACATTTGAAAAATTATACCCTTTACGAATAGTAACATCTTGGGCATTTTTCTTAATCTGAGATTTTAATTCAGAATCAATATTTGGATTATCAATTTTAATATCTGGATCATAAGGGCTGTATTGTGGAGTAATTCTAGTTTGACCGTAAGCATAATAAATCGGCAAATTCACTTTCCATTTAACGGGGAAGAATTTACCTAACTGAAATGTAGATGCTGCATCCCATTGAAAGTTAGTTTCTCTGCTTCTTTCACTAATTTTCTTTTCAATACTTCCAAAAAATGGCTTACTATAGGTGGCCGCTAAAGAAACTTGCCCTAAATCAGCTAACTTAGCTTGCACACTTCCTGTTGTTGCCCAACCGCCTTTATTCACAAAATCAGTTAATCTTAATTCATTTACCCAAACTTCCACACATTTTGGTAATCCTCCATCGTCTTTTGGATTTCGTATACCAATCATCATACTTTTTATACTAGCTAAATTTGGATTACCCACAATGGTTATTTTATTATTACCATCGTTTTGTGTGTAAGGTTTTTGCATAGATGCTAAGTCAATACCAGCACTACCATTACGATTTATTTTAGCAGAAGTAATTTTTTCAAAATCAATAACAAACTCATTATCTCCTGGCCAAACATTATATTTATCGCCATCTGTATTTGGATCGTAATATCCTGGTTGAGTTAATTTAACAGGAATTTCATATTCATAATAGTTATTATTATAATCTGAACCTAAACGCACAAATACAGTTACATCACCATCATTTAAAGGATCGATTCCTAATTTTTCGGCGTGCATAAACATTTTCATTTTACCAAATGAACGAACATCTAATTCTGTTGATTTAATAATTGCTCTACTATCTCCATCTTTTAAATTACATGCTCTTAATGATAAAGCTTGCTCATTTAATAATACTAAATTAGTTGTTTGAACATTTTGTTGCTGGTTAATACCAGGAGGTATGACATAGTTTACTGGTTTTTTTTGTCCATTTTCTTGAACACTTACAGCCGATACGTCAAATGTGGTAGTGTTATCATCGTTAGCAATATATTCGCCTGGTTTTTGTAAATCAAAAGTATAACGTCTCCAGTCACTTCTTACTAACTCCATACGAGCAATACGACAAACAACTGGTTTATCAAAGCCTTTCATAAAAACACGCATAAAGCGTATTGAGTTAAACCCTTCGATTTGACCCACGGCTTTTTCGAATTCTGTTACTGGAACTTTAAACTGATACCATTTCACATTTTTTTGAGTGTTGCCAATGGTAGCTGCGCCATCTAAAACGTTAACTATATAGTTTTGTCCAATATTATTTGGATTTAAATCTTGAGGTGAAATTTTAATTTTATATTGATAATAGTTTTCTGTTTCACTTAAAGTATTATCCTTATTTATATCTTCGATATTTGGGTTATTAGTTGCCGAACTAGGAATGTTTGCATCAGGGTATTGTGATTCAGTAGGAGAATTTCCTTCTGGTCCATTATATTTTTTATAACGTCTTAATGTATTTCCTTCAGCATCTGATAATCCATCATAATCTGATCCTCTAAAAAAATGATATTTATCGGTACTAGGATCGTTAAGCGCTTCATCAACAAATGGGCTTCCTTGAAAAGGAGTTAAATCTGCAATAAAACTTGGAAACTTTCTAACCTCTGCCGAATCGGGCAAACCATCATAACCTACATCTTGATAAGGTCTATCTGCGGGATCATTTACAAAAGAGTTAGCAATAGGGCTAATTAAGGGCGTTTTACCTATATTAGATTCGATAGTTGGCAAATTTGCATTAGTTCCAGATGGATTTCCAGGCAATCCATTTTCGTAAAGCATTTTTCCATCTTTTACAATATCTTCACTAATATTACCTAAGTTAATATACATTTCACCACTTGGTAAACTATTTTGATCCATATCTGGATAAGTTCCATTATTATAATCACTATTAAATGGATCCATCATCCAAAACTGAACATACTCAATATTTGCTGCCTGAAAATCATTAGTTTCTAAACGACGCATAATACCACCCCAACGAGTTTCAGGACTTGCCAATCTACCAGTTTTTGCTCCTGTTTTAATGATACCAGCACTAGTTGAAGTAGCATTAACATCATAGTTATAAGGGCCACGCTCACCAGGATAAAACGCTAAATCTAAAACCGACATCACAACAGGTTGACCATTGGCAGGAGTTTTACTAGGGAATAATTCCGTTTCTAACACCTGACGCATAAAGTTGTTTGAGAAAGTAGCTTCAGGAATATTAGCTGGCTTTGTACTTGTATTTTGTTGTCCGTAAAATAATGGATCAATATTATACCAGTTAAATTGAGCCCTATTTTTACCAATATCAATATCATCATTTTTAGAAGCTTCTGGAAATAAAGAAGGTTGCCCTTGAGGAATACTTGCCATAAACCACGCACTTGGGCTTTTTAGGTCAATTAAAGAAATACTTCCTTCAAAATCATCTACATATGAATTACCATCTTTACCTATGGCTTTAGCATTACCAGGTATTAATTGTGCAAACTCACCACGAGTAACAATGCTACTCATTTCTTTAGTATTAATGCCTGGTATTTTATCGATTAAACGAGTTAAAACTGGAACATCTGTTTTATAGTTATAATCTAATCCCCAAATGGTGTTTGAAACTGGCTCATCACCGATGTTAACTTTTTGAGTGACAGGCTTTTCATTTAAATGAAGTAACGTACCTCCCAAAGTTAAATCTTTATTGACTTTAAAATCTAAACGCGTACCAAATAAACTTTTTTGTTGCACATTAAACAAGGAATTACTTTCGGTACTCACTTTAATATTAGCACCTGAGTTTAAAATACTTTCATTAATGATTTTTACTCTACCCAAAGTATAATCTACCGTATAATCTACATTTTCTGTTAAAGCTTGTCCATTTGCAGTTACTGCAACAGCACCTTGAGGGATATTTAAAGCGTTTAAAGATATTTCGGAACCAGAAGCCGATTTATATTGCCCTTTAATTTTATATCTATTTTTTTCAGGTAATTGTTGGGCAATGGTTCTGGTTGAATCATATAACTCCTGATAAATATATTTATTTGCTCCAGGGAAATCTGAAGGATCAAACTTGTTTCTTAAATTTTCGCCAAATGGTTCTTTACTGGATAAATAAATACGTCCATTATTAGAATTGATGGTGTAACCGGGTATAAAATCAAACACTCCATCCGAATACAAATCGCCATTAACACTTAATTTATCAAAACCCATTACCTGAACTAATAATTTACCATTTACTGTTCCAAAAGGAATATAAGGAATGTCTACACCAGTTTCAATATTGTTATAATAAATATCACATTTAAAATCTGCTGCATTTAAATTATATGCTCCAAGCGAATAAACGTTTTTCATCATCAAATCCCAAGTACTAAACTTTGGATTTGTAACAGAACCACTTTTTAATAATTTTAAATATAATGGGCCAGAAGTAAATTGATCGGAAAACTCACCAACTTGATACGTTTTACCATTATAAGTGTATTGATAAGCAATAGCAACGGTTTGATCGTTATTAATAGATTGATTGATAGAGATAAATCCTAATCGGCTATTAAATGTAAATTCTGAAGGATTTAATCTACGAGCATTTGATACATATTCAAAATCACGAGACGCCTGCATAAATTGACCACCATTACAAACATTTGGCCCCGTTGGTGGAGGTAATTGTAAAGTAGCATTAATAGCTTGCAAAGTATTACTTCGTTGAGAAATTAATCCTATAGTAGGATCCGTTAATAAATAATATAAATTATTAGCGCCGTTATGAGGTTGCTGGCCAGCGCTATCAGCAATTACATAAGTAGTAGGTGACGGAAGATAACACGCTGGATTATTTAATACTGGATTCACATGAGGTTGATCTTCCCCTAAATCTGCAAAAGCCGCAACACTTCGCACTTGCTCGGTACTACCCGTTTGATTAGTAATATAAACCTCTACTTTTGTAATAATAATTGGTGTAGATACCACTGGTAAAGTAGTCATCCACTGGTCATAATTATCTCTAAAATAATGCCCCAAGAAATAATGTTTATTCACCTCATAGTTATCGGCATTGACGTTAAAATACATGGTTTGCGCACCTCCCTGAACAGATACTTCCTGTTTTTTACCACGTTGTTGCGAAAATAAAGCTGTAGCTGTTAAGCGCCCAAATTGTAATTGTGTTTTAACACCAAATAAACTTTGGCTCCCCTGAATTAAGGTACTATTTAATGGTAAACTCACGTTACCAGCTTCAATTTTTTTAATGATTTCATCTTCGTAGCCTGTGTACTCTAACTTCATTTGGTTTTCCCAATCAAAAGAGGCTTCTGTGTTGTAACTGGTTGTAATTTTCAATTTATCTCCAATTTTACCAATTAAGTTTAACTGTATACGCATGTTAAAATCAAAATTGGTAACCTTTTGCTGACGCTGAGGAATGGCAGGGTTTAAGGTTTTATTACGATTTAATGCAAAAATTAACTCTGCAGTTCCTGTAGGTTTAATATCTACTTGATTACCCCCAAAAATTCTATCAAATATTTCGCTATTAACGGTTAATTTAGGAACTAATCCTTTTTTAGCTTGGTTTTGTAAATCTTCGGCTTTAATTTTTGATTTCCAGTGATCTTTAACAGCTTGCTTAAATAACTGATCTTGATAATCTTGAAATTCAACATAAGTTTCTGGTCTATAATTTATGTCCCCAATTTTTTGGGTCACATCATAATTTCCAGTTTGAGGATTGTAGCTAGTTTCAGTTTTAATGTTAGATGGATTATTTAAATACAATCCACTTTTATCATCAAAATTTGGCTGGCCGCCATTATTATCATTAAATTTAAATGGTAAATCATCCTTAGTAACGATAGGTGAATCGGGATTAAGTTGATGTATAGGAGCATAAAGGTAATGAGGTTTGCTTAAAGGGGCATTTTTGGCTTTTGAACCAACAACGATGCTCATTAAGCCTACCGATACCGAACCTACAACAAGAAATTTTACGACCCCTTTTACCACGTTTTAAATTACATATTTTTAAGTGCTGCTTTAATCAGCAATTCAACATTATCTGTAGCTACACCTTGTTGTTTGGTTGCTTTTTCAATAGCTTTCTCTGCCACTAGTTTAGGAAAACCTAATGTAACTAGAGCCATTAACGCTTCATCTCTATTTTTATTGTATGATGGGTTTAAAATTTGAGAAATTCCACCTTCGTGTTTACCCATTTTTCCCTTTAAATCAACCACAATACGTTGAGCCGTTTTTTCTCCTATTCCTTTAATACTTTTTAATAAAGCCACGTTAGCTGTGTTAATTGCTCCAGCAATTTCAGCAGCACTTAACGAAGACAGCATTAAAACAGCACTTCCACCACCAACACCTGATACCGAAATTAATTTACGAAACAAATCACGCTCCTCAACATCAGCAAACCCAAAATATCTTGGATTATCGTCTCTTACGTAAACGCTCTCTACATGCAATTTTGCAGTAGCCTTCCCTTGTATTTGGCTATAAGTTGTTAAGGAAATTAATAAGGCATATCCTACCCCATTGGTTTCAATAACTGCCAAAGCAGGATTTAGTTCGGCAACTTGCCCATTTACGTAACTTATCATAGTTTAAAGAGGGGTGAAAATACCATTATTTTTGTAATTGGAGAAAAATAATTACGATAAAATGCTAGAAGAAATAGAACGCGGATAGCACTGATTTAATAAGATGAATCAAGATGAGAGAAATTGATATACAAAATCATAAATAAACTTCGCTATCTGTATTTTATAAATTTAACTGCTCTATTTTAACAAAAAGCTGTTTAAATCTTTACAGTTTCTAAAAAGTTTAGTACTTTGTCTATTTTAAATAATTGTTATATTTGTGTAACTAAAAACTAAACACGATTTGGAAACCACTATTATCATTTCATTATTAGTTATTGCTTATCTTATAGGTTCAATACCAACAGCCGTTTGGTGGGGTAAGCGCTACTACGGCATTGATGTTCGAGAATTTGGGAGCGGAAATGCTGGTGCAACGAACACTTTTAGAGTATTAGGTAAAAAAGCAGGGATACCTGTTTTATTTATTGATATAATAAAAGGAACATTAGCGGTTTTATTGGTTTACTTTTCTTCGTTTGAATACGACAGTAATCAATTTGTTAATTTAGAATTAGGATTAGGTATTGCCGCTCTAGTTGGTCACGTTTTTCCTGTTTTTGCTGGATTTAGAGGTGGTAAAGGTGTTGCTACTATTTTAGGAATTGTTATTTGCATAACGCCAATTACTAGTTTAATGGTTTTGGGAGTATTTTTAATTGTGTTGTTAGCTACGCGTTATGTTTCACTTTCATCTATGACAGCTGGCTTAAGCTTTCCTTTCTTTTTAAATATTGTATTAAAAAATCAAAATCAAACTTTATTAATTTTCTCCATATTTGTGGCTGCACTTTTAATCATAACCCACAAAAAAAATATTGGTCGTTTAATTAAGCGCCAAGAAAGCAAAGTGAATTTATTTGCCAAAAAGATTTAGTCAATTATAACATTTTTATAAGCTCGTTTGAATTCAAAGGAGCTTTTTTTTACAAGTAACTCAACGATTTACATAATCAGTTAAGAATATTTCAGATAAGACAATACTTTTTTTGATTATCTCATCAAAGTTTTTTGTACGTTAACGAACTCTACTGATTCCTTTTTCTAACCAAAGGTATTAAAGACAATATTCCTATTATAAAAAAACTAATTAAGGATAAAATAGAGGCTCGCATACCCCCCATTACTTGGCTAATAACTCCAAAAGAAACTGTTCCTAAAATCATTCCTAATTTTTCAATCACATCGTAAAAACTAAAAAAGCTGGTATGATCTTCGGTTACTGGCAAATACTTGCTATAGGTACTGCGTGATAAGGCTTGAACACCACCCATGACTAAACCAACTAAAAAGGCAACAATATAAAATTCTATAGGCGTATGCACAATTAAATAAGTAAATACACAAATAAATATCCATATTGAAATAGAAACCATTAAAGCTTGTATGTTTCCAATTTTACGAGATAACCATGAAAATAAAAAAGAACCTGCGATACCAACAAACTGTATAATTAAAATACTGATAATTAAAGAACTTGTTTTTGTTTTTTCAGCTTCCTCTCCCACTCCCCAATCAATTTCGTTACGAGCAAATAATACCGCTACTACCATAATCGTTTGCACTCCCATGTTATAAAAAAAGTAACTTGCTAAAAACTGTTTTAAGGCTTTTATTTGTTTTATTTGCGCCCAAACACTTCTTAGCTCTTTAAATCCTTTTGATAACAAGCCTTTTTTATCTGAACCATGTGCTGTATGCGATTTATTGGGGAGGTATTTAAATGTGTACTGTGCAAAACCCATCCACCAAATACCTACTAGTAAAAAACTATATTTAGCAGGCACTTTAAATACCATAATACTTATTAAAGCTACAATTAATAATAAAGAGCTACCAAAATATCCTAAAGCAAAACCACGAGCACTTACTTTATCTTGGTTTTCAACAGAAGCAATTTGTGGTAAATAAGAATTATAATATACCAAACTACCCCAAAAACCAATGGTTGCTGTTATAAATGGAATGAAACTTAATTCTAAATGTATACGATTAAAGAAAAATAAACACATACACGACAATGAACCTAAATAGCAAAAGAATTGTAAAAAACGTTTTTTGTTTCCCAAATAATCGGCTACACCACTTAAAATAGGAGTAATTAAAACAACAATCGATAAGGCAAAAGCATAAACAAAAGAATAAATATTTTGATTTTCGGCTTCAAAACCTAAAAAACTAACTGTATGACCAGTAAAATTTTTAGCATCGTCATGTGTGGTTACATAATCATAAAAATTAGGAAAGATAGCGGAGGTAATAACCAAAGGAAACACTGAGTTTGCCCAATCATAAAACGTCCATGCTCTAATAGTTTTAGGATTATCTTTTTCGATTAAATTCATATTATATCGTATTGTTATTGTTTTTGATTACGAATTTAGTACGATTATTATTTGTACTAAATTCGCATCTAATTAGTCTTTACAATCTCAAACTCCACACGCCTATTTTTGGCTCTATCAATATCATTATCATTACTAGCTATAGGCATTAAACTTCCATAGCCTTTAAAATACATTTTGTTTTGCACACCCTTTTTAATCAAGTATTCAAATACTTCACGAGCACGTTGTTCGGATATTTTTTGATTTTTACTTTTAGATCCTACGTTATCCGAATGTCCGTTAATTTGAACTTCCATATGCGGATTACGTAATAAGTATTGTGCTAATTTATTTAACTCGGCATAAGATTCGGGTAATAAATAATAACGGGCATTTTCGAAGAAGATATTTTTTAAAGCAATTTTCTCACCCACCTTCACATCTTTTTTTACATCTAAAACCGAATCTTGTTCTAAGTTAAACGATCCAACAATTTCAACTTTTACTTTTTCTACAGGTTCTTTAGCTTTCACCATCGAAATATCATCAACAAAATAATAAGCTTCTTTGAATCCAAATTTAAAAATGTTCATTCTCACCATATCCTTTTTAACATTAGGAGAAAAATTACCAATAGTTACATATTTTTCTCCTCCATCGGCTAAATACCTACCCGCCACTTTAAACCATTGGTAACCGTTAATAAAACTACTTTTTTTACTAACCGAATCAATTAATGCAGATTTAACAACATCATTTTTGCTTTTGTACCCCATTTTAGTAAACAATGCTCCAAAAGATTTTAAACTAGCATTACTCCAAAAAGCCAATCGCACATACATTTCAAATTCATAAGTAGTGCCTCTATGTAATGGTTCAGCTAACTTAACTTGTAAAAACTCTTTATATTTTTTCTGAAAACGTAAACCAGCGTAGCATTTACCTGTTTTAGCGCCTTTTTGGGAAGATGTATCATTACTGATTGGTTCTTGATAAAAATCAACACTAGCAATTTGTTGCCATGGAATAGCTTGTTTAATATGTCCAGATTTCTTTCGGTAATTTTCAAAACTACCATTTGGAACAATATTTTTAATAATTTCGGGGCTTTGTTGAGCAAAAACAGACACCGAAACAACAATTACTGCTAATAAATATATTTTTTTCAGATTCATTTATGTTCGCAAATGTAAGTTTTTAGAAGATATTCAATAAATATTTGTTATTAACATTTGTAATAATAAAAAAAAGCGTATATTTGCAATCCAATTTAAAAAAACAGATTAATACCTTAATAGAATGGCAAATCATAAGTCGGCAATAAAAAGAATTAGATCAAATGACGCTAAGCGTTTATCAAATCGTTACTATGCAAAAACTACTCGTAATGCAGTAAAAAAATTACGTGAAACTGGTACTAAAAAAGAAGCGACTGCTTTATTACCAAAAGTGGTTGCGATGTTAGATAAATTAGCTAAGAAAAACGTTATTCACAAAAATAAGGCATCTAACTTAAAATCTAAGTTAACAAAAAGAGTTAACTCAATTGCTAAGTAAGCAAACTGATACTACAAAAATAATTCGAAATCCCATCCCGCAAGCTAGCTGGATGGGATTTTTTTTGAAATTTATCCAAAAGATAATACTAAAATAATTAGGCTGTAAACAATTATTTTATAATTTTGTGCAGAAATTAAAAAAACATTTAACTATAAATAACGATGAATTCTAAAACTTTACGAAACTTAAGTCTTGCTGTTGGCACAACTGCTTTATTGGTAGGTTGCAATGGATTGGGCAAAATGGTAAAAAAACAAGGTACTATTACTTACGATGTAAAACCTAATCCTTTAGAAATGCATGGAGACAGCGTAGGTTTTACAGTTACTGGAAAATATCCTGCTAAAGTTTTTGCTAAAAAAGCTACAGTTACTGTTACTCCAGTTGTAAAATATGCTGGTGGCGAAAAGGCATTGAAACCAGTTATTTTAGTTGGCGAAAAAGCTACAGGTTCTGGTCAAAAAATCAGTTATGCTACAGGTGGTACATTTAGCTACACGTCTGAGAAGTTTGCTTATGAGCCAGCAATGAAAGTTGCAACAGTTGAATTAAAAGCTCAAGGTGCTGTTAAGAAAAAAACAAAAGATTTTACTCCTGTGAAAATTGGAGATGGAACAATTGTAACACCTTTATTAGTTCGTAATGATGAAAAAGGAATTTATGCTGCTGATGCTTTTGTAAAATCAACTCCAGCTAACCAAACTGCTAATATTTATTATGTAGTTAATAAATCTGATGTTCGTGCTAGCGAATTAAAAAGTGATGAGGTAAAAAACGTTCAAGAATTCATCAAAACAAACTTAAACAATCCTTGGTATGAATTTAAAGATATTAGCGTTTCTGCTTACGCATCTCCAGATGGTGAGCAATCATTAAATGCTAACTTAGCAGAAGATCGTGCTAAATCTGGTTCAAAAGCAATGATGAACGAGTTTAAAAAAGACAAAAACAAAGACCAAAAATTTGGTAAAGAAGAGTCTAACTATGTTACTAAAACTACTGCTGAAGATTGGGATGGCTTCAAATCTTTAATGGAAGCTTCTGCCATTGCAGACAAAGATTTAATCTTACGTGTTTTAACTATGTACACTGATTTAGATCAACGTGAAAAAGAAATCAAAAATTTATCTAAAACTTATACTGAAGTTTCTGAGAAAATTTTACCAAAATTACGTCGTTCAGTTTTAACTATCAACGTTAACAAAAAATCTCGTACTGATGAGCAAATCACTAAATTAACAACTACTTACCCTGATTCATTATCAGTTGAAGAAATGTTATACGGTGCAAACTTAACAAATGATGTTAATACTAAAGTTGCTATTTACACAGCTGCTGAGAAAAAATATCCTACAGATTGGAGAACATCAAACAACCTTGGTGTTGCTTTATTAATGACTAATAAAGTTGCTGAAGCTGGCGAAGCATTTAAACGTGCTGAAGCTAATGCTAATGGAAATGCAATTGTAATGAACCATATGGGAATTATTGCTGCTAAAGCAGGTGACCGTAAAAAAGCAATGGAATATTATGATAAAGCAGGAAGTGCTGGTAAAGAAGTAAACTACAACAAAGGTATTTTAAATGTACGTGATGGTAAATATGGCGATGCTGTAAGTAACTTTGGAGAATACAAAGGCTTTAACAAAGCATTAGCTGAATTATTAAACGGAAATGGTGGTGCGGTAGTTTCTACAATTGATGGAAGTAACGAAAAAGATATGGCTTTATCTTCTTACTTAAAAGCAGTTGCTGCAGCTCGTAACAATAATGCAGCTGAAGTAATTAATAATTTAAAAGCAGCTATCGAAAAAGATGGTTCTTTAAAAGCAGCAGCTAAAGATGATGCTGAGTTTATTAAATTACGTGAAAATGCTGATTTCAAAGCATTAGCTAACTAATTAAAAAATACATAATAAAAGAAGCTCAATCAGATGGTTGAGCTTTTTTTATGCTTACAAAATAACATTCTCTGCATAAAATCACTTATATTTAAAAACGATAACGAATCAAAATATATGGCTAAAGTTATTCCGTTTAAAGCAATCCGCCCTGAAGGCGATAAAGTTCATTTAGTGGCATCTCGTTCGGTAGACGGATACAATCCTGCAGAATTAAGAGAAAAACTAACAGGAAACCCCTACTCGTTTTTACATGTGATTAATCCTGATTTTGAAGATGGGATTAAAACCAAACCTGGTTCAAAAGAACGACTACATAAAGTAAAAAATCATTTCAAGAAATTTGTTCGTGAAAAAATATTTTTAAGAGACGAAAGTCCTTGTTACTACTTATATCGCCAAATAAAAGAAGGGAATGAATTTATTGGAATTATAGCATGCACCAGTATTGACGATTATATCAATGGCGTGATTAAAATACATGAGCAAACATTAACTACTCGCGAAGAAAAATTAAAAGACTATTTAGAAGTATGTGAATTTAATGCAGAGCCTGTATTGTTTTGTTATCCTAATGATGAAGAGATTGATGCTGTTTCGGATGAAATAGCAAAAACTCGCCCCGATTACGATTTTACGACAACTGATAAAGTACGTCACACTGTTTGGGTGATTGATTCACGAAAAACGGTGAAACAAATTGCAGAGCGTTTTGCCTCTATACCAAATATTTATATTGCTGATGGTCACCATCGTTCGGCTTCAGCAACATTATTAGGTAAATTAAGACGCAGTACTCGTAAGTCCTACACAGGTGAAGAAGCATTTAATTATTATTTGGGAGTTTTCTTTCCTGAAACACATTTAAAAATTTACGATTACAATCGAATCGTAAAGGATTTAAATAATCTATCAGTCAATGAATTAATTTATAATCTAAAAACAAACTTCACCATTACCGAAGTAAAAACATCAGATTACAAGCCTACTGAAAAACACGAAATATCAATGTACGTTGATAATAAATGGTATTCGTTAAAAGCAAAAGATACAATTTATAATGCTAAAGACCCTATTGATAGTTTAGATGCGGCCATCTTAACCAAATATATTCTCTCTCCTATCCTAGATATTCATGATTTAAAAACGGATAAACGCATTGGTTTTATTCCTGGTGTGCGAGGAAGCAAAGAATTAAAAAAACAAGTAGATGAAGGAAAAGCAGCCGTTGCCTTTGGTTTATATCCTGTAACCATGGAACATTTAAAATGGATTGCCGATACAAATAATATTATGCCTCCAAAATCAACTTGGGTAGAACCTAAAATGCGCAGTGGCTTGGTTATTTACAGTTTAGAAGAATAATGCCTGATACATCGGTTGAAATATTACAAGTAGGCATTAACGAGGTTAATCAATTAAGAGATATTAGCGTTCAAACATTTACTGAAACTTTTGCCCATCAGAATACAGAAAGTGATATGCAAAAGTATGTATCTGAAAATTTAAGTTTGGATCAATTAAGTAAGGAAGTAAACTCTAAAGATTCGGAGTTTTATTTTTTAAAACTAAATGAAGAGATTGTTGGTTATCTAAAATTAAATAAAGGAGAGTCTCAGACAGAGTTAAAAAATAAAAGTTCAATTGAAATTGAACGAATTTATGTGAAGCAAGAATTTCACGGAAAACACTTAGGTAAACAACTATTACAAAAAGCTATTGAAATTGCTGAAGAACAACATTACCAATATATTTGGCTAGCCGTTTGGGAACGTAATTTAAGAGCCATTGCATTTTATATGAAACATGGCTTTGTAGAATTTGATAAACATACCTTTCAGTTAGGTAATGATTTACAAATAGATATCATGATGAAACTAGAATTAAATTAATTATGCTCATTTCAGAAAATATAAAACAAATAAAATCACAAATTCCTGAGTATGTTACCTTAATTGCCGTATCTAAAACTAAACCTAATGATATGCTTTTGGAAGCCTACAATGCAGGGCAAAGAAGCTTTGGTGAAAATTACGTTCAGGAATTAGTTGATAAGCACGAGCAATTACCTAAAGACATTCATTGGCATTTTATTGGACATTTACAAAGTAATAAAGTAAAATACATTGCTCCTTTTGTATATCTAATTCATGGAGTAGATAGTTTTAGTTTATTAAAAGAAATTAATAAACAAGCTCTAAAAAACACCAGAACCATTGACTGTTTACTACAAATTTACATTGCACAAGAAGAAACTAAGTTTGGTTTAGATTTTAACGAAGCATCTCAAATTTTAAATTCAACAGAATTTAAAGAATTAAAAAATATTCGTATTGAAGGTTTCATGGCAATGGCTTCTAACACGGATGATGAAAATCAAATTAAAAAAGAGTTTAAGTCGTTAAAAGATTTTAGTCTTCAATTCCCTGAATACAACATATTGAGTTTTGGAATGAGTAGTGATTATCAATTAGCTATAGAAGAAGGCTCAACGATGATACGAGTTGGCAGTAGTATTTTTGGTGAAAGAAATTATAACAAATAAAAAAGCAGAAGATTAACTTCTGCTTTTTTGGTCAAAATCTCTCGGCTATTAATTGGTCATTTCTTTTAAGTTTCTTGAATATAGATATACAAACAATACATCAACTCCAATCATCAAAAAGGAAACAATCATCATGGAACCAGCAGGTAATCCTGGAATATTCATTGATTCTTTTGCCATAAATAACATACTTGAATATGGTAAAATTTCAGCGATACTATATAGATAAAATCCATTACGTTTACGATTCCACATCATTAAGGCTCCTAAAAAAGAAAGCAAAATGAATACTAGATTTAAGTAAGGATACACTTTCATAAAAGCATTACTTTCTAAAGCTAACATTTGATTTTCCATCTGATCGGCCATTTCAGGACTCATTGCTCTAACATCTTCTATGCTTTTTTGCATAACCTCTGGCTGTGTAGCGTACAAATTATAAATGCCAGAAATTATCCCTAAAGCACACATGATAAAGGTTAGTATACATAATACCGTTAAAAACTGCGAACGTTTTGGCTGTTCTATAGGATTATTTTCTATTAATAAATTTTCTTCCATAATTAAAATTTTAGTCAAAGTTAAACTATTACACATTAAAACAAAAAACCCTTTCTTTTTACGAAAGGGTTTTTAAAATGTTGGTTTAATAAACTTATTTCATGTGTTTTAAATTAACTGCATAAAGCACAATCCAAACAATAGCAAATAATAAACCCACAATTGCCCCCATACTTCCTAGCATTCCTCCAGCACCTAAAATAAAACCAGCAATAGCGGGAGTTATTTCTCCTACCGAATAGATAAAGAATCCTATTTTTTTCAATTTCCACATTTGTAAAGCACCATAAAAGCAAATTAAAGAGCAAACAACACCTATAATCATATTAGGAATAGCATTTTCAACTGCTTTTAACATTGTTTCTTGCATGCCACTCATCATACCTAAAGAATCTCCACCTTCCATTGTTCCCATACTTTCAAGCATAGCAGCAGACGCTTTTACTGAAAAATAACCCCAAATAGCTCCTATAAAAGCTAAACCGCTTCCAATAAAAGTTAAAATACATAAAACAGTGATAAATTGAGGTCTTTTTGGTGCTTCATTTACTGGTTGATTTTCCATTAAAATATTGTTTTCCATAATTCTTGTTTTTATTTTTTTAAGAAACAAAAATAGCTTTTATGTTTCCATAAAAGCTATTTTTTAAAAAATTTATTTTGATTAGTGACCAGCTTCTTGTTGAACTGAATCAATTGCTTGATTCATTCCTTCTTTCATACCTTGCTCCATTGCTTCTTTGAATTTATCTCCCATTTCGCCGCCAGCTGATTGGATTTTTCCAATGCTCATTACTAACATTGTAGTTAAAATAAGAGCTACTGCACCAATAACAGCGCCTGCAATTCCTAAACCTTTTTTACCACCAGTTTTCCCTAATTTCATTACACCTAAAATAGATAAAGCAGTACCTGCTAATGATAATACTAACCAGAAAATACCTAAACCATAACCACCGCCTAAAGCAGCAGCAAATGTAACTGCAGTAGCTACAAATATATAAAATACTAATGCTACTATGCAATAACGAATCCTGCTACTGCCATTCCTTTACCTTGAGGTTTTTGAGTTGTTGTTTCTTCCATAATTTTTTTGTTTTAGTTTATTTAAAAAAGTTTATTTATACAAAAAAAGGGCAAATTTGTTCTTTAAACAAATTTAAAGAGTTTAGTTATTAACAAACGTCTAATAATAAAGTCAATTTATATAACAAAAAAGGCAATTCATCTAAGAATTTAGTTTCAACCAATTCGCAAAATTTTGCGTTTCCAATTCTTTAAGTTTTAACTTTAACGAATCGAAATAAGTAACTGATTTTAAGCTTTTTATTAAACTTACTTTCTTTAATTGTTGATTTGAAGAAACAGTTAGCTCAATCTCTGAATCTTTAAAATAATTCATCCAATCGTTAAAATCATTTTTTAAAGTATAACCATTTACAGCAATAATTTCATCGCCAATACTTAAACCTGCTTTCCAACTTGGAGAATAAGGGGCTATTAATGATACTTTTCTGTTCAATCCGAAATCCAACGTTTTAAATCCATAATTTGATTCGCTTAAAACTGTACTTGGAGTTTTGATAAAATCAATTTCCAAATAATTAAAACACTCCATTAAAGGCGCATCAAAGTCTTCAGTACCATAAACGTATTGATTAAAAAAGTCTTTTAAAGATACGCCTGACATTTTTTCGCAAGTAACAATGATATCCTGTTCAGAATAACCTTTGTGTTTTTTTCCAAACTCATTATACAATTCTTTGCATACATCACTTAAGCCTTTTTGATTGTTCGTATATTTCATGATTTGAACATCCAACATCAAAGCAATTAAGTTTCCTTCATCGTAAATAGAGGTTTTACGATAAGGTGCTCCCGGAACATAGCCATCTAACCATGTATCCCAACTCGAATGAGCGACTGATAAATTAAATCGCCCGTAATTATGAAAATGTTTCGTTAAGCGTTCTTCTAATGTATCAAAATACTCTTGGGTATTAAAAACGCCACTCGTTAATAACAATAAATCGCCATAATAAGTGGTAAAGCCTTCGTAAACATAACCAGTGCGTGCATAGTTTTCTTTCGTGAAATCATAAGGCAACATCTCCACAGGACGAATGTATTTGATATTCCAAGTATGAAACAATTCGTGACAAGAAACGCCTAAAATATCTTCGTAGGTTTTTCCTTTATTGACATTATAACCTGGTCCAATAGCTATAACGGTTGATTTTTGATGCTCAACCCCATGATAAAACTTAAAAGGCACTATTTGAAATAAGAAATGATATTCAGATACAGGAAATCCACCCCAAAAGTTTAACGATGTTTGAGTGAATTTTGTAAAGTCTGTTTTGATTTTCTCAAAATCAGGCTTACACTCACCCACAAAATGCAACCAAAACTTAATACCATTGACTGTGTAAAAATCGGATTGCAAATTAGCACTTGCCATTATAGGGCTATCAGCCAACTCATCAAAAGAAACAGCGGATAAAGTTTTCCCTAAAGTTTTTAAAGACGTCGCAATTTTATAGGTATCTGGGATTACTAATTCAACTGTATGTTCTTCGTTTACTCTATTTGGAACATACATGCACAAATGCACAGGGTTTACATATAACTGCGTTTCATCTGCATAACAATTGCCAGCATTAATTTCAGTGGTATGATAACTATAAGTGACTTTCACCTTTTTAGCGCCATTGGTTTCTACAACCCATAAATCTTTAGTGGACTTTACATAAGATAATGGTTTATCATTCTCGTCAAAAGCATCTACTCGTTTTACGTTTTTAGCAAAATTACCCAATTCGTATCGTCCAGGGCGCCAAGCTGGTAATTGTAATTCCAAAGTTGGAGTATTGATAGTGTCAATCGTTAAATCAACATATATATAATGAGAACTAGGATTTTTTAGGTATAATTTATAGTGAATCATAATCAGAATTTGGCTCTAAATTAAATAAAAACAAATTATATTTACAGTAAATAATGAAGTTAGTTTTCATATCCATTTTACTAGGTTTTACATGCTTTTCGCAAGTAAACGATTCGTTATTATATCAAACTCAACATATTGAAAATGATACCGAAAGAGTCAATCAATTATATAAAATTGGATTTGACAATAGAAATATTGATCCTGACATGAGTTATGAGTTTGCAAAAATTTGCGAACAAGAAGCTTTAAAAACAAATTCAGCCAAACATGTGGCAAAAGCATACAATTTATTGGGCGTACTATATTACAAAAAAGGTAATTTCACTAAAGCACTAAACTACCAAAAACAAGCTTTAGCATTAAATCAATCCATCCATAACGAAACAGGAATTGCTATTAATCAAACCAATTTAGGAAACATTTATAGCGACATTAATTATTTACAATTAGCAGAAAAATCTTATTTACAAGCTCTTCAAGCTTATAATAAAACAGGTAACACGCTTCATGTTGTTCGTAGCTTGATTAATTTGGGAGTATTAAAATATAACCAAAAACAATACAATGCGGCTATTAAACAGTTTGAAGAAGCATTGACTTATGCTAATAATATTGGAGAAAATGAATTAGTGGCATCCTGCTACAATAATATTGGAACCATTTTTAGAGAACAAAACAAATTAGACAGTGCTTTACTCTATTTGGAGGAAAGTTTAAAAATAAGACAGTTAATTGCTGATGAATTTGATCTAGCCGACAGCTACAACAATATTGCATTGGTATATATTATGAAAAAAAACTTTAACGAGGCATCGAATTATATTTCTTTGGCTGATGATATTTGCACTAAATATGATTATACCGAAGCCTTGTTAGAGTTGTATCATACTCGTTCATTATTGTTTGAAGCACAACAAAACTTTGAACAAGCTAATGTTTGGCTAAAAAAACATTATGCTTTAAAAGATAGCATTCACCATCTTGAAAAAACCTTAATAGAATTAGAATTTTCAAACAATCAAAAAGCTGTCAAGTCTGAAAAAACATTAACAAATCAGCTGCATAGTTTATGGCTATTAATATCCTACGTCATTATATTTGTTAGTATTCCATTATTTTTAATTCGCTATAAAAGATGAGCAAGAAAGAAAAGCCCAGAGTAAATGTAGTTTACTCTACCAACCCAAACTTTAGTTATCAAAACGAAGAAGATGATGTTCAAGAAACATTACCCCCTCAACAGCAAAATTTAAAATTGTTTTTAGATCGAATTGGTGGCGGAAAATTAGTAACTCGCATTAGTGGTTTTGTTGGAACTGAAGATGATTTAAACGATTTGGCTAAAACCTTAAAACAAAAATGTGGGGTTGGCGGTAACTCAAAAGATGGAAATATTTTGATTCAAGGTGACAACCGCGATAAACTTTTAGACCTATTAACTAAAGCGAACTATAAAGCCAAAAAAGCAGGGGGCTAAAATTTGTTGTATTTTTTCACAAATTAAGAATTATACAGTAAAAATCCCGATATTAGAAACTCTAAAACTAAACCACTATGAACGCATTTGTTGAAATTTTAAAAATCTTAATTCCAGCTGGAGCTGTTTTTGCAGCTGCTTATTTATTAGTTAAACGTTTTTTGGATAACGACCAAAAAAGACGTGAACACGAGTTAAAAAAAACAGCTCAAGGAACCATTACGCCATTAAAAATTCAAGCTTACGAACGTATTGTTATTTTCTTAGAACGTATTAACCCTAATAGCTTAGTGATTCGTGTTAATAAAAACGGCATGTCTTCGCGCCAATTGCATCAAGAATTAGTAGCTGCTGTAAAATCAGAATACGAACACAACTTATCACAACAAATTTATATCTCAGCAGGCGCTTGGGAATTAGTAAAAACATCTAAAGAAGAAATCATTCAATTAATAAATATTTCTTCGTCTAAGGTAGCTGCTGATGCTAATAGCTCTGAACTAGCCATGATGATTTTAAACATCTGTTCGAACCTTGGCAAAAAACTACCTAACGATGTAGCTATTGATTATATCAAAAAAGAAATTTCTCAAAATTTTTAAAAAATAATTCTGTCACATCGAGTGTAGTCGAGATGCTTATGATCATCTCATTGTCTAGTTCTCTACTTCGCTCGAAATGGCAAAAAAATAATAAAATGCAAAAATTATTTACCGAATTCAATTCTACAACAGCTGCTCAGTGGAAAGAGCAATTAGTTAAAGATTTAAAAGGCATTGATTATAATACTCTAGTTTGGAAAACCAACTCAGGTATTGACGTCCAACCGTTTTACACAAAAGAAAATTTAAACACAAACCCAACTCCTGTTTTTACTAAAAACGATTGGGCAATTTGCGAGAATGTTTTTGTGACAGATGCAAAAGTAGCTAATGGTCAAGCATTAAATGCACTTCAAAATGGAGCTTCAGGCTTAGTCTTTCATATCACTCAAAAAACAGATTTTGCCGTTTTACTAAAAGGAATTTTATTACAACATATTTATTCTTTGTTCATGGTAAAACCAGAATTTGAAAAAGACTTAACTGATTTTTTAAGCTCTATACCAACTGGAGATGCGTGCTTTGTAGAATGTGATATAACATTAGAAGGAAAAGTAGAATTACATAATTCCTCTGCTATTTGCATCAACACTAATTTATATCAAGAAGCAGGTTCAAATACAATGAATGAATTAGCTTTTTCAATGGCTCATTTAAACGAGTATTTAAATATTGCTTCGTCATCTGTTAAAACCATTCATTTAAATGTTTCTGTTGGTGGAGATTTCTTTATGGAAATAGCTAAGCTAAGAGCCTTAAGAAAATTGACGAACTTCTTGTTAAGTCAATATAACATTAAAGCTACGGTTCACATTCACGCACAAACCACTTTAATAAACAAAAGTGTAGTAGATAGTTATAATAACATGTTACGTTCTACCACCGAAGCCATGAGTGCTTCTATTGGTGGAGCAAATAGTATTGTGGTATTACCTTTTGATGTAGAGTTTAATTCACAAAATGATTTTAGTTCTCGTATGGCGCGTAACCAACAATTGATTTTAAAAGACGAAAGTTATTTAAACATTGTTGCGGATATGGCTGCTGGTTCATACTATATCGAAACTTTAACCGAAACACTTTGCGAAAAAGCTTGGGAACAATTTAAAGTGATTGAATCAAAAGGTGGTTTATTAGCTTCCTTAAAATCAAATTACATTCAAGACATCATTTCTAAAGATGCAGAAACATTGATTCAACAGTTTAAAGAAGGGAAATTAGTTTTAGTGGGCGTTAATAAATTCCAAAACAAAAACGAAGAAGTAAAATCTGTTACGAGAAAAAACGCTGTTCATTCATCAGGAATTAAAACTATTAATTTGAGTGAATCTTTAGAACAACAATTAGCCAATTAATCATGAGAAAAGATTTTTCAAACATATCGTATCAATCAGATTTGTCATTTCGAGCGGAGTCGAGAAACACAAATCTGACGCAAGAGAAGTATACAACCGCTGAGCAAATCACCTTAAATACATCTTATACTTTAGCTGATACCAAAGACTTTGAACACTTAAATTTTGGAGCAGGCACCCCGCCGTTTTTGCGTGGTCCCTACTCTAGCATGTATGTTCAAAATCCTTGGACTGTTCGTCAATATGCAGGTTTTAGTACAGCCGAAGAAAGTAATGCCTTCTATCGTCGTAACTTAGCAGCTGGACAAAAAGGTTTATCTGTGGCATTTGATTTAGCTACTCACCGTGGTTATGATAGTGATCATGAACGTGTAGTTGGTGATGTTGGTAAAGCGGGTGTTGCGATTGATTCTATTTTGGATATGAAAGTATTATTCGATCAAATTCCACTCGACCAAATGAGTGTAAGTATGACGATGAATGGTGCGGTTTTACCAATTTTAGCTTTCTACATTGTAGCGGCCGAAGAACAAGGTGTTTCAATGGATAAACTTTCTGGTACCATTCAAAATGATATTTTAAAAGAGTTCATGGTGCGTAACACGTACATTTATCCACCAGAGCAATCCATGAAAATCATTGCGGATATTTTTGAATTCACGTCTCAAAAAATGCCAAAGTTTAATTCAATTTCTATTAGTGGTTATCACATGCAAGAAGCAGGTGCTACCGCAGATATTGAATTAGCTTACACTTTAGCGGATGGATTAGAATATATTAGAACTGGTATTAAAGCAGGATTAGATATTGATGCTTTTGCTCCTCGTTTATCCTTCTTCTGGGCTATTGGCATGAACCATTTTATGGAGATTGCTAAAATGCGTGCTGGCAGAATGCTTTGGGCAAAAATGGTGAAACAATTTAATCCGAAATCTGCAAAGTCAATGGCATTGCGTACACATTGCCAAACCAGCGGATGGAGTTTAACTGAGCAAGATCCTTTTAATAATGTGACTCGTACTTGTGTAGAAGCTTTAGCAGCAGCAATGGGACATACACAAAGTTTACATACTAACGCTTTAGATGAAGCCATTGCTTTACCAACCGATTTTAGTGCGCGTATTGCACGTAACACACAATTATTTTTGCAAAACGAAACTAACGTTTGTAAAGTGGTTGATCCTTGGGCTGGTTCTTACTATGTTGAAACCTTAACGCATGAATTAGCGCACAAGGCTTGGGAATTAATTGAAGAGGTTGAGAAGTTAGGTGGTATGGCAAAAGCCATCGAAACAGGAATTCCTAAAATGCGTATTGAAGAAGCGGCTGCTCGTAAGCAAGCTCGTATTGATGGAGGTAAAGATATTATTGTTGGAGTTAACTTATACCAAACTAACGAAAAAACAAACATCGATATTTTAGATGTTGATAATGCCAAAGTTAGAACACAACAACTAGAGCGTTTAGCAAAATTAAAAACAGAACGTAATCCTAAAGAGGTAGAAGCCGCTTTATCTGCCTTAACAGAAGCAGCTAAAACTGGTAAAGGAAATTTATTAGAATTAGCAATTAAGGCAGCTCGTGTTCGTTGTAGTTTAGGAGAAATCTCTTACGCACTAGAACTTGTATTTGGAAGATATAAAGCGAACATCAGAAGTATTGCGGGTGTTTACAGTAAAGAAATTAGTATGGATAAAAACTTTTTGAAAGCAAAAGAATTAGCCGACAAATTTGCGGAAATGGATGGTCGTCGCCCTCGAATTATGATTGCAAAAATGGGACAAGACGGACATGATAGAGGAGCGAAAGTAATTTCTACCAGTTTTGCTGATATGGGATTTGATGTGGATATTGGTCCTTTATTTCAAACACCTGCTGAAGCCGCTAAACAAGCTGTAGAAAACGATGTGCACGTGTTAGGTGTATCATCTTTAGCAGCTGGTCATAAAACCTTAATTCCCCAAGTAATTGAAGAGTTGAAGAAATATGGTAGAGAAGATATTATGGTGATTGCAGGTGGTGTAATCCCTCAGCAAGATTATGACTTCTTATACAAGGCTGGTGTATCAGGCGTATTTGGTCCAGGAACAGTAATTAGTATTTCAGCCATTGATATTTTAGAAAAATTAATTGAGAAGAATACATAAGTAAATGTCAAAAGGACTTTCCACTATATTATTGCTTTTAGCCTCCAATACGTTTATGACCATAGCTTGGTATGGGCATTTGAAATTTAAAAACGTAGGAATGATTGCGGCTATTGTGATTAGTTGGGGAATTGCCTTATTAGAATATAGCTTAATGGTTCCTGCAAATAAGGTAGGCAGTAATATCAATGGCGGACCTTTTAATCTATTTCAATTAAAAATTATTCAAGAAGTAGTTTCTATTAGTGTATTTGTGATTTTTACTTTACTAGTTTTTAAAACAGAAACCTTACGATGGAATCACATCATTGGTTTTTTATGTTTATTTGTAGCCGTTTATTTCTTTTTTAAAAAGTAACAGATTATGAAGGAAGTAACACAAATACTCACCGATTTAAAACGAAAAATCTTTAAACCCGTTTATTTTTTAAGCGGCGAAGAAGCGTATTATATTGACTTGATTAGCGACTACATTGAAAAAAATGTATTGGACGAAAGCGAACAAGAATTTAATCAAACGATTTTATATGGCAAAGATGTTGATTTAAATGCGATTATCTCGGCAGCGAAGCGCTTTCCAATGATGAGCGAATATCAAGTTGTGATCGTCAAAGAAGCGCAAAACTTAAAAGAATTAGGCAAGGCTTCTGGTGGCGATGATGACGATGATGATATTCCAGCAAAAAAATCGGCAACTACTTCTAATGCACTAGCAGGATACTTACAACAACCTCAACCTTCTACTATTTTAGTGTTTTGTTATAAATACAAAACATTAGATAAGAGAAGTGCAGTCTATAAATCATTACAAAAAAATCATGTCTTTTTAGAAACTAAGAAGATGTATGATAATCAAATTCCTGAATGGATTACATCTTTTGTTCAGGAACGTAAATTTAAAATTGGTCCTAAAGCATCCTTTTTATTAGCTGAATTTTTAGGTAATGATTTATCAAAAATCAGTAATGAAGTAGAAAAACTATTTATTAATTTAAAAGAAGGCGATGAAGTAACTGCTGATGCTGTTCAGGATAATATTGGTATTAGTAAGGAGTTTAATGTATTTGAATTACAAGATGCTTTGGCAAAAAAAGATATTTTAAAAGCTAATCGTATTATCAATTATTTTTCAAGTAACGAAAAAGAACATCCTGCAGTGATGACTTTAAGTACGCTGTACGGTTATTTCTCTAAAATATTATTATATCATTTTGCTCCAGATAAATCTAAGTTTGCAGTCGCACAAGCCTTAGGCGTTAATCCCTTTTTTGTGGATGGTTATGCCAAAGCGGCTCAAAATTATAATACAGGAAAGCTAAAAGCCATTTTTGCTTATTTAAAAGAATACGATTTAAAAACCAAAGGGGTTGATAATAGTGGCGTTAATAATGGAGAGTTAATGAAGGAATTAATTTTTAAAATTTTGCATTAAATTAATTATGATTTCAAAAAAGGTACTTCTTGTTTTTTTAATTTTTCAATTAAATTCCTCTTTTTCTCAATTCAAAGGAAGTTATCAATTTCCTGAAAAATTTAGTAAAAATTATTTTTTTGACCCCGTACTTTCGTATCAAAAACTTAATGGATTAAAAATATCAGGATTTACAGAAGAACAATTAGATATATACAAAATCCACAAAACATTTGACGTTCAAAAAGAATTTGATAATAATTCATTTTATCTTGAGTGGTTTGAATTAGAGAAATACTTATATCGATTAGTAGACACTATTTTGCCAAAAGATATAAAATCAAAACAACCGTTTGATGTTTTTATAGAAAGAGATATAAATTATAATGCCCACGCACTAGGAAACGGTTTTGTATTTACTAATATTGGATTAATTGCCAATTGTAACAATGAAGCTGAGTTAGCCTATGTACTTGGACACGAAATAGGGCACTCTATTTTCAATCATGGATATATGATTAATGCAGATTATATTTCAGCATACAATCACAATAACATTTCACAGACCTCAAAAGAGTTTTATTTAATGTACGAAAAAAGCCGAAAAGCGGAATTACAATCAGATTCATTTGCATATAGTTGTTTAAGTAAAGCAAATCTTAATTTAAACACAATTTCAAATTCTTTAAATATTTTACAATACTCAGAATATGCTTCTCAATTTTATGTTAATAAATCAAGGCGAGGCTCTTACAAAAGCTTTAATGCCATATTTTCAACGCACCCTAGTTATGCTGACCGAAAAAAACTTTTAAATTCTTTTAAAAAAACGTTTAAAAAAACAGGTTCCAATTTTATAATTGATTCGCTTTATTTTAAAAAAATAAAAAAAATCGCACACGAAGAATGTAAAAAAATGAGTATGGAAATAGGCGATTTTGAAAACTCATTAAAACTTGGCTTTATTGATTATTTGCAAGGAGATAATAGTTTTAAAAACTTATTTTATATTTTCGAATCAATTAGAAGAATCATATATAGAAATCCAGAAATGAAAGATAAAGGATTTTTAGCCGAAGATTTGCAATTTACTGAATTTGAAAACACAAATTATAGCATCCTTAAATTACCTGAAATATTATTTATAGACTCTCTTCAATACATTAAAGCCTCTCAACATTCCATGTTGACTAATGAAGATAAACCATTTAATACTTATGAACAGGCTTTTATTTTTTTTAATGATTTAGCTGAAGAAAAAGGCTTTAATGAGGCCGTTTTTAGCAAAGCACTGTATAATTACTTTAAAAAAGATGATGTTAAGTTTAAAGAAAATCTAACAAAATATCTTGAAAAAGGAGGAGGGGTATTCACAGATTTTGCAAATAATTTAAATCAAGTTGGTTTTCCATATATTAAAGAAGGTAAAACAAATATTTTAATTGACAACTCTTCAAATTTTACACGAAGTGATAATTATTATCATTCTTTACAAAGAATTTCCTTTAATAAAGAAATACATGAGCTATTTAAGAATGATTCCGCGAAAATTCAGTTAACTATTTTTAATGAGCTTTTAGGAACACAACCTAAAAAATTATATAATTATCAAAAACTAGCATGGAATTTACATCAATTATATAATGAAGTCGATGAAGAGAATTTTTATAAAAGAAGATATCAATCCAAAGAAGATATGGATGCTCGAGCAAAAAGAAATAAATTCAATAAAAATTTAATGATTTATATTCCTGAATGGTACAAATGGTTTAAAGAAAATAATTTTAATGGGATTGCGATTCAAAAAATGAAATATGAATACAAATCAATTAGAGAAGCAGAAGAATATCACAATTATTACTATTTAGGCTATTTTAATTTTCTTGACAATAAACCTTTTTTTGGCACTTGTATTAGAAATGGAAATATAAGAAAACAGAAAACAGTTGAAATGGCTTCAGATTTAAGGGAATATTTATTTTACAAAGAATAATTTACTTATACAATTCCACTCTCGTCTCTATATCTGATTTAACTGTAAACTTTTTCTCTATAGTATAAATAGAACCTTTTAAAGATTTAGCTCTCCACTCTATTCTGTAATTACCAGGTTGTAGATAATAGGTTTGTGAGGTTGTAGAATTTAAATTACAAACCCATTCAAGCTTTTTGGTGTCTTTATAAATACTACCGTCGCCATTATCTAAAGCTTTAATAGTTAACATCCCTGCATTTGGTAATTCAATGAGTTTGGTTTGTGATTGCTCTACTTTTACTCCACTCATATAAGTACGCGGTAAGGTTAAAATCTCTAAATCATAACTTCCAGTAATATATTTCTCAGTCGTATTCATTTGCTGAACATTAAGCGTTTGCATATTGCCACTAGCTTTTCGCACAATACTTTTTATTTTTTCGTTAAAATTATAAACGCCCATTGGTCTGCGTAATTCAATAAATCCTTGAGGCGCGTCAATAGGGATAATGGTATGTTTACCTTGTGTTAACTTTATATCTTTACTTTCAGTTGGAGGAATAGTGTGAGCAATCACTTTATAGGTTGGAAAATCATCTAAATACAAGGTGTCAGGATTTCCTTTTTGATTTAAAGTATGGATGTAATTATATGAATAATTACCTGTAGCCGTATTATAAAATGTCATATTAACATTCGTTTCACTAGGATACGATTTTGAATCCAATAAATTAACCTGAGCGGATGTTTTATTTAATTTTTGTTTAGAAATGATGGCGCTAATATCTTTTAGCAAATTAGAATTATCAAAATCATAATAATCTCCAACGCATTCAAAGGTCTTTATTTGTTCTACACTTAATCCAATTCCAATAATAAAAGGTTTAAATACAATTCCTTTTTCCATTAATTTCATTCGAGCTTTGCAAGGATCTCCATCACACTCCTCTATTCCATCAGTAATTAAAATGATCATATTCACAGCCTTTGCATCTGGAAAATCATTTGCGGACTCAGTCAAAGAATGTTCAATTGGAGTTATACCTGTTGGCTTGGCCTCTGCCACTTTTGATTTAATTAAAGCGATGTTATTCTTTGCAAAAGGAACAACTAGCTTAGAGTCTTTACAATCTCCTGGAGGGTATTTCACTGTATGACCATACATTCGCAAAGCAAATTGTATATTCTTTTGTTTATTTAAACTATCTAAAAACTTATAAAACAACTCTTTAGCGCCCTGAATACGAGTTGTATTCTTATGTTTTGTTTTCATACTGTTACTAGCGTCAAACACAAATAACACTCTGGTTAAAGTCGGTTCCGTTTTTTTTACTTGAGCTTGTGTTGAATAAGCTCCTAAAAAAAACAAAGAGAATATTATAATTCGGAATAATGTCATTTAAAATATATAATTCCAAATTTAAATGAGGATACAGCTATAAATGGGAATAAAACAGAAACTTATTAAAAATGAAATGCTAAGAAGCCAAAAAATTATCTAATAATATTTAAATGACCTTTTAATTGAATATACTCGCCACGAGCATTTTTGTATTCAATTAAATACACATATACATCATCTGTTGCGGCGTCGCCCGTCCAACCTTCGGTATCACTTTGGGTTTCAAATATTTTGACTCCCCAACGGTTAAACACCTTCACTTTATAATCCGTTTTCTCAACATATTGGGCAATTGGTAACCAAACATTATTTATGCCTTTTGGAGAAAAAGCATTTGGAACAAATACATTAACCTCAAGATAAGCATCTGCCGGGTTAGACTTAGCTAAATCTTTAAACCCATATACATTTCCTATTCCTTCAACAGCTTCTACATAATACGAGAACTTCCCTTGATCACTCACATAGTCTTGAACATTATCAGTATAAGTGCTTGTCAAAAAAGGAACATTAATAATTGGAGTTGGATCAAACACACCATTTATCGACCTATAAATATTAAATGATTCTACTCCACCAGACCATGTTGTATAATCGTCCCAAGTTAAATTATTTTTAAAAACACTCTCATTGTCGTTATTTACTTTTAAAACAATGTTTTTAGAAATATTACTTACAGCGCCAGGATTATCGCAATCATCAGCTACTTGAACCTTATAATAATAATTTTTGTCTGTTGACTTGACGTCTTTATCAATAAATGTATAAGGAGAAATTGTTGCTGTTACAGTAGCTAATTTTGTAAAACTAACACCCAAATCTATTGATTTATAAATCACACAACCATTAAATGATTTTGTTGTATCAACAGAATATGTTACCTCAATTTGTTTATTAATTGTATTTACACTAACGGAATTAATATAAACATAAGAAGGTCCTGGAAGTCCTGTGGCAACAAAGCATTGAACGTTAGAACTAGCGCTAATTGATAAATCCGAATTCCATACTCTAACAATATAACAATAAGTATCACCAGGCGATAATCCGGAATGAGAAAATGCACCATTGCTGGATGAACCCACAAGTGTATAAGCACCGCCATTTACTTTACAATAAACCTCATACTTTAAAACTCCTTTAGGCATATTAGTATAGGTTGTCCATGCTAAATTAGCTGTTCGAGAACATAAATCATAAACGGGTGCATTTAAAAACATTGTATTGTGTAAAGGACTAGGAATGCTATAAATACCACAACTATCAACAGAAGCAATAACATAACCTTCTGAAGCAGTGCTTGCACCCGAAGCGGTATAAGTAAAAGATGTGTTATTATATCCATAAATGGTATCAATAGCAACTACAGAAACTCCATTAGACTTATAAATAATATAAGCAACTACATCTTTTGAAGTTGAAGCTGGCCAACCAAGTAAGGTTTGTCCGCTACTATTTACAGAAACTGAATCTAAAGATAATCTATTTGGAGGAAAACGATTATAACAAGTATCGCCATTTAAATTAGATACCGAAATACATCCTGAAGCATCAGAAATTTCTACCTTATAATTATAATAAACTTTGCACAAATCAATCGTATCCTTATAACTTAAACTACTCCCTACATATAAAGGATTCCAAGAACCTGTTGTCTTTGTTCTAGAAAGTGTATATGTTGGAGATGAAGATGGAAGTAACGGAGTTGCTAAAGCATTCCAGTTTAAACTGACAATACCGTTTCCAGGATTACTCAAATTTAAAAAAACAGAACGAACTGTTGCAGATGGAACAGACGTATTAGTTCCAGCGCTACTAATTGTAGTGATATAATAATATTGTGATTGTAATCCTACATTAGATGGTGTGTGAGTATAAGATGTTTGAGAAATGGAACTTACGGTTCCTACTAATGTAAATGGGCCTGTTTGAGATCCAGATGACCAAATTTGATATTGTGTAAATTCATTTGAAGGATCGGCTGGTGCAATCCATGTTACAACTGCACTTGTTGGAGAGGTAACAGAAATACATCTTATTTCTGGAGCAGCAACTTGAGAATATCCTTTGTATAAAAGGAAAAAGTTTAAGAATACTGAAAAATATAGATTTACTTTTCTCAAAAAAATAGAATTAAATACTTATTAATCAAATACAAAGTAACGAAAATCTAACAGTTTTAGTATCTAAAAAAACATAAAACTATTAAAAAAGGCTTTTTAATGAGTAAGTCTTAAAAAAACGATATTTTTGCAACACTAAACATAACCACTATGCAACAAGCTTATATTATAAATGGCGTAAGAACAGCCATCGGAAATTTTGGAGGAACTCTTTCAACTGTGCGTACAGATGATTTGGCAACCTTAGTTTTAAAAGAATTAATGGCAAAAAATCCTTCAGTAGACTTTTCGAAAGTTGCAGATGTGATTATGGGCTGTGCTAACCAAGCTGGTGAAGATAATCGCAATGTAGCTCGAATGGCTTCTTTAATGGCTGGTTTACCAATCACGGTTCCTGGTCAAACCGTAAATCGTTTATGTGCATCTGGTTTAAGTGCTACTGTTGACGCTGCTAGATACATTCAATTAGGTGATGCTGATTTAATGATTTCTTCAGGTGTTGAAAATATGACTCGTGGCCCATTAGTAATGAGCAAAGCAAGTTCTGCTTTTGGTCGCGACCAACAATTATTTGATAGTAGTTTTGGATGGAGATTTATCAATCCAAAATTAAAAGAACAATATGGTGTAGATGCCATGGGCGAAACTGCTGAAAATGTTGCAGAAATGCACAAAATTAGCCGCGAAGACCAAGATGCCTTTGCTTTATGGAGTCAGCAAAAAGCCGCTAAAGCAATGGCAGCTGGAAGATTTGAAAAAGAAATTGTACCAGTTGAAATTCCTCAAAAAAAGGGAGATGCTTTAATCTTTAAAACAGATGAGTTTGCAAAAGCTAATACCACTTTAGAAGGTTTACAAAAACTAAAAGCCTCTTTTAGAAAAGAAGGAACGGTTACAGCAGGTAATGCCTCAGGATTAAATGATGGAGCAGCGGCTATTTTATTAGCTAGCGAAAATGCCATTAAATCATATAACTTAAAACCATTAGCTCGTATTGTAAGTAGTGCTGTTGTTGGAGTTGAGCCACGCATTATGGGATTAGGTCCTGTTGAAGCTGCGAACCAAGCATTAAAAAAAGCAGGCTTAACATGGAATGATATTGATATTATTGAATTGAATGAAGCTTTTGCTGCTCAAGCATTAGGCTGTACTCGTCAATGGAAATTAGATGATAAAGACCCACGTATCAATCCAAATGGTGGCGCCATTGCTTTAGGACATCCATTAGGAATGAGCGGAGCTCGTATCATTAATTCAGCAGCTATCGAGTTAAATCTTCAAAATAAAAAATACGCCTTAGCTACTATGTGTATTGGTGTTGGACAAGGTTACGCCGCTATCATTGAAAGAGCTTAAATTAAATAATGGTTTTAGACGTCAAATTTCAGGTTTGAAATACTTCATAAATCTTAAATCAAAATTCTTAAATGGTATACTTAGATTATAACGCAACAACTCCAGTTGACGAAAGAGTATTAGCCGAAATGCTACCTTTTTTTACTGAACATTTTGGTAACGCTTCTAGTAGCACGCACCCTTTGGGTTGGTATGCTCAAGGTGCTGTTGAAAAAGCGCGACAACAAGTAGCTGATTTTATTGGTGCTGAAAACTCAGAAATTGTTTTTACCTCAGGAGCAACCGAGGCTATTAATATGGCTTTGAAAGGAGTTTTTGAAGCGTACAAAACTAAAGGAAACCATATTATAACTTGCAAAACAGAGCACAAAGCAGTTTTAGATACCTGTGCCTATTTAGAAGAAAAAGGGGCTATTGTTACTTATTTAAATGTTGACCAAGAAGGACGAATTGATTTAGATGAACTCAAAGAAAGCTTTACTCCAAAAACTATTTTAGTAGCTATTATGGCGGCTAATAACGAAACCGGTGTTTTACAAGATTTAGAGAAAATTTCAGAAATAACTCGTCGAAATGAATCTATCTTTTTTAGCGACACCACTCAAATGGCTGGAAAATTGCCTATTGCTGTAAATGAAATGGGATTGGATTTATGTTGTATTTCGGCTCATAAACTATACGGACCAAAAGGTGTTGGCGCTTTATATATAAGACGTAAAAATCCAAGAGTCAATTTAATCCCATTATTTCATGGTGGAGGACACGAACACTACAAACGCAGTGGAACTTTAAACGTAACGGGAGTTGTAGGTTTAGGAAAAGCCTGCGAAATTGCTCAAAACGAATATTGGGATAATAATATGCATATTTCAAAAGTAAGAGGACATCTAGAACATCAATTACTCGAAATACCAGACTTAAGAATCAACGGTTCAACAAGATACAGACTTTACAATACATCAAACATTTACTTTCCATTGTTAAAAGATGGAAGTAATTTGTTTTCTAAAATTAAAAATCAATACGCAGTTTCATTAGGATCAGCTTGCAATTCAACTAACGCAGAACCATCTCATGTTTTAATAGCTATGGGATTAGAAAAAGAAGAATCACAAAGTTGCATTCGCTTCTCATTTGGTAAAAAAAGCCAAAAAGAAGAAGTTGAAAAATTAGCTGAATTAATCTTATCGCTTTATAAATAGCTTTCCTCTCAGAAATAAGCTGTTAAGTCCCCTAAAACGAATTATAAACCTTAATTTGTTCATTATTAATAATTTAAGATTTTTGGCTTTTGGTTTTTTATAGCTTATCTTTGACACAAAAACACACAATAAATGAGTACCCAATCAATCAGATTCAACAATGCAAATCGTTCCTTTTATTTAACAGCAAAAAAACGAGTAGACGAATATTTTAAAGAAAACAACCTCTCCAGATATGGCAATGCTCAAATGGTCATCAAATCCATTTTTATGTTTGCATTATATTTCACTCCTTTTTTACTACTCATTTTTAATGTTTTCGATAATCTATGGATTCAATCATTATTATGCATTTTAATGGGATTTGGAATGAGTGGCATTGGTTTATCTATAATGCACGATGCTAATCATGGGTCTTATTCACGAAATGCAAAATTGAATGCTTTAATGTGTAGAAGTATGAATTTTATTGGAGGAAGTTCTTTAAATTGGCAATTACAACACAATAATTTACACCATACTTATACCAATATCGAAGGTCATGATGAGGATATCGCACCTCCAGGATTCTTAAGATTTTCTCCTCATGCCGAGTATAAATGGATTCATAAATTTCAATTTTTATACGCTTGGTTCTTTTATGGTTTAATGACTATTATGTGGGCTACTACCAAAGACTTTCAACAGTTAGCTCGTTATAACAAAATGGGATTATTAGCTATTAGAAAAACAACTTATAAAAAAGAATTATACTTATTGATACTTAACAAGTTATTTTATTTAGGATATAGCTTAGGACTTCCCTTATTAGTAATGAATAGTCCTTGGTATCAAATTCTTATTGGCTGGTCGATTATGCATTTTACTTGCGGAATGATTTTAGCATTAATTTTTCAGCCAGCTCATGTAGTGGATCTAACAGAATTTCCTTTACCTGATGAAAAAGGAAATATGCAAGATGATTGGGCTGCTCATCAATTAAAAACAACTACCAATTTTGCTCAAAAAAGTTGGGCTTTCTCTTGGTTTGTAGGTGGATTAAATTTTCAAGTAGAACATCACTTATTCCCTAATATTTGCCATGTTCATTACAAAAAAATTGCTCCAATTATCAAAAAAACAGCTGAAGAATTTAATTTGCCTTACTATTCTAAAAAAACTTTTATAGGAGCATTAGCCGCTCATGCTAAACTTTTGTATCAATTAGGTCAACCAACTCCTAAAATGGCTTAATACTTAACAAATCATTGTTTAAAATGCAGACCCAACCCGTCTGCATTTTTTATTAAAAAAGATTTACTTCGTACTACTAAACTAAATCGATTATGCGAGTTCATTTGATTGCAATTGGAGGAAGTGCTATGCACAATATGGCATTGGCTTTACATGAAAAAGGGTTTCATGTAACTGGAAGTGACGACGAAATTAATGAACCATCCAAAACTCGATTAAAAAATGCAGGACTTTTACCGTCTGAAATTGGTTGGTTTCCCGAAAAAATAACTACTGATATTGATGCGGTTATTTTAGGAATGCACGCTAGAGAGGATAATCCTGAATTAATTAGAGCAAATGAACTTGGTTTAAAAGTATATTCATATCCGGAATATATATATGAAGCCACAAAAGATAAAACTCGCGTGGTTATTGGTGGTAGTCATGGTAAAACAACTATAACAGCCATGATTTTACATGTATTACATTACAACAAAATAGATGCCGATTATTTAGTTGGCGCACAATTGGAAGGGTTTAACACCATGGTTAAATTAACCAAAGAAGCTCCTATTGCAATTATTGAAGGTGACGAGTATTTAGCCTCGCCAATTGATAGACGACCTAAATTTCATTTATATAAACCAAATATTGCTATTTTAAGTGGCATCGCTTGGGATCATATCAATGTGTTTCCAACTTTTGAAAATTACGTGAACCAGTTTGAAAAATTTGTTGATTTAATTGAACCTAACGGAAGCCTGATTTATTGCAATGAAGATAAAGAATTGCAAAAAGTAGCTGAAAATTCAGGTTTATCAAACAATATTTCCAAAATTCCCTACTCTATTCCTAAGCACCGAATAGAAAATGGGACGACCATTCTTGAAGATAACAAAAAAGACATTCCATTGCTGATTTTTGGTAATCATAATTTAATGAACCTTAACGGTGCGCATTTAGTTTGTAATAAGTTAGGTTTAACTGATTCTCAATTTTATCAGGCCATTCAATCCTTTAAAGGTGCCGCTAAACGTTTAGAGTTAGTTTCTAAAACAGATAACTTTGCTTTTTATAAAGATTTTGCTCATTCTCCATCTAAACTAAAAGCAACTACTCAAGCAACGAAGCAGCAATTTACCAATCGTAAAATTTTGGCTTGTATGGAGTTACATACATTTAGTAGCTTAAACGAAACCTTTTTAGCAGAATACAATGGAGCGATGAACGATGCTGATGAAGCCATCGTTTATTTTAATCCTCACACCATTGCTCATAAAAAGCTAAAACCTATAACAGAGGAACAAGTATTAAAATACTTTAACCGTAAAGATTTAAAAGTTTTTATAGATAGTAACACATTAGTAACCTATCTTAAATCAAAATCCTTAAAAAACCATGTACTTTTGATGATGAGTTCAGGTAATTTTGATGGAATTGATTTTAAACAACTATCTACCGAACTTAATCTTAGCTAACTGTGCCTAAAGTACTTCGTATAATTAATCGTTTTAACATTGGTGGTATCACCTATAATGTAAGTTTTTTATCAAAATACTTAGAGCCTGATTATGAAACACTTTTAGTTGGCGGACCAGAGGAAGAAGGTGAAGATAGTTCTCTATTTATCCCAGAAGGATTAGGATTGAAGCCTAAAGTTCTGAATCAATTTCAAAGAGAAATTAATTTAAAGTCTGATTATGCAGCTTATAAAGAAATCAAAAAAATAATTCGCGATTTTAAACCAGATATAGTACATACACATGCTTCAAAAGCTGGAGCAATTGGCCGTTTAGCAGCTATTGATTGTAATGTTCCAGTTATTGTTCATACCTTTCATGGCCATGTATTTCACTCCTATTTTGGTAAACTGAAGACTGGATTTTATAAAACCATTGAACGCTATTTAGCAAAACACTCAACAGCAATTGTAGCTATCAGTAATAAGCAAAAACAAGAGTTGTCTGAGCAATTTGAAATAGCTCCAAAAGATAAAATTCATGTAGTTCCATTAGGGTTTGATTTGACTAAATTCACACAAAACAAAGAAAAAAATCGAAAAGAATTCAGGGGAAAATACCATTTAAAAGAAGGTCAATTAGCTATTGGAATTATAGGAAGATTAGCTCCTATAAAAAATCACAGTTTATTTATTGAAGCGATTGCATATCTAAAACATAACGGAATTACCAATTTTAAAGCCTTCATTATTGGCGATGGAGACACTAGAGATACAATTTATGAAGCATGTAAACTTAATAATGTAACCTGGTCTAATAATCCAACTGATGAGGTTGATGTGATTTTTACATCTTGGATAACAAATGTTGAATGGGCTTTACATGGATTAGATATTGTTACATTAACTTCATTAAATGAAGGGACTCCTGTAAGTATTATTGAAGCTCAAGCAGCTGGAAAATATGTGGTTGCAACAAATGTTGGAGGAATTGAAGATGTATTACATCCAGAATGTGGTTTATTGTCTGAAATAACCGATAAAACAGGATTTTTCAATAATTTACTCCAAACCTGTCAAAATACCTCTACTCTTTCTGCTTCTGCAAAAAAAGGAGAAGAATGGGCACTTTCAAAATACAGTTACACAAGGTTAATTGACGACATGAGTGAATTATATGCTGAATTATTAAAAAGAGCATGATTTTTGATATTAAGGGATAAATTCTAACTTTGTGAGATAAAATATAACTATGCGTTTTTTTAAATATTTCCTTTTATTATCTCTAGCCTTTTGGTTTTCATCTTGTAAAGTTTTTCGTTCAAACTTAATGTTAAAAACGCCAAAGGATTACACATATGATAAAATAGCTGATTCGTTATCTAAACAAGATTACAAAATCGAATCAAACGATATTATAAATGTTCGAATTTTCTCAAATGATGGTTTTAAAATTGTCGATTTAGCAACATCAAACCAAGTTCAAAGAATTATTGAAATAGATTATGTTGTTAATATGGACGGAACATGCAAGCTCCCTCTAATTGGTAGAGTAAAATTAGCAGGATTAAGTGTTAGAGAAGCCACTGAATACCTCGAACAAATTTATGCAGATTATTATGTGAAACCTTTTGTTTTTATGACCGTGATCAATAAACGTGTTATTGTGTTTCCCGGAAACGGAGGAATTGCTAAAGTTTTAAATTTAACTAACAATAATACAACAGTAATTGAAGCCTTAGCATTAACTGGTGGTATTGCAGAAGACGGAAAAGCATATAAAGTTAAACTTATACGTAATCAAGGAGATAAACCAAAAGTGTACTTAATGGATTTATCAAAAATTGAGGGAATAGCTGTTGGTAATACAGTTGTATTAGCTCATGATATTATTTATGTTGAACCCAGATATCGTTTTACTAGAACCTTATTAACAGAAATAACACCAATTATCTCTTTAATTAGTTCAACGTTTTTACTATATACCTTAGTTATAAGTGTAAAATGATACAACCACAAGGAGAAAACTCAGTAGACAAATACAGAGATCGAGTTTCTAAATTTAGTAGTGAATTAGATTTAGGTCTTGTTATTTATATAGTAAAAAAAAGTTTATGGTTTGTTTTAGTTTTTTTTATTATTAGCATAGGAATTGCAACTATCTATTTGAGATATAGTCAACCAGAATATCAATCTTCTACTATTATTCAAATTAACGAAAACAATCAAGCTTCTCAAGTTTTAAAAATGAGTACGTTTGAAGGCTCTGACAATAAAATTGCCGAAGCCATGGAGCAAATCCGCTCAAAAAATTTCTTAAAAAGAGTTGTAGAAAAATCAGATATACAAATAAGTTATTTTAATGAAGGTACCTTCAAAAACAACGAGCTGTATTTATCTTCTCCCTATTTAGTTAAATTTAATGTAAAGAATGATAATATTTATGGATCTAAAATCTATATACGATTTAATACGTTATCATCTGGTTTTTTATCATTTTCAGCGGAAGGAAAAAATTTCAATATTCCTTTCATAACCTATAGTGTTGTTAACTCTCCTTATTTTGAATTAAGCATCTCTCCTAATAAAAAATTGAATGAGGAAGCCGTTAAATCTCAATTACTAGAAAGTAATAAGTCTTATTTTATAATTAACAATACCGACAACGTAACTGCAAATCTGCAATCAAAAATAGATATTAAACTAATAAATGAAGCAGCAAGAACCATTCAAATTAAAGTCACAGATATTAATCCCCAAAAATCTAAAGATGTCGTTAATTTAATCTCAGAAGAATATTTAAAATTTGATGTTGAACGAAAAAGTGAAAGTTCAAAAAGTATTCTTTCTTTTATCGACAACAAACTAGAAGAAGTTTACAGCGATTTAAAATCCTCTGAAAATAATTTACAAGATTTCAGAAAAGAACATAACTATACGATTAAAGAAACTACTATTGATCCTAATACAGTTAGATTGTCAAGAATTGAAGATGATATGCTTAAAGTTGAAATTGACGAGAAAATTTTAGCAGAACTTCAACAAAATATTTTAAAAAATAAAAGTATAGATACTTATCAATTAATTTCAATGATTTCAGGTACAGAATATGAATCTGCTATCAAAGAATATACACAAAGTATACAAAAATTATTACTAGAAAAAGAAGACTTATTGTATATGGTAACTCCAAATAGCGAGAATATCAAACAAATAAACTTCAATATCGAAACTCAAAAAAAATTATTAATAGAAACTATTAATGCGGTAAGATTAAAATACAAGTCAAGATACACTAACTTAACTGAAAAATATTCTGAATACCAAAATAAAAATGTAAATAACCCTGATGAAGATTTGGAACATTCTAGATTGATGCGATTATTTAGTATTAGTGAAAAATATTACACCATGTTATTAGAAAAGAAAACAGAATTTTCTATTTCCAAAGCTGGCTTTGTGTCTCAAAATGTTATTTTAGAAGAAGCCGTAAATGATGGATTTTGGGTTTCACCCAATAAAAAGGGAGCTATTATTATTTCTATTTTATTAGCCTTATTACTTTCTCTTCTTCTTGTTTTTACAAGATATTTCCTTCATGATAAAATCACATCAATCAATGATGTGGTAAATAATATCGACGCTTCTATTTCTGTACTAGGTATTGTTCCAAATTACGAAAGCGATGTTCCTGTTTCTCAATTAGTAGTAGATAAAAATCCTAAATCTCAAATTGCAGAAGCTTTTAGAAGTATTCGATCTAATTTAAATTTCATAAATAACTCTGAAGGATCAAAAATAATAGCAGTGACTTCATCCATTTCTGGGGAAGGAAAAACTTTTGTGTGTTTAAATATTGCCGGTATTTTAGCATACACAGGTAAAAAAATAATTCTTTTAGATTTAGATATGAGGAAACCTAAAATCCATAAAGGATTTGGTGTTTCAAATGAAGTCGGCATGAGTACCATTCTAACAAATATGACTCCTGTAAAAGATTGTATTAATCATAGTCATTTTCCTAATTTGGATTACATAACAGCGGGACCTATACCTCCTAACCCTTCAGAATTAATTATCAGTAACAGATTAAACACATTAATAGACGAATTAAAATTATCGTACGATTATATAGTATTTGATAATCCTCCAATTGGACTTGTTACAGATGGTATCACAACTATACAAAAAGCAGACTTCCCAATTTACGTATTTAGGGCTGATTATTCGAAAAAAGCATTTGTTCAAATATTAGATAAATTAATTAACGAAGGCAGTATTAAAAATTTATCAATGATTTTAAATGGAGTGGATGTTAATCGTTCCAACTATGGATATAAATATGGCTACGGTTACGGCTATGGTTACGGCTATGGCAATGGTTATTATTCAGATGATAAAGTTGAAAAAAAGAAAAATTTTTCTAAGTTATGGAAGTAATTGAAACAAAAATAAAAGGTTTATTAGTAATAAATCCTAAAGTATTTGCTGATGCCAGAGGGTATTTTTTTGAAAGTTACAATGAAACTATTTTTAAACAAAATGGCATAAATGTAAATTTTGTTCAAGATAACCAATCATTATCTAACACTGGTGTTTTAAGAGGCCTACACTTTCAAGCACCACCTCACGATCAAGGTAAATTAGTGAGAGTAATAAATGGAGCTGTATTGGATATTGCTGTTGATATAAGAAAAAAATCTCCAACATATGGCCAACATGTGGCTATTGAATTAAATGAAGAAAACAAAACGATGTTTTACATCCCTCCGGGATTTGCTCATGGCTTTTTAACTCTCAGAGATAACACTATTTTTTCTTATAAATGTACCAATGTTTATAATAAGGCTTCTGAAGGATGTGTTTTATGGAATGATGTTGAGTTAAATATAAATTGGAATATCCCAAATCCAATTTTATCCGAAAAAGATTTAGTAGGAACACCTTTTAAAGAATTTTCTAGCCCTTTTTAATGATTTTTTTTCAAAATAACATTTTACTATTTACCGTACTAACCATTGGTATTACATTTGTTATATCAATTACTTTAAATTCAATTTTATTAAAATTTTCTCAAACACTGGGGGTAAGACAACAGCAATCAAATCAAAAACAAATTCGCTGGAATCCTTCTGTAAGACCTTCTATTGGAGGAATATCATTTTTTGTCGTTTTTCTAATCACATTTATTATTTTAAACTTCATCGATCATTTACTTCCACTTAATTATAGTAGTTTAAAAATTATTGGCATATTCATTGTTTGCACAATTGCTTTTTTAATGGGATTAGCAGATGATGCTTATAACACAAGACCCTTGCTAAAATTTATTGCCCAGCTAGTTTGCGGTTTAATTCTCTACTTCACAGGAACAAAAATCAATATATTTTCTAACGAAGCATTTAATTTTGGATTAACTGTTTTTTGGGTAATTGGGTTTATGAATTCAATAAATATGTTGGATAATATGGATGGCATTACAACCATCGTTTCTATAACCATTTTATTATTCTCCATTTTTTTAAACATAAATTTAAACTTGATTCTAAGTCCAGTACCAATTTTAAGCTTAGGTCTTCTAGGTGCCTTATTAGGTTTTTTAATTTATAACTGGCATCCAGCTAAAATGTTTATGGGAGACACCGGTAGTCAGTTTTTGGGTGCTTTTTTAGCAGTAGTTGGTATAGATTACTGTTGGAATTCTTTTTCATTAGTCAATAACGCTTGGTTTTCTGTCAATCCTGTTTTAATGGGTTTTCTTTCTATTGCATTAGTATTTATATTACCTATTACTGATACGGTAACAGTTAGTATAAATAGAATTCGACGAGGTCAATCTCCATTTGTGGGAGGTAAAGATCATACCACTCATCACTTATATTTTAGAGGCATTACCGAAAAAAGAATTGCCATTTTATTTTGTGGAATCGGATTATTAGGGGTTTCTCTAGCATTAAATCAGATATTGAACTATCAAACTACTTGGTTAGTCGTTTCTATTATTTTTTGTGCCATCACTTTTGTATCTTTATATCTAAATACGATTATAAAAAGAAAGTGACCATATCTGTTTGGATATTAAAAATTTTTCGCGAACCAAGTCCTCTTTATAAAAAAACCTATGTGAGTTTGGCGTCGTGGGCATTGATTAGTTTCTTAATCAAGTTCATTTCTTTTACCCCACTCCAAACAAATTTAGATTATTCCAATTCAAACTTCAAAGTTCTTGGTTTAAATATTCCTTCCAATCTTCAATTTGCAGGTGAACGTGTTCCTCAAAATGATTACGAAATAAAAGAAAGCTTAGAGAAAGAATTCTTTGCCAATAAATCATGGAAAAACTCCTCATTAGCCTTATTTCATAAAGCTCAAAAATGGTTCCCTTTAATTGAACCTATATTAAAACAAGAAGGTGTTCCTGATGATTTCAAATATGTTGCCATTATCGAAAGTCATTTATCCAATGTAGTTTCTCCAATGGGAGCAGCTGGATTTTGGCAATTGATGCCCGTAACAGCTCAACATTACGGATTAACCGTCAATAATGAAATTGATGAACGATTAGATGTAGAAAAAGCGACTCATGTAGCCTGTAAACATTTTAAAGACGCACACGACTATTTTAAAAATTGGACTTTAGCAGCAGCAGCTTACAATGTTGGAATTGGGGGTATTCAAAACGCACTAAAAAAACAAAACACAAATAATTATTACGATTTACTATTAAATAAAGAAACCGGTAGTTTCATTTATCGGATTTTAGCCTACAAAACATTATTGTCAAACCCAAAACACTTTGGAGTGAAACATAAAGTCAAAAATACTGGTGCTTTTCCTGCTTTTAAAATTGTGAAAGTAGATTCGTCTATTCTCAATTTAAAAGCATTTGCTAAACATATTAATACCAATGAGATTGTATTAAAAACATTTAATCCATGGTTAGTTGGAGAACAATTAAACAATCCTGATAAAAAAACATATCAATTTAAAATACCAAAAAACAAAAACATCGATTTAAGTGTTTACTTTAATGATGTGTTTCCGCAAGATGTTATTTTAGATACAACTTTAAAAACAACGATTTCTGTAGATACACTAAAACTAATTAATGACACGATAAAAAAATAGACCAAAGAGACGCAAGACCAAAGAGACTAAAGACAACAAAACAGTCCTGTTTCAAAAAAGTCTTGATTCCCTAAAGTCCCTTAAAAATATGGAAGACGAACAAATAGAAGTAATTGGTGCTCGTGCCCATAACTTAAAAGATATATCTCTTAATATTCCCCGAAATCAATTAGTAGTCCTGACTGGCTTAAGTGGCAGTGGTAAATCATCGTTAGCATTTGATACTATTTATGCAGAAGGTCAACGTCGTTACATCGAAAGCTTTTCGAGTTATGCTCGTCAGTTTTTAGGTAATATGGAACGTCCTGATGTCGATAAAATCTCAGGTTTAAGTCCTGTTATTTCTATCGAACAAAAAACGGTTAACAAAAATCCTCGTTCAACAGTTGGAACAATAACTGAGATTTATGATTTCTTACGTTTACTATTTGCTCGTTCTGGTGAAGCATACTCCTATGTGACCGGAGAAAAAATGGTTCGTTACAGTGATGACCAAATCATTGATTTAATATTAGAAAAATATAAAGACAAAAAAATCAATCTTCTAGCACCGGTGGTTAAAGGTCGTAAAGGTCATTACCGCGAGTTATTTGAAGATGTTCGTAAAAAAGGTTTTAATAAAGTTCGTATTGATGGAGCAATTGTAGATATTACTCCTAAAATGCAAGTGGATCGTTACAAGATTCATGATATTGAAATTGTGATTGACAGACTAGAAATTACTAAAGATATTAAGCCTCGTTTATACCAATCTTTACAAACAGCTATGAAGCAAGGTAAAGGAACCATTATGCTATTAGAGCATGAAGAAGAAAATCCAAAAGCAAAAAAGAAAACTTCTTCCTCTTTTGGATTTGGGAAAGTACAATTTTTCTCTCGTTCATTAATGTGTCCAACTTCAGGCATCTCTTATGATGAACCTGCTCCTAATTTATTTTCGTTTAACTCGCCTTATGGCGCTTGTCCACATTGTAATGGTTTAGGTGTAGTATCAGAAGTTGACATTAGCAAAATTGTTCCTAATCAAAAACTATCTATTCGAAAGGGTGCGATTGCTCCTCTTGGTCCATCTAAAGGTATTTGGGTATTTAAGCAAATTGAAGCCATTGGCGAAAAATATAAATTCAATTTAGATACACCTTTTGAAGATATTCCTGAAGAAGCCGTTAATATTTTATTAAACGGAACCGAAGAATTATTTACCATTAAGTCAGATACAAGTGCAAATGGCTACAGTTCTGCATTTGATGGTATTGCCACTCATATTTCTCGTCAGGCTGAAGAAGATCCTTCGCCAGCGATGCTACGTTGGGTAGAAGGTTTTACCAATAAAATTAATTGTTCGGTTTGTGAAGGAACTCGTTTAAAAAAAGAAGCACTGTATTTTAAAATTGATGATAAAAATATTGCCGAGCTTTCTGAAATGGACATCAATATTTTAGGCGATTGGTTTAAGGGAATAGAAAAGCGCTTAAGTAAATCGCAAAACGTAATTGCTAAAGAAGTTCTCAAAGAAATCAGAACTCGTATTGGATTTTTATTGGAAGTTGGTTTAGATTACGTGACATTGAATCGTTCGTCAAAAACCTTAAGTGGTGGCGAAGCACAACGTATTCGTTTAGCAACACAAATTGGTTCTCAATTAGTAGGTGTGTTATATATTTTAGATGAGCCAAGTATTGGTTTGCATCAGAGAGATAATATGCGTTTAATTGAAGCTCTAAAGAACTTACGTGACGTTGGTAATAGCGTTTTGGTTGTTGAACACGACAAAGATATGATTATCGAATCTGACTATGTAATTGATATTGGCCCTGGTGCTGGTGTGCATGGCGGACGTGTAGTGGCTGCTGCTAAACCAAAAGACATGTTGAAATTTAATACTGTTACAGCCGAATATATTACTGGCAAACGGAGTATTGAAGTTCCAAAAACACGCCGAAAAGGAAACGGAAAAAAATTAGTTTTAAAAGGATGCACTGGTCACAATTTAAAAAACATAAGCGTAGAAATTCCTTTAGGAAAATTTATTTGTGTGACGGGTGTGAGTGGTAGCGGAAAATCAAGTTTGATTAACGAAACGCTATATCCAATTTTAAGTAATCATTTTTATAATTCTGAGAAGCGTCCCCTACCCTACAAATCATTTACAGGGATAGAACACATAGATAAAGTCATAGACATTGATCAGTCTCCTATTGGACGAACACCGCGAAGTAATCCTGCAACATATACCAATGTATTTTCTGATATTAGAACCTTATTTTCTGAATTACCTGAAGCAAAAATAAGAGGTTACAAACCTGGTCGTTTTTCATTTAACGTGAAAGGTGGCCGTTGCGAAACTTGTGGTGGCGCTGGTGTAAAAACGATAGAAATGAATTTCTTACCTGATGTGTATGTGAATTGTGATGAATGTAACGGAAGAAGATATAATAGAGAAACATGCGAAATTCGTTACAAAGGAAAATCCATTAGTGATGTGTTAAACATGACAATCGACCAAGCTTGTGAGTTTTTTGAAAATCTCCCAAACATTTATCGTCAAATAAAAACCTTACAAGATGTTGGGTTAGGATACATAACATTGGGCCAACAGGCAACCACCTTAAGCGGCGGCGAAGCACAGCGCGTGAAACTATCTACCGAATTAAGTAAACGTGATACTGGTAACACATTATACATTTTAGATGAACCAACAACAGGTTTACACTTTGAAGACATTCGTATTTTACTAGGTGTATTAAATCGTTTGGTAGAAAGCGGTAATACGGTATTAGTCATTGAACATAATATGGACATCATTAAAGTGGCCGATTACTTAATTGATGTTGGTATGGAAGGTGGCAAAGGCGGTGGAGAAATATTATTTACAGGTACTCCTGAAGAACTTGTAAAATCTAAAAAAGGATATACGGCACCATTTTTGAAAAAAGAATTGTGAAAATTTATGTCAGTTGGAGTGTAGTCGAGAACAATAATTAAACCTAGATTCGTATATTCGTTTAACATTATAACAACTCATTAAATCAACTATTCAATAATTAAAATATATGACCCACGATAAAGAAGAAAAAATCAGAAGAGCATTTGCAACAAAAGAATCAAGAGAAGTAATGGCTTCTGATAGCTGGAAGATTTTTAAAATCATGAGTGAATTTGTGAATGGCTTTGAAAGAATGCAACAAATTGGTCCCTGTGTTTCTATTTTTGGTTCTGCTAGGACAAAACCTGAAAATAAATATTATCAGTTAGCAGAAGAAATAGCTTTTAAACTAACGCAAGAAGGTTATGGAGTGATTACTGGTGGCGGACCAGGAATTATGGAAGCTGCCAACAAAGGAGCAAAACGTGGTGGTGGAAACTCAGTAGGTTTAAATATTAATTTACCATTTGAACAAAAACCAAACGATTATATTGACAGAGATAAAAGCATTGACTTTAATTATTTCTTTGTTCGTAAAACCGTTTTTTTAAAATACTCTCAAGGATTTATTGGTATGCCAGGTGGTTTTGGTACGATTGACGAATTATTTGAATCCTTAACTTTAGTACAAACCAACAAGATAGCGGAATTCCCAGTAGTATTAGTAGGTAAAGAATATTGGGAAGGATTAATTGATTGGATAAAAAAAACAATGTTACATGAAGAACATAATATTAATGAATCTGATTTAGATTTATTTAAAATTGTTGATACTGCTGATGAAGCCGTAAAACACATTGTAGATTTCTATAGCAAATACATGTTAAAACCAAATTTCTAATTTGAATACGAATAAGTACGAATATACCAATCTAGGTTTCAAACTTAACTTACCTAGATTCGTACATTCGTATTAAATTCGTAATTATAACTTTTAAAACTATCATTAATGAAAACAATCTTAATTACAGGAAGCACAAGCGGTATCGGACTAGGTATTGCTATTGAATTTGCAAAAACAAAACAATACAATATTGTATTTAATGGTTTAGAAACCAACGGACAAGAAATTGCAGATGGTGTTGCCAAACAATATGGTATTGAAGTGATGTATAGCAATGCAAACATGTTGCAACCTGCTGAGTTAAGACAAATGGTAGCGGATGCCGTTACAAAATTTGGTAAAATAGATGTACTTGTAAATAATGCAGGAATTCAATTTGTATCACCTATCGAAGATTTTCCAGAAGAAAAATGGGATGCAATCATTGGCATTAACTTAACTTCTGCTTTTCATTTAACTAAAGCCGTTTGGAAAGGAATGAAAGAGCGTAAATTTGGACGTGTGATTAATATTGCTTCTGCACATGGTTTAGTTGCTTCTGAGTTCAAGAGTGCATACATCGCCAGTAAACATGGTATTGTCGGTTTCACAAAAACAATTGCCTTAGAAGGTGCTCCATTTGGAATTACAGCCAATGCTATTTGCCCTGGTTATGTTAAAACACCATTAGTAGAAAAACAAATTGCTGATCAAGCCAAAGCACATGATATGAGCGAAGCGGATGTTGTGAATAAAGTGATGCTGTATAAACAAGCAGTCAAAGAATTTGTAAGCTTAGAAGAATTAGGTCAACTAGCTGTTTTCCTAGCTTCGGATGTGGCTAAAACTATGACAGGAACCGCTTTACCAGTGGATGGTGGCTGGAATGCTCAATAAAAATTTTATTTAACTGCTTTATAAAACTCAAACAAGTCAACGGCTTGTTTGGCTTCTTTTACATCGTGAACACGTAAAATGTTAGCGCCATTTTGAAGTGCAATTGTATTTAGGACAGTTGTACCATTTAAGGCCGTTACTGGTGAGGTATGAATTACTTTATTGATCATGGATTTACGAGAAAGTCCCGCTAAAATCGGGAAACCAAATTCTGTGAAATCATGTAAGTGTTTTAGTAATTCGTAATTATGTTCTACTGTTTTACCAAAACCAAAGCCGACATCTATAATCAATTTTTCAAATCCTTTGCTTTGGCAATCGGCAATTTTTGAATTATAAAAATCTCCTAATTCTTTTACAACATTTTCGTAAGTAGGATTTAGCTGCATATTTTGGGGTGTGCCTTGCATATGCATTAATACATAAGCAATTTGATGCTTAGCCACTACATCAATCATTTTTGAGTCTAATTCTCCGCCCGAAATATCATTAATGATATCCGCACCCAAATCAATAGCAAATTCAGCAACTTCAGATAAATAGGTATCAATCGAAATCAACATTTTTGGAAACTCCTTACGTAACTTCGTTAATGGCTCCCTTAATCTAACAATCTCATCTTTTACCGAAATAGATGGTGCTTTAGGGCGAGACGAAGCTGCTCCAATATCAATAATAGTAGCACCTTCATGAATTTTCATTTCGGCGTCTTTAATGATATCAGTAACCGACGAAAACTTGCCACCATCGTAAAAACTATCTGGCGTAATATTAATAATAGCCATCACCTGAGCTTTTTCGAAGCTCAATTGTTTGCCATTTGTTAAATACCTTTTAGTCATTTTAGTTAAATTAGCGTTCACTAGTTATCTATATTAAGTTCAAGGTAATAATAATATTTCATAATTAGTAAAATTTAGACAAACAACAGAATTTATAAAATGAATACAACATCTTCTCAATACGACGCAGCTATTAAATTATGCAAAGATTTGTTTTTAAAGAAAATGAAAGATTATGGCACAGCTTGGCGCAACTTACGACCTACCTCGCTTACTGACCAAATTTTCATTAAAGCGCAACGCATTAAAAGTATTGAAGAAAAAGGTACCCAAAAGGTTTTAGACGATATTACAGGCGAATATATTGGCATTATTAATTACTGCATTATTTCTTTAATTCAGTTAGAATTAAAAGACGATGCACGATTAGAATTACCTTACGAAGAAGTAGAACAACTATACAATAAATACGCTACTCAAACCAAACAATTGATGGAAGACAAAAACCATGATTACGGTGAGGCTTGGCGTGATATGCGTATTAGCTCTCTTACGGATTTAATTTTAATGAAAATCTTCCGCGTCAAGCAAATTGAAGATAATAAAGGTCAAACCATAGTAAGCGAAGGTGTTGATGCTAATTATATGGATATGTTGAATTACTCTGTGTTTGCTTTGATTAAGTTGAAGGGCTAATGCTAAATTTATCTCTTGTTGAGAATCAGATTTACTCTGTTACAAATTTTCAAGACTTTATTTCCACACCTTTTCAAGGTGATATTAATGCCATGTGTTGGTCTCGCAACTTGGTTGGAGATTTTTCTGAGATTATAAAAAAAGCAGAAACTCAAGAAATCATCACAGTGCTTGATGCAGAAGACCTTCTAAAACTTGAGTTGAGTGAACAAGGTCAATTGGCCCTTGAAATTATTTTAAATGATTATCATTTATTAAAAGAACATGGAGCCTCGCCTACTTTAAATATCATCAAGTATTATGAGCGAGATGAAGATCATCCATTTTTTCCTACCGATGTGTATTCCTTTCACGTCGATCGTTCGCCTATTCCAACTCAAACCATTTTATGTACCTATTACGGAGAGTCGAGTGATATTTTACCCAATTCACAAGCTGTACAAAAAATACTAGTCCCCGAAATACGAGAAGAATTAAAGAAACAATTTAAAGGTACAGATAAAGAATTTGAATCGTATTTAATTGATAATTTCTTTGATTTGCACTATCAAGCTAAACCTGATGCACAGATTATTAATTTAGGTCTTGGTCACTTATGGCGCTTAGCGGTTGACCATCCCGAAAGTAAAACACTTCCATGTATTCACAGAGCACCAAAAGAAAAAACTGGAGAGAGCAGATTATTGTTGATCTGTTAAAGGTTACGGTTAACCCAATTACAACTCCACCACCTTATCTGCATAACGTAAAGCAGAATCTCGATGACTAATAATGATAGAGGTTTTATCTTTCATAATTGATTTCAAATTATTTAAAATCAATTCTTCCGTTTCTACATCCACAGCAGATAAGCAATCATCAAATATTAATATTTGAGGTTTAGAAATAATCGCTCGTGCAATGGAGATTCGTTGTTTTTGTCCGCCCGACAAAGTAATGCCACGTTCACCGACTATAGTATCAAATCCTTCAGGAAAAGCCATGATATTATCATAAACGCCAGCATCTTTAGCAGCTTGTATAATTTCGGCTTCGGTATAATCATGTCCTGTAGAAAAAGCAATATTGTTTCTAATGGTATCCGAAAACAAAAACACTTCTTGAGGCACGTAACCAATACTTTTTCTTAATTCAAACAAATCGTATTTTTTAATAGGAAGATTATCTATTAATAGGTCGCCAGAAGTTGTATCGTATAAACGAGTGACTAAATTAGCCAGAGTTGATTTTCCTGCTCCTATTTGCCCTTTAATACCAATGGTTTTACCTTTTTCAATTTTTAAATTAAAATTCTTAAGTGCTTCAATTTTACTATCGTCGTAAATAAATCCTACATTTTTAAATTCAATCTCACCTTCATTTTTTTGTTTTACTTCGGGCGTATTGACGATGGTAGATTTCGTTTTCAGGAACTCATTAATACGTGTTTGCGAAGCTGATGCACGCTGAATTAAAGAAGTTACCCAGCCCAAAGAAGCAAAAGGCCAAGTTAATTTATACACATATAAAATAAACTCAGTAATATTTCCTGGTTCGATGGTTTTGTTAATGACTAAATGTCCGCCATACCAAACCGTAGCAATAACACTCACTCCAATCATCAATACTAAAACTGGTTGAAAAAAAGCTTCAACAATAGCTAAACGTAAATTTTGTTTTTTAAAATTGGTATTTAAATTCGCTAATTCATTGATATAATGTTTTTCGCGAGCATAAGCTTTAATGACTCTTATCGCCGAAAAGGTCTCTTGAGCATGAGAAGTGAGCTTTGATAATTCTTGTTGAACAACCGTACTGCGTTTATTAATTAAATCAGAAACCTTATAAATAACAAAAGATAATAAAGGCAAAGGCGCAAATACCAATAAAGTTAATTGCCAATTAATCTTTAACATAAATGCCAAAACAATCATCACCGTAGAAAATGTATTAATCAAATACATAATAGCAGGACCAGTGTACATTCGCACTTTACTAACATCTTCGCTAATGCGATTCATTAAATCACCCGTACTATTATTTTTATAAAAGGTAGCATCTAACGTTTGATAATGAGTGTACAATTCATTCTTTTGATCAAACTCAATATGGCGACTCATCACAATAATAGTTTGACGCATCAAAAACAAAAAGAATCCACTCGTTAAAGCTAAGCCTAACAAGGTTAAACCAAATACAATAAATTTAGTAGAATCAACGGCTTTATGATGAGCTATTAAATCAACAATTTCGTTGGTCGCATTTCTTACAACGACGCCTTGGTAAATAGAAAAAATAGTGGACAATACAACAAATAATGCACCCATTAACAAACGCCATTTGTATTTTACAAAGTAAGCGTTTATGGTTTTGAGTGATTTCATTTTTTTGAAGAGACTAAAGGGAAGGAAGAGATTAAAGGGATAAAAGATACTTCTAATTTGTCACACTGAGCGGAGTCGAAGTGCGAGAATTAGACAAGCATCTCGACTTTGCTCGATGTGACAGTAAAAGATAATATCTTAAAAATCGTTGTTTAATTGGTTAGTTGCTTTTTGTAAAATCTCGAAAGCATTTTCGGCCATTAAATTTTCTTTATCAAGCGTTGGGTTAATTTCTACCATTTCAAAACACACAATTTTTTTAGAACGCATGATGTAGTAAATTAAATTTCCCGCTTCTTTTTCTGTAATACCGTTTGGCACTGGAGTTCCTGTTCCACTGCTGATACGGCTATCCATACTATCCACATCAAAACTAACATAAATTAAATCACAGTGATCTAAATAGTTTAATGATTCAATGGCCACACGTTCAACGGCTTTCTTACGAATTTCTTGTAAGTTAAACACTCGAACTTTGTTCTTTTTAATTAAAAATTCTTCTTGTGGTTCAAAATCACGAAGTGCAATGTAAACCAAATCATTGTAATTAATTTTTGGAGAAATTCCTCCTAAGGCTTTTAATTTTTCCCAGTATTCAATCGTTTCATCATCTGGTTTATTTTGCTGACGCTCTTTATTATCTTCACCTAACACACAAGCAATTGGCATACCATGCATATTTCCACTTGGCGTGGTATAGGGAGTATGTAAATCGGCATGCGCATCAATCCAAATAACACCAATGCGTTTATTTGGATAAGCCATTTTAATACCAGAAATAGTTCCTAATGCAGAACTATGATCACCAGCTAAAACAATAGGCACCTCTTCTTTTAATAAAGTCTTTTTTATTTCATTAGCCAAACGATCGTTTAAAGCATAAATACCTTTCACGCGTTTTGCATAATCGTTAACAACGGGTTCTAATAATAAATGGTTTTCGTTTTGAACTTCAACAGCTTTGAATTTTTTGAAAAAGTTACTTCCAAAATCTAAGGCTGCAATTTTTATAGCATCCACACCCATACTCGCACCACGAGTACCTGCTCCTATTTCACTTTTTACTTCAATTAATTTAATTGGCTTTATCATAATATCTATTTTAAAGAGATGTAAAGATACAAATCATTAACGAGATAGAAAATTATAAAATAGCCCAATTATAGGGCAATTTGAGCCTTAATTTTAGCAGAAGCCACCATAATTTCAGATTTATCAACTGTGTTTAAGGTAGGAATATCAATGATTGTTGTGCTTGGGAAATAATTAACGATTGCTTGTTTAACCTCAGTTTCAAATTCGCCATTAAATACCAATGCTTTTAGCTTAAAATTATTTTTTTTCAAATAATCAATCGATAATAACGAGTGATTGATACATCCTAAGTAACTTGAAATAACTAATACAATTTCACAATCCAACTGTTTCGCCATATCAATCACATATTGAGTATCATTAATAGGAACTAATAAACCACCAGCACCTTCAATGATTAAATGTTGAATATCGCTTCTCGACTCCGCTCGAAGTGACATACTCAGACTAGAAAATTGAGATTGAATTTTATCTAATTCAATAGTGACTCCATCCAATTTAGCTGCAAAATGGGGTGATAAAGGTTCTTTTAATAAATAGGTTTCGGGATGAAAAACAGATTTAGAATTACTAATCAAAGATTTAACCGTATCAGAATCTTTTCCTTCTATCACCCCACTTTGTATGGGTTTCCAATAATCAGCCTGCAAAGCTTCTGTTAAAACAGCTGATACAATTGTTTTACCTACGTTAGTTCCTATGCCAGTTATAAATAAGTTCATGAATTAAATAGAGCTAAATATTTTGATTTAATGTCTTTTAAATTTAATTGACAATTAATGTAAGAAACAGTTATTTTAATCATCTCATCAAACTCCAATTGATTGAGAGCGCTCATGGCTTGAATAGCTTCTACAAACTTTGTCTTATCAGCTAAAGCAATATCAAATCCAACATGTTCTTCTTTCAAATTTCTCCAAGGAGTTTGATCTGATAATAAAACTAAACGAGCATGTTGTAAGGTTTCTACAATAATATGTCCGTAGTTTTCGTTTTGAGTTGGCAAAAACAAAGCATGATACTGAGAAATTGTTTTTCCAATCTCTGAGGGTTCTAGAATTCCTTTGTACTGAAACTTAATAGTTTGAGATAATCCTTTTGCATTTTCTTGACATGTATTCCAATACAATTCATCTTCAATTGGCCCGTACACATCAAATATTATGTCTGTTTGAGGAATTAATTTTAAGACATCAATGGCGAAATTCAAATTCTTCTTTTCAGAGACGCGAGAAATAAAACATAATTTTAATTTTCCGCTTTGTTTTTCAATAGCAGTAATAGCATTAGCTGTATTGGGGAGATTAGAGACTTCTATAATTTTTGAATTTGCACCTAACCTCTTTTTTATTTCTGATGTTTCTTGAGCAGATGTAGATTGCCAAACAATGTCTTTAAATAATCCAAAGACTTTACAATAGATTAAAAACAATTGTTTCTTAAGTGCCTTAATAGCCAAAGCACCATCACCTAGCATACCACGAGGTGCTAAAATAATTTTCGATTTTATCTTTCCTTGTTGCTTCCACTTTAGCGGACTAACAGCAAACAACTTCGAAAACAAACTATTTAAGTAAATAGCATCATGTTTTGTGCTTTGAATCAATTTCAATACAAAGTCAGGATTCATGTTTTCGGGACTAATATAAAAAACGGTGCGTCCTTCATATTGTGTCCATTCATTTACTTTAACCTTATCGTATGGTTTATTGGATTTAAAATCTCTATCAGTCGTGATAATTTTAAAATCAATATCATTACCTAATTGCTGAGTTAAAGTAGCAATAGACTGAATGGGCCCACCAGCTAAATAACCTGGCAAAAACCAATCGCAGAGAATT
>JBIICN010000132.1:0-2885 GCA_044238845.1 Bacteroidia bacterium
TAAGAAGAGCCACCACTAACGGTTAATGTAGTACTTTGCCCAGGGCAAATAGTGGATGTTGGAGAAATAGTTAATGCAGGAGCTGCTGGTAGAACAACTATATTCACGCATTTTTGACCAATACAACCTAATGCATTTTGAAATGAAGCGCAAATTTGCTGTGACGCGGTAGGCGTTAAAACCGCTTTAGGCCCCCATGTACCAGCACCTGGAAATAATCCTGGAAAATTTGTACACTGTAATCCTACAAATGGAACTGATATACAGGTTTGCAATGTGATAGACTGTCCAAAAGGCCAAGTCCAGCTATAGCTTGGGTTACTTCCTGTACCTCCTGAAGCTGTTAATGTTAAAGATTGTCCAGCACATACTGTTAAAGATGGCGCTGCAGCAATATTTACTGTTGGAGATGCAACCCCTGTAATGTTCACAGTTGCTGGTAAAGTAGCACACCCCCCCCCATAATTTATTGTTAATGAATAGGTTCCATTATTGGCAGAAGTCCAATTATTTACAGTGGGCGATTGAACGTTAGAAGTAAAACTTGACGGTCCTGTCCAAATATATGTTCCACCATTTGTTAAAGAAGTTAAAGAAACATTACTACCAAAGCAAACCAAAGGCGGAGCGGTAATATTTGCAGGGTTTAAAGTATTAGTTACGGTTACCGTTTTTACTATGGTAATGCCAGTTGGTGTACATGCAGATGACCCCATGGTTAAGGTATAAGTTGTAGTTACCGTAGGAGTAATGGTAATAGTTTGTGTATTTGGGTAGGTTCCTGGAGGGTTTGAAGTCCAAGCATAAGACGACGCTGTTGAACTAGCCCCTAAAACACCACTAAAGCCTGGACATAATTGGTTAGGGCCAGTTAAGCTTTGCCCTAAAGCTACCCCCGCTTGAGCGCCTACTGTATAACTACAAACGTTTCCTCCAAATCCATCAACCATAACATAATAGGTTTGCCCTGGAACAAGTGCAACGTTAGTGGAAATGGTAAATGAACCCGAACCACTGCCTTGAGATACACAGTTTGAAACTTCTGTAAAGCTAGAACAATTACTTGAGGCATAAATAACTGCTTGAATACCTGAACTATTATCTTGGCAACCTGCCGAGTTAAAAGCTAATGAGGCACTTGTGCCACTTGCTACAAAGCTTAACCAAGAGTTGTTTTCGATAGAGCCACAAAAATTGCCTAAACCTGACGTATTACCTGCAGTATATGCACTACTAGTGTTACCGCAATAACCATTCAAATCACAAATTAAGGGAGCATTTGCACATTCGTTTGATGCCGCCGTTGATGCGCAAGCCATTGGATTTGGAAGAACTCCTTGATTACCATTAATGCCTGGGCCATTATCAACTCTAAAACGAAAGCCTTTTGAAGTAGTTGCGTTATTTGATTTGAAACGAATGGTCATATATTCTCCCGAAGACATTAAAGAAAAATTTTCGCTTAAATAACCTGAAATTGATTTAATCATTTTTGAGCTTGTGTCTTTCCCATCATAGATAGTTAGTACATCATTCACATTTTCAGTGGAAAAATAATGACTTCTTAAAAATATTTTACGTTGATATTGATTTTTAATAGTTAAAACATAATTTTCATTGTTGTTATAGCCTGATGATATGATGCCAGACTCAGCATCAAGGCTGCTATATAAAAAGGCGCCATCTACAGGTAAATCAACTGTTTTAGATGCATCTACATAAATTAAATGTGGGTTATTATTCAGTTTATTTTTTACAGGCGTTAAACTATTTGCTTCATGTTGACTAACTAATGATGTTTGTGCAAAACCTGAGAAAGATATACCTAAGATAAAAAGTATTAGAATTTTTTTCATTTTTTTGAACTTAATTTATTGTTTAAATATGCTTTTAAATATAATCATTGAAAATTTATTTTTTAATGCTATCTGATTAAACAACTAATTTGAGTGTTTGAATACCCTATTTTGATTAGTTGAATAATTATAAAGGCGCGCTATTTTTGAATAAATCAAAATCAATATCCATAAAATAATAGGAAAACAGCTCCCATTTTAGGAAAAGAATTTTTTAAAAACGAAGACACTCTTTATTTAAAAATATTTATTGATCCATTTAAATCATATTTCTTACCATCTAATCCTTCTGCCTTTATTACATAAAAGTACGTTCCGTCTGGCACTGCTTTTCCGTTTGGAGCTTTTCCATCCCATTTTATATTTCCAGAGTCTACTACTTCAAACATTTTTAAACCCCAACGATCAAAAATTGTGATGTTAATTTCGCCTATATTTACAGCCTGTAAAGTAAATATATCATTACTCCCATCATTATTAGGTGTAAATACATTAGGTACAATTATAGAAGAAAGTAACTCTACTTTTATGTATATAATTGCGGTATCCTGACATGAGCCATTTGTTGATATTAATGTTACTGGAAATACACCTTGAGTATCGTATATAGTTGATACTGTTGAGGCAGTAGAAGTTGATGTAGTTGTATTTCCAAAATTCCAATTATAGGTAGTTCCTATTGGATTTACGCTTGTATTTGTAAATGTAACAGGTAAAGGCACAAATCCTTGAGTAGGATTAGCAACAAACGAAGCGTTAATTGATTCTTCTGTGATATTTTGTGTAGCAGATGCTGTGCAGCTATTTGCTGTATTTATGGCAACAACAGTGTATGTTCCTGAATTTGATACAACAAAGGTGCTTCCTGTAAATGAGGGTACACTTGGAGACCAAACATAGGTGTATGGACCACCACTTGAACTATTTGCTGTTAACGATACCGAACCAGTAAAACAAGGGATAATAGTAGAGCTTGGGATAATAGTTACATCTGCTATTGAAACAACAGTAATATTAGCCACAGCAGTA
>JBIICN010000079.1:0-10236 GCA_044238845.1 Bacteroidia bacterium
AAAGAACTCGCTTTTTTTACACGAGGTAGAAAGTACCAATACTTATGCCATGAACTTGTTAAGGAATGTTAACCCTATTGAAGGCACTATTGTTTTTACTGACAATCAAACCCATGGTAAAGGACAAAGAGGGGCTCTATGGACTAGCAAAATAGGGCAAAACATAACAATTTCGGTTATTTTAAAACCTCAGTTTTTAGGCCTTGATAAAGCCTTTTATTTAAGTAAAATTAGTGCTTTAGCAATTTATGACGTATTGACTGATATTTTACCTAATAGTCAATATGACATTAAAATTAAATGGCCTAATGACATATTGGTAAATAGCAAGAAAATAGCGGGTGTTTTAATAGAAAATAATTTCACCACTCAAGCCATACAATTTTCGGTTATTGGTGTTGGTTTAAACGTTAATCAAGATGAATTTGGAGATTTTGAAAGAACGGCAACGTCTATAAAATTGATTTTAGATAAAGATTTTGACAGGAAAAAGGTGATGGAATTATTTTGTCAAAAGTTAGAAAAATGGTATTTAAAATTAAAAGAGCAAAAGTTTGAATTAATTGATGAAACTTACCTGAAGTATTTATATGGGATTCATCAAGATTTGTTATTTGAAAACCTTGATAAAACTGTGTTTGAAGGGGAAATTATTGGCGTTAACAAAGATGGTAAATTAAGAATTAAGTTGCTCAATTTTCAAGTAAACGAATTTGATGTCAAGGAGATTAAATTTTTAGGATAGTAATTTTTTTAATAAAGATTGATAAGTCCTTTCTGTTTTTGCAGAAAGGATTTTTATTTTCGTACAGTATTTATATAAATTACAATGAAGCAATACCACGATTTAATGCGTCATGTTTTAGAACATGGAGTGAAAAAAGAAGACAGAACAGGAACAGGAACAGTAAGTGTATTTGGTTATCAGATGCGCTATAATTTGGCAGAAGGATTTCCTTTATTAACTACTAAAAAATTGCATACTAAATCAATTATTCATGAGTTGTTGTGGTTTTTGAAAGGCGATACAAATATTAAATATTTGAAAGATAATGGAGTGCGCATTTGGGACGAATGGGCAGATGCTGAAGGAAATTTAGGCCCTGTTTATGGTTACCAATGGCGTAATTGGCCAACTCCTGACGGAAAACATATTGATCAAATATCTCAAGTAATTGATATGATTAAAAATAATCCTGACTCGCGAAGATTGATTGTAAGTGCCTGGAATGTAGCGGATATCAATAATATGAAATTGCCACCTTGCCATGCTTTTTTTCAGTTTTATGTAGCTAACGGAAAGTTAAGTTGTCAGTTATACCAACGTAGTGCTGATATATTTTTGGGAGTACCTTTTAATATTGCCTCTTATGCAGTTTTAACGATGATGATTGCACAAGTATGTGATTTACAATTAGGAGATTTTGTTCACACTCTTGGTGACGCTCATTTGTATTCAAATCATATAGAGCAGGCAAAATTGCAATTGTCACGAGATTTTAGACCATTGCCAACGATGAAAATTAACCCGAATGTGAAATCTATTTTTGATTTTACAATTGATGATTTTACTTTAGAAAATTACGATCCACATCCACATATTAAAGCTGAGGTGGCCGTTTAAAAAATTAAAATAAAATTTCATCAATCATCTAAATACAATTAACTTTACACAAATTTGAATTATGAGCGATATTAAAACAATATTAGAAAGTGCAAAGTCACAAATGGAGAAAACGATTTCTCATTTAGAGTCTGAATTAGCTAAAATTAGAGCAGGAAAAGCAAATCCAAGTATGTTAGATAATATATTTGTGGATTATTATGGCGCAAAAACAACTCTAGGAAATGTTGCAAGTGTAAATACTCAAGACTCAAGAACAATATTAGTTCAGCCTTGGGAGAAATCTATGTTAACTCCTATTGAAAAAGCAATACAAGCTGCTAACTTAGGATTTAATCCTCAAAATGATGGTATTTTAATTCGTATCATCGTGCCACCATTAACAGAGGATCGTCGTAAAGACTTAGTAAAAACATCTAAGTCATGTGGCGAAGATGCTAAAGTGAGTTTAAGAACTATTCGAAAAGAGTCAATTGATAAAATCAAAGCCTTGCAAAAAGCTGGTTTGCCCGAAGATGAAGCAAAAGGCGGTGAAGCTAAGATGCAAACTATTATTGATGAGTTTGTGGTTAAATGTGAGAAGCATTTAGAACAAAAAGAAAAAGAAATTTTAACTGTATAAATAGAATTAAGCTTAAAAAGTAAAAAATCCATGAAATGCAAGTTTCATGGATTTTTTTATTGTGTAAAGTTTTAGTGGATTTTTGTTTATTCAACTCGTTTAATAGTACAACCTATAGATTTAGTTTCTTGTAGTTTTGGAGTTTCATTTTTTGCTAGAGCATTTATCGCATCTTTTAAATAATGTGTTTTAACTAAAGAAGCATCTTTCACATTATCGTCAATAGCACCTTTATAAACCAAGCCCTTCGAATTAAATAAAAAACATTGAGGAGTTCTAGCAGCACCAAAAGCATCAGCTAATTTAGAATTCGCATCAACTGTATAGAAACAAGTTAATTTTTGAGCAGCAGCATATTTTACCATTGCATCAAAGCTATCTTCATCTGAACGTTGAGCTTCGTTACTATTAATAATAATACAACCAATACCTTGTTTAATACAATCGTCGGATAATTCTTTAATTCGGCTTTCGCTTAATTTTACATAGGGACAAGTATTACAAGAAAATATCACTAATAAGCCCTTTGATGTTTTAGCGGTATTTAAAGAAACATCTTTGCCGCTTACATCTTTCATTTTCTCATCTGCCATTGGTATAGGAGCATTTAAGCCAAGCTCAGTCCCCACATTAGTATTAATAAAAGACAATAAAAATCCACAGGCAACTAAAAGTACAAAAAATATAAAACCTTTTTTCATTACAATGTTAATTTAATTTTAAGCTAAAGTAACAAAACGAGCTATAGATAAATGTGGTTTCATAGAAAAATTTATAACATTCGTCTAATTGTAAAAAAATAAGTTTTTTATAATTGCTTGAACTTTAACAATTTGTTAATGAAAAGGATATAATGGGTGTGTCTAAATGTTTTATCTTTGCTCAAGTAAAAGTGAACACCCTAGAGGATTTTCTTACACATTATACTTCATTGTAAGAAAATATCCAAAACCGCTTTATAATAAGTTTTAAAAAGCGAACATCCTACAGGAGTTTTTTAGGTTATCAAAAAACTAATCCGAAACCGCTTTAATTAAGTTTTAATTAATTTATTTAAATGTTAAGGAGTCATAAAATAAGTTCAGGTAATAACTTTCTGTTGAAAGGAATGTTGGTATTTATTTTACTTTCATTTTCTAAGAGTTGGGGGCAAACGATAATATGGGGGCCATATAGTGGAGGTAGTGTCCCTGCTGGTTGGACTTTTTCTAATAATGTAGTTGCCAATGCTATTAATCAAGGCTCGTATTGGTTAGTAGATGCTGGCGCTACTTCAGATAAAATAACTTCAGCAAGTTATGATTTGTGTGCATACGGATCTGCAACTGTATGTTTACAGGTAGCAACTTTTGGAAGCGGAGGTAACAATCCTGCTAAAATAGAAGTTTCTTACAACGGTGGAACAACTTACACAGATGTTTTTACTTCTACAACACCAACAAGCTCTTCATATAATAGTCAGGAATGTTTTAACTTATCTCAGGTAACTGCTTCAGTTGTAATAAGAATATCTAACAATGGGACTTCAGGTCGTGGAGTTAGAATTAAAAATTATAGTTTGTCAGCTTCGGGTTCTGGAGGTTGCGCACCTGCATGTTCTGCTCCAACAACAACCATTACTCCAACAACGCAAACTATTTGTAACGGAGCTACAACAACCATAAGCATTAGTAGTTCTGCTACCTCGCCTTCTTATACTTGGCAAGCAAGTTCAAATGGAACCAGTGGTTGGGCAAATGTTGTTAATGGAACGCCATCTGGAGCATCTTATTCTGGTATAAACACGTCAGTTTTAACAGTTACCGCAGGATCAACCTATTATTATCAATGTTTAGTAGCAGAGGGTGGAACATGCACAGCAACTTCATCAACATCAACTTTGGTTGTTAATTCAATATCAATTACATCACAGCCAATAAGTGTTTCAACAACGTCTACAGGTATAGCATCTTATTCAGTTACCGCAGTTGGCTCGGGATTAACATATCAATGGCAACAAAATTCAGGGTCAGGTTTTTCAAGTATATCAAATGGCGGAACAAATCCTACTTATGCAGGAGCAACTAGCTCAGTATTAACGATTTCAAATCCTCCATTAAGTATGAGTGGATATTCTTATCAATGTATTGTTTCAAATGCATGCGGCACTCTAACAACTAACGCTTCGTCAACTATAACAGTTACTTCAGCGTTAACTTGTCCTTATTTAGTTTCAGCTGTTATTAATTCTTGTGATGGGTGCGCAAGCGAAGGGAACAATGAATTTCTTGTGTTAAATTCTGGTTCTTATTCATTTGTAGTAAATTCTACTAATGTTAATATTACATATAGCAATGGTCCAACAAATATTACTTCAAGTTTTGCAGCACAGCCAGCTTCATTAGCCACATTAAACACAGCTACTATAAACGCTTGCGGAACAACATTTGTAGATGTTTCCAATGGCGCGACTACTGTGCCGCCTAATAGCACGTTATTAATTGTAAATAAAGGTGCTTGTTTTACGGGTGATTGGTCCGATTACTGCGGACTAGGAACGGTTTATGTAGCATTTTCGGCAACGGCTGCTTGGACTACAACTGGTTTTTTTGGTAATAACACGACGCCCCGAAGTTTTGTTACTAATTTTAGTGCTGTTAATAGCGGATGTGGAAATACTACATATGCTTACAATCAAAGTGGTATTGCTGGTACTCCATTTAATTTTGGTTCTGATGGCGCTTCTGTTTCATTTATAGGAGGAGGCTCTGCACCAACTTATATCAATGGTAATGGTAATTGTGCTCCTCCTTCTATAATTTTACCAATTGAATTGATAGATTTTTATGCAACACAAGATGGAAATAAAAATGATTTGATTTGGAAAGTTGCTTCTGAAAAAAATGTGTTAAAATATATTATTGAAAAAAGTGAAGATGGAGTGAATTTTATAGAAATGTCACGTGTTAATTCCTACGATAATGAAGCTCTAGTAATAACTTATATGACTGAAGATACTGAGCCTTATAGTGGAATCACTTATTATAGATTAAATACGATTGAAAGCAATGGCAAAACAAATAACTATAAAATCATTGACATTGATAGAGCCAATAAAAATTGGAAATCTTTATTATATCAAATAGACAATAACTTAATTATTGAATTTAAAAATGCCATTCCTAAAGAAGCTCAAGTGATGTTATTTGATTTATCAGGACAACAAATCGCAGAAAGAAACATTGAACAATCTCAAACAAAAATTAATATAGATAATTTATCTACAGGAATTTACTTTGTGCGAATTACTTCACCTTATAAAATAGAGAATTTTAAAATCATCATTCAAAAATAACAATTCGGTAAATATTCAGTATAACTAGATAAGTTACTTCGACATAACATAAAACGTCACCAATATGAAACATTTAATTTTACTTCTTTCTTTTATATTTTATTTTATTCAATTAAAATCGCAGTGTTTTCAAATACAAAGTATTTTAGTGGATGCTTGTGATGGTTCTAATGAAGGGAAAAACGAAATGGTTACTTTTCAGGTTGGTACAACATCCTTAAATACTTCTAATTTAAGCGTTAATTGGCCAAATAATAATTGGCTCGGATTAACAAAAAATGCCGGAACAGCCGCCAATATTGCCACTGTAAATGCTACTATTCAAGGTTGTGGTTTTTTAAAAGAACCAGTTGGCGGAGTGTTACCAGCAAATTCAAAAGTGTTATTAGTTACTAGTACAGCTTGGGCTCCTTTAGCACAAAGCTTTGCAAATTTAACAGACACATTAATTGTAATTTTTCAATCTGCAGGAAATACACAGGGACATTTTGCAAATTATCAATCTGGTGGTGGTTTAAGAACCTTATCATTGTCTTTCTCTTCGCCATCTGGTTGTTCCGATGCAGTTAATTATGACAGAGCATTATTAACAACTCAAGCTGGCATTGTTGGTGGACAAGATGGAGGAGCAGTTGAGTTTACTGCCTCAGGTGCTGCAACATATGTAAATTATGGTTGTCAAGCTCCTTTTATTCCTTTATCAGTTGATGCAGGAATTAATAAAACAATTTGTGTGGGAGCCACACAAACTTTTACGGCATTAACCTCTGGTTCTTATTCTTCGGTGAATTGGAGTTTAGGTTCAGGTGCTTTAGGTACTTTTAGTCCAACTAATTCATTAACTACAATATATACTCCTGGAGTTAGTGAATCAGGAACAGTTAAATTGTATTGTACCATTATTAAAGCGTGCGGCACCCAAACTACTTCTGTAAAAGATAGTGTATTATTAAATATCACACCTTTGCCAACGGTTTCAATTACTCCTAGCAATGTATCTATTTGTTCAGGGCAAAACGCTACTGTTACTGCTACTGCAAATACTGCGGTAACATATAGTTGGAGCACAGGTGTTAGTTCAAACTCTGTTTCTTTAAATTCGGCTGGTGTCTATACAGTTAGTGCCAATAATACTTGTGGAATAGCTACTGCAACTGTTTCTGTATCTATTACATCGGTACCTACTTTATCTATTGTGTCGTCTGCTGTAACTCTTTGTCCTAGTGGTCAAACAGCTACTTTGTCATTAGTTGGCGGTACCGGTGCTTATACTTGGAGTAACGGAAGCAATACTTCTACTACTACAATTAACTCACCAGGCATTTATTCGGCTACAGTTGCTACTCCTGGATGTGGCAATGCGGTTGCTAATATTTCACTTGGATCAGCGCCATTACCGGTTATTTCTATTTTAGCTCCAGCTACAACTTCTTTATGTTCTGGATCAAGTATTATTTTAACTGCAACATCAAACGAAGGAAATTATTTATGGAGTAATGGTGCTATAACTAATACAGTTGCGGCTAACTCTCCAATGATTTCGGTTACAAGTACAAATGTATGTGGTAGTTCACAAGCAACACAAACATTAAATGTTATTTCGTTACCAACAGTTTCTATATCTCCCGCTTCAAATATACTTTGTCCTGGAACCACAGCGACTCTTACTGCTAATGCTAGTAATGCTAATAACTATTTATGGAGCACAGGTGATGTAACAAGTGTGATTTTAGTAAATACAACTGGGGTAAAAACAGTTACTGTAACCAATGCATGTGGAACAGATACTGCATCTGCAAATATCACCAGTATTAGCTTTCCTCCTTTGGTATTAACATCTTCTAGTAACACAATTTGTCCAAATGAAACGGCAACCTTAACCGTTTCGGGTGGAGTGCCTTTAACTACTGGAAGTCCTATTTTATATGCGTGGTCAAATAGTACATCAACTGGTTCGATGGTTACAACGAGTGGGGGTTTAATAACAGTTTCCAATACAAATGTTTGCGGAACAAACACGCAAACAATTAATGTATCAATTATAAATAGTGTAAGTGCGGATGTTATTGCAAACCCAATAAGCGGAATCTTGCCAGTAGTTGTTAGTTTCACAAATAATAGTTCTAATGCAAATTCATATAGTTGGAATTTTGGAAATGGAAATACGGCTAATACTACAACTGTAAGTTCTCAAACATATTCTAATGCTGGTACTTACACTGTTTATTTAACAGCATCAAGCGGTGCTTGCTCTGATATGGATTATGTTGTGATAACTGTATTAAATGAAGAATCCACTTTATATGTTCCAAATGCATTTACTCCTAATGGAGATAGTATCAATGATATATTTTTAGTAGGCGCCACTAATATTAAAGAATTTAATATGATTATTTTTGATCGTTGGGGTTTAAAAATGTTTGAATCATCTGATATAAATGTTGGCTGGGATGGAACTGTTAATGGAAAAGTGGTTGCTGATGGAACATATTTTCATTTAATCAACGCAAAAGATGTTGATGGCAAAGAAATTAAAAAACAAGGTACAATTACTTTATTTAAATAAGGGAAGTTTAATTTCGTTTCCACATTTAAAATTGTTCTTAGGACAGGTTTTGTAGCCGTGTAATCCGCAAGGTTTACAATCTAAATTGTTAACTTCAATTACTTGAGTGTTGTAGGCTAAAGGAAAAAAACCATAAGCAGGAACTGTTGAACAAAAAAATGCAGTTGTAGGAGAGTTTCCCGCAGATGCTAAATGCAAAGGCCCACTATCGTTTACGTAATTCATTTTAGCATGTTTCATTAGTTCACAAGATTCTAGCAAAGATAGTTCGCCTGCTAATAATTGAATAGAGGTATGAGTACTTTTATTTTTAATTTCTTCGCATAATGTTTTATCTGAAGGACCACCTAATAGATAAATGATGATATCTTTTGGAATGGAATTGCATAATTCAATCCATTTATCCTTCGGTAATTGCTTAGTAAACCAAACAGAAGAAGGAGCCATACAAACAAACGCTTGCGAAACATATGGCTCTATTTTTGAAAACTGTTTAAATGTTGGATATAGTTTTGGTTTAGCAGTTGTTTTATTTGTAATAGATTCTATTAAATCATTGTATCTATCAATTTCATGTCGTCCATCACCAATTTTATGTTTTGATTTATTGTCGAATAAAAAAGAGAAAGGATTTTTATCATACCCAGAAGTGTATCGAGCTTTTGAGAATGCTGTTAAAAAACCTGAACTAGCAAAGCGATGAAGATTAATAACAGTGTCAAATTGTTTTTGTCTAATCACTTTTAATAATCGAAATAAACTCTTGTATTTTCCTTCTTGCTTGTTCCATACCAGTGTTTGCGCTAAGAAAGGATGTTCTTGATATAAGGATTCATTTCCTTTCCTTACCAAAATAGAAATTTTTGCTTCTGGAAAAAAAGCATGCAATTTTTCTAATACTGATGACGCTAAAATAGCATCACCAATAAAAGCAGTTTGTATAACGAGTATGTTTTTATGAGTCAAAATTATACAGCAACATTATGTTCTCTCAATGCATCGTTTAAAGATGTTTTCAAATCGGTACTAGCTTTTCGTTTGCCAATAATTAAAGCACAAGGCACTTGATATTCTCCAGCGGGGAATTGTTTTGTATAAGAACCAGGAATAACAACACTTCTTTCAGGAACAAAACCTTTAGTTTCAATAGGAGTAGGGCCAGTCACATCAATAATTTTTGTTGACATAGTTAGACATACATTGGCCCCTAAAACGGCTTCTTTACCAACATGAACACCTTCTACTACAATGCAACGAGAACCAATAAAACAATTGTCTTCAATAATCACTGGAGCAGCTTGAACTGGTTCTAAAACGCCACCAATACCAACGCCACCGCTTAAATGAACATGTTTACCAATTTGAGCGCAACTGCCCACGGTAGCCCATGTATCAACCATAGTTCCTTCATCCACATAAGCACCAATATTTACAAAGCTAGGCATCATAATGACTCCTTTTGAAATATAACTTCCGTAACGGGCAATAGATCCAGGAACAGTTCTCACACCGGCCTCGGCAAAATTGGTTTTTAATTTCATTTTGTCATGGTATTCAAAGGGCTTTAATTCCATTGTTTCCATTTGTTGAATAGGAAAATAAAGTATAACCGCCTTTTTAATCCAATCATTTACCTGCCAAGTTCCATCAGATTTTGGTTCGGCTACTCTTAATTTACCTTTATCAAGGTCTTCAATTATTTGACGAATAACTTGCTGATTTTGGGCATCTTTCAATAAATCTCTGTTGTTCCAAATAGATTCTATAATAGTTTGCATAAATTTCATTTAAATTTGTTTGCAATTTAACTAAAATAACTATATTTGCACTCCAATTTTTTTGGATTGGTTGTGTAGCTCAACTGGATAGAGCATCTCACTACGGATGAGAAGGTTTGGGGTTCGAATCCCTACACGATCACAAATAAAACCCTTTGAAATACCAGAGGGTTTTATTTTTAATATTTGGTGAGGTAGCTCAGTTGGTTAGAGCATCGGATTCATAACCCGAAGGTCAGGAGTTCAAATCTCCTTCTCACTACAAAGCCCTGAAGCGATTCCGGGCTTTTTTTGTGAAATGATGTTTACGGT
>JBIICN010000080.1:0-10195 GCA_044238845.1 Bacteroidia bacterium
CATCTTTAAATATTACGAGTAGCACACCTTACTCAACCCAAGGCATTTCTGGCAGATTGAATATTAAATTTCCTAAAAACTTTGTATTAGAAAGTAATGCTGATTATACCATTAATAGTAAACGAACTAATGGCTATAATATTAATTATTTGGTTTGGAATGCCTCTTTATCTAAAACATTTTTCAAAAAAGAAAATTTTATTTTAGGAATTTATGCTTACGACTTATTAAATCAAAATATTAGTGTTGATAGAGATATTAGTAGTAATGTGATTACAGATATTAAAACAAATATTATCAGTCGTTATTTTTTATTAAAAGCCACATTTAAATTTAATAGCAATAAAACAAAAGAAGAAGATGAATATTAAAAAAACAATACTGGTCATATTTTGTTTTTGGATACTCCCACAAATTGTGTTATCTCAAATTACTTATGGTAAAATTACCTATGAACGAAAAACTAATTTGTACAAAAAATTTAAACATAATAGCGACGTAAAAGAATGGTTAAAAGAAGAAGATAAAAATAAAGTTGATGTGTTTGAATTATATTTTAACGACTCACTATCTGTTTTTAAACCTCAAGAAAGTGACCTTGTGGAACGAATGAGCTGGGCAACATCCAAAAATATTACGTATCAAAATTATAAAACAAATTATCGATTAACCGAAAAAAGTATTTGGGGCGAAAAATTTTTAGTAACAGACTCAATAAGGGAATTCAAATGGAAAATAACAGATAGTAAACGAAGTATTTGTGGTTATCAATGTCGAAAAGCTATCTGGCAAGCAAATGATACCACTCGCATTTACGCTTGGTTTTGTGCCGAGGTCATTCCTTCCATTGGACCTGAAAGCTTTGTTGGTTTGCCTGGCGCTATTTTAGGATTAGCTACCGAAGATGGTGGCGTTATTTACTTTGCTAAAAACATTGAAGTTGTTAAACCCGAAGCGATTAATTTAAGTCCAAAAAAATCAAAACAAAAAACCTATAAATCTTCCGAATTAAAAGCTCAGTTAGAAAAAGACTTTGGAAAAGAAAAATGGGGAAAAGCTATGATATATAATCAATTTTCTATTTGGTAGCTATTATAGAACGCTGATAACGCTGATTGAATATGATCTATTAAGATTTGATAAATAGATTTAGTGTCTCTTCAAGTAATGGAAGTATTTTTCATAATATACTACTTTAACCTTATTTGCATTAACTCATCTTTTAAAATCATCGTATTACATAATCTGCGAAAATCTGTTTAATCAGCGCCATCCGCGTTCCATTTTTTACATGATTTTATTACATTTCTTTATTATATTTGTAATAATGAATAGGACTTTTTTTTATATTCTTTTGGTTATCTCTTCACTTCAATACAGTTATGCACAATTAACTGCAAATGCTGGATCAAACATAACTACTTGCATAAATAGCAGCCTTACTATTGGAGGAACTCCAAGTGCCATTGGAGGTACAGCGCCATATAAATATTCATGGTCGCCTGGTACTTTTTTAAGTTCCACAACCGTTGCTAATCCTACCATAACAAATATTACTTCTGATATCTCCTATACACTGACAGTTACCGATTTTGACACTACCGTTGTATCAGATGTTATTGCCATTAATATTGATAAAATATATACGTTTAGTGCAGGAATTGATACTGGCTATTGCTTTGGGCAAAATGCTGGTATTCGAATAGGAGCTTCAAATAACAATAACTCTTTTCATAGTTTTAATTGGCAACCTAGCAGTGGTTTAGATAATGCTTCAGATCCAAAACCTTTAGCTTCGCCATCAGTTACAACAGTTTACACATTAACAGTATCCGACGGCTTATGCCCTAATAATATTTCATTTGTAACCGTTACAGCATTTGAACCACCTGTAGTAAATGCAGGGGCTGATACAATTATAGATGAAGGACAAACCATCACTTTATCGGGCACTGGTGGTAATACATTTTGGTGGCAACCAGAATATAATATTAAGTATTTAAGCACTGCAAATCCAGATGTTTGGCCAATAACTACAACGGTATACTCATTGTTTTCGGTTGATCAACATGGCTGCTATGCTGGGGATGATATTACTGTAAATGTAAGAAATGGCGATGTCCTATTTTTTTACTCGGCTTTTACACCAAATAATGATGGTGATAACGATGTATTTTATATTGGAAATATTGGTAAGTTTCCTGATAACAATTTAAAAATATACAACCGTTATGGTAAAATGATATATAGTGCAACTAACTATGACAATAGTTGGAACGGCACCTATCTTGGTAACCTATTACCAACAGGTACTTACTTTTACATCTTTAATGATGGAAAAGGTCAGCAGTACAAAGGCTCCGTTACTATTTTGAGGTAGTGATTTGGGTTTTATGGAACCGCTAATAACAAGATTCTTATTAAGATTAGTCAATAATAGATAAACGTATTTGTGTAACATCATTTTAATTTATAACGATTTGAGCTCAATTATTATCTACCTCAATTGTCAATAACTCGTTATTTAATATTTTCATCTTTTCGGATGGTCAATCAAAAAAAATCCTAAGTTTATAGGCTAATTTTTTTGAATAGTGGAAGAAACTCAAGAACCAATATCTACTCGTCAACTTTATCCTTACCAGGAAGAAGCGGTTACAACTATTTTCAATAAATTAAAAGAGGCAAAACCAAACGAAAACATTTTATTTCAATTGCCAACAGGCGGTGGTAAAACCATTATCTTTTCTGAAATAGCTAAACGTTACATCAATCACTTTAATAGAAAGGTATTAATATTAACACATCGTATTGAGTTAAGTAAGCAAACCTCCGATGTTTTAGCTGGTATTGGCATCAAAAATAAAGTGATTAATTCGGAGGTTAAAACATTAACCCAACAAACCGAATATCAAAGTTTTACGGCTTTAGTAGAAACATTAAATAATCGTTTACAAGAAGACGAACAATTTTTAGAAGACATCGGTTTAGTAATTGTGGATGAGGCTCACTATAATTCGTTTCGAAAAATATTTCATTATTTTGAAAACGTTAATATTTTGGGAGTTACTGCAACACCATTGAGTAGCAACAAAAAATTACCACTATATCAAACTTATAAAGAAATTATAGTTGGAGAAAGTATTTCTTCGTTAATTGAACAAGGCTTTTTAGCAGAAGGTGTTACCTACTCCAACGATGTAAATTTAAGTACTTTACGTATTGGAAATAATGGTGAGTTTACAACAGGTTCACATGAGATGTTGTATACCCAAGCCATTATGCAAGGTAAATTATTAGATGCTTATGAAGAAATTGGAAAAGGAACTAAAACCTTAATTTTTAATGCAGGCATTTTAACAAGTATTGCGGTATATAATATGTTTAAAGCAAAAGGCTATCCAATAAAGTATTTAGATAGTACCTTTAGTGATAGAGATAGAGCCGAAACCTTAGATTGGTTTAGAAATACTAAAGATGGAATTTTAAGTTCGGTTAGTATTTTAACCACTGGTTTTGACGAACCAGAAGTTGAAACCATTATTTTAAATCGTGCTACCAAATCATTGACTTTATATCATCAAATGATTGGTAGAGGTTCACGTGTACTGCCTCACAAAAAGAAATTTAGTATTGTAGATTTAGGAAATAACTCTCGCCGTTTTAATTTATGGCAATTTCCTATTGATTGGAAACATGTATTTGTAGCGCCACATTTATATTTAGAACAACGCTACAAAGATGAATGGGATTATGAATTAGAAAACGACTACGAACTACCTGATGATATAAAAGCTCGCTTCTTAAATTCGTCAGCAGAAGCATTTATTGTTCGCGAACGCTATTTACAATGTTTACGTAAAGGTTTAAAACCACAAATTGTGTTAGACCAATCTTTAGATGATCATTTTGGGCGAATTAAAGATAATGCTGCCGATTTTGATGAAGCCTTTGAATTATTTGATTTGTTAAGTGAAGAAGTGAAATACCGCGTGAAGCAATTCTCAAAATGCATTAATGCTACCAATAACTATACAGATTATCAAACCCAAGCATACAGTAGTAAACTTCGTCGTCGTTTAATAGGCTGGTTTGTTGAGTAAATAATGATTATTTTTTAAATGATTCCATTATTTTAATCCTTGTGTAATAAAGCAATTATCAGTAAATTTGGTCATTGTAAAAATGAAAAAATTACTATTGATATTTTCCTCATTTATTTTTTCGACTTCATGTTCTGTTGATCCTGAAATAGTTCCGATAATAAATAAAGATGAAATAAAAGAAATAATTCCTTCAGGCTGGCCAACTCCAATTTATAACTTTAGCAATAACACTCTTACTTCTGATGGATTTACATTGGGGCGTTATTTATTTTACGATCCAATATTATCAGCCGATAATACCATTTCATGCGGTTCTTGTCACCAACAATTTGCTGCATTTTCGCATTCGGGTCATGATGTTAGCCATGGTATTTATGGCTTGCTAGGCACTCGAAATTCGCCCGCAATTCAAAATATAAATTGGTTACCCGAATTTATGCATGATGGCGGCGTAAACCACATTGAGGTAATGCCGCTTGCTCCTATTACAAATCCTGTAGAAATGGATGAAACGATGACCAATGTGATTTCAAAATTATCTTCAAGTGGTAAATACAAGCAATTATTTACCAAAGCTTATGGAGATGATATGGTAAATTCTCAACGTATTTTTAAAGCTTTAGCTCAATTTATGGGAACCATGTATTCATATAACAGCAAATATGATATGGTAAAAGCTGGTAAGGATATTTTTACTGCACAAGAACAATCGGGCTATAATATATTTGTTCAAAAATGTGCATCGTGCCATAAAGAACCTTTGTTTAGCGATTTTAATTATAGAAATAATGGATTAAGTGTAAATATTGCCATTAATGATAGCGGAAGAGCTCATATTACTGGAAATCCAAGTGATAGATATAAATTCAAAACTCCATCACTCCGTAATATCGAAAAATCTGGGCCATATATGCACGATGGTCGCTTTGGTTCACTAGATCAATGTATAAATCATTATGTTTCTGGCATAACTTCAAGTCCAACCTTAGATCCTATTTTATCAAGTGGAATCGCTTTATCTACACAAGATAAAAGTGATATTAAAGCATTTTTAGAAACATTAACCGATACTAAATTTTTAACCGATTCGCGTTACTCAGAAATTAAATAATCTAATATATTAACATCATGAAAACTCTGATTCAACTTTTCGTAATCTTCACGTTAACATTATCTTTGTCGTCCTGCAAAAAAAATCAAACTGGTGGTAAAGCAACCTTAAAAGGTACAGTTAAACATCACGATAAACCAATTTCTGATGCTTATGTGTATATTAAATTTAACTCTACCGAGTTTCCCGGTGATGACTATAAGTTGTATGACACTTATGTTCAAGCAGATGCAAATGGGAATTACAGTATCACATTTTACAAAGGAAGCTATTATATATATGCTGTTGGAAGAGATTTAGATATTCCATCACCATACGAAGTTAAAGGAGGTTTAAGCGTTTCGTTAAGAAATAAAGAAAGTTTAGTGAAAGATATAGCTGTAACTGAAGATTAATTAACTTTTTACAGTTAAAAACCCTGCTTTTTTCTTTTTAATAGTAGATAATTTTATTTATCTTCGCCACTCAAAATTTTAATTTAATATGTCTGAAGAAATAGAACAAATTGAGCAAGTAGAAAACAATACCGAGTCTGTTGTAAAATCAGCAAAAAAATCGTCTAACAAAGAGATGGATTTTGGAGGATTAGAGTTGTTTTACGAAAAAAACAAAAAAGCTATTACTTATGGTGGAGGTGCTATTTTAGCTATTGTGGCTATTTTCAGTTTTTATAAATTTTATTGGTTACCAGATCAAGAAAAAGAAGCAGCAAATGAATCTTTTTTTGCTCAAACTTATTTTGAAAAAGATAGTTTTTTAGTAGCATTAAATGGCGGTTTAAATGTACAAACATCCGAAGGTCCTAAAACAATGTTAGGTTTTAAAGACTTAGCAGATACCTATTCAGCTACCAAAGTAGGTAATTTATCAAACTACTACGCAGGTATTTGTTTACTACGCAGTGGTAAATTTGAAGAAGCTATTGAGTATTTAGAAAAATATGACGGCAAAGATGAAATGATTGCTCCTGTTGCAATTGGTGCAATTGGTGATGCAAATATGGAGTTAAATAAAGTGGATGAAGCTGTGAAATTTTACTTAAAAGCTGCTGAACAATCTACAAACTCATTTACTACACCAATTTATTTGAAAAAAGCTGGTTTTGCTTATGAATTAAAATCTAATTACCTAGAAGCGTTAGCGGCATATGAACGTGTTAAAAATGAGTATCCAAAAAGCACCGAAGCTCGTGAAATTGATAAGTACATTGCTAGAGTTAAAGCTTTAGGAAACATTTAATAATAATTTGATTAACAGATAAAAAAGGTGATGTGATGTCACCTTTTTTTATTTAAAAATATAACTATGGCAAGCGAATTAAAAAACCTATCTAACTTTGAAGGAACAGACGTACCAAATGCATCCGAAATGAAATTTGGAATTGTTTGGGCTGAATGGAATCATAAAACGACTCATGGTTTAATGCAAGGGGCTTATGATACATTGATTAAATATGGTGCAAAAGCTGAAAATATTATCACTAAAACTGTTCCAGGAGCTTTTGAATTAACATTAGGGGGGCAATATATGGCAGAGTTAGGTCAGGTAGATGCTGTTATTTGTATTGGTTGTGTTATACAAGGAGATACAAAACACTTTGACTTTATTTGCGATGCTGTTGCCAAAGGAATTACGAATCTAAATTTAAAATACAATATGCCATTTATATTTGGCGTATTAACGGTAAATACTCAAGAACAGGCAGACGATAGAACTGGAGGCAAGCACGGCAACAAAGGAGACGAAGCTGCAGTAACTGCAATTAAAATGTTAGGAATGAAAAAAAGTTTTGAAGAGCATAAAACTAAAATTGGATTTTAGAAAGAAGCTCCAATTGTCATGGTTAACTGTCCTGTATAAAAATGGTGATTAGCTTTACCATTTCCTTTTCCTAAAACTAATACATTTGTGTAATCGGCATAAGACCCTTTTGCTACAAACTCAAATACTCCATATTTTAAGAATTCAACTCTAAATCCAGTTTCTAAACCTACAATCCAACCTGCCATGTGCCATTTATTGTTTAATCTAGTTCCAAACATAGTCACATCTGTTCTTGGATAAACAAATCCAGCTCCTGGCTTTACTATGTAACCTACATTAAATAATTTTGAAGGTTTATATAAATTCCAACGTTTAATAAAATTAAACATCCAAAAGTTTGCTCCATCTGTATGCTCAAAATGCAATAAGGATTTTGGATCAAGAATAGTGTCTTGATTGATATTAGTTCCATTAATAGTTCCTTTAATTCTTACTTTTTGGTAATCATGAACAACATACTTCGTATGGTCGTAATTAATTTCTACACCAAAATCCTTTTTATTATTAAAGTAATACCCTACTCTAGCTACAAATTGTGGGATGGTAATATTCACAATATCTTTTATTCCATTAAAATCGGGTCTGTCGCCTGCTTCTGCATCATAAATAGTAAAATCGTAATCATGATATTTACCAGTTGCAGGGTAATATGTATTTGAATGATCCTTAAAATGAATATCACTTTTACTATACCATGCTCTAGTATAACCCCATAAAAAATAAAAATCTCCTTTTTTTAATTTTTGCCCAAACGAAAGTTTAGGTGCAGGAGAAACTGTATTAGTAGTTACAGCTTCTGACTGCGAAAATGCTAGAAGAGAAAAAAAAGATAATATGATAATAAAACAAGACTTCATTATGAGTTTTTAATAATTTCGGCGCAAAGATAGCGATTATTGTTTTCGATATTTATGATTATTCTCAAGTAAGAATCTAAATAAGACAGCGCAAATTCAGGCCATTCAATAAATACATAACTATTGGATGAGAGGTATTCTTCAAAACCTAATTCGAACAATTCTTCTCCGGATTTAATTCGGTATAAATCAAAATGAAACACTTTGTAATTTGAAGCCGTACAATACTCATTTACAATAGAATAAGTAGGACTACTCATAGTATCAGTTACCTTTAAAAAATCACATAATGATTTAATGAAAGTAGTTTTGCCAGCTCCCATAGGAGCATCAAATAAAAACACTTTTTCATTTTTGGCAAACTCTATTAATTGTTTAGCTGCCTCCTTGTGAAGTTCAATTTGAGAAATATCAAGCGTTAATGATTTCATTAATATTCTAACATGTTATACAAATTTCTAAAATAAATCTCTTTATCAACCTTTTGTTTCTTTTTAGTTTTTAAATCTAATACCCACCAATTTTCTTTATTAATTACTAATGCTTTACTATGCTCTATATAATAAAATGAATTTCCTTCAATCTCATAACTATCATTAGTTATGGAATTTTCAATTATAAAATGCTCATTAGGCTCGTATAATTTTAGGACATGCAATGTTTTTGAAGAAAACACAATGTGATTTCTATTAGTATAAATTTGTTTGCCTTTATAATTAAAAACATCATCATTAAATTTATTATTAAATACTGCACTACAGCAATATATAGAACTATCTTCCTGATTTATACTTACTTCATTGTATTTACATTTAACAACTGTAAATCCTGTAGAATCAATCAAGCCTTTCTGTCTAATTATTTTCTTTTCAAATTCTGAATTATTTTCTGTTTCAAAAAAGCCACTGGCTTTTGTGGATGAAATATTATCAAAACCAGAAGATAACTGAATCCCCTTCTTTGACATTAAATAGAGCTTATTTTGGAATAAAATTCTAAAATACTGGGTAGAATCTAGATAATTATTTTGCAGTTCTTGTTGATTTGGAAAAGTAAACATACTATCAGGAAAGTGCTCTGCTAACAATTTTATTTTATCATTTTTAGGATTTATGTAATAATAATCAAACTCGTATTCCTCTTCGCCTGTTAAAGGATTTACTGATTTATTAAACTCACTTTTATTAGAGACTAATGCAATTTGATTGGTTTTATCAAATTTAAATACGGTATCATATTGAGCCACAATAATTACTTTTTCACCAACTTTATACCCCCATTTGTTATTTTCTTTATATGGAGTTATGGTTTTTGAAAAAACAGAGGTATTTAAACAAGTAATAACAAATATGAAAACAATAGCTTTAATAAAATAATACTTTTATGAATTATTAAATATAGAAAATCTATTTTAACACCACTCCTTTAAATCGTATTTTTTGATTAGAATTTTTTGCATTTGAAATAATTTCAACAATTCTATCTTGTCTATCGTAAACAGATTTGGTATCAAATTTCACAATAATTTTAGTGCTTTGATTTGGTGCAATAGGTTGTTTAGGAAACTCTACAGTTGTGCATGAACATTCTGCTTTTGCTTCAGTTATTATAGCTGGTTGATTTCCTGCATTTGTAACTTCAAATTCAATAGCTACTACTTCGCCTTTTTTCACAAAGCCAAAGTTTTTTTTAAGGTCTTTAAATTTTAACTGAGGTTGAGCATATAATGTAAGGCTTAATAGAAATAAGCTCAAACAAAAAACCCCTCTAAATTTAGAAGGGTTTATTTGAAATTTATTTAACTTACTTCGCATCTGGTGTTGCTGGCGTTGGTGTTACAGGAGCAGATTCTACTACCCCTTTAATTTTAACAACTTTGCTAGGCTCTTTTGCATTTGAAGTAATGGTTACATTTTTTTCAAATGGGCCAGGACGTTTGGTGTCGTATTTAACTTTAATACTAGCCGATTTTCCTGGTAAAATTGGTTCTTGAGGCCAACCTGGTTTTCCATCAATAGTAGTTGCTGTACAGCCGCATTGCCCTTGAACATTAGAAATTGTTAAAGGTGATTTACCCACGTTTTTAATTTTAAATTCACGAACACCGTTAGCATCAAATTTAACTGTTCCAAAATCAACTACTTCAGTTTCAAATTTCATTTCTGGCGCATTTGGATCAATACTAGGAACCACTGAACCACCTTCTTGTGCAGTTGCTGTAAATCCTAATCCTAAGAATAATGCTACTGCTGCGAATATTTTTTTCATTTTATGGGGAATTTAAAATTATATTATTT
>JBIICN010000038.1:0-33805 GCA_044238845.1 Bacteroidia bacterium
AATTATTTTTACTGAAATTATTTGTCTTTAGTCAACATTATTTGTTTTTCTAAAGAGAAAGTATCCGTTTTTCCAATTTTTAATTCTACTTTTTCCTCAGCTGTTTTATAGCCTTTTGCAACAATTTTTATTGTATAAGTTACGTCTCCTTTTAAGGTAATAAAATACTCTCCATTTTCGTTTGTTATTGTAGTGGCAATAACTGTATTAGCGGCATCTAAAATTTGAACATCAACAGATGCAATTCCTGTACCTTGAAAACCATCTCTAACCGTTCCTTTTAAGATACTTAAGCCTGAGTTTACTTTCTTTTTACCATCTTTTTCTAACAAACTATAGTTTGACAAATCAGCCGAATAAATATCGCTTTCGCCTAAGCCGCCTAAACGCTCACTAGCAAAATATGCCGTTTGAGCATCTGCACTAATTACTAACGGCCCATCTTTATGAACTGTATTTATTGGATATCCTACGTTAACAGGTTTAGTCCATTTATCACCATCTAAGGTTGTTTTAAATACATCATAAGACCCCATGGATGCTTTTCCGTTTGAAGAGAAAAATAATGTTTTACCATCTGGTGCTAAAAAAGCCCCCACCTCATCAAATTCTGAATTAATTTCTGGGCCTAAATTCACTGCTTTGCCCCATTCCGTTTTACTAATTCTTTTTACCATCCAAATATCTGCTCGACCATAACCACCTTTACGTTCACTTATAAAATATAAAGTTTTACCATCCGGCGAAATACAAGCGCCACCTTCCCAATAGGATGTATTTATAGGTTTTCCTAAAGCCTCAGGCGTTTTCCATTTATTATTAACAACTTTGGATACAAACACGTCTCCTCCTCTCGATTCGTTATCAGTTATATCATTTTTATAAATAAATATTTGTTTTCCATCGGGAGAAATACTTGTACAAGCATCATGAGCTGGTGTATTTACATTGCCGGGTACGTCTTCAGCTGTGTTCCATTTTTTATTAATAGTATCCCAATTAGAAATAAAAATATCTTGAAAATATTTTCCATCACCTTCAATATCTATTGGAGAATCTGTCATTTCAGGACGACGAGTATTAAAAACTAATTTTTTTCCATCAGCACTAATACAAGGCGTTTGCTCATCATATTTTGAATTAATAGCAGCTCCCAAATTTTCAATTTTCACATCAATTGGAGATGCCATGTATTTTTTAGCGTTATTGCAATGAGCAATAAAAACATCAACATCTTCAGTTTCAGCAGTTTTTGAATTAACAGCGGTTTTGTAGGTATTAAATTCAAGTAAAGCATCATCAATTTTTTCTTGAGTTAAATATATTTTCCCTAAAACTAAATGTGTTTCGGCAACTACTCCTTTATTGGTAGCCAATGCCTTTTTTAAACTCTCAGTTGCTAAATCAATCTTTTTTAATTGAAATTGACAATATCCAACATAGTACAATACCCCAGCATCGTCTGGATTTGTTTGTAAAACATCTTTATAAATAGTTAAAGCACCAATATACTGTCCTGCATACAATTTCTGTTTTGCTAACACCATTTTTACTTGATCACCTGCATCAAGTGCCTGAACATTAGATAATAAAGCAAAAAAGCATAGGGATGTAAAAAATTTCTTCATTTCTGTTTCTATAAAATATAAATTCTCGTTTATAAATATATAAAAAAGGATTCAAAACTCGAATATTTGTGAAAAAAATGCCATAGATTCTTAATAATATGTAATTTTAGGGCATGAGCTCTATTGCATTTTACATAGCATTACCACTACTTTACCTCATTTCCATTCTTCCATTCCCAGTATTTTATTTAGTATCAGATGGAGTTTACTTTTTGTTGTATAAAGTTATTGGATATCGAAAAAAAGTAGTTTATGAAAATCTAAAAAATTCATTTCCTGATAAAACACATCAGCAATTGAAAGATATTGAAAAAAAATTTTACCATTACTTATGTGATTTGTTTCTAGAAACCTTAAAAACTCTAACTATATCTAAAGAAGAGGCTGTAAAACGATGTTCGTTTAATGAAAACACAAAACGTATTTTTAAAGAATTACATGATGAAAATAAGTCATGTATTCTAGTCATGGGACATTATGGTAATTGGGAATGGGCAGGCAATTCGTTTAGTTTAATAAACCCTCAACAATTATACGTTATCTACCACCCTTTATCAAATAAGCATTTTGATAAACTAATGTATGATATGCGTTCTCGTTTTGGAACAAAATTATACGCCATGAAAGATACCATGCGTGAAATGATTAGAAACCGCCATGAAATTAATGCCACTGCATTTATTGCGGATCAAACGCCATCCCCTGAAGGAGCTTATTGGACAACATTTTTAAACCAAGATACCCCTGTGTTTTGGGGAACTGAAAAAATTGCTCAAAAATTAAATTATCCTGTTGTGTACGTCACTGTTAATAGAATTAAACGCGGTTACTACGAAGTAAATACAGAGTATCTAGTTAAAGAACCTAAAAACACGGTAGAAGGTGAAATATCTGAACTACATACAAAAAAGCTAGAAAAAGATATTATTGCTCAACCAGAAATTTGGTTATGGAGCCATCGACGCTGGAAGCATAAACGTAAATAGCTCAATTAAAAAAAAAGTATAATTTTACCGTCAAATAAAACCTATGAAACAACAAGTACTATTTATTGCACTATTTATTTCGGTATTCACTTTTTCTTGTAAAAAACAATATTCTTGTCAATGTGCCACAACCATCGAATCGCCAGGTTATAATCCATTTACTGTTTCTTCTATTCAAAAAATAGACACAAAAACTAGTAAAAAAAGAGGAGAAGAAATATGCGCTCATACCGAAAAGCAATTACATAAAAACACACTTGATTATAAAAATGGAGCCGAAACAGTAACAACATCTTGTGCGCTTAAATAACTTTTTACTATGAAAAAAACACTTTTTAACACCATTACATTACTTACTATTACTCTTGTTTCATGCAATAAGGAGTACGCTTGCAAATGTACAACTACTTTATCTCAAGAAGGATATTTACCAAATAAGACAGAAACAATTGAATCTGTAAAGAAAAACTCATCTAAAAAACGTGCTACCAAAGTATGTAAAAACACTGCTTCTCAAATGCAAGCTAATACACGACTTTTATTTCCTGATTATATTGATGTAGGAACTGTTTGTGAACTTAAAGACTATTAATACTTTTTACTTGTAATAAAAAAACCAAACACATTAGTTTGGTTTTTTTATTACATACATATTTTTGCAATGAAAGCTTATTCTTTTTCTGCGCCTGTTGGCGTAAGACCTAAAGCTTTACGCTCTTCGTTTTTCTTAAACGTTTTATTTAAATAGTATAAATTTTTCTCGTCGTGTCCTACACGTTTAATCATATCTATTAATTCGTTAACTCCTTTTTCGGACTGCTGCTGTTCTAAAACAAAAGCTTCTAAAAACTTAAACGTCGCAAAATCATTTTCCTCGTAAGCGAGCTTAGCTAATTTATTAATGGCAATTGTTACTTCATGTTCTAAATCAAAAACATAATTAAAAACATCCAACAATGTTTTTAATTTAACAGCTGTATCTTTTAAAGGTTTAATATGTGCCGCCCCACCATATGTGTTAATGTATTTATACATTTCTAGCATATGGTCGCGTTCATCATTACTTGCAGCATAAAAATACTCAGCAATTCCATCTAAGTTTTTTTCTTCGCACCAAGTGGCTAAAGTTAAATAAGCATTAGATGCAAATGCTTCTTTTTGAATTTGCTCATTAAGAGCATTTTTTATTTTATTTGATAACATGTTTATTGTATTAACGTTACACAATAATACAATTAAATTTTGCCACAATACTTAATTCCTATTCACAATTTTTTAACTAGTATAATATTTAGAATTGAAATAAATAATAATTTTATGGAATAACAAAATACTGACGTCTATAATATAGATGAAAGCATTTAAAACATATTTACTCATTGCTCATTTGAGTTTTTTCTCATTATTAAAAGCTCAACAATCTATCACTATTTATGGTAAGGTATCTGAAAGTAATTTTAATAAATCATTATCAGATGTTTCTATTCAACCACTTAACTCAAACTATGGATGTGTAACAAATAAAAACGGTCACTTTAGTTTTACAATCCCTCAAAAAAAACATATAACAATACTATTTAAATTATTAGGTTATAAAAACCACGTTAAAGAATTTGATCTTGAAGAAGGGCAAGATTCAATATGCCTTTTAGTAACGTTAACACCATCATACAAGTTAATAGACACTGTATCAATTTATAGTTCTCATAAACCTGATACATTATTCGGGTCGGCAAGTTACAGTGTTTATGATTTTGATTTTTATGAGGATAAATTTATTTTACTTACAGCCGAAAAATCATTAGAAAAAGCTGAACTAAAACTAACTAACGCACAAGGAAAAATATTAACTACTTATTTTGTTCCAAAAGAAGGTGGAGAAGCCAAAGAGTTTTATCATGATTATATGGGTTATACTAACTTAGTTTGTAAAAACTATATTTATCGCATCAATGTTTACCATAATAGATTTGTTTTAATTCCTTTATCTATTCAGGATGTAAATGCCTTTATTAAACCTATTATAGATACAATTAATGGTAAAATTATTTTTTCTGACTACTGGAAAGAATATCCATTATTTAATTACTTCAGCTATAATGAAGCTGATAGCACAAAAAAACAATTACATACAGTAGAAAATACCGAATTAATGCATGCTTATAATTTTGAATATTACTCACTAAAACCAAAAGATAAACTAGAAGCCAGAAGAATTGCTATGGATTTAAAAATAGATAAACATGTTATTGCATCACTAATGAGTGGCTTTACCAAAAGCATGTTCTACGAGCCATTATTTGCTCCCTTATACATTATTAAAGACACTATTTGTGTATTTGACCATTATAAAGATAAATTATATCATATTAATACAAATGGGAATAAAATTGATTCGATTCCTATTAACTATAATCATCCTAAAAACTGGAAAGAATGGAAAAATAAAATGCTAAAGGATGATATCGAAAACTTAATTTATGCTTTATATGAAAAAAACGGACACAAATACATTAAACAAATTAGCTCAAAAACCGGGAAAGAAATAGGAAAATACAGTTTACAATTTCACAGTGCTGATAAACTAAAAATACATGACGGCTTCGCTTACTACATTTATCGTCCATATGAAAGCACTCAAGAAAAGTTTTTTTACAGAGAATTAATTAAACTTGATAGTAATTAATTGTTTTTAAACACATAGTCTCATAGATTTTTTGCTTAATCAATATAAATCTAGTTATATATAGCCAAGAACTTTAGTTTCTTTTTAATACATCATGAATTCCTAATGCTATAGCTAACTACCTATTAAATCAGCGTAATCGGCTTACTAATCCTTAACATTGTAATTTTTTTTATTGAGTTTTTATTTGCATTTTCGTTACTTAGTATTTAAATGAAATGACAACACTTAAAACACCAATTTTAACCCTTATTCTCAGTGCTGTTTCTGCTGTTATTCAAACTACACTTGTATCTTTTATTTCATATAAAATAAATAGTCAGTTTGATTTAGCAGTTTGCTTATTATCGTTTTTCATTTCTTTTATTATTAGTTTTTTTGTTATTTACTATTTATTTAATAACGTTATTTTCGAAAAAATAGACAAGCTATACCTTTTAGTAAAAGCCCAGCAACCAAAAGAAATTCCTAATACCGAATTTCAATTAGATGAAATAGAATCTATTGACAGATTGGAAGAAGAAATAAAAAAATTAGCTCAAGAAAGACATAAAGAAGCCGAACAAAATAGAAATTTGGATAGTTATAGAAAGGAATTTTTAGGAAATGTATCGCACGAATTAAAAACACCCATCTTTAATATTCAAGGTTATGTATCCACTTTAATAGATGGTGGCATCAACGATCCTAGCATTAATATTGAATACTTGAAAAGAGCCGATAAAAGTGTTGACAGAATGATACAAATCATTGATGATCTTGAAACGATTTCTCAATTAGAAGTCGGTACTTTAGAATTAGAACTTGAAATTTATGATATAGCACAACAAATAAAAGATATTATTGAAGCATTAGAATTTCAAGCAAGTAAAAAAGAGATTAAATTGCTACTACCTAAAAAATTTGATAAAGCAACCTTAGTAAAAGCAGATAAATTCAGAATCCGCCAAGTACTTGTTAATCTTATCACAAACAGTATTAAGTATGGAAAAGAAAATGGGAAAACAGTTATTTCTTTAAATTTATTTGATGATCAAGTTATAGTAGAAGTTAAAGATAACGGCATTGGTATTGACCCAAAACATTTACCTCGTTTATTTGAACGTTTTTATAGAGTTGATAAAGGACGAAGCCGTGAGCAAGGAGGAACTGGTTTAGGTTTAGCTATTGTAAAACATATAATTGAAGGTCATGGCGAAACGATTGATGTAATCAGCTTACCAAACGATGGAACAACCATTAGTTTTACACTAAAAAGAGGAAATTAATTCGTGAGCTAATTTAAAAGCTGAAATTAACGATCTTTTACCCTTCATTTTTTGTGACGTCTTTCATTTACTAATTGATAATATAAAACGTTGCTAATACAACCTTATGTCTAATTCAATATATTATAGAAAACTTCTATAAAACCAAAAGCCCCAAGATTTCTCTCAGGGCTTTGGCTCTCAAAAACTAAAAACCATGGCGTGTTTTTAGTTATTCTCATTAGGTAGCGCGTACCATATGATTTTCTTTAACGGTGGCTGAGGCTCTCGAAGCCACCACCGTATGGACTATTTCTTTCCGTCCATTTTATCTTTTAAGTCAGATAATGCAGAAATATCACCTAAAGTAGTTTTCTCTTGGTTATCTTTCATTTTCTTAACTGCTTTTTTAGTTTCGTCAGATTCAGCAGCCTTAGTTGCTTTTTCTACCTTACGAACTTCGTCCTTCACTTCTTCGTGTAAACGAGCGTGAGAAACAACAATACGCTTAGCTTCTTTACTGAATTCGATTACTTTGAAATCTGCAACTTCTTCAGCTTTTAAAGAAGTACCATCAACTTTATTTAAGTGACGAGAAGGACAGAAACCTTCAACACCATAAGTTAAACCAATAGTAGCACCTTTATCATTTACATTCATTACAGTTCCTTGGTGAACTGAATCAACTGTAAAGATTGTTTCGAATACATCCCATGGATTTTCTTCTAATTGTTTGTGTCCTAAAGATAAACGACGGTTTTCGCCATCAATTTCTAATACAGTTACATCTAACTTATCGCCAACTTTACAGAATTCAGATGGATGTTTAATTTTTTTGCTCCAAGATAAATCAGAGATATGAACTAAACCATCAACACCTTCTTCTAATTCAACAAACACACCAAAGTTTGTAAAGTTACGCACTGTACCAGTGTGTTTGCTTCCTTTAGCATATTTATCAATAATCATATTCCAAGGATCAGGAGTTAATTGTTTAACACCTAAACTCATTTTACGCTCTTCGCGGTCTAAAGTTAAAACAACTGCTTCAACTTCGTCACCCACTTTTAAGAACTCTTGAGCTGAACGTAAGTGTTGAGACCAAGACATTTCAGAAACGTGGATTAAACCTTCTACGCCTGGAGCAATTTCAACAAATGCACCGTAGTCAGCTAAAACAACAACTTTACCTTTTACTTTATCACCAATTTTAACATCAGCATTTAAAGCTTCCCAAGGATGAGCAGATAATTGTTTTAAACCTAAAGCAATACGTTTTTTATCATCATCAAAATCTAAAATTACAACGTTAATTTTCTCGTCTAATTTCACGATTTCTTCTGGGTGATTAATTCGTCCCCAAGATAAATCAGTAATATGGATTAAACCATCAACACCACCTAAATCGATGAACACACCATAAGAAGTAATATTTTTAACAACACCTTCTAATACTTGTCCTTTTTCTAATTTAGAAATGATATCACGTTTTTGAGTTTCGATTTCAGCCTCGATTAATGCTTTATGAGAAACTACTACGTTTTTGAATTCGTTGTTGATTTTCACAACTTTAAATTCCATAGTTTTTCCAACATAAACATCGTAATCACGAATAGGTTTCACGTCAATTTGAGAACCTGGTAAGAAAGCTTCAATACCAAATACATCAACGATTAATCCACCTTTAGTACGGCATTTAACAAAACCTTTAATGATTTCGTCAGTATTAAGAGCCTCATTAACTCTATCCCAAGATTTACCAGCGCGTGCTTTTTTGTGAGATAAAATTAATTGACCATTTGTATCTTCTGCTTTTTCAATAAAAACTTCAATAGAATCTCCGATTTTTAAATCAGGATTGTAACGAAATTCTGATAAAGATACTACACCATCAGATTTGTAACCAATGTTTACAACAACTTCACGTGAATTTTTTGATACTACAGTACCTTGCATAGTTTGCGCATCAGCAATAGTGCTTAATGATTTACCATACATTTCATCTAACTTTGTACGTTCGTCTGATGAGTAATTGTCGTTTTTCTTCCCAATTGAATTCCAGTCAAAATCCGGATTCCCAACTGTTGCATTTTTGTCTGCCATTTATTTAATAATTGTATTCGATATATCAAGGCTACCGAAGAGGTTAGTTTTTTAAATTAAGCCCAATTAATTCCTTGATTAAAAATTGGGCTACAAATATACAATATTAAACCTTGCTTTTTATGAATAATATAAAATAAAAATATTTTTAAGCACCTGTATATCAGATACTTATTTTAACAATTAACCTTTGTTTGTATCATAATAAGTTCTATATTTCGGTAAATTCTAGCAAAAAATGGGTATGACTTCAATAATCACGCATGGCATAGAGATTTCTGTTCAAACTCGCTATTACGCTCCACAATCTGATCCAAAAAATGGTCACTACTTTTTTGTTTATGAAATTACCATCACCAATAAGAGCGATTATACCGTTAAATTATTAAAACGACACTGGGACATTACAGACGGCTTTGGAGAAAAACGCGAAGTGGAAGGAGATGGTGTGGTTGGAGAAACTCCAACATTAGAACCTGGAGATTCGTTTTCGTACAATAGTGGTTGTGATTTTGCTTCCGAAATAGGCAAAATGAGTGGCTATTACACGATGAAAAAATTAGTAGATCAATCAGAATTTAACGTTTTGATTCCCGAATTTATAATGGTTCTTCCGGCACGATTAAACTAACTCTTTTTCAACACAGAGAAACTGATGTTTTAAGAGTGGTGAATTTTGTTTTTTTATTTCTTAAATCAAGAATTTTCGTTACTAACTCTTTTCTCTCTTTTACTTTGAGCAAAAAAACATAACCTCATGTTAAACTTTGATAACACAATATTTATATCATATTGAATATCCCAAAATAAATAAGATATTTGACGTCTTATAAAAAACAAACATATTAATGAAAAAATTATCTCTTTTAGCAGTTACTGCAATAGCTTTATACTCTTGCTCTCCGTCTGATCAAGGAAACTCATCAGGATTTGAAATCAAAGGAAACTTATCTAACTCAAAAGGAGAAGCCATTTATTTAGAAAAATTATCGCAACAAGGAGTTACCTCGGTAGATAGTGGAGTTATTAATGAAAAAGGTGAATTTTTAATGAATCATTTTTCTCCAAGTGTTGGTTTTTATAGATTAAGAATTAGTAATTCCAATTTTGCGATGTTAGTTTTAGATTCTGCTCAAAAAATAACGGTTACTGCAGATGCAAGGGATTTAGGTAATACGTTTAATGTAGAAGGTTCGCCAGACACTAAACTGTTTTTAGAGTATAATAAATTGGCACAAGGACAAAAAGTAAGAACAGATTCTCTAGAAAATGTTTTTAGAACAGCGATGATAACTTTAAAATTAGATTCTATCCGTGCCGATTCATTATCAAAAGAGCTACAAAAACCTTACGAGGTAATGGTGGCACAATACAGTGAAATTTTAGCTAAGAAAATAAAAGAAAATCCAAATTCTTTTGCTTCAATAATGGCCATTCAACAATTACGTCCCGAAGAATATTTAAATATATATAAACTATTAGATGAAGGCTTAAGTGCAAAATATCCTGACAATAAAGATATTAAATCATATCATGGTATGGTGCAACAAGCTGAAATGATGGTGCAACGAACGCAAGCAATAAAAATTGGCGCCGAAGCTCCTGAACTTATTTTACCAATGCCAAACGATAAAGATTTTGCCTTATCATCTTTAAGAGGAAAAGTTGTATTAATTGATTTTTGGGCAAGCTGGTGCGCCCCATGTCGTAAAGAATTACCTAACGTAAAGCGTGCATATGATAAATACAAAGGAAAAGGCTTTGAAATTTTAGGAGTATCGTTAGATAAAGACAGAGAAGCTTGGTTAAGTGCTATTTCTAAAGAAGGATTAACATGGCCACAAGTAAGCGATTTGAAATTTTGGCAAAGCGAAGCTTGTCAAATATATGCCGTTCAATCAATACCATATACTGTGCTAATTGATAAAGAAGGTAAAATTATTGCCACTGATTTAAGGGGAGCAGATTTAGATAAAAAATTATCGGAAGTTTTAAAGTAAACTTGTGCTAAAATTTATTGATCCTCCGCTAGATAACAGAGACTTGAAAAGAAAACATAAATTATTTTTTAACCTATGTTAAGATTATTAAATATACTTTGTTTTCTATCCACCTACTCTTTGGTGCATGCTCAACAAAATTATTTTCAGCAAGAGGTAAATTACACAATTGATGTAACACTTAATGATGTCACTCACGAATTAACAGCATTTGAAAAAATTCAATACATTAATAATTCTTCAACATCACTTGATTATATTTATTTTCATTTATGGGCAAACGCCTATAAAAATAACGAAACTGCTTTAGCAAAACAATTACTTCAAAATGGTGAAACAGAAATGTATTTTGCCAAACCCAATGAGCTTGGTTATATTGATAGTCTGAATTTTTTAGTAAACGGTCAATCCATTAAATGGGAATTTGATAAAGAGCGTATTGATATCTGTAAACTCATTTTAAATGCACCTATAAAGCCGGGTGATTCAATTATAATAACAACACCATTTCACGTAAAATTACCATCAGCAAAAATTTCTCGTTTAGGGCATCTTAATCAAGCATACGCTATTACTCAATGGTATCCAAAACCAGCAGTATTTGATAGAGAAGGCTGGCATCCAATGCCGTATTTAAATCAAGGTGAATTTTATAGTGAATTTGGTTCATATGACGTGAAAATTACATTGCCCAAAAATTATATATTAGCGGCAACAGGTGATAGAATTGATGAAGCTGAAGAAGAAGCTTGGTTACTTTCAAAGGCGGAAGAAACGAAAAAAATGATTTCTGAAAAAAAATATTCAAATGACAATTCATTTCCTGAATCAAGTAAAGAATATAAAACCATACAATTTAAACAATTTAGAGTTCACGATTTTGCTTGGTTTGCAGATAAACGTTTTCATGTTTTAAAAGGAAATGTACTTTTACCAATGAGCGGAAAAACAATTGATACATGGGCATTTTTCACAAATAACGAGGTTGAACTTTGGAGTAACTCCATTGAATACATAAACGATGCTACGTTGTTTTATTCAAAAATGAATGGCGATTATCCTTATAATCACGTTACCGCTGTTGATGGAACTATCAGTGCAGGTGGCGGAATGGAATATCCTAATATTACCATTATTGGAGAAAGCGGTAATGCATTTACTCTTGAAACAACCATTATGCATGAAGTTGGCCATAATTGGTTTTATGGCATTTTAGGTAGCAACGAACGTGATTATCCTTTTATGGATGAAGGATTAAACTCGTTTTATGAAATGCGTTACATTCGTGAAAAATATCCAAATCAAACACTAGCCAGCATATTAGGAAAAGATAGCACGTTTAAATTTTTTGGATTAAATAAATTTAAACATAAAGCTGAATATAATTTTGCGTACTTATTAGCTGCCCGTAAAAATACTGATCAACCAATTGCAACAAACTCAAAAAACTTTACCAATTTTAATTACGGCGCTATTGTTTATAGTAAATCAGCTTTAGCATTTGATTACTTGATGAACTACTTAGGGAAAGATAAATTTGACGAAGCCATGCGGTTTTACTTTAACGAATGGAAATTTGAACACCCAACGCCTGATGATTTAATTAAAACTCTACAATATCATTTAAATGCTGATTTACATTGGTTTGTAGAAGAACTAATTGTGACTAATAAAAAACTTGACTACAAAATGATTAGTCATAAACAATTAGAAGATCACAGTCATGTTATTTTAGTTAAAAACAATAATAAATTACTTGGACCCGTTTCTGTATCGGGATTAAAAAATGGTAAATTAGTGGGTACAGTTTGGTATAATGGTTTTAAAGGAAAACGAGTATTTGAATTCCCACCTGCTGATATTGATGAATTTAAAATTGATTATGAAGAATTTATGCCAGAGGTAAATCGTAAAAACAACAATATTCGCACTCATGGTATCTTTAAAAGAACAAATCCCTTCCAATTTAATTTCATCGCAAAATTAGATAATCCAAATAAAACTCAATTAAATTTTTTGCCAATTTTAGGGTATAATAGCTATAATAAATTCATGTTGGGATGTGCTTTTTATAACTATAGTTTTTTACAAAAAAAGATTGAATATACGCTAGCTCCCATGTATGCTTTTGGCAGTAAAACACCAGTTGGTTATGCCGATATTACTAGATACTTCACGCAAAACAATAATGTATTTCAACAAATTACATTTATCGGCAAAGTAAAATCATTTGCATACAACTATTTTGATGCAAAACAATTTAATGATGCCAATAGCACAACTATTAATTCATTTAACTTAAACTATTATAAAATTTCTGCAACACTAGATTTTGAAACCAAAAAACAAAACCCTAGAAGCAAAATAACGCAACACATAGGCTACACGAGTAATTATTTATTTGTAGATAATGAAACATATAATATTGATTTGATTGATTCTTCTAAATCTAACATTTCAATGAAAAACAAAGCAACTATCATAAATAACTTTTATTATTCATTAAAAAACACTCAAACCATTAACCCTTTTGACGTCGCTTTAAATTTTCAACATAATGATATGTTTGGTAAAGCAAGTGCTACGTTGAATTACTCAGTATCTTTTAAAAACAAAAACAGCTTAGATTTTAGATTATTCGCTGGTGCTTTTGTTTTTAAAGATAACAACTTAAAAGAAGATTATCGTTTTAGAATGGGTGGTTTTAATGGTACACAAGATTACTTGTTTGATTATAATTATATTGGACGTAACGAAATTAACGGTGTAGGTTTTGCTCAATTTACTGAGAATGATGGCGCATTTAAAATTTGGACACCATTAGGACAAACATCAAAATGGCTTGTTGCTCTTAATATTAAATCGCCAAAAGTGGGTAAATTACCATTAAAATTATACGCCGATATTGGTACAAGTGAATTTAATGAAAGCCTATACAATGATAAATTTTTATACAATGTTGGATTAGATATTTGCTTATGGAAAAATATTATTGAAATCTATGTACCGTTTGCTTATAGCAAGGATATTAAAACTACTTTAGAAACAAATAATAAGGCTGGCTTTTTTGATACTATCCGATTTACATTAAATTTGCATAACATTAACCCTCGTAATTTTATATCAAATAACTTTTTATAGTGCAAGCTGGTAAAAAAATATATTTCGCTTCCGATTTTCACTTAGGTGTCCCAACTTTTGAGTTGAGCTTAGCTCGTGAAAAAAAAATAGTTCGTTGGCTAGATTCTATAAAAAATACAGCTGAAGAAATTCATTTAGTAGGTGATATTTTTGATTTTTGGTGGGAATACAAATACACTATTCCAAAAGGACAAACACGTTTATTAGGTAAAATTGCCGAATTAACAGACAGTGGAATTAAAGTACATTTTTTTACTGGAAATCACGATTTGTGGATGCGCGATTATTTTGTTCAAGAATTAGGCGTTTCTGTAAATCACTCTCCTATTAAGAAAACATATAACAACAAAACATTTTTTATTGGTCATGGAGATGGCTTAGGTCCTGGAGATGGCTTATATAAGTTTTTAAAAAAATGTTTTACGAATCCTTTTTTAATTTGGTGCTTTAAAACCTTACATCCAAATCTTGGCTTTTGGATAGCTCGTCGATCAAGTAAACGAAGCCGAATAAATACAGGTGATTCTGATAAAGAATTTTTAGGAGAAGATAATGAGTGGTTAATGACGTTTTGCAAAGACGATTTAAAAAAGCAACATACCGATTTTTTTATTTTCGGCCACCGTCATTTACCTCTTGATTTAAAAGTTTCTGAAACGTCTCGCTACATAAACTTAGGCGAATGGATAAACTATTGTACTTATGCCGAATTTGATGGAGAAAAACTAGAACTTAAAAAGTTTGAAGGATAATTAATAAATGCGGGCACTGAGGCTCTCGAAGTGCACGAAAAAATCCCTAATAAAAATCCTGAGTCTCAATCAAATCTTGAACTTCACTAGGACTAATATTTTTTATTTTTTTCTCTTTGGCAGGAACTTGGTTGTTTCCTGTGTTTATATTATTTCCAATATCTGTAGAATTTAAATCTAAAGCATTATACATATTATAATTATTATAAGTAGATTTTACTTTACCAAATTTAAAAACCAATCCAAAATTCACAAACAAAGAACCATCAATTTTTTCATTATAAAAAGAGTTTAATTTTTGCTGATTTTTTTTATTAAATGTTTCTGAATAAAAACTGATATAGTTTTGTGTTGTGAATCCACTACTTACATAAAAACTAAAAAAATGACTTGGTAGTATATCTACTCTCATTCCTCCTAAAAATTCATATCTTCCAAAATTTAAACTTTTGTCGTTATTTAAATAATAAATAGAATCCGAATTAGCAAACGAATACATGCCTCCTTGAGGCTTAGTATACAAGCTTGTTCGCACATACTTACCTATTGGCACATTAAAGCTTATGCTTCTAGGGAATTGTACGCTTAAATTTACACCATCTATTTTACCAACTCTAATACCTAAATAAGGCAAGTTTAAACGATTTCCAAAGGTAAATGATCGAGCATAACCTACTCTAAAACTAAAATATTTATTAACTGTGAAATTATAAATTAAAGCCGAAGCTATGCGCGTTCTTCTAGTATAAGCATATCCTCTATCTTGCGTTACAAAAGGAGCGAACTCTGCATACAAAATACTTCGTCTTCCAAAATTATAAATAGCTCTCACTCCTAAAGAAGTTCTACTTAATTGATGATCTTTAGCTACTCCAGAAAACTTAGGGGTTACAGCTGAATAACCTCCTGTTAATAGCAAATGAAAATTAGAAATAACCGTACTATCCTTGTTATAATAGTCTTTTGTAAACAGCGGTGCATTAAACCCTAATACAAATTGCCTAACCTGATAAGTTTTTAATTTTTTACCTACAAAATTAACATCGCTCAAATCACGCTTTCCAGAGCCATAAAAATCGGTATAAACTAAGGTGTTAAAATAGTGTTTAGCTTGTTTTTTTAATTTTAAACTATCGTTTTTAAATGCTAAAAGCTTTGTATTTAATAACACAAAGCCAATCAAAAGATATAACACATTTGCTAATCGCATTATTCTGAAGAATTTCCTTTAATGTTTTTAATTAATTCTTTTTTAAACTCTTCTTCAGCCCTTCTTATCAAAGCCACTTTTTTAATTGGCAATACTTTTTTAAATTTTTCAAAGTACTCTTTATATAGTTCATACTCTCTTTGTTTCAAAGCTAATTCTGCATTAATATAGGCTTCTGCTTCCTTATCCGTTAAAGCTGTAAAATCTGTATTTTTAATATACTGCTGTCTAAACGATTTTCTAGCATTTTCAATCTTATCATTATACTCATCATATAAAGGCCAAAATAATTGTGCTTCTTGCGTTGTAAAATTTACTTTTTGATTAATAAATGACACACGCAAAGCATCAATTTTATCACGCTTACTTGCAGCTGGCTGAGCTATTACTGCAAAACCTACTAGCACAAACAAACTAACGTATATGTATTTATAAATTGGTTTCATTATAACTCATCTAATAAATCATCTGCACTAATACTATCCAAATTTACATTGTCTGTTTTAGTCACTTCTTCACGTGATTCTTTTTTTGAATTCAATTGCTGATTCAATGTATTCACATCTACCAAATCCATCAATTGATCTTCATCAAAATTGGTAATCACTTTATTATTATTTAAAATTTCGTTTCTTTCTAAACAAGCTAAGGTTTTACAATCGCCTGATTCTATAATATTTTCAGGAGTTTGATAAAAAAATACAGATAACCCAATTATTAAACATAATCCAAACGAAAACGCCATCGCTTTACCAAAAACAGCATCTAATACAATGTCTATAATTGATTTTCTATCTTCATTCACGCTAAAAATTCTCTCTTTAACTCTAGTAGCTACACCTTCAAAATAATTTTCAGAAACTGTAAATGAATTTTCTTTATTTAATGAATAAAGTAATTTATAATCTTTTAATTCTTCAACTATTTCAATTTTATGCGTAATAGATGATTGTAGTTGCTGTTTATAATCTTCCTCTAATCCTTCAAATACAGGCTTTTTGATAGATTGTAATTTAAAGTAAGCATCTAATTCTGTTTTATACTCCAAACTATTTTCACTAGAAATAAAATAATTCGCAGGAACTTCAAACATATTATTTTTTTCAATAGAAGATAAAATAGGAAACTGCTCTAACTCGTCTTGCAAGTCTATCTTCTCTCTCAACTTATCTTCAAACGATTCAAAATAATTCGATGGTAAGCCAAACAAATTCTTGTCGTTATTTTCTAACGGAAAGTTTGGTTCATCATTTAAATTATAATCGTTGTTTTTCATTTGTTGTTTTTGACCGTATTTTTCTAAAAAGGTTTAATTCGTCACTAAAAATTCTTCTATTTTCTTAGCAGCAATATGATACGAGGCTTTTAATGCGCCTACAGAGGTTTCTAAAACTTCCGACATCTGTTCATAAGGCATTTCTTCGTAATAGCGCATATTAAAAACGATACGTTGTTTTTCTGGCAAGGTTAAAATGGCTTTCTGTAGTTTTAACTGAATCTCATCTCCAGTAAAAAAAGTATCACTTTCTAACGATTTAGATAATTGATATTCTATTGGATGTATTGAAGTCGTGTTTGCTCTTGCTTTTTGTTTCAAAAACGTTAACGATTCGTTGGTCGCAATACGATATAACCACGTAAATAACTGAGATTCCTCTTTAAAGCCCGCTAAACCTTTCCAAACTTTAATAAAAGTATTTTGTAACACATCATCCGTATCATCATGACTAATCACAATTTTACGAATGTGCCAATATAATTTTTGCTGGTATTTTTGAATAAGATAATGCAACGCCATGTTTCTCGACGATTCATCTTTAAATAAGGCTAATATTTCTTCGTCAGAATAATGTTGCATATGTTCTTTGACAACAAGATAAACAAAAGGTTTAATCAAATTAAAAATAAATAAAAATTGAATGTACCGAAGCTAAGAAAAATCACAGACTGGATAATCACTTTAATGTCCTAAATTCCAAATAGCTAATGTAACGTACCTTATAACTAAGGGCTTTTAGTATCTATAGAATATATTAATCTTAAAAATTAGTGTTTAGCTAAAGGCTTGTTAAACTCGTCTTTCGTTAACAATAAATCGTTAATTAACTTAAGAACAAAATTTAACTGTTCTTCCTTAGTAAGATCCGTATTATCTAAAACAACTGCGTCTTCAGCTTGTATCAGCGGATTTTCTTTTCTGGTAGTATCATCATGATCACGTTTTTCTAAATTACGTTTCACATCTTCAAAGCTATGATGCTCGCCCTTACTCATCAATTCATCTAACCGCCGTTGAGTTCTAACATCAGTATCTGCAGTCATAAATAATTTTAACTCAGCATTTGGAAAAACATGAGAGCCAATATCTCTTCCATCCATTATCACTCCTTTGTTCTTTCCCATCTCCCGCTGCAAAACTACCATTTTCTCTCGCACTTCTTTGATAGAACTAATAGCGCTTACATTATTAGCAACTTGCATCGTACGAATCTCTTTTTCAACATGTTCACCATTTAAAAACACTTCTGATATTTTAGTAACCGTATTATATATAAAAGAAACTTCAATCTCATTTAAACATTCTACTAATTTTGGTTTATCAACAATTGAATCTCTAATGATATCATTACGCAAACAATATATAGTTACCGCACGATACATAGCACCAGTATCAATATAATTATAGTTTAATTTTTGAGCTAATTGTTTCGCTAATGTGCTTTTTCCGCACGAAGAATAACCATCTATGGCAACTGTAATCTTAGACATAATGTAATAAAGGTAAGGAATATTTAAGGATTAAAAAAAACATGTAGTTAATGGAAAATGTAAACAACAACAAAACATGACTTTTATGTATAATTAGAACAACAAACTATTAAACAAAAGCCTCTACTAAAATGCAGAGGCTTTAACAAAAATCAACTCTCAACCAAAAACTTAAATGTATATTTCCACATTTTTTTCTTCTAACATTTTCTTAAGATTAATCAAAGCATAACGCATTCTGCCTAAAGATGTATTTATTGAAACATTAGTAATTTCTGCAATTTCTTTAAAACTCATATCATAGTAAGTTCTCATAATAACCACTTCTTTTTGGTCTTGAGGTAAATCATTAACTATCGAACGAATTGTTTCTTTAAAACGCTTCGTTTCTTCCGTATCTTTTGATGAGGGACTTTCTTCAGGAATTATGTCAAAAATACTCGTTTCTTCTCCTTCATCATTAATCACGGTTGAAATAGAAGGCATTTTCTTTGCTTTTCTATAATGATCAATAATTAAGTTTTTAGCAATCCGTAAAATCCAAGGTAAAAACTTACCTTCTTCGTTATACTGTTGTTTTTTTAGGGTTTGAATAACCTTAAAAAAGGTTTCCTGAAAAACATCCTCCGTTAATGATTTATTACGAGTAATTAAATAGATGTACGAAAAAATTCGACGTTTATGGCGTTTAACAAGAACAGAAAGATATTCTTCATTACCATTCATATAAAGCTTAACAAGCTCGTTATCTGAAAGAAGTTGCATAGACATAGGACTACAATTAAATTATTGATTCAATAAAAATTTAAGTAGAAGTCTATGCGATGGTAATTACGATTTTAGGTTAATAATATAATTCAAATTTAGCGTTTTTTCACAAATACAAACTGTTAATTTGGGTGAAACTATCTTTTCAGTTATTAAAAGAATGACCCTAGTACGTGAAGCAATTTGTCAATTTGGCTATGCCATAATAATCTAGCAGATACTTCATCTGCTTTATCTGAGGCAAAGTCAGTAATCATTAAAGAAATATCATTGGTTAATTCATCTTTTTGAATTCTAAATTCAAAATAACTTCCGTCATTTTTATCTAGCCATTGGTATCTAATTAATTGAGGAGGAACTTCTTTTACCAATTTAGCTTGTTGAACTTGTCCATCCCAATCAAAAGTAAAAACACCATCTCTAATGTTCACGTCATCACAAAACCACTCAGATAATCCACTTTCGGTACTTACAAATTCAAATACCATATCTTCAGAAGCTCTAATTACAAACTCCATTTCAAATTTCCCAGCAGGTTCTTTAATAACCTTAGATGAAACTGGTCCTGAATCAACATTTCTAAATGTAGTTGGAGCTACAATTTGCTTTTTAGCAGGAGCTGGTTTTTCCTTTTTAACTTTAATTGGCTTTTCTGGTTTAACAACTGGAGCTTTTACAACAACTGGTTTAACTATTTTAACTGGTTTTGCTGCAACAACTTTTACAGGCTTAACCGCTTTTTTTGGAGCAACTTTCTTTGCAGCTACTTTTTTAATCGTTTTTTTAACAACCACTTTCTTTGCAGGTTTCACAACCTTTTTAGGAGCTGCTTTTTTAACTATTTTTTTAACTACAAGCTTTTTTGCAAGTACTTTTTTAACTGGCTTTTTTGCCACTAGCTTTTTAACAGGCTTTTTTGCAACCACTTTTTTAGCAGCGACCTTAGTAACACTAGCGCGTGATGTCGACTTTTTAACTGGTTTAGCCTTAGTTGCTGATTTCACAACTTTTTTTGTAGCAACAGCTTTTTTAACAGTAGTTTTTTTAACTACTTTTTTTGCGGTTGCTTTTTTATTTTTTGACGAAGCCTTAGTTTTTGTCGACATAACCTATTTATTTTTCCGGCAATTTATAAAATAAAACGCTTAACAAAAAACTTATTATCAACATTTTTTAAATATTTTCTAAATCCACTCTCTTTTTTAGTGTAAATCAAGTAAAAAATTACCTTTGCGCCATGCAAAATGTAATCACTCTTTTACCAGAAAGTGTAGCTAATCAAATAGCTGCAGGCGAGGTTGTTCAACGCCCTGCCTCAATTGTAAAAGAATTACTTGAAAATGCTATCGATGCGAAAGCCACTTTTATTAAATTAATTGTAAAAGATGCTGGAAAAACCCTTGTTCAGGTAATTGATAATGGCTTGGGTATGAACCCAGTAGATGCTAGAATGGCATTTGAACGCCACGCCACTTCCAAAATCAAAAAAGCAGAAGACTTATTTCAATTACATACCAAAGGTTTTAGAGGTGAAGCCCTAGCCAGTATTGCCGCTGTGGCTCAAGTAGAACTTAAAACCAAGCGCGAAGAAGATATTGTAGGACAATTAATAGAGATTGAAGGCAATAAATTTATACGTCAGGAAGAATGTCAAGCTCCCACAGGCTCATCTTTTAGTGTAAAAAATCTATTTTTTAATATTCCCGCTCGTCGTAATTTTTTAAAAGACGATAGCGTTGAGTTAAAACACATTATTGATGAGTTTGAGCGTGTCTGTTTACCTCATGCAAACATTCATTTTCAATTATACAGTAATGGTAACGAAATTTATAATTTACCACCAGCTTCTTTAATTGAACGTATCTCAGGACTATTCAGTAAAAATTTACAAGGCAAACTGGTACAAATAAATGAAGATACAGATGTAGTTAAAATATCTGGATACGTGGGTAAGCCCGAAAACGCTAAAAAACGCCGTGGAGATCAATACTTTTTTGTAAACGACCGTTTTATTAAAAGCCCTTATTTACACCATTCTATTGCCGAAGCTTATCGAGAACTAATAGCTAATGACGCACATCCTTCTTACTATTTATTTTTAGAAGTAAATCCTGAGTTTATTGATATCAATATTCATCCTACAAAAACAGAAATTAAATTTCAAGACGAAAAAATTATTTATGCCTTATTGCATAGCGCCGTTAAACGAGCTTTAGGAAAAGCAAACCTTGCTCCTAGCCTTGATTTTAATAGCGAAATGAGTTTTGATATTGATTATACAAAATCTGTATCGGCACCAACAGTAACAGTAAATCCTGATTATAATCCATTTTCTACCAGTACGTCAAAATCAAGTTTTGGAGGTGGCTCCTACAAACAACCAGTTGAAAGCGATTTACAAAAACACAATAAACAAAACTGGGAAAACTTATATCAAAACTATACTAATACTGATTATAAAGGAGAAAATGAACATTTACAATTAGAAAAACAAGCTGAGCAAACGCAAATTGAACATGATGTTTTTTCAGCAAAAGGATTTCAATTGTACAACAAATATATTATCTCTGCTCACGAAAACGGATTACTGGTCATTGATCAACAACGTGCTCACGAACGTATTTTATACGAACATTATATAGCTACTAAAGATAAAAATGCGGCTTCATCGTCGCAACAAGTATTGTTTCCAGTTACTATTGAGTTAACACCTAACGATTATGTACTACTAGAAAGCTTAATGCCTCATTTTAAATTATTAGGTTTTGAAATTGAACCTTTTGGTAAAAACACGGTGGTTGTTCAAGGTACTCCAGCAGAATTAGGAGAATTTAACACTCAAGAAATGGTAGAAGGTATCTTAGAAACCTATAAATTAAATACATTTGACGTGAAGATTGACCCATTTGAAAACATGTGTAAGAGTATGGCAAAAAGTGCGGGCATTAAATATGGTAAAACATTAGATGAACAAGAAATAGCTTTAATGCTTGAACATTTATTTAATTGCGAAAACCCTATGTATAGTCCCAACGGAAAGCCTGTGATGATGGAAATGAGTAAATTAGAATTAGATGCTTTTTTTAAAAGATAATTTGTAAACCATGAGTTTTCAAGAATTTAAACCAAGACAATTTCAGCAGTTACCATTGGTGGTTAAAAATATTTTAATCATCAATATCGTATTATTTATTGCTAAATTTTTGTTAGCAGATAAAATAGAATTAGATAGATATTTAGATTTGTTTCCAATTGGCACAGAGTATTTTAAGCCGCATCAATTTATCACTTACATGTTTATGCATGCCGATATTTCTCATATTTTTTTAAATATGTTGGCAGTATATATGTTTGGTTCGATTTTAGAAAGTTTATGGGGACCAAAACGCTTTCTGAATTTTTATTTGTTATGTGGTTTAGGCGCTGCCGCTTTGCAATTGGCGATTAGTGCATTTCATAACGAGTATACTATTTTATTAGGTGCTTCTGGCTCTGTGTTTGGTTTATTAGTGGCTTTCGCTATGATGTTTCCTAATACAGAATTACAACTATATTTTGTAATTCCTGTAAAAGCTAAATACTTAGTTATTGGATACGCCTTGTTTGAATTATATAATGGATTTTTCACGCATGATAATGTAGCTCACTTTGCTCATTTAGGAGGTTTAGTAATGGGAATCATCATTATGCTAATTTGGAAACGCAATAAAAATTTCTTCTTTTAATCTTTATGTCCTTTATTCAAAACATAAAACAAGAATTACAAAAACATAATAAACTTACCATTTTATTGGTAGTTAACATTTCTATATTCTTTATTATCAATATTAGTACGGGTATTTTTCAGTCTAATTTTATTACCCTAAACATGGCTTTGCCACTAAATTTAAATGAGTTTATATTTAAATTTTGGACGCTATTTACTTACATGTTTTCACATAAGGATTTAGGTCATGTTTTTTATAACATGTTACTTCTTTATTTCTCGGCACAAACATTTTTAAGTTTTTTATCCGAAAAAAAGCTGCTGTACGTTTATATCATGAGTGGATTAATGGGTGGAATTATTTTACTAATTCTATCCGCCATTTTCCCTAGTACGTTTGAATATTCTATCTTGTTTGGTGCATCAGCGGCCGTTTTAGGCATTGTAACAAGTTTAGCTTTATACGTTCCTAATTTACCAGTAAGTTTATTTGGCATCATCGAAATGAAATATAAATATTATGCCCTTTTAATATTTGCTGTTTCTACTATTATTGATTTTAACGTGAATACTGGCGGAAAAATATCTCACTTTGGCGGCGCCTTTTTTGGTTTATTTTTTGGCTACATGCTTAAAAACGGAAAAGATATATCTGAGTTAACATTCTTTAAGAGAACAAAAACATCTACATTAAAAGTAGTACACTCCAACAAAAGTGCAAAAGCCCATGAACAAAGCCAAAGCAACCAACAAACGATTGATTCTCTCTTAGACAAAATCTCAAAAAATGGTTATGAAAGTTTAAGTAAATCAGAAAAAGAACTGCTGTTTAAACTTTCTCAGAAAAAATAGGTGCAATTATTGAAAATATTTTCTAAATTGTAAACCAATTATGTTTAAGTATTTTCTTGTCATTAGCGTTTTTTCTTTTGCTGCCGCTGTTGCTCAACCAGGCAAAGCTAAGTATGATATTACGGACGCTGATGAACACTATAGTCACCATAATTTTTTAATGGCATTACCTATTTATAAAGAACTTTTAAAAGGTGATAAAAGTAATATATCTCTTCACTATAAAATTGCTGAATGCTATTTAAAAACAAGTATTAATAAATCTGAAGCTATTAAATATTTAGAATTTTGTATTAAAGATTCAAAAATAGAATCAAATGTTTACTTAAGATTAGGAGAAGCATATCGTCTTTCAAATAAAATTGATGATGCTATTAAAGCGTTTGAAAAATACAAAGAGCTTGAACCAAAAAAGAAAAAACAAGCCGATAGAGAATTAGAAATATGTGCTAATGCTAAAGCATTAATGCTTAATCCAGTTAATGTATCATTTACTAATTTAGGAAAAGAAATAAATTCTGAATTTGCAGATTACTATCCTTGGATTACTCAAGATGAGAGCTTTTTAGCCTTTACTACTCGAAGAAAAGGCCAAACTGCTGGAAGAGTTGAAATTGATGGGTATTATGCTTCAGATGTTTACACCTCAAAAGTAGAGGCTGGTAAATGGATAAAAGCTGAAAATCCAGGTCCTAAAATAAATTCATCATTAGATGAACAAGTTGTTGGTGTAAAGGCTGATGGCTCCGAAATGATTATTTACATAGATCATATTGATAAGTTCGGAGATATATACTCCTCGGTAAAAAAGAATGGTGCTTGGGTAAAATATCAACCTTTTCCTGAACATATAAATAAAGAAATTGAGCACTCGGCCTCTATAAGTGCCGACGGTAATACATTGTTTTTTGTCAGAGGTCAAAACAAAGAAGCTCAAACAGATATTTTTATTTGTCGCAAATTGCCTAATGGAAACTGGAGTATGCCTCTGAAAATGGGGCCAGAAATTAATTCTGATTACAACGAAGATTTCCCCTATTTATCTACTGATGGTGTTACGCTTTATTTTTCATCCGAAGGACATAATACCATGGGTGGATTTGATTTATATAAAAGTGTTTGGAATCAAGAAGAAAATACTTGGAGTAAAGCAGAAAATTTAGGATATCCGGTTAACACTACTGATAACGATAGAAGTATTAGTTTAACTCCTGATAATAGAGTTGGTTATATTAGTGCTTTACGTCCAGGTGGACAAGGAGATTTGGATATTTATAGAGTAAAATTTAATGATGTTGATCAAAAATTAACATTGTACTTGGGAAATATTGCTTTGGGTGATTCTCTAAATCAACCAAAAGAATACATCGCTAATATTTTAGCCGTAAATGTGGTGAGTAACGAAGAATTTAGTTTTGTTCCTAATCCTAAAAATGGGAAGTTTGTAATGGCTTTGCCAGCAGGCACTTATGATATTACTGTGACATCTGATGGGTTTGCTGAATTTAAAGATAAAATAACCGTATCTGATTTAGGATTACCTATTTCTGAAGAAAAGAAAAACTATAAACTCGCCAAGCAATAATGTTTAAGTTCACACGCATTCTTCAATTATCCCTTTTTATTTATGCCAATTATTCCGTTGCTCAATCCTACCAAATAGGATTGCTAAAATATAGCGGTGGTGGCGATTGGTATGCTAATTTAGAAACCTCTTTACCTAACTTAATTAAATTTTGCAATACCAATCTCAAAACAACGATCAATCCTGAGCAAGCTATAGTTGAAGTAGGAAGTGCCGAAATTTTTAATTATCCTTTTATTCACATGACAGGTCATGGTAATGTGGTGTTTTCTAATCAAGAAGCCGATAATTTAAGAACATATTTAGTAGGTGGAGGTTTTTTACACGTTTCTGATAATTATGGGATGGATATGTTTATTAGAACCGAACTCAAAAAAGTGTTTCCCGAATTAGAATTGGTAGAACTACCCTACTCTCATCCTATTTATCATCAAGCTTATAATTTTGACAAAGGCTTACCTAAAGTACATGAACATGATAATAAAGCGCCACAAGGCTTTGGATTAATTTATAAAGGTAGATTAGTTTGCTTTTATGATGCTGAATGTGATTTAGGAGATGGCTGGGAAAGTGCCGAAATACACAAAGACAGCCCAGAAGCCAGAGAAAAAGCTTTAAAAATGGGAGCTAATATTATTAGTTACGTGTTTTTAAATTCACAAAAATAATTTTACAAAAGCACTAAATAAAAAAGCCACTCAAAAATGAATGGCTTTTTCTTTTTTTAAACTTGCATTATAAATGCATACTGTCTTTTTTTGCTAAAAGCACACCTTCTGTCTCAACATGATCGTCATCTTTAATACAACAATCAACCGGACAGACAGCAGCACATTGAGGCTCATCATGAAAACCAGCACACTCTGTACACTTATCAGTAGCAATGTAATACACATCCATACTATAAGGTGTTTGAGGTGCATTAGCATCTGCTGTTATCCCAGTGTTTTTACCAGTAAACTCACCTTTTACTTTTGTTCCATCAGCATAGCGCCATTCGGCACCACCTTCATATATTGCATTATTAGGACACTCTGGTTCACAAGCTCCACAATTAATGCATTCGTCTGTAATTTTAATAGCCATTTTTTCGTTAGTTTTGTGTTCTTAATTTAGAGACTGCAAATATAAGATTAATTTTTATGACCTTAAAACAACGAGAACAAGCTTTTGTTCAATTAGGCCTGTTTATAAACCGACATTTTTCAAATCAATGGCTCCCAAAAGAAGAACGTTTTCATAACGATCTTATTAAATTAACCGCCATTGCCTTTTCATACAATGGCTGGTTTACGCCCGAAAACGTGAATCAAGCACTAAAAGGATTAGCCTTGATGCTAGAAGAAAAAAGTGTTACCGAATTTTCTAAAGATATTTCTGAACCTAAACACCCAAAAACAGTGGCCGTTATTATGGCTGGTAATATACCTGCGGTTGGTTTTCATGATATGCTTTGCGTGTTATTAAGTGGTCATAACATCCTTATTAAAGTTTCGAGCGATGATCCCGCCTTTATCCCTTTTTTAGCAGGCATGTTAATTTATTTCGAGCAGGACTTTGCACCAAAAATAAATTTCTCAGAAGGAAAACTCATCAACTTCGATTCGGTAATTGCAACCGGAAGCGATAACACCGCTAAACATTTTGAATACTATTTTAGTAAATACCCAAATATAATTCGTAAAAATAGAAGTTCGATTGCTGTATTAAACGGGAAAGAAACCAAAGAAGAATTAACCCGTTTAGGAAAAGACATTTTTGATTACTATGGCCTTGGTTGCCGCAATGTGAGTAAAATTTATGTTCCAGAAGGTTATCAATTTGACGGATTATTTGAAGCAGTTTACGACTTTAAATACGTGTTGGATAATAAAAAATACAATAATAATTACGAATACAACAGAGCTATTTATTTATTAGACTTAATTCCTTTTTTAGATAATAATTTTTTAATGATTAAAGAAAGTGCAGACTTACATGCTCCTACTTCGGTACTTTTCTTCGAAACATATACTAATCAAGAGTCGCTTGTTGAAAAGATAAAGCCTTTATTATCAAATTTACAATGTATTGTATCTAACTTTGAAATAGAAGGATTGAAAACGATTGCTTTAGGCTGCACTCAAGAACCTAGTATTTTTGATTACGCTGATAACGTCAATACGCTCGATTTTTTAAAAACAATTTAATTTTGTAAATTTATTAAGTGAATCGTTTTAAACACATAGCTTTTTTGGTTGGATTATTTATTGGTATAAATAATGTAAAAGCACAAACCGTTGTGATGTTTGATACCAACGATTCTATCTCTCATATCATTTTACCAAATGTTTTTACACCCAACTTTGATAGCATCAATGATGTGTTTAAACCCTATTTAGATGAAATTACAGAAGTTAACTTTAGTATTTTTAATCGTTACGGCAATTTAATTTTTGAAACCACAAAAGTAAATGGCTTTTGGGATGGTAGAACAACTAGTGGCGAACCTTGCACCGATGGTGTATATTTTTGCGTACTAACTGCTACTGGCATCGAAGGAAAAAAATACAAGGAAAAAACCTTTGTTCAATTATTTACGAATGGATTCTACAACAAGTAAGCATATCTTATCCGTTAATAAAATAGCGTTTAATTATCCCAACTCCACACAATTTAAAGGTATTAGCAATGTATCTCTCACAGCAGAGCCAGGGAAAATTTTAGCTATTATTGGAAAAAGCGGTAGCGGAAAAACCACCTTACTAAAGTGTATTTATGGCTTAGAAGATTTGCAAGAAGGACAAATTACGATTGGCAATAAATTAGTATTAGGACCTGCCTATAATTTAATACCTGGGCACGCAGACATGCGATTTGTGAGTCAGGATTTTTATGTGTTAGATAACCATACCGTTGAAGAAAACATCAAAGATAAATTGATGGGTTATACCGATGAGTATAAACAAAAACGCGCCAATCAACTGCTGCGTTTGTTAGATTTAACTCCCTATAAAAACTTAAAGGCTGTTACACTTTCTTCTGGACAAAAACAACGTGTAGCCATTGCTCGTTCGTTGGCAGAGTTCCCAAAAGTATTATTATTAGACGAACCTTTTAGTAATTTAGATTTACCCTTACGCGATAAAATATTTACTTATATCCGTCAGCAAATAAAAAAAGAAAATTCAGCGGCCATTTTAGTAACACACCAACCCGAAGAAGCTTTGCGCTATGCGGATGAAACAGCGGTGATGGAAAACGGAAGGTTGATACAGCATGACGAAACATTTAAAGTGTACTATCAACCAAAAACAAAAAATGTAGCTGCTTTAATGGGGCGTTATTTTATTTTGGAGCAAGATGACTTAATTTCAAGTAAGGTCAAATTATCCAAAAACCAAACTTACATTCGGCCTAACCAATTACAAATAGTTGATACAAAAGCACAAGCACATATACAAGTATCGGTGACTAATGTTTTTTTTAACGGTTATGGTTTCGAATATTTTGCCGAAACCAAACAAGGTAACTCTGTTTACTTTTACGCTAAAGACAATACCATTCAAATAGACGACGCCGTGTATTTGAAAGTGAAGTGGTATTAAACTATTGTTTAATTACTTTCTTAGTAACACTCATTCCATTATTATAAGTCACCTTTATAAAATAAATTCCTTCCGCAAAATTTTGCAAATGTAACTGATGTGATTTTTCAATTGCTTTTTCTGATAATAAAACCTGACCAGCAATATTTATCACTTCTACTTTTTGTAATGTAAAACTACTATTTATTTTTAATGCACCATTAGTAGGATTAGGAGAGATATTAAGTCCTTGTTGGCTAATATCAACAATACCCGTTACTACATTTACATTAATTGGCACAGTAGCTGTAACGCTAGCTAAAGGTTCTTTGTTATAATCATTAGAGGTTTTTACGCCATCCGAAAATGTTACAGAAAACACAGTGGACGTTAATGCCGATTGCAGTAAAAATTTAGCCACAGCAAATTTCCCATAACCAGATACATTACTGTGTGTATTTCTCACAAAGCCTTCTAAAAATTGTTGAGATGATGTTTGGAAATAATTAAATGTAACAACATCTATGGAGGGGGTTCCTACCCATGAATTTATAAAATTAAACTTTGCTGTATTTGCCTGAATCATAAAATCATCATAAGTAAATTTAAATGCCGCCCCGTAAAAATTAGCTACCGGAACAGTATCTACTCCTAAATGTAAATAAGCAATAACAGTATCATTAGCATTATAAATTGGTTTATGAAACGTAATTGAAACTTCGGGATTAATGGTATTTGTTTGAGTTGTTTTTAAAGCATGCATAAGGTTTATATTTTGATAAATAGCCAAAGTATCTGCTGAATTAATAGATCCATTTCCATCACTATCAACATGTTTAACATTTACGCCACCAGTTTGTGTTTGTAACCAAGGCAAACAATATTGACCATCCCAATTTAATGAAGCATTTGGTCTTACTGCGCCAGATGCTCCATAATAAACACCTATTGGTAATACATCATTTTGACTTACTAATCCATCTCTATCTGTATCTCCTGGCCATACACATAATGTATCAACGCTCATATTAATATAACTTGTAGCAGTGCACGATGCCGCATCCACTGCTTTAACGGTATAAGTGACAGATGAATTTGGCTTTACCCATAAACTATCTCCATCAGATGATAAAGTCAATGTTCCACTATTTGCAGGAAATGTCCACGCAAAAGGTGCCGAACCTGTTGCTGTAATTAATGAACTATCGCCACGGCATATGTTAGTATTACCAGATATTTGCACTGTTGTAGTAATTGCATGTGTAATATTAATACAAGTGCTAGTGCTCACACAACCATTTGTTCCTGTTCCTATTACACAAATGGAGGTTGGCATATTAGGTGTCACTATAACTCTAGGTCCTGAACTTTGTCCAGGTATATTTAGGGGAGAATCTGAGCAATTTATACCTCCAAATGGAAATGCAATGCAATTTTGTGTTATAACATTTGCTTGCAACGGATTCCAATTCCAAACATAATTATTTCCAGCGGCAACTCCAGAAGCTGTAAACGTTAAACTAGATGTACCATTAAAATTACATAAAGAAGAAGATGATGCTGCTAAAATAACTGTTGGTGTTGGAGACGCTGTAATTGTTTTTATGGCTTCATTTGCAGCACAACCCGAATCTATATTTATATTAAGAGAATAGGTGCCGTTATTAGAACTTGTGAAATTAGGAATAACAGGACTTTGAAGGGTTGAAGAAAAGCCATTTGGACCCGTCCAAATATAATTATAACCTTGAGCGTTTGTAGTTAAAGTTGCTGTTGAACCAGCACAAACTAATGATGATATATTTATTACAGGTGCTGATAAAGTAGAATTGACTGTAACTGTTTTAACTGTACTTGTTATACCGCATGAGTTAGGATCAACCTCTAATGAATAGGTGGTAGTAACTGTTGGGCTTACTGTAATACTTTGTTGATTTGGGAAGGTATTTCCAAAATTATCTGTCCATGTATAATTAGTGCTAAATACTGATGATGTAAGCGTGGTAGTATAGCCAGCGCATATTTCTGGGTATGGTGTATTAATACCTACACTACCAATCATTCCTGCTCCTGCCGAAACTGTATAAGAGCATACATTGCCACCATAACCATCAATCATCATATAATACACCTGCCCTATTTGTAATGGAACATTACTAGTAATTGTAAAAGTACCCGGTCCATTACCCTGCGATTCGCAACTAGAAACTTGCGTATAATTAATACAATCTGGTGTATCATAAATGGTAACTTGAATTCCGCTACTATTATCCAAACAATTTCCAGAGGTTACGACAAAGCTAACGTTTGAGCTACTCGGTATAAATGAAATCCAAGAACTGTTTTCAATACTTCCACAAAAATTACCTAAACCTGTTGTATTACCCGCCGTATATGAACCACTTGTGACACCGCAATACACATTAAAATCGCATATTGCAGGAGCTTGTAAACACTCATTACTAGCAGGAACACTATTACAAACCGATGATGTTTTTTGAGCGAGTTGATTTGTTATGCCAGGTCCTTGAGCAAAGGCGAATAATTTAAAGCCTACATCGGTATTTGTAGCATTAGAAACAAACTTTAATGTAATTGAATTACCTGACGATTGAAAAGTACTATTATTTGCCAAACTACCAGATAATACGGCTAATAACAAACTATTAGTGTTTGGACCATCGTAGATATATAAAAAATCAGCATTTGCTTCAGTTGAAAAATAAGCAAAACGTAGTTTTATTTTATCATCTAACCCTTGTGTAGAGATTGTTTTAGTAAAATTCTCATTGTTGCTATAATTCACAAAATCACCATTCATAGATGTTTTGTTAAATGAACTATAAATATTTGAACCATTAACATCCAACATGATAGGTGTTGGATTATTTATAAATCGAGAAACTGATTGCTGTTTTGCCAAGTTTATCTCAGAAGATCGATACCCTTGTTCATTAACCTGGCCAAAAGTAATTTGACATAAATATGTAAAAAGGACAACAAATAGTAATGCTATTTTTCTCATGTAAATGTATTTTTCTGTATAATCAAATATACAAACAAAAAACATGGGACCACAGTAATTTGATAAATGAAAGCATCAAATGAATAAGTGAATTGTTTATACAGATAACTGCTACCCCTTAATTACTCTATCCTTAATTTTAACAGCTGGATTTCCTTGATATATACTCTTCCCGCTCCGCTGCTACCGATAGCTATCGGCATGTAATGCTGCGGCAATAATTACCCGATTAAATCACAAAAACACGATCATTAATTCCTTAAAATATTGCCAGCAAAAAAAGGACTCGAAATTTACGCTTATGTTATTATGCCTAGTCATATACACATGTCACCGGCAAGGTTAGAACAGCAATTACATATAACAATTTTCATTTTTGACAAGTTTTCCTTATCTTTAGAGAGTGAAAAAGCCAATAAAACATCTTCTTGACTTTCATGTCGACAAATTGACAAACTCAATTGAAAACGTTATTACTAAAGACAGTTTTAAGACTGATATTTTACCTTTAAATCCTAAAAACTTAAAAAGTATTACAAAAAAAAATGGGTGGCGTTTTAATTGGTCAGACGAATTTAAAGCCTCTGACCGAACAGCATATAAACTTGTAATTGTAAATAATGTTGACATCATTCAAGGACTTATCAGTTTGACTCCACAACACGATAATGTTTTCATGCATTTAATTGAGACCGCTCCTTTTAATTTTGGAAAAAACAAAATGTATGAAGGTGTTCCTGGTAATCTTGTTGCTTTTGCTTGCAGACAATCATTTCTGAGAGGTACTGAAGGCTATGTTTCTTTTCGTTCAAAAACAAATTTAATTAGTCATTACACAGAGACGCTTGGGGCAATTCATTATGGCGGACATTTAATGATTATCAATACTGAAGCAGCATTAAAACTAATCGAAAAATATTTTAAACAATGAAAAAGAAATTAAAACTTGACGACTTGGATGTAACATTTGATCCTACTCCGTTAACTGAAGACGAAAAACATCTTATAAGTGAATTTATTCGTCAGGACAAAGAGAAGCGTAGAAAAAAAAACGAACGTAAACGTATTGCTGCTTAAAACAAAAGCCCAGTCGGTAACACACGATTTGCCTTATTTGGGCGGACATCAAAGCATTTGCAAATTTAAGGTCGCTCCCCTTCGACAAGCTCAGGGACCACGCGAAACGTATTTTCATTTTGCAAATGCCTATAAACATAGTATCTTTATTTAAACGTTGCGGTAGTCACGCAATAGCGTGATTCAAAACCCCGCTCCGCTGCATATGTAATGCTGCGGCCATTACTTATAATTTTACATTTTATGTATAAATTAGCAATTACTTTATGTAAAGTTAATGAAACAAGGAAACAAGGAAACAAGGAAAAAAGCAAAATACACAAACTGTGACAAAGCTTATTTTCTAACACTTACTATAGTAAATTGGATTGATGTTTTTACAAGAAAAAACCATCGTGATGCTACTATTGAAATTGAAAAAATATTTTAAAGATTAATAACTTGTAAATAAACTTTAACTGCCGCAGCATTACATGCCGATAGCTATCGGTAGCAGCGGAGCGAAGAAATGGTTAAGTTTGATGCAAGGTTTGATGCCTTGCGCAAAAAATAAACATAAAAAAGCCAACAAAAGTGTAGCTTTTTTTTACCTAAATATGTAAAAAAATCACTAATTTTAGCGTACAAAAAGTTCTTTGAAAAGCCTTGCTAGTGTAAGGCTATATTAAAAATGGCGTTAGGGTACGTTTGGTAGCACAATGTCA
>JBIICN010000081.1:0-9904 GCA_044238845.1 Bacteroidia bacterium
TTCTTCTGCTGCCTTCTTAGAAGCTAATTCATCTGCTGCTTTTTTTTCTGATGCCGCTTTATCCGCTGCTAACTTTTCTTGAAGTGCTTTTTCTTCTGCTACCTTCTTAGCCGCTAATTCATCTGCTGCTTTTTTCTCTGCCGCCGCTTTTTCTGCTGCTAACTTTTCTTGAAATGCTTTTTCTTCGGCGACCTTCTTAGCCGCTAGTTCATCTGCTACTTTTTTATCTGCTGCTGCTTTTTCTGCTGCTAACTTTTCTTGAAGGGCTTTTTCTTCTGCGACCTTCTTCGCCGCTAATTCATCTGCTGCTTTCTTATCTGCTGCCGCTTTTTCTGCTGCTAACTTTTCTTGAAGTGCTTTTTCTTCAGCGACCTTCTTAGCCGCTAGTTCATCTGCTACCTTTTTATCTGCTGCTAACTTTTCTTGAAATGCTTTTTCTTTAACGCAATTTCCAACTCTAATCAATTGTTCACTGGGGTAACGCTCACCTGGAATAATGGTCATAGCTTTCTCATAACTAACCTTAGCAGTGGCGCAATCTCCTTTATTTAAGGCAATATCTCCCGCATTATTGGCAGATGTAAAACTTTCCATTTTCGCATTTTCAGCATTACGCAATGCCATCAACTCACCCAACATTTGGCTGGTATACATTTCATTATGATTAAATTTTTTGCCTTTATCTGTGTAAGCAATTTTTGCTAAAGGTTGATTGAGAATAGAATAATCAACGCCTGTAATGCCCTTAGCCATTACAACTCCTTCAATACCAAACGACGGGGAATATTTATCACTAATTATCGTTGACGGAACGCCAATGGTAGAAACAGAAAAACGTTTTGTACTGCAATTAGGATATGTAACCTCTAATAAATAATCTCCTTCTGCAGGAACCTCCATAATAAACTCACCATTTCCGTCACTCTGAATTTGCTTTACAACCGCCCCACCTTTTTTAAGAGTAATGTTTGCTCCAGGCAATTTAGTTTCTGAAATATCGACCTTGTTCGTTAAATTAAATGTCCGTAATTCTACAGTACTTTTTATCCTTAAATTCCAAGTAGGAGTTTGGGCTTTTGCGAAAAATGATAATAATATAATAAGTATCTGTAATTGTGTTTTCATTTAAAATAATACCTCTTTTCATAAAATTAAGTAAAATTCAAATAGTGGGATACTATTGTTAAAAAATAGTAGTTACTAATTCTTATGTTTTAATTAAATGGTTGAATTGATTCCCATTTCATAATAAAGTAAAAATTAGATGAATAAAAATCAACTAGTAAATCATAACAATAGGGTGATTTTTAGAATGGTACCAATTTGTTTTAAGTTTTATTCTATTTCCAAAATTGCATTGTACTTAAAAATCACAAAACGAAATTATAAATGAAATTGATAACAAGGAATATATAATAAAATATTTTAAATAGTTAATATTTTTCCGTCCACCAATATTTTTTTAAGTCTTTCAATATTAATAGGTTTTTCTAATAACTCAAGAACAAATGGATTGTCTTTAGATTTCATCTTATCATTTAAATCTAAAGATGAAGACACAATGATAATGGCACATTTTTCTTTATATAATTGGGGAAACTCAGCAAACTTTTCTAAAAAATCAAAACCATTCATGATTGGCATATGAATATCTAGCAAAATAAGTTGTGGCCATTTTTCTAGATCATTTGTTTTTAAAAAGGATAATGCTTCAGATGCAAACATATACTCTGAAATTGAATCTGCAATTTTATGTTGATTAATCAACTCCTTATGTATAAAAAGATCAATTTTATTATCGTCTATTAACATAATTGATATTTTTTTCATAACAATTTATTTGGTAGTAATATTACAAAATGAGTTCCTTGGCCTACTTGAGAATGAACTTCAATTTCTCCGCCTAATTTATCAATAGCTTCCTTAACTATATACAATCCAATTCCTGAACCTTCAGTTTTTATTGACTCCTCCGTCCTAAAAAACAAATTAAAAATATCATTTATATACAATTCATTTATTCCAATCCCGTTATCACTTACTATAATTTTAGCTCTTTGTTCATTAACATCGATCTTTACATCTATATTTGAACTTTTAGATTCGTTATTATGAAACTTAATAGCATTTGAAATCAAATTTTCAAATATAATATTAAGCCTAAAAACATCTCCCATAAAAGAAACGGCTTGATTAGAAGTCACTTCAAAATGAATTGGTGAAGAAATATTTAAAGCATTCCAAATAGATAATACGAGTGATTCAAAATTAATTTCTACAAGTTGTTCTTGGGCTCTCGAATTTTTATAATAATCTATAATTTTTTTAATAAAAGAATCTAGTTTTAATACACGACCTTCAATCATTTCAAAATAGGACTCTGCTACTTTAAGTTCGGGCATCAACTTTGTTAAATTAATCACTCCTAGAATAGATGTTAATGGAGAACGTAAATCATGAGATACACTATATACAAATTTATTAAGCTCTTCATTTATTTTTTGTAACTCTTCATTTTTTAATTTTAATTCTATGCCGGAAGTATACAATGTTACACAATTATCAATAGCTATAGACAATTTATCCCAATCCCATGGTTTTTGGATATACTTACTAATTTGTCCGCGATTAATTGCTTCAATTACAACTTCGATATCTGCCTGTCCAGTAATTAATAATCTAATGCAATCTGGATACAATTTAACAGTTTGTTCCAAAAATTCAACGCCAGTCATTTGTGGCATTCTCTGATCTGAAATAATGATGGGAATATGTATGTCTTTTAATAACGCAAAAGCTTCATCTGCACTAATAGCAGTATAAACATCATATACTTTTCTAAAATTTGCCCGAAAAGAAACAAGATTTTGTTCCTCATCATCAACATATAATATTTTAATTTTTTCAGACATTATATCGCCGGTGTGAAATTAATTTTTTTATTCAAAATTAACAGAATTTTCGTTCCAACACCATATTCTGATTCTACAACAATTTTAGCACCATGACTTTCGATTATTTTAAAGACAATCGACATGCCTAAACCAGTTCCTTCGCCAACATCTTTAGTGGTAAAAAATGGGTCAAAAATTTTCGCTTTCACTTCGGGCGTCATGCCGATACCTGTATCTTTTATTTCAACTATTACATTTTCTCCTGAAATATATGTAGAAACCGTCAAAGAATTTTCATCTTCTGAATTCTTTTGTTTGATAGCATATAAAGCATTACTAAATAAATTCATAAATACCTGATTCAGTTTTCCAGGCAAACATTCTATCAAAGGAATTTCTGATAGATGCGTTATTATTTTTGTATTCGGTGGAACAGCACTTTTTAATAAAATAAGAGTTGACCCTATTCCATCATTAATATTTACTTCTTTTACATCACTTTCATCTAAACGTGAGAAATTTCTTAAACCTGAAACGATCTCTGCTGTTCGTTTTGCTCCATCTTCTATTCCCAATAAAAGAGATTCCATTTCTTTTTTTAAGTATTCTATGTCTATCTCATTTCTAAATTTTTCTATTTCCTCAAAATCATTAGTTGTAATTTTATCTGGGCTCAAGCCTTCGTATTTTTTCACTAATGCCAACACATCTTCAATATCCATTTTTAAAGGCTTCACGTTAGCGCTAACAAAATTTATTGGATTATTAATTTCATGTGCTATTCCAGCAGTAAGCTGGCCTAAGGAAGCCATTTTTTCAGCATTTACAAGTTGTGCTTGGGTATCCTTAAGATTTTCTAGTGTATTCCTTAATTCCAAGGTTCTTGCCTTTACTTTACTTTCTAATATTACATTTTGCTCAGTAATTAATTTATCGTTTTGTTGCAGGGCATTTAGAGCAGCAGCTTGAGATTCTTCTTTTTCTTTTTTTAGAATATTAATTCTATCAGCTAAGGCAAATGATAGTAAAATAACTTCTGCAGCAGAGCCAAAATGCATGGTATACCTTGTAAATGTGTTATATGGCAATATTTCAAAATCTTTTAGCACATAAATGCATACGCCTATTAAAAAAATTGACCATCCTAATAAGAAAAAGCGAGCTTCCGAAAATCCTTTTCTGTAAACTTTATAAGCTACAACTAACATAAAAATTGAAACGATGGAAGAAGTTAATTCCATTAACATAAAACTAACGCCGTAAATTCCTAAAAAACTTAGTATTACAGAAATAGAATATGGAAGTATGAAAATAAATGAAATTTTATATGCTAGAACAAAGCGTTCTTTTAATCTTAAAAAGTGTTTAAAAAACTCCAATCCAAAAACACTTACCAGAGAAGGGAACAGAAACGGACTATAAATTGCTAAGGAGGGATAATTAGGCCACAAGATTTGAAAAGGATAACCTTGAAGGCTTGTTTGGGTTAACATCGTAAATATGATGTATAATGAATATAGAACATAGCTTTTATCTCTAAAAATTCTATAAATAAATAAATTATATAGGATCATAACAAGCATAATTCCCATATAAACTCCAGAAGCCACATTACTTAAAATGCTATTGTTAAACATGGAAAGTGGGCTGCCTATAACCAATGGTATCTGCATATTTTCTTTACATTTAAATTTTAAATAGTATGTTTTTGTTTGGTATTTAGCTATACTTAAATCAAAAAGGTACTCAGGAGTAAGGTATTTTCTTAATCCAAATGGTATTTCTTCGCCTGTTTTTACAATGTTAAATGTATTGTTTATTGTGTCAAGGTTGTAAAACTCAACTTCATCAATTATTGGTTGATTTATTTGGAGTAATAAATTATTTATGTTAGAATTATTTTGAATGGATATTTTTAGCCAAATAGAAGATGCTGTTATACCAAAATTTGGAATTGGCCTATTTACAAGAGTGAAATGCGAATTATTAATTACTTGATTGATCTTTAAGGAGTTTGAATTATCCTCAAAATAGTATATTTGATTTGTTATGTTTAAATTTTCATTTTCATTACAATATATGATTTGTGAGCAAAGTTGATTGCTGATAAATACAATCATCAAAAAATATATATGTCTTACTTTAATCATTATTATTAATTACTAGGTTATAATTAATTACTATTTCTCCTTTTGGACCTTTTTCGATAAAAGTTTGTTTTGGATTGCTTCTTAAGGAGTCCATTCTTTCTTTATCATAATTAGTTGCCGAATTTAGTGTTTCTGCATTTAATATACCAACAACATTTGCTTTATATGTATCATTTGGATATGGAAAGTCGCCATGCACTCCAAGTGATTTATCTATTATAAACCCAACATTTTGAAACATTTTTAATGAGTATTCTGCACATATACCAATCATGGTTTTAAACTTTAGTTGATTAGTAATTGAAATTCCTGCTCTAACTAATAAAACACTAACCCCATAACCAGAAATTTTTTTGGCATTCCACAATCCACATAATTCTCCAACACCCCCATCTACCCTATAATTATGAACTAATTGAAAAATCCTATTATCCATTTTCCCAATTGCAGTTTCAACAGGCAGCAAATGATTTGAATCTGAAACCTGAACCCTAATGCCTCCTATCATTTCATTTTTATTTGAAGTTTCAGCAATTACACAATACATGTTGGGATTTTGTATCCATTCGTCGTTACTTGATGTCACATTTGTTATTCCGTAATCCCTTAAAACATTAACATGATGTTCTTTGTACTTTAAACAAGTATCAAATTCATCAATTGCTCTAAATGCTCTGATTTTCATTTTATGCAATTATGTTAAAATTAATACATCTTCGATTTTTCTTCTCAATGATTTTGTTTCAGGTTCATCTGCTATACATAATCTGAATAGGAATACATCTACTATCCCTGAGTTTAAATTCATAACACTTTCAAATTCATTTCTAAGTATTCTCAATTCTTGTTGCATCGTTTCGTTCAATTCAATTCCATTTCCTTTTATTAATCTTGCAAAAAAGAAAGTGGCTGGAGATTGTGGCTGAAAAGAAATATTCATTTTGTTTGCTGCTAACCATGTTCGTTGAATGGACCTGCCAGCATTGAGATAAGATACCGGTGAATACTCAGGCATGGTAATTAAACAAAGTGCCGAAGAATTTAAAATTGTTTTATCGGTTAATTTTTTATAGGCAGCACCTTTATTCCATTTTTTTAGTGTATTGACAACCTCCCAATTTTTAGAAACGATTAGTCCTGCCTTTTCTGTTTCTGTTATATCAATTGTTTTTAAATCAATACCATCTCTTTTGTTTTCTGTTTCATCGTTAGTCCATCTTATTTCATTTACAAAATTAGCATGCCCTCTTTCATGCATTATTCTCAAACGCTCGACATTAGAAACAATGTGCGCAACTTTGTTTAATTCTTCTACTGAATCAATAATCTCCAAATGAGCACCTTCTATCGAACATGCTATTTTTTTTAATTCGGATAACGATTGTTTACTTATGATTTTTCTTTCGGAAATTGTCCTATTGGTGAACCTATTATCTATCTCATTTACTAGATAATCATAATTGGTATCAATTTCATCAATAGGATTATCGTTAAAAGTGATTTGACAGATTACTCTTAAGTCAGATTTATTAGGAAATTCCGTTAGTGTTGCATTTAATTTTAAGGAGTGTGATTGTAATATTAGGTTTTCAATGGCGGCACCAAAACTAATATATGATGCTAAATTATCATAATCAAGTAAAGAATTTGATCTGCTAGTATCATGTATTAAAAATAAATTCCCACTTATGTAATACCATTTCCAGGCTTGTGCATTTCCGCCTGATGGAGCTGCAATTGCTGCCTCAACAATGTTTTTGATTAGCTTTTCGGATGGTATAATTTGCTTTTCACTTTTTGTAATAACTAAATTTGAAACTTGTTTTATTATTTCTTCATTTGAGAGTGCGGCTGGGTTTATATGTTTAATAATAGGCTCATTAACTGCTTTATTTTTGTCACAGATAATATTTTCTAAATCCACAAAATATCTACCAGAATCATGCAGTTGGTTTAATAAAATTCTTCTGCAAACATCGGTACAAATTCCACCACCTAATATAACTCCCGATGCTAGTTGAGGCCATGTAGTAATTGTCTCTTCAATTTCAAGCATCGAGGCTTTTAATCTTATTGATGAAGTTTCAACGCCTAGCATTGGCAATAAATATGGGACTTTTTCCTCATTTGTTTTTGCCGCCTTTACCAAGTCTAAATCAAGATGATCAATTAATCCGTGTAGCAAGGGCAATTCTGAATTGGTATCATAACGTTCAATATCTGTAGTGCCTCTATCACTTGAATTCATAACTACTGGTATGCCGTAGGACTTAGCTTTTTGTCGTGAAAATATTTTTGTGTATAAGCCATCACATACCTCAATACAAATATCCAACTTGCCGTTTTTTATAAAAAAGTCATCAACATTATCTTCAGTTAATCCATCAGAAAAAACAGTTACCTTTAAAAATGGATCGATCTCGGCAATTTCTCTAGCAACAACAATTGTTTTTTTAATACCGAAATTTTGAACGCCGGTTTGTATTCTATTTAAATTAGATAATTCAATGACGTCAAAATCTGCAATTCTAATTTCTCCACAAATTCGTTCCATGGCAATAGTTAACGCTATAGCCTTACCTACTGATAAACCTATAACACCAATTTTTTTTGTGGCAAGCAATTCTTCTTCCTGAGGAGTAATTTTATATTGATTTCTATTGGTTCTTACAAATACAAACTCTTCTTCATCCAATATATGTACTAAACGTGCTGCCCAGGGATAATAAACCCAAACGCCATATTCTTCTGTAGGAATTTTTCCTATATATTTTTTAGCAGCATCGGTTAAACTTTCTTTTGTAAACTTAATTTTAGGATTTTGAGACTTTACCAATTCTTCCAGTTGCCCCTGTAATTCATCAAATACAGTAATGTGAGGGTTCTTATCTAAGAGATCTTCCAGTTTTTTTTTATCGTTTTGGTTAGATAATCTAAAAAACAAAACACTACTTGCGTTTTCGAGGTTTTTAGATTGTTGGTATAGATTTTCAAGTTTATGCATCATAACATCAAAACAATTTTAAAAATGTGAGGGATCTGATATAACCAATTATATTATTCTGAAAGGTAATTAATTTTTTTTAAAAAAACATTTATTTATTTCATATTTAAAGCATAAATGGCATATTTTTAGTACCTTTAAAAAACAAAAATATCATTTTAAAAAAATCTTAAAATGGAAGAAGAAACTAAAATAAATGTGTTGTATGTTGATGATGAAGAAAATAATTTAATTTCTTTTAAAGCTTCTTTCAGAAGGTATTTTTCGATTTTCACAGCCAATTCTGTTAGCGGGGCTAAAGAAATATTAAAAACAAATACTATACACGTTCTTATTACAGATCAACGTATGCCCGGTACTTTAGGTACAGAATTATTGGCTGATGCTGTAAAAGATTATCCTGATCAAATCCGAATTTTATTAACAGGTTTTTCAGATGTTGAGGCATTGAAAGATGCCGTAAACAGAGGACAAATATTCCGATACCTTGAAAAACCATGGAATGACAATGAGTTAAAAAAAACAATAGAAGATTCCTATCAGATTTACCATATAAAACAACAACAAGAAGATTTAAATAAAAAAATATTACTCACAAATGAACAGTTAGAGTTTATGTTAAGACAAAAACTCATATCATAAATTGTATTATATTTGAAACTAAATCAACCCAACCTATGAAAAGAAAAGAGCCTAGCTATAAATATCAATATGCCATGCTATTAGATGATAATGAATTAGATAATTTCATCAATCAAAAAACACTAGAGGCTAACTACTTTGCAAATAAAATCTATGTAAATACTAGTAGTAAAAGTGCCTTAGAGTTTTTAACTAATATAGAAATATCTGTTAGCGAGGATTTTGATATATTTCCTGAAATAATTTTCATAGACATTAATATGCCAATGATTGATGGCTTTCAATTTATTGAAAATTTAAAAAACACATTGCCAAAAAGATTTCAAAAATTGAAAGTAGTTATATTAACATCTTCTCTTTCGAGCACAGATAAAGAAAAATCATCGAAAATATCAACAGGTATAACGTTTATAAATAAACCCTTAACAAAAGAGGCCTTAAATCAGTTATGATATTTCTTTTTTAAATCCAATATAAGATATTTTATAATTGAAATTTTATTATTATTATTTGCAATAAATAATGTAAACAAGTCTCTTTGTTTTAGAATATTTTTTGGAGAACCTTCTTTATTTATTTCTCCGTCGAAAGATTTTAATAAATATAAAATGTGATTGTATCCTTTATTATTTTCTATTCTAATTCGTCTAGTAATGATTTTCATACTAGCTTGTGCTTTTTCAAATTCACCAATTACAATATAAAAATAAACTAAAGACAATTTTATATTTAAATACTCATGAAAATAGTCTTTAAATACAAATTCATTAAGCGTTTCGTTTAAATAATTAATAGCAATTTTATACTTTTTTTGATAAAAGCAAACTAACGCATTATATACTTTTACGGAAATTAGAGTATGAGTATCATTTACATCTAATAACATCTTATCTATGCTTAGAGTTTCTGAAATTAAATCTAACTTATTAAACTCATAACAAAATGAGATTTTAGTAGTTAAAAATTTAGATACAAGACCAATATGATTAAACAATAATAAGTTTGAAAAATTGTTGTTTACTTTATCAAAATACTGATTTGCTGCTTTATTTGAACCAATAGAGTAATAATATTCGAAACACAAATAATCAAGAACTATTTCCCACTTTTTATGAGGGAGTGTTAATGGCAAATCATCAAAAATAATTCTAGTTTGCTGTAACAATTCATCTACATTAACTTCATCATTATTTTCATCTTTACAAAAAATCAAT
>JBIICN010000039.1:0-33149 GCA_044238845.1 Bacteroidia bacterium
ACCTTATAATTGTTATTAGAAGTTTGGGCCTCAATACTATCTGTTCTAACTTTAATTTTTGCTTGCAGAAGTTTATTTCGAGTTTGCTCCATTTTTAAAAGCAAATTTTTATTCAATGCATCGATTTGAGAATTCACTGAATTTACTTTTTTCTCATAGGATTCTAATGTGGTTTCTTTCGCCTTAATTTGCTGCTCAGATCGACTAATCAATAGAGGATCCATATATTCATCCTTTATCTCAGAAATAAAAGCAATAGTATCATTTTTCTTTACAAAATCACCTTCACTAATAAACCAATTTTCAACTCGACCCGCAATTCGAGAAGTTATTGTTTGAGGTCTACCTTCTGGATTTAAAGTAGTAACCTTACCTTTTGATTCAACACTTTGTGTCCAAGGCATAAATAAAACTATAAAACCGGTTATAAAAAATGCACTTAATGAATACTTAATAGCTTTAGAATAAGATCTCTTATAGATATTTGAAACGCCTTCTAGTTCAACCACATCTGAATTTAAAAACGAATACTCCTCTTTTTCTCCGAAAATTTTTTCTATTTTATATAAAGCGGTAATAATATCGTAACAAGTACCTAAACTACTGACTAATTTTTCAACAGAATTAATTACTAAAAAGATAATGATTTCAGAAGCTACAAATTGCCCTATATTTAAATCTCCTCTTTGTACTAAAAATGCTCCGAAGAACAATAATATACCAACAAAAATAATTTTAAATAATATAATGCCTTTAAACTGTTTTTCGAGAACAGAAAAATGGCTTTTTCTATTAATGATATAATCATTTAAAATAAAATCAGTATGTTCTACAAATTTTTCATTTTTAGTATCGTTTGAAGTAGCCTTTTTCTGAAACCATTCTATCAAATTATATTTTTCATTAGAAGTTTTCACGTTAGTCTCTATTCCCTTTTTACCATAGTAAACAATAATAAAATAAAAAGAAAATCCGATTATTATTGTAAAAAACATAAACCATGGACTATACAAAGGCAATAATAAAACACCAAAAACAATACTGATTAAAGAAAAAGAAAAATCTAATAAAATTTTACTAATTCCTTTTTGCAGCGTTACCACTTCAAAATATTTATTGAGCTTAAATAAAATATCTTCGGAATTTGATGAGTTATTTAGAAAAGAACTAATTCGAGTTGTCAAATTCCCGAAGATTTTTTGATGCAAGGTTTCATTAATTCTCATTTGCCATATTTGAAAAAAACCAACAAACATGGTTGCAACAATTGTAATGGAGCAAAGTAAAATAAGAGATGCTGAAAAACTACCAGCCATAATATAGGTTACCACACCTTGTATACCAACCGGAATAGCGATATACATTATACCTTGTAAAAGTGCTAACGTGTAAACTTTACTTAAAATAGTTTTTTCATTAGCTAACCAGGTAAATAATAACTTCGCTTTTTTCTTTTCCATAAACTAATTTTTATGCAAAATTACAAAATAAATCGACAAAAATAATAGTAATACTATTACATATTTGCATTTTTTAATAAAATATAATACTTTTACTATTACAATAAAATAGAATGGATTTAGATTTTAGAATAAAAATGAATGAAAAACTATTTCTTCGAAATCCCGAAGAATCAGTTTTAGGGAGGAAAATTGTAAAACATGGCTTAATTCTAATTAATAAAATAGGTTTTGAAGAATTTACTTTTAAAAAATTAGCAACCGAAATTTCAACAACTGAATCTAGTATTTATAGGTATTTTGAAAATAAACACCGTTTTCTAGTATATCTCATCAATTGGTATTGGAGCTACATAGAATATAAAGTCGTTTTTTATATCAATAACATCAACAACCCTGAAATAAAATTAAAAACCGTTATTAAATTGTTAGTTGAAGAACCTATCAATAAAAATTTAGACACTGATTTTATTTCAGAAAATGAAGCCTACATGTTAGTGATGTGGGAAGGATCGAAGTCCTATTTAACACGAAATGTGAGCAAGGATAATAAAGATAGATTATTTAAACCCTACAAAGATTTATGTGAACGCATTTCATCAATTATTGTTGAATTGAATCCTAAATATAAATTCCCTCATTCAATGGCAAGTACTATACTAGAAATGGCACATTCTCAGAAGTTTTTCATGCAAAACCTTCCTGCTTTAACTGATTTTTCGAAAGATCAAGACGATAAAAAAATTATTTTATTTTTAGAATCTATGCTGTTTAGCTCCATCAATAAATGCTAAATTAAAAAATCCAGCAAGAGTGTTTACTCTCACTGGATTTTCTAAAAAAAAAACAAAAAACCATACGACAATCAATGATTTTTTTGTTTTAAGAAGGTAGTAATTAAAAACACTGCTAAGCCTGCAACGCATATTACTGGCACTAAAAAATTAAAGTTTACAGAAGTGACTAATGAAACTAATTTATTTTGTGCAAAAGAAGAATATGATACGCTTAATAAAATTGATAAAAACAAAAGAACTTTGCTACTGTTTTTGATATTGATTTTTGAAGTTTTCATAACGTATGGTATTAAAGATTTATATTGTTATTGTATTCTAATCAATTATACCTCCATAACTCGCAAAGGTTTAAACCAATTGGTAACTGGTTATGTTTTGCTAATAAGTGGTTAGATTTGAATAAAACCTGAAAAACAAAAAAGTCTGACAGATTAAAATCCATCAGACTTTCAAGAAGTAAGTTAAATGATTACTGAAAATTCAAAGGTTTTCTATCAATAAAACCACCACCAACTAAATCATCTCCTTCATAAATAACTGCACTTTGTCCAGGTGCTATGCCAGTAGCAGATTCATGAAAAACAATGTTTAATTTATCATCTACTTTATTGATGGTACTCATTCGTCCAGCGTCTTTATATCTAATTTTAGTTAAAGCCACATAATCTTGAGGCAATGTTTCGTATTTAATTAAATTGAAATCACGTACATTGATTTCAATTTCTTTTAAATCCTCTAAATCTCCCAAAATAACTGTATTTGTTTCTGGTATAATTTCTTTCACAAAAACAGGATCACCCATTGCTAAATCTAATCCTTTACGTTGCCCAATGGTATAAAAAGGATAACCACGATGTTTACCAACTTTTTTACCTTTAAATATATAATCGCCTCCTTCTACACTTGCTTCTAGGTTTGGCAAACGGTGTTTTAAAAATGCGCGGTAATCATTATCTGGCACAAAACAGATGTCATAGCTTTCGCTTTTGTTTGCTAAATCAAGAAATCCTGCATCCTTAGCCATTTGCTTAATTTCAGGCTTCTTATATTTTCCTAACGGAAACATGGTACGTTGTAAACTCTCTTGTCCTAATCCCCATAACACATAAGTTTGATCTTTTGTTTGATCGAGTCCTTTAAAAATAACTTTACGATTATTTTCTTCGCGCACTTGAGCATAATGACCTGTTGCAATAAACTCACAATCCAACATATCTGCACGTTTTAAAAGCGCTTCCCACTTAATGTGAGTGTTGCATAATACACATGGATTTGGTGTACGGCCTGCTAAATATTCTTCAACAAAATTATTAATGATATGGTCTCCAAATTCGCCACGGATATCTAAAATATAATGTGGGAACCCAAAAGTAACAGCCATCGAACGTGCATCATTAATACTATCTAAACTACAACAACCTGTTTCTTTTTTACTACTGCCCGATGATTCATAATCCCAAGTTTTCATTGTAATACCAATCACTTCGTAACCTTGTTCGTGTAACATCATGGCAGCCACAGAACTGTCAATCCCGCCACTCATCGCCACTAATACTTTTCCGTGTTTACTCATCTTTTATTGTTTTTAAACGTAAAGAGTTATTATAATTTAGAAAACAAGGTCAACTAGAAATTGTTTCAAATTATTTTAATCTATTTGGTTGTTTTAGGTTTTGAATTTGTTGTCGTTTTTGGTTTTGTTGTCGTTGTTTTTGTATCAACTGTTTTTGGTTTTTCGTCGGAAGTTTTGTTTTTATTAAAAAACTCTTCCGTTTCTTTTTTTGAAGCCAATTGTCCACCTAACTTATATAGCTCCTTTTCTTTTACTTTACCTGTTTTATCTCGGTAAATCCATGGGCCATTTTTATTTCCATTCTTATAAAAACCAATGGCAGCGGTAACTCCATTGGGATAATAAAAAACATTTTTACCCTCTAATTGTCCGTTTAGATATACTCCTTCACTTTTCACCAATGCTTTATCGTAATATAATTTATAAGGACCATCCATTTTTCCTTGTTTATATTTTCTTTCTTCACTCACTATTCCATCAGGAAAATAAACATATTCTATTCCATCTTTTTTTCCTTTTGCATATGTTTCTCTTGAAATTAAAATAGCTTTTTCATCGTAATAAGTCCATACAGAATCTTTATCTTCTCCAATATATTTTCCATAAGCCATTTTTTTGCCTGTTGGATGAAACATAGTTGAATAAGCAATTTTACCTTCTTGCTTAAAATTCATAATGGCCTTAATCGTATCATGTGGATAATAATATTTAAAAACACCTTGAGGCTTGTCATCTTTAAATAAACCTTCATAAATTAATTTATTAGATTTATCATCCTTCTTTCTCCAATACCCTTGTTTTTTTCCATTAGCATCTGTTTGTGTTTGAGCATTTGTCAAAACACTAAAAAAAATACAATAAATAACTAAAAAATATCTACTCATAAAAATTAATTTTCACTTATAACTTATACAGGCTACAAAGTTACATTATCTATTAATAAAAAAGGCTGTAACCGATATTTTTTCTGAAATTTTATAAGCTCATCAACTACTATTTTGTTAAAGTATTACAAATATTGAATAGCCTTGTAACGAAAAATGAAAAAAATCGTTTTAGTTCAAATAAAATACTAACATTTATGAAAAAATTATTGATTTTAATTGTGGTTTTTATAACTACATACTTCTGTTTAAATTTTAAACAAACAACTAATTATAAAGAAGGAGATATTATTTTTCAAACAACCAGTGGACAAACAGGGAAAGCCATACAATTAGCTACTCATAGCAAATTCAATCATTGTGGTGTTTTATTCTTAGAAAATAATAAATGGGTAGTTTATGAAGCCGTTCAGCCAGTTAAAAAAACTAGTTTGGAAGATTTTAACGCTCGTGGAAACGGAACCGTAAAGCGATTAGGTAATAAAATTTTATCAAAAGAAGATATTAATAAACTAAAAACATTATTTAAAACATACGAACATAAAAATTACGACGAAGCATTTAATTGGAGTGATGAAAGAATATACTGCAGCGAGTTAGTTTATAAACTTTATAATAATGCTTTGCAAATAGAACTTTGTAAACCAAGAAAACTTAGTGATTTTGACCTCAACAATCCATTAGTGAAAGAAAAATTAAACGAAAAGTACGGAAATAAAATTCCATTAAGCGAACCAATGGTTTCTCCTGAAGATATTTATAAATCCGCCTTATTAATTAACGTAAAATAAGAAATCCATCAGTATGCATACTGATGGATTTCTTATAACAAAAATCTTAAAATTTAAGCGTTAGCCGCTTCTTCCTTTAAAACAGCAATGATTTTATCTTCAATTTCTTGAGCCAAATCAGGGTTTTCGGCAAAGATTGATTTTACTGAATCTCTTCCTTGTCCTAATTTAGTTTCATCATAACTAAACCACGAACCACTCTTTTTAATAATTCCCTTATCTACACCAATATCAATAATCTCACCTACTTTACTGATACCCTCACCAAAAACGATGTCAAATTCAGCCATACGGAAAGGAGGTGCTAATTTATTTTTAATCACTTTAACGCGCGTTCTGTTCCCACTAACAACATCACCATCTTTAATTTGACTAATTCTTCTAATATCTAGTCGAACAGATGCATAGAATTTAAGTGCATTACCACCAGTTGTTGTTTCTGGGTTACCAAACATAACACCTATTTTTTCACGTAATTGGTTGATGAATATACAACAGCATCCTGTTTTATTTATAGTACCAGTTAATTTACGCAATGCTTGACTCATTAATCGAGCTTGTAAACCCATTCTACTATCGCCCATTTCGCCTTCAATCTCAGCTTTTGGCGTTAAAGCTGCTACTGAATCAATGACTACTAAATCTACAGCGCCTGAACGAATTAAATTATCAGCAATTTCTAATGCTTGCTCACCATTATCAGGTTGAGAAATTAATAAACTTTTAATATCTACGCCTAACTTTGAAGCATAAGTACGATCAAAAGCATGCTCTGCATCAATAATAGCAGCAATACCACCTGCTTTTTGCACATTAGCAATCGCATGAATTGCTAGAGTTGTTTTACCAGATGATTCAGGTCCGTATATTTCTACAACACGGCCTCTTGGTAATCCACCAATTCCTAAGGCAATATCTAAGCCTAATGAACCAGTTGATATAGAATCCATAGGTTCTACTGTCGTATCACCTAACTTCATTACAGTTCCTTTACCGTAAGTTTTTTCTAACTTATCTAATGTTAATTGTAATGCTTTTAATTTCTCGCTGCCTACTGTTTTTTTCTCAATAGTTTCAACTGAATCGTCTGTTTTTTTTGCCATGATATTTATTTTTTTAGTTTTAAATTACTTATTTAATAATGAGTGTCGTTAACAACTTGATAACAATCTCAAATTCTTTACAAATCTAAATCATAATTCAAGCAAATGATTGCTATAATTTGTAGCATTACTAAAAATAGCAGTATTTACAGGGGTTTATAGATTAAAATAAATTATAAAACCATCAAGATAATTAGGCTGAAATGATCAATTATAAAATGAAACAGAAAATAAGGATCATTGTTCGCGCTTTTTTCTTGAAATAAAAATAAGATCTATCAAGAAAATCGTTTTTTTATTATAATCTATAAATTGGTGCAAAAAACATAACAAAAAAAGCCTTCCATTTCTGAAAGGCTTTGTCGGGGTGGCCAGATTCGAACTGACGGCCTCCACGTCCCAAACGTGGCGCGATACCGGGCTACGCTACACCCCGCTTTTTTATAAAACAATTAAAAGAAACAGTCTATAAAAAATTAGAGTGCAAAGATATAATTTTTTTTATTCAAAAAAAGAAAAATGTGATTTTTTTTCAAAAAAAGAGCCGAAGTATAACTTCGGCTCTTAAATAAAAAATATCGTTTATAAATTATTATTTTTCAACTGCAAATTTCTTCGTGATTGCTTTGTTATCAGCTATTTTAACTTGATAGAAGTATAAGCCAGAACTTAAATTACTTAAATCAATATTAATTTTATTAGCTCCAATTGTTCCATTAACATTAGAAGCGTAAACTGTTTGACCAACAGAATTTAAAACAACTAACTCCATTTTAGCATTCTCATTCAATACTACCTCAACAGTACCATTTGTAGATGCTGGATTTGGGTAGAAATTTAAATTAGCAACTGATGAATTAACTGCTTTTATTCCGGTTGGAATTGGACAGTTTCCTAAGTCAGCAACTGGAACCTTTACATAGATGATATCGTTACCTTGGTTCGCTTGTCCTGGTTCGTCAGGATTAGCTGGACCAGTTCCACCAGGTATTGCATTACCTGCAAAAAAATCTCTTTGGTAAACCATATGAACATTACCATCAACATTTTTAGCAATAGAACCATAAATACCTTCGTATTCAGATCCAGGTGACAAAGGAACTACATCATATGGAGCTGTCCAATTCATACCTTCATCACATGATTTAATAATAAACTCATGTCTTAAAAGTTTATCAGGATCTGCTACCGATTGTAATCCTTCAACAATAGCACTATAAGATAAATACATTGTATTTGAAGCATCAAATGCTAAACTAGGATAAGAAGTTAAAGAGCTACCTCTAGCAAGTCCAAATGGCCATAAACCAGTACCAACAGTAGGAAATGTAATTGTTCCATCATTATCTAAATCTTCAATAACAGCAGCAACGTTAGTTCCAGGAATTGTATCTCCCATATGTGTAGGCATACTTTCATTCCAAATATATAATCCATCTGAGTATGGTAAAGTGCTATATCTATTTGCACTTGGTGTTTCACAAATAACTCTCATTCTACCATAAGCCACAAATGCTTTATTGTTATTATCTAACGCAACAGCAAAATTCCCATCATTTGATTCGATACGATCAGGAATACCATCACCATGTATATCAGATGATGTTGTTGTTGCATCCCATCTTGTAAGAGGAAATTTATAAACAAGTTTAGATGTCCATGTTACACCACCATCAGTTGATTTACATAATACAACATCTTTATCCGAATCGCCTGCCACAACAGCAACTGTAGCTCCTTTAGCTGCAATAGCATATCCATCGCCAGCAAATCCAATATAATTTGTTGATGATAATCCTGTAGGAACTTGATTTGTGATATCCCAAGTTACACCACCATTTGTTGAACGAGAAAACAAAATAGCTCCATCTAAACCTTGGTATAATGAGCCGCCGTTGGCAACAGGATAACTAATTGATAAAGCATAAATTGTATCACCTCCGCTTGGTGAAGATGTAACCATTCTTGGCCACCAATTACCGCCAGGTACATTAGCAATTGCAGTATTACTATTTGACCAAGAACCTTGACCTTTTGTGGCACGAGAGGCTAAATTTAATTTTTCAATACCCGCAGTTCCGTCATGTGATAAAATTAATTCTTTTCCAGAACGTGTATTTACAATATTTCCCCATCCAACTCTTGTTCCCTCAACTTTTGCAGTTGGTTGTGCTCCCCAACTACTTCCATTATAATAATTATATCCAGTTCCACGATCTGCATATGCAGGCGATTGTCCTGTTCCTGTATTAGAAGCAAAAGTCCAAACCGCAGCAATCGTACCATCATTATTTACAACTATCCTGTCTCCAACACTTGAATTAGATTGCAAATCGTAATTAGTTGTTCCAATAATTTCTTCTGTTAAAGCTGAAACTTTTTTCACACTATTAGGTGTAAATTTCACAAATGGCGCAAGATTTGTTGAGGGAAAAGGAATAATTTTATCTTCTACCGCAAATTTTGGTGCTGTTATTTTAGCAAGGTTAGCAGGCACCTTTGAAGTTTTTTGAGACAATTGCGCACAAAGAATTCCCGAAACGAGAAGACTTGTAGAAAATAGTATTTGTTTTTTCATGATTTTTATTTTATTAAAAGTTAAACAACATTATTACAAACTTAACTATTTAATAATGGAAATCCCAAAGAATTAACAAAAAAAATCTACTACAAATAATCTACAACTTTCTCTAATTTTAATCCTCTTGATCCTTTTATTAATATATAAGAATTTACTATTTTATTACTGATTATTTGCTGAATTAGTTCTTCCATTGTTTTAAAAAAAGAAAAATTTAGAAATTCATCTTTTAAATCAAATAATTGCCCTCCCACTAAATAAACTTCTTTTAAATTAGAATTTGTTAATTCTTTCAACACCTTATAATGTTCTTGTTTACTGTATTCACCAAGTTCTAACATATCGCCTATTACAACAATTTTATTTTCAAAAGGTTGATTTTTAAAATTATCAATTGCTAAACTCATACTACTTGGATTAGCATTATAAGCATCTAAAATTATAGTATTGGTTAAAGTTTTCTTTACCTGAGATCGATTCATTTCTGGTATATAAGATTGAAGTGCATCGTTTATATCTTTTTCATTTACTTTAAAATAATTCCCAACACATGCTGCACATAATAAATTTATAAAATTGTAATGCCCAAACATATTTGTTTTTAATAGTTTTTGATTATCGAGTGCACTGTTTTTAATATTCCATTTGAATTCAACAAATTCAGAGTTCTGAAACAGTTTCCCATATACGTCAAATTCAGAGTTTTCACCATAATAAATTTTAGTTAAACTATTTCCCAAGTCAACTAACACTTTATCATCGCCATTTATAAATATTTTGCCCTGCTTTTTTTCTATATATTTATATAGCTCTCCTTTTCCTTTTTTTACACCTTCTACACCACCAAATCCTTCTAAATGCGCTTTACCAATATTAGTAATGATACCAAAGTCAGGATTTGCAATTTCGCTTAACATAGCAATTTCACCTTGATGATTTGCGCCCATTTCTACAATTGCTATTTCATGTTGAGAATTAATTGCCAAAAGAGTTAATGGTACGCCTATATGATTGTTTAAATTACCTTTAGTAGCATATGTATTATATTTTTTAGAGAGAACTGCGTGAATTAATTCTTTATTTGTTGTCTTTCCATTACTTCCAGTTATACCAATTACTGGAATCTTTAAATGAAGACGATGGTATTTTGCTAAATCTTGAAGAGTTTGCAAAACATCTTTAACTAATAAAATATCTTTTTGATTAGAAATCTTTTCATTATCAACTATTGCAATAGAGCATCCACCTTCAATTGCTTTTGATGCAAATAAATTTGCATCAAAATTGTCTCCTTTTAGTGCAAAAAAAATAGAGCCGTTTTCTAATTTACGTGTATCCGTTGTTATTTTTTGATCGCAAGCAATAAACAACTTATATAATTCCTCTGTACTTAAATAATTATTCATGCCATAAAAATAAAGATCCCCATATCGTTTGATAAGGGGCTCTTGATATAGTTTTCAACAAAATTATTTACCCATTCCAACAGGGCTACCAACTCTAACCATTGCACATCTAAATCCAAGATATGAAGTGGATTGTCTTTGATCCAAATAACGACGAGTACCTGGATTTAACCAATACGCTCTATCTCTCCAGCTACCGCCTTTATAAACACGAGCTTTATCATTGATTAAGGAAGTTTTAGCATACTCATACATTAATTTATCAGCTTTGTCTCCATAAGCATCTTCACCTTCTGGGTAATAAATACTTGAATTAACATCACCATCTAAATAACTAATATAATCGGCTGTTTTATAATTTCTTCTTTCATCCAAATTATCTGAAGATACTGCTGCAGAAACTTCTCTCCACTTAACACGTCCTGGAATATCAGATTTACCTTCAGCTGTAACGTTTTTATTTCCATTCATAGCTTCAATATCGTTTGGAGCACCATTCATTGTTGTTAAAACACTGTCGATAACCTCAACAGGATCTTCTCTTGTCGTACCGTGTAATCCAGGAGCATTAACCTTATGCTTGAATTTTTGAAATACAGGACCATCAATATTAGTAGCAATTGTACCATCTGTACTATCCTTAACTTGAGTAACAAATACATTACCACGGAATGGTCTAAATTCATCAGCATCTTGAGCAGTAGAAGCTCTATAAACATCCATTACCCATTCAGAAACGTTACCAGCCATATTATATAAACCATAATCGTTTGGCCAGTATGAATAAACTGGTGCCGTAACATCGGCGTTATCATTTAAAAAACCAGCTGTACCCATCATATCACCACTTCCTCTAACAAAGTTAGCTGCAATTTGACCGATATATTTTTCATCAGAATTACGAACACCATGTCCATTCCACGGATAAATTCTTCTATCAGTAATACGCTCACCAATTGTATTACCAATTAAACCATAAGCAGCATATTCCCACTCAGCTTCTGTTGGTAAACGGTATTTAGGTAAAAATATACCATCTTCCATTTTAACATCTCTTTCTGGGTTTTGCTCATCAAATGAAGGTAATTTTTGTTTCAATTGTCCTTGCCATTTTCCTGATAAATATGCCTCTGTACTAAAGTAATCTTGATCAGAAGGGTTTGGAACATGATCTAATAAACCTTCACGAATTAAAATAAACTCATTAACACGATCAGTTCTCCATGCACAAAATTCATTAGCTTGTAACCAATTGATCCCAACTACAGGATAATCTCTGAAAGATGGGTGACGTAAATAATACTCCACGTATGGCTCATTATAAGCTAATTTCTCTCTCCAAACTAAAGTATCAGGAAGAGCTTTATAATAAATATCTGGAAAAGTTGGACCAAATACACGATTTGTCCACCATAAATACTCTAAATAAGAGAAGTTACTAACTTCTGTTTCATCCATATAAAAAGAAGAAACTGTTACACGACGTGGAACGTTGTTCCATTCGTAGGTTACATCTGTCTCATTACGACCCATCGAAAATGAACCGCCTTCAATTAATACTAAGCCTGGGCCTGTTTCTTGTTCCTCATAAGGCATTTTTTCAAAACCTCCATTATCAGGGTCGTTATACGACCAACCAGTAACTGGAGAACGCTCCGTACCACAAGAAACTGCAAGAACCGATAAGATAATTGCTAGTGATTTACGACTTTTGATGAAATTGAACTTCATATTTAGATATTTAATTTAAGGCTATAACGAATATTTACTAAAAAGGTTACAAAAATTTAGAATGATGGACAACTAATGGTTCTATATTTCTTTTTCTTAGGTCTACATTCAAATTGAATTTGAAGAGAAACCTCATGAGATCCCGCAGTGTTACTTGCTAATTTAGATACAGTCACATCATAACTATATCCAACTTTTAAATGATCTGTCTGAACACCAACCAATACAATAAATGCATCTGAATTTCTATACCATAAACCACCAACAAAACTACCTTTAACAAAATATAATCCTAAATTTAATTGTGTAAAATTTTGTTGTTGTTGAAATAATACATTTGGAGAAATAAAGGACTCATTACCTTTTTCTAATGGAATAATTGCTCCTGCGTGACCAGTTATTTTTAAAGGTAATTTAGATGGACCTTGTAAACCTTCATCTGGCTGAGTAATATGATGTGCGGCAAATCCAACAAAATAACGTTTACTATACCCTAATAAACCTGCAGAAAAATCTAAATTTGTTTTGTTTTGAGCAGGAATAATCTCATTTGTATTCCAAACAAAGCCTCTTCTTGCATCAATCATATCGCCAAAATTTAATTTAGTTCTATCTAAAGATTTTTGAAAGAAACCTGCTTGTAAACCAGCTTTAATTGAGAATTCACGAGTAACAGGTAAAAGGTAAGAATAAACTAAACTTGCATTGGTTGATTTTAAAGTTCCGTGAGCTTGGTCATCCTGAGTAACTATTAAGCCTATTCCGCCGCTAATAGCATCAATATGTTGATCGTAAGAGGCACTATAAGTAACATAAGTACCTGATAAATTAGGCCATTGATTTCTGTAGTTCATACAAATTCTCGGACATCTAGCAGTACCTGCAAATGCTGGATTTAAATATAATGGATTTGCATAAAACTGCGTAAATTGAGGATCTTGAGCTTTTAAATCTTTCCAAATGCCAGCAACACAAACAATTGTGAGTAATAATATCAGTTTCTTCGCCATGTAAGTTATTTTACTTAATCTATTCCTAATCACAAATATAGCAGTCTAATTTTGAAAATAAAAACTTTTATGCAACAATATTTTATTTTCTTTGTCGTTTTAACTTATATAATTGCTAAAAATTTAATCAAATGCTCTCTATTACTAATTTTAAACTAATAATTTTAGTTTTTTTATTTTCTAGCTATATTGTGAGTTATTCTCAGATAAGCAAAAATGTTAAGCCGTTAAACACGTCCTTATCTGAGCCAAAAAAGTTACTAGAAACCACAAAAGATTCATTTTTAGAAAATGTCACAAGGGACTATAGTAAAAATAATTTGCCATACTATCTCGAAAATTACATTTTAAAAGGGTCGTCTGTTCCTACATTCAATTTAAATAATAGTATAATTAGAGAATTAACATTTTCTGAAGTTGAAAAAATAGAAGAGTTTAAAAAATTTATTACTGCTAATTTCGAAATATCATCAACTATAGGAAAATCTAGATTTGAAGATATTGTTTATGCGAAAATTATCCCCATTAGATTAAATGCTTCTACAGGCAAATATGAGTTTTTAGAATCTTATGTTGCTTTTTGGAACAATGATCAAATTAACTCACAACTTACTATTGATGCTGCTAAACGTGTTAAAAAAACGAGTAATGTTACATCGTCTGTTTTAGCTACTGGTAAATGGTATAAAATTGGTGTAACAAAAGATGGTGTATACAAAATAAATAAATCATTTTTATCCGACTTGGGATTAGACATAGAAAATATTGATCCAAGAACTATTAGAATTTATGGAAATGGGGGGAAATTAATGCCAGAAAAAAATTCAGTCTTTCGTTATGATGATTTGCAAGAAAATGCTATCGCTGTTGTTGGAGAAAATGACGGCGTTTTTGACAGTAATGATTACATATTATTTTATGGCCAAAGTACTGATATATGGGAACGTCATCAAGGCTCCAAAATGCCGTTTGAACACCAAATGCATTATTTTAGCGATACTTCTTTTTATTTTATAACTGCAGACTTAGGTTCTGGGAAACGAATTTTGTCACAAGCCTCTTTATCAAATACACCCAACAACATCACTAGCACATCAGACTATTATGGAATACATGAAGAAAATATTGTAAATGTTGTAAAAAGTGGGAGAGAATTTTATGGCGAAAAATTTGATTTAAATACTTCATATTCCTTTAATTTTCAAATTCCAGATGCCGTTATTGGGGATAGTGTTTACGTGCAAGCAGGGGCGTTATCACGAAGTAATCTGGTGTCAACCTATGGTGTTAATTTTAATAATGGAGCATTTACTTTTTCGTGCCTACCTACCGTTACTGGGTCCTATTTAGCTGATGTTGGTTTTTATGGTTCAAATAGCAGTGGTGGCATTTTAAGTTCCACTTTTTTATCTGTCACTGTTTCAAAACAAACTGCTCAAGCAACTGGCTGGTTAGATAAAATTGTATTTAATGCTCGCCGAAATTTATTATTTAATCAATCTCAATTTAATTTTAGTGATAGAAGAGTTATATTAGGCAGTAATACATTTGCAAAATATATTATAACAAATAACACTGCCAATTCTCCAATAATATGGGACGTTACCAATCCAATAAATGTTACCGAACAGTCTTATAACACAAATAGTAATGTTTTAGATTTTACAACGACATCTGACTCGTTAAAAGAATTTTGTGTATTTACAAACACGCAAGCTTATTTACCAAAGGCATATGGCAAAATACCTAACCAAAATTTACATGCCATACAACAAGCTGATTTTGTTATTGTCACACATCCCTCTTTTTTAAATGAGGCGCAAAGGATTGCTAAAATTCATCAAGATTATGACACCTTAACCTATGCTATAGCCACAACACAAGAAGTATATAATGAGTTTTCTTCTGGAACACCGGATATAGGAGCGATTCGTGATTTTGTAAAAATGTTATATCATAGACCTTCAGACCCTAATTTAGCTACAAAATATCTTTTACTACTTGGTGATGGATCTTATAAAAATAAAGCAATTAATGTTACTGGAAATACTGCTTTAATTCCAACATTTGAAACACCAAATTCATCTTCTTATATAGGCTCCTTTGTTACTGATGATTACTTTGCCATGATGGATACCGATGAAGGTGAATTATTGCCCTCAAGTCTAGATTTAGTGGATATTGGTGTTGGACGTTTTCCTGTAAAAAACAAAGAAGAAGCTATTGCCATAACAAACAAAATAGATCATTATTATAAACGAAATTATGGCTTCGATGTAAATGCTGTAGAATCGTCCTGTGTAACTGCTGAAAACGATTATCCACAAGGCGATTGGAGAAATTGGATTTGCTTTATTGGAGATGATGAGGATAATAATTTACATACTATAGATGCTAATAAATTAGCAAACAAAGTAAATAATACAAATAAATATTACAACATTGATAAAATATATTTAGATTCCTATGTGCAATATTCAACCCCAGGAGGGGACCGTTATCCTGATGCTGTAAATGATTTAAACAAACGCATGGAAAAAGGAGCATTAATAGTTAACTATACTGGGCATGGTGGCGAATTAGGTTTAGCAGAAGAGCGCCTTGTTGAAGTGTCTCAAATTTTGAATTGGAAAAATAAAAACAATATGCCTTTAATGGTTACCGCCACTTGTGAGTTTAGTAGATTTGATGACCCAGATAGAACATCGGCAGGAGAATATTGCATATTAAACGAAAATGGAGGAGCAATTGGTTTAATGACCACTGTAAGATTAGCTTTTTCTGGATTAAACTTTCAACTAAATGATGCATTTTACAATTTCGCATTAAACCCTATGACTAATGGGAAAATGCCCCATATTGGAGATATTTATAGACTTACAAAACGACAAATTGGAACAAATGAACAATTTAGAAACTTTGTAATTTTAGGAGATCCTGCATTAAAATTATCCTATCCCGAACAAAGAGTAATGACTTCTACTGTCAACTCTCAAACTTTAACTACAACTTCTAGTGATACTTTAAAAGCGCTTTCATTAATCAATATTACGGGTTATGTTGCTGATAAAAGTGGTAATAAACTAAATAACTTTAATGGTGTGGTTTATTCTACTGTATTTGATAAAGAAGCAACCATTACTTCGCTAGCCAACGATCCAGGCTCTCCTGTTATGTCTTTTTTAGTACAAAAAAATATAATTTATAAAGGTAAATCGCAAGTAACAAATGGAGACTTTACATTTTCATTTTTAGTTCCTAAAGATATTAGCTATAATTTTGGGAAAGGAAAAATTAGTTACTATGCTCATAACGGAGTAAATGATGCAAATGGCTATTATGATAAAATTGTCGTTGGAGGTTCAAATCCAAATGCTGTTATTGATAATCAAGGGCCAACAATTGGTTTATTTATGAACGATAAAAAATTTGTATCAGGCGGAGTCACTAACGAAAATCCAAAAGTGTACGCCGAAATAACAGATGTAAGTGGAATTAATACAATAGGAACCGGTATTGGGCATGATGTAGTTGCTATATTGGATGAAAATACCAGCAAACCAATTATTTTAAATGATTATTATGTATCAGACTTAAACACCTATCAATCGGGTAAAATTAGATACCCATTAAATGAACTTGAAGAAGGAAATCACAGATTAAGTCTTAAAGTTTGGGATGTTCAAAATAACTCGTCTGTTTCATATACTGATTTTGTGGTTTCTAGTTCTGCTGAATTAGCATTGACTCATATTTTAAATTACCCTAATCCCTTTACCTCCAAAACCAAGTTTTTTATTGAACATAACCAATGCTGCGTAAGTTTAAAAGTACTTATTCAGGTATATACCATTACCGGAAAAGTTGTTAAATCAATAAATCAAACAATAAATAACGAAGGTTTTCGTTTTGATGGTATTGAATGGGATGGAAAAGACGATTTTGGCGATAAATTGGCTAGAGGAGTTTACATTTATAAAGTTTCAGTGACAGATGGCGCTAAGAAAAAAGCAGATAAAATAGAAAAGTTGGTAATTCTAAATTAATTATATCTTTGATGCTCTCTTTTTAATAAAGAAATAAAACAATGCAAAAACGAATTATAGGAACAGTTGGAACTGGAGTTATATTGTCTGCTCAGGCAATGGCTCAAACTGGTACAACTTCAAAAGCACTTACAACGCAAGAATTAAGTGGTAGAGTAAATACAATTACTACTGCGGTACCTTTTTTAATGATATGCCCTGACTCTAAACAAGGAGGCATGGGCGAAGTTGGAGCTGCAACTCCAGCCGATGGAAATAGCATACATTGGAATGTTGCAAAAATGGCCTTTGCTGAAAAAAAAGGTGGTGCAGCTATTTCTGTTACTCCATGGTTAAAACAACTCGTACCCGATATTTATTTATATTATGTTGCTGGGTATGGTAAAATCAGTAAAACACAATCAATTGGTGCATCTTTACGTTATTTTTCTTTAGGAAATATAACCTTCACAGATATAGTTGGAAACACAACTGGGCAATTTAGACCAAATGAATTTGCGTTAGATTTAGCTTACTCTCAAAAATTATCAAAAACATTTTCAGCAGGTTTAGCAGCACGTTACATTCGCTCCAATTTAACTGGTAATTACACTTTAAGTAACGGGCAACCAACAAAACCAGGTACTTCTGTAGCTGTAGATGTTGGTTTATATTACCAATCTCAAAAACTAAAAATTAACGATAAAAAGGCAGTTGCTAGTTTAGGTTTTGTAGTAAGTAATATTGGCCAAAAAGTTTCTTATTCTGTAAAAAAAGATTTTATCCCAATGAACATGCGTTTGGGTGGTGGTTTAAAATTTGAGATAGATGAAACTAATACGTTTGGTATTTATGGTGACTTAAATAAATTATTAGTTCCCACACAACCAGTTTATCAAAAAGCTTTAGATTCGTTAGGTAATGAAACGCCTTTTGATGCTTTTGATATTGATGGAAATAGAATTATTGCAGCAGGTAAAAATCCAGATGTCCCAGTTGCAAAAGGAATTTTTCAATCGTTTAACGATGCTCCTGGTGGCGGGAAAGAAGAGTTAAAAGAAATTAATTACAGTATTGGTTTTGAGTACTGGTATGCAAAAACATTTGCTGTGAGAGCAGGTTATTTTAACGAAGCAAAAACAAAAGGTAATCGTAAATTTTTCACAGTAGGCATGGGGTTGAGATACAATGTATTTGGGTTAGATATGGCTTATTTAATTCCTATAACACAACGTAATCCTTTACAAAACACTTTACGTTTTACATTAACTTTTGATTTTGATGCATTTAAAGATCAAAATAAAGAAACACCTAAACCTGTTGAATAAAAAAATAGACCATAAAAAAATCCCTGCTTAAAATAAGCAGGGATTTTTTTATGGTATTTATTTACGCTTTCTTCTTTCTTTTTCTTTCATAATTAAACCTAATTCACGTCCAGTTTGTCCTTTAACAGAAGTATTTTCTTGTGCTCTTCTTATTAAGTATGGCAATACTTCTTTTACTGGGCCATATGGCACATACTTAGCCACATTATAATTAGCCAAGGCTAAATTGTAACTTATATGGTCGCTCATACCTAATAACTGAGAAAAGAAAATACGCTTATCAGAACTTGAAATAGCATACTTACTTAATAGTTCAACTAAATACAAACTACTTTTTTCGTTGTGTGTTCCAGCGCATAGTCCCATCATATCAATATTTTTTAAGCACTCTTCTAAAGCCAAATTATAATCTCTATCAGAATCTTCTTTTGTATTTTGAATAGGAGATGGGTAATTTTTTTCGATAGCTCTAGCTCTTTCTTTTTCCATGTATGCTCCGCGAACTAATTTCGCTCCTACATGAAATCCCTTGGCTTTTCCTTTAGCAATCGTTTGTTTTAAAAAATCTAATCTATCTTTTCTGTATAGTTGAAATGTGTTAAATACAATACTTTTTTCTTTATTAAACAAAGCCATATTTTCATCAGCTAATGCATCAATCGCCGGTTGTATCCAACTTTCCTCAGCATCAATAAACAAAGGCTGATTAGCATTAAAAGCTTCTTTGCTTATTTGATAAACACGTTGCTTAACCTTTTCATACTCATTAGTTTCGGCATCCGTTAATGTTTCATTAGCACTTACTTTTTCTAATAAAGTAAAACGTGCCAAACCAGTTACTTTAAATACTGAAAAAGGAATGTGTTTGTCGTTTTTAGCTTTATGAATCGTCTCAATAGTTTCTTTACAACACGCATCAAAATCCGCTTCACTTTCTTTTCCCTCAACACTATAATCTAAAATAGTTCCAATGTTATACTTACCTAATTCGGCAATGGTTCTATCGCATTCAGTAATATTTTCACCGCCAACAAATTGTTTAAAAATGGTATTTTTGATTAAGCCTTTAAAACCAATAGCTAATCCAATAGGCGCAGTAACAGCGCCAAACTTAACGAGTGCAGGATTGCTTACCATTTTAAATAACCAGTACGAGCGATTTAAATCGCTGTTTGATTTTGCTTTAAAAGCATTTTCAGTATTATCAAAAGAAATCATATACAAATTTGAGTTCAAATATAACGGTTTTATAGCGATTGAAACTTGACTAATCTCAGAAAGTTTGAAATTAGCCAAATTTTGTAAAACCTTGATTACCATTGTAAAACAATATACTTTTCATACCCACGTTTTACAATAAAAATAGTATTTTTGCTTATGCTAGTTGCCGATTTAATAACAGACGAAATTCCTCCATTAAAACATACAGATACTGTAGAGATGGCTTTAGATTGGATGGAACAATTTAAAGTATCTCATTTAGCTGTTGTTAAAGACAGAGAATTGATTGGTTTAGTTTCTGAACACGATTTGATGGATTATAATCATCCTGAAGAAAAAATAGAAGAATTAAAATCTCCTTTATTAAAACCCATCATTCACAACTACCAGCACACTTACGATTTATTAAAACTGATGATGTCTTTTAATTTAACATTGATTCCAGTGTTAGACGACAAAGAATTATATAAAGGTTGTATAACATTAAAAGGATTATTGCAAAATATTTCAGCAATGGCATCTGTTCAAAACCTTGGCGGTGTTATTGTTTTAGAAGTGAATCAAGCTGATTATTCATTAACTCAAATATCAAGTATTATTGAGGGAAATGATGCAAAAATATTAAGCGCTCACGTTTCATCTGTGCCAGATAGTACTAAGGTAGAAGTGACGTTGAAAATAAATAAAGAAGATTTATCTCGTATTCTTCAAACATTTTATCGATACAATTATGTGGTAAAAGCATCTTTTCAAAACAGTGATTTTGAAAGTGGTATGAAAAATAAATTAGATGAATTCATGCATTTCTTAAACATATAGACTGTTTTAAATCATGACAATAGCTGTATACGCAAGAAATACAAAAGATAATTATCCTGATTATTTAGAAAACTTACTGGCGCTATCAACTACCGAAAATTTTAAAGTCATTGTTTTTAAACCATATTTAGATTTTTTAAATACGAGCCTGAATAAATCTTTTACTATTGATACTTACTCTAACTCTGAAGAATTAATTGCAAAAGCAGATTATGTGATTTCGTTAGGAGGTGATGGCACTATGTTGGAAACACTCGAATACGTTCGCAAATCAGGTATTCCTGTTTTAGGTGTAAACACTGGACGATTAGGTTTCTTAGCAACCGTTTATAAAGAAGATTTCGAAAAAGCTATTCAACTTTTAATCAAAGAAAAATTTACACTTGATAAAAGAGAATTAATAGAATTGGATAAAACAACTTGTTTTAACGAAGTAAATTATGCGTTAAATGAATTTACAATTCATAAAAAAGAATCGAGTGCGATGATTAATATTGATACTTATGTAGATGATATTTTCTTAAACTCTTATTTTGCCGACGGATTAATTGTATCCACACCAACGGGCTCCACAGCCTACTCGCTTAGCTGTGGCGGACCAATTATGGTTCCCGATTCAGATAATTTTATTATTACACCAATTGCACCACACAATTTAAATGTGAGGCCAATAGTCATTTCCAACAACAAAACATTAAGTTTTAAGGTTAGTGGAAGGAGTGATAGTTTTAATGTTTCGCTGGATTCTAGTTCAAAAACTATTAATAATTTATCTGAATTAATTATTAAAAAAGCTGATTTTAAATTCCATATGATTAATTTGGAAGGTCAACACTTTTTTGAAACCCTCAGAAACAAGCTATTGTGGGGTATTGACAAAAGACATTAACAATCGTTCATTACTCTTAATATTTTATTTTTTATAGTTCTAAAACATTATTTAATTTCGCCAAACATTAACTTATTTAAACACAATTTATGTCATTTATTCACACCATTGTAGCCAGACAAATTTTAGATTCTCGTGGAAATCCAACCATTGAGGTAGATGTAGTAACCGACCAAGGTATTTTAGGAAGAGCAGCTGTTCCATCAGGAGCATCAACTGGTATACACGAAGCAGTTGAATTACGTGATAACGATAAATCACAATATTTAGGAAAAGGCGTTTTAAAAGCTGTAAACAATGTAAACGGACCAATTGCCGAAAAATTAAAAGGCATGTATATTTTTGATCAAGCAGCCATTGATGCCGCAATGATTGAGTTAGATGGTACAGCGAATAAAGGGAATTTAGGTGCAAATGCAATTTTAGGTGTATCTCTGGCTGTGGCAAGAGCTGCATCAGAAGAATGTCGTCAACCATTATACCGTTATGTAGGAGGTGTTAATTCTAACATCTTACCTATTCCGATGATGAACATTTTAAACGGTGGTTCACATGCCGATAATGGAATTGATTTTCAAGAATTTATGATTATGCCTATTGGAGCGGAAAGCTTTAGCGAAGGTTTAAGAATGGGTACTGAGGTTTTTCATCATTTAAAAGCGGTTTTAAAATCACAAGGCTTAGCTACTAACGTTGGCGATGAAGGTGGTTTTGCGCCAAACTTTAAAAACAATGAAGAGGCTATTAAAGCAGTCATGCAAGCTATTGATAAAGCTGGCTACAAAGCAGGTGAAGATATTTATATTGCCATGGATGCAGCAGCTTCTGAGTTTTATAATACAGAAGAAAATGTATACCACTTCAAAAAATCAACAGGTGATAAATTAACATCAGAACAAATGGTTGATTTTTGGGCTGATTGGAGAAAAAAATACCCTATCATTTCTATTGAAGATGGTTTTGCTGAAGAAGATTGGAACGGTTGGAAATTAATGACCGATAAGTTAGGCGCAACAACACAATTAGTAGGTGATGATTTATTTGTAACCAACGTTAATTACTTAAAAAAAGGGATTGACATGGGTGTAGCAAACTCTATCCTAGTAAAAGTAAACCAAATTGGAACATTGACAGAAACGATTAATGCGGTTTCGTTAGCACACACTAATAGCTACACCTCTGTAATGAGTCACCGTAGTGGAGAAACAGAAGATACAACCATTGCTGATTTAGCGGTAGCATTAAGCTGCGGGCAAATTAAAACTGGTTCAGCATCTCGTAGCGACCGGATTGCAAAATATAACCAACTATTGCGTATTGAAGAACAATTAGGAAATAATGCTCGTTACATTGGAAAAGACTTTAAGTTTTTAAAAAAATAAAATGATTATATATTTAAAAATCCCCACAGCAGTATTGTTGTGGGGATTTTTTGTTTAAGATTATCTTAGGTAATATTTATAAGATCTCATTAATTAAAATTTCAAATTTAATCCTATCATAAAATTGGTTGGTGCAGCAGGCGCCAAATAGTTAGATGAATACGTCTGTTTATCACCATTAATATCCGACATTGAATACGTGTAGTTGTATCCATTAGTTTCGTACTGTGTGTTAGACAAATTATAAATCACCGCAATCAAATTTATTTCTTTAATTAATTTAGTGTGAATGGTATAATTCACTCTAAAATCACACACTAAATAATCGTGAATAGCTCTTTTGCTATTAGAAGTATTATCTAAATATTGTTTACCTACGTATTTATTTAAAAATCCAACTTCTAAATTTTTAATAGGCTTAAAAATAAAGTTAGCTGCTGCAATGACATTTGGTGAAAACGAAATATCCGTATTAGAATGTTTGATGGTATCTTGGCCCGGATAAATATCATAGTTATCCATAAACTCGGAATAATTTTTTACTTTGTTTTGAGACAAAGTAATGTTACCATTAAACGTAAAATATTTAGTGATATTCGCATTTAATTCTAACTCTACTCCTCTTCTATAGCTACTTTCCACGTTTACTCTATTGTATGCGCCAACATCATTAATTTGTCCGTTTAATACCAATTGATTTTTATATTGCATATCGTAAAAATTTAATCCAATGCTTACATATTTAAATCGATGAGTGACACCAATTTCCAAATCATTTAACTGCTCATGTTTTGGTCGACTTTTTTTACTTGAATTAATAAAATCATCTCTGTTTGGCTCTTTATTAGCTATGCCATAACTAGCATACACATTTGTGTTTTTAGTTAGTAAATAATTAACTCCCACTTTAGGATTAAAGAATCCATAACTAGTATATACTTGCTTCTTTTCAATTAAAGATGTATCAAAACCTAAGAAATTGTAATTCACATTTCGATATTGTAAATCAATAAACGCAGTTAATTTATCTGTTGGACGAATCGTAGTTTTTAAATACACATTCGCATCATATTTGTTAGCTTGATTGTTATAATATACTGGTTTAAAATCGTTTGGGTTACTGTATTGTGCCCAAATAACTTCGCCAAAGTGCTTGCCAAAATAAGTATTATAACCACCACCTAACACAAAGTTAAATAGGGTATTTGGCTTATAGTTAATGTTAGCAATAACACCCGTAAAATCATTATCTAACCAACGTCTTCTAATTAAATCAGTAGATGATATTGTGGTATTACTATCTATCACAACCTCTGGCATGTTATAATCCGTTAATGATTCGCCTTGTTTATATTGCTCATAATAGCCTTTGCCTTTGGTGTAATGACCTGTTATATTTACATTTAATTTATTATTAAACGAATGAATAAAATGCAATTGATAATTATCTTGGCGATAATTATCTGTTTCATTATCATAATATTTTATATTTCCATTAGAATCGGTATACATCCCACTTGGATTAAATGTTCTGTTTCCATTATTCAAACTATCAGATGGCACATAGTACCAAGCTTGATAGGTTTTTTCCCAACCACTAAACATAATTGCTTTTAGAACTGATTTTTTACCGTAATATCCACCCGAAACATAAAACGAATTTAATTTAGAAGTGGCTCTATCGATATAACCATCACTTTTAATTTGCGAAGCACGTGCATCAAATGTAAAATGATTATTAATTAAACCTGTTCCAGCTGCAATCGTATTTTTCATCGTATTATAAGAACCAATACTATTATTTATTTGTGCATAGGCTTTATCATTTAGTTCGTTAGTTTGCATATTAATACTTGCACCAAAAGCTCCTGCTCCATTAGCAGATGTTCCAACACCACGTTGTACTTGTAAATTATTAGTAGACGATAAAATATCAGCCATGTTTACAAAAAATGTACCTTGACTTTCGGCGTCGTTAATAGGCACTCCGTTAACGGTTACATTAATTCGAGTTCCATCTGTTCCTCTTATTCGCAAACCTGTATAACCTACTCCGTTACCAGCATCAGAATTAATAACTACAGATGCCATGGAATTTAATGCATATGGTAAATCCTGTCCAACATTTTGTTTTTTTATGTCCTCTCCACTTAAATTAGAATACGCAAAAGCGGAAGTATTATCTACTCGTGTAGAATTTACCACTACCTCATCTAAAGATTTATCGTCTTGATTCATGGTAATTTCAATAGTCATATTATCTTTAACATCTACAGAATCTTCTTTTGCTTTGTAACCAACACATTTTGTAACCAATACATATTTACCAGGTTTTAAATTGGCAAACTCAAATAATCCATCGGCATTTGATTGAGTTGATAAAAAGGTGTTTTTAATTCCTACCACAGAAAAAGGAATTGATTTTTTGTCGGGATCTGATACAAACCCGCTTAATTTTGTTTGTGCTTGCAAGCTATACGAGCAAGACGTGAACAAGGCTAAAGCCATTGCTGTTTTGATTGTTTTTAAATTCATTTTACACTTTTTTTTAATTGTTAATAATAACATCGCAAGGGGATGCGACATCGTTGTTAACTGTTTCCCTACGCAGGCATTACCCTGATCAGGTGCATACACACAAACGTTTGGCGTTTATATGTAATGGGTATAATCTCAGCTAAATTCAATTGATGATTTATTAAATTTTTGAATTTGTGATTTGCAACTCACAAACTTTTTTAACTCTCTATTTCAATTATTGAAAAAGCACCCCTAAAGATCTGAGGCAAATGTAATAAAATATTTATAGAGATAATGAATTGTTGAGCTAAGAATTAAAATTCTATAATTCTTAAATTCAGTGATTCAAAAATTAGAGTCCCAAATGCTTCGACTTCACTTCTTGTCCAAAAAACAAAGAAGCGTGACTATCAAATAACTCTGTACTATCAGTCGTTAAAAAATGTAGTGAATTAGTTTTAGAAATTCGTACTTCCATCTCTGGATGGCGAACTAAATAATCTTTTAATCCTTCGGCAACAATATGACCTTGAGTTAATACTTTAACTTCTTTTGGTAAATGTTTTTCTATAAGTGATTTTAATAAAGGATAATGCGTACATCCCAAAATAACAGTGTCTATATTTTTTGATTGAGATAATAAATGTTTAACATGTTTTTCTACAAAATAATTAGCACCTACCCCATCTAACTCATTATTTTCGATTAATGGCACCCACATTGGGCAAGCCTCTTGAAAGACTTTAATGTCTGGAAAAAATTTCTCAATCTCTATTACGTAGGATTTTGAAGTAACCGTTCCGCTTGTTGCAAAAATGCCTACCTCTTTTGTTTTAGTGTAATTCCCAACGATTTCGGTAGTTGGCCTAATAACACCTAAAACTCTTTTATTAGGAGCAATAATTGGTAAATCTTTTTGCTGAATCGTTCTTAATGCTTTTGCCGAAGCAGTATTGCAAGCTAATATCACTAATTCACACCCTTTATTAAATAAAGCATTTACGCTTTGCAAAGTGTATTCGTAAACTGTATCAAACGAACGATTTCCATAAGGCGCTCGAGCATTGTCACCTAGGTATAAATAATCATATTGAGGTAATTCTCGAACTAACTCTTTTAAGATAGTTAATCCTCCATAGCCTGAATCGAAGACTCCAATGGGTGAATATAGTTTTGAATTGACGATAATTACTAATATTAAAAACAAAAGTACATAAAACTCAGCTTTTTTGAGTAACTTTCGAAAATAGTATTTTTCCACAACTAAATTAATTTAAAAACTATGGCATTTTCTCCTATTCGCTTTGTAGATAAAGACAAAGATAAAGCGTTATTTTTTTCAACTTTACGTAAACGAGTAGACGGTTATTTTAAAGAGAATCATATTTCTAAACATTATAACTCTACGATGGTCATTAAAACAATTATCGTTATTAGTGCATATATTATTCCATTTATTTGTATTCTAGCGTTTAATCCCTCATTTAAAATTGCTTTATTATTATGGGCCATCATGGGCTTTGCATTATCGGGTGTTGGCATGAGCGTGATGCATGATGCTAATCATGGAGCCTATGCAACGAGTCATAAAGCAAACTATTGGCTTGGACATACTTTAAACATGCTTGGTGGTTCTGTGTTTAATTGGAAGCTTCAACACAATGTGATGCATCACACTTACACTAACATTATTGATTATGATGATGACATCGCCGATAAATTAATTTTAAAATTCAACCCTCATACTCAAGTTAAATGGTATCATAAATTACAATTCATTTATGCCTTTTTATTTTACGGTATTTTAACCTTATACTGGGCTCTTTTAAAAGATTTTATTCAATTTCACAAATACACTCAACAAGGTGTCAACACAAGTTCTAAAGAAGAAAACCGAATTATTTGGTTAAAAATATTTTTAAGTAAAGTGGTTTATTGGGCCATATTATTTGCCTTACCAGTTTTCGTGTTTCATATTCCTTTTATACAAATACTATGGGGATATTTATTGATGCAATTTATTTCAGGTGTTGTATTAACCGTTGTTTTTCAATTGGCACATACGGTTGAAGGAACAACTCATCCAATTCCAAACGAAAATTACACTATTGAAAATAATTGGGCTATACATCAATTAAATACAACAGTCAATTTTTCACGTAAAAACAAATGGATTTCTTGGTATGTTGGTGGTTTAAACTTTCAAGTAGAACATCATTTATTTCCAACAATTTGTCATGTTCATTACCCTGCGGTTTCTGAAATTGTAAAAGAAACTTGTGAAGAATTTGGCGTGCCTTATTTAGAAAACCCAACTTTCATGGCCGCACTTAAATCACATGTAAAAGCTATTATCAGTTTTGGCAAGCTACCTGATATTAACGAGGCAATCGGATAGGCATTAACAGCAAAGAAGCAAAGATTCTGACGCAAAGAACGTAAAGCAGTATTTTACATTTTCCTCTGCAATCTTTGTAAAATATTTAGCGACCTCTGTGTGTAAGCCTTAATACTGCTCTGACTCGTTTGGAAAATCCTTACTTTTCACATCCTTAATATATTGCTGAAAAGCACCACTCATACTTTCATATAAGTTTAAGTATCTTCTTAAAAATCGCGGACTAAACTCATGTGTCATGCCTAACATATCATGAGTTACTAAAACTTGACCATCAACACCTCCACCTGCTCCAATACCAATAACTGGAATAGAGATACTTTTAGCTACGTCTGAGGCTAATTTTGCTGGGATTTTTTCTAAAACCAATGCAAAACAACCACTTTCTTCTAATATTTTAGCATCTTCAATTAATCTTTTAGCTTCTTCCTCTTCTTTAGCTCTTACCGTATAAGTCCCAAATTTATAAATAGATTGAGGTGTTAACCCTAAGTGCCCCATTACTGGTATACCAGCAGATAAAATACGCTCAATAGAATCTTTAATTTCTCGTCCTCCTTCTAATTTAACAGCATGCGCACCACTTTCCTTCATGATTTTAATAGCAGAAGTCAACGCTTCTTTAGAATTACCTTGATAAGAACCAAAAGGTAAATCAACCACTACCAAAGCTCTATCTATTGCCCTAATGACTGAAGAAGCATGATATATCATTTGATCTAAAGTAATTGGTAAAGTTGTTTCATGACCTGCCATCACATTACTGGCACTATCTCCCACTAAAATCACATCAATACCTGCATGGTCAATAATTTTAGCCATGGTATAATCGTAGGCAGTTAGCATCGAAATTTTTTCGCCACGGCGTTTCATTTCCTGCAATTGATGGGTTGTTACTTTCTTAACTTCTTTGTGAACTGACATAACTTAATACTTTAAATAACCAAATATATTTCTTTTAACCAAAAAACTTAGGTTTTTGACCAGCTAAATATACCAGTTTAAACATATGTTTAAAGCGAAGTTTCACTTTTGTTTACTATAATACTATATTAACATTATATCTAACTAAGCACCTCTATGTGGTTAAAATCATGTAAAATTACTGAATTAATTTGGAGTTAACTTAAAAATGGTAACTTTGTGTTTACTCAAAAAATAAAATGAAAAATAGAATATTATATATTGGACTATCAATTATTGGCTTATTTAGTTTAAATTCTTGTAAAAACGACTTAGATGTATTGGCTCCTGGTGAAGAAGCTGTTTCTGTTTATGGCATATTAAACCCAAATGCCTCTGTTCAAAATATCAGAATTAATAAAGTTTACCTCACCTCTGGAGACGCCATATCAGCCGGACAAGATGCTAATCAAATTAATTATGGTCAAGGAGAACTAGTGGTTACTTTGCAGCGTTTTATGACAGGTAGCACAAATCCTACACTGACTACAGTTGGAAATACCACAAAAAAAGAAATTGTTTTAACAGAAACTGTTGTTACAACTGCTGATGGTAATTTTAACGTTAATCAACGATTATGGCAAACAACCGATAAATTATATAATAGTGGTGAATATAAAATAAATATAAAAAATATTAGCACTGGCAAGGAATTTTTGGCGCAATCTCTAATGATTGATAGCGTCAAATCATATACACAAAAGCCTTTTATTTATAATGCTACACTTTATCCTTCTCATGGACAGTATATAGTAACAGGGCCTAATCCAACTCCTCAAAGTGGCTATATTGATTATTCAACATTAACGGGAACACAAAAAATTAAATTCTTATCTATTCCTAATGCCAAATTATACGACGTTGTATTACGCTTTCATTATATTGATTCGTTAATTGGCGGAGGAGCAAGCCCTTCATATGTTGACTTTCAATTTCCAACTCAAAAATCATCAAGTTTAGAAGGTGGAGAGCCGATGGAAGTAACTTTTATTGCAAATGATTTTTATATTAATATTGCTTCTGAAATGAGTAAAAAAACATTACCAAATGTTAAAAATCGCAGAGCATTTTATTTAGAATATAAAATTACTTCAGGATCAGATGATTTATACACCTTTTTGCAAGTAAATCAACCATCAAACTCAATTGCTCAAGATAAACCGTATTACACAAACATTAAAGGCGGCGTAGGCATTTTCTCTTCAAGTTCTCGATCAATAATTACGCATGATATGTGGAATGATTTTATTGATAAAATTGCCTGCCATCCAAGCACAAATCCTTATAGATTTTGTAATAGCTCGGGGGTAACCTCAAGTGTTTGTCCGTAGTGAAATCTGACAAAATACATGCTTTTAACCGCCTAAGATGACATATTTTAGGCGGTTTTTTATTGTTTGTGTCAGGCTGTCAGAATTGCAGAGTTTTTTTGAATTGGCACAAACATTGACTAAACAACTGCGTAATTTATAAAAATCGTAAACAATTAAAAACACATATATTATGGGAAAAATTATAGGAATAGATTTAGGTACTACTAATAGCTGCGTAGCGGTTATGGAAGGTAACGAAGCTGTTGTTATTGCAAATAACGAAGGAAAAAGAACTACACCATCTGTTGTAGCATTTGTTGAAGGTGGCGAGCGTAAAGTAGGAGATCCTGCTAAACGTCAAGCAATTACTAACCCAACAAAAACGATTTCTTCAATTAAACGTTTTATGGGTTCATCTTTTGATGAATCAAGTAAAGAAATACCTCGTATGACTTACAAAGTAGTAAAAGGCGACAATGGCACTCCAAGAGTATCAATTGACGACAGAAACTACTCTGCTCAAGAGATTTCAGCTATCATTTTACAAAAAATGAAAAAAACAGCTGAAGATTTCTTAGGAACAACGGTTGATGAAGCTGTTATTACAGTTCCTGCATACTTTAATGATGCTCAACGTCAAGCTACTAAAGAAGCTGGTGAAATTGCTGGTTTAAAAGTAAAACGTATCATCAATGAGCCTACTGCTGCTGCTTTAGCTTACGGTATGGATAAAAAAGGTAAAGACATGAAAATTGTTGTGTTTGACTGCGGTGGTGGTACTCATGACGTGTCTGTTTTAGAATTAGGTGATGGTGTATTTGAAGTAAAATCAACTGACGGTGATACTCACTTAGGTGGTGATGACTTTGATAACTTAATTATTGACTGGTTAGCTGACGAATTTAAAAAAGACGAAGGAATTGATTTACGTCAAGATCCAATGGCTTTACAACGTTTAAAAGAAGCTGCTGAGAAAGCTAAAATTGAATTATCTAGCACTACAACTTCTGAAATTAACTTGCCATATATTATGCCAGTTAACGGTATCCCTAAACATTTAGTGAAACAATTAACTCGTGCTAAATTTGAGCAATTAGCAGATAGCTTAATTAACAGAACAATTGAGCCTTGTAAATCAGCTTTAAAAAATGCAGGTTTATCAACGTCTGATATTGATGAAATTATTTTAGTTGGTGGTTCAACTCGTATTCCAGCTATCCAAGCAGCGGTTGAAAAATTCTTCGGAAAAGCACCAAGTAAAGGTGTTAACCCTGATGAAGTTGTTGCTTTAGGTGCTGCAATTCAAGGTGGTGTATTAACAGGAGAAGTAAAAGATGTATTATTATTAGATGTAACACCTTTATCATTAGGTATCGAAACTTACGGTGGAGTATTCACTAAATTAATCGAATCTAATACAACAATTCCTTCTAAAAAAACAGAAACATTCTCAACTGCTAGCGATAACCAACCAAGTGTACAATTACATGTATTACAAGGTGAGCGTCCGATGGCAAAAGATAACAGAACAATTGGTCAGTTTAACTTAGATGGCATTATGCCAGCACCACGTGGTGTACCTCAAGTAGAAGTAACATTTGATATTGATGCTAATGGTATCTTATCTGTATCAGCTAAAGATAAAGCAACAGGTAAAGCACAAAACATTCGTATCGAAGCTTCTTCTGGATTAAGCAAAGAAGAAATTGAGAAAATGAAACGTGAAGCAGAGATGAACGCTGATGCTGATAAAAAAGCAAAAGAAGAAGCTGAAAAAGTAAACGCTGCTGACGGATTAATTTTCCAATCTGAAAAACAATTAAAAGATTACGGAGATAAAATTCCAGCAGAGAAAAAAGCAACTATTGAAACAGCATTAGCAAGTTTAAAAACGGCGCATGACTCAAGAGATTTAGCTGCTATCGACGCTGCAACAACATCTTTAAACGCTGCATGGGAAGCTGCTTCTCAAGAAATGTATGCGGCGATGAACGAGCAACAAGGTGGCGCTGCTAACCCAGGTGCTGAAGGTGCTGCAAATGCAGATGCTGGTAGCAAAGGTGAAAACGTAACTGATGTTGACTACGAAGAAGTAAAATAAGTTTTTTAAAGTTTAATAAAAGTCGAAAATCCCCTTCAGAGAAATTTGAAGGGGATTTTTTTATTACATTTGATTTAGAAATTACTTTTAAGCATTTATTTTCGTTTGTAAGCACTTACAAACGAATGAATAGCGTTTAGCGAGAAGTTAGGGGTAATTGTAATGAGACAAACAATATACATACTTTTCATTTTATACTTATCTCATGTTTTACATGGACAAGAAACGTTTACTTTAAGAAATGAAAAATACAGGTTTACGTCAAAATTTATCGACCAAAATTTTCTAATCATAAATAAAGATTCTCTTATGTTTAAATTCACTACTGACACAGCAATTGTAAACATAGACCACGTGAGGACAAACGACAGTACATTTATTTGGATTCTTTATAAAAATAAGGGAGATTTTGATTTTTGGTTGGTGTATTCTAAACAATTTCATTGTAATAATGAAACATATGAAAAAACACCTAAGAAGTTAATAAAGCGCTATTTCAAAGACAATAAAATTGAAATCATTGATATAGTAATTTATACTGCTGCTTTTAAGCCTCAGCCCGTAAACCTTTGTGGAAATTGCTACGATTGGACAGACTTTATATTTAAAATTAAAGCAACTGAACTAGAGAAATTGCAAGAGTTGAGCAGACAACAATTCCTTATAGTAAAAAACAACTACCCCTAACACACGGTTTGCCCCAGCCTTGCAGACATCAAAGCAATTGCAAAAGCGGCAGAAACATTTTTAATTTTTTCTTTGCAATTGCATAGTAACAGTTATCTTTATTTAAACATTTCGGTAGACAACGGTTCCAAAACGGCCGAAGCAAGCCGCGAAAACGTTAGCAGCAA
>JBIICN010000133.1:0-2706 GCA_044238845.1 Bacteroidia bacterium
GGAGGATTTTATGGGATTGGAAAGCAAATGGCGAGAACGATAACAAGGCAGCTTATAACAGCGTGTAAGCAATATTGCCTTGCCGCAGGCGCAACACAAGGCAACATCGCCTACACGCAAAACGTTATAGCCCATTTTAAAACGACACACAAAGACAATAGTAAATGAACAATTATGACTTTCTAATATTATCCCCCAACGAATTTGAAAACTTAGCTAGGGACTTATTACAAAAGAAACTTGGTGTTTTTATTGAAAGCTTTACGACAGGAAAAGATGGTGGCATTGACTTAAGATGTGCAAAGGATAAGTCGAAAAAAATAATCATCCAAGCCAAAAGATATGATAGGCTTTCAAATTTGCTAACTAATTTAAAAAAAGAAGTCAAAAAAGTTCAAGACCTAAAACCAGACAGATATATTATTTCTACGACAGTTGGCCTATCACCTGAAAATAAAGCTGAAATTTTAAAATTATTTGAACCATACATTTTAACGACAGAAGACATTTTAGGCAAAGACGACCTAAACAATCTCCTTTCTATAACAAAAGATGTAGAGTTAAAGTATTACAAACTATGGCTTTCCAGTACTAATATTCTTGAAAAGGTTTTACATAGTAAAATCTATAATCAATCCGCATTCGAATTAGAAGAAATTAGAGAGCAAGTCAGATTGTTCGTTCAGAATGATAGCTTTAATGTTGGCGTAAAAATTTTAAAAGAACACAAATATGTAATTATTTCAGGCATTCCAGGAATTGGCAAAACAACATTAGCTAGGGTTTTGACTCTATATCTATTATCGAACGGCTTTGACGAATTTGTTTATTTAAACGATTCAATTGATGACGGATATACATACTATCAGGAAGGTAAAAAGCAAATTTTTTTCTTTGATGATTTTTTAGGTAAAAACTTTTTCGAAGGAAAACTCCAGACAAATGAGGACAATAAGCTAGTCAAGTTTATTGAGAAAATTAAAAAATCACCTGATAAACTTTTAATTTTAGCAACTCGAGAATACATTCTTAATCAAGCTAAATTGGCTTTTGAAGCATTTAGAATAAATAACATTGAAATAGCTAAGTGTATTCTTGACCTTGATTCTTACACCAATGTAATTAAAGCGCAAATATTATATAATCATTTGTTTTTTGCTGATTTGCCACAAGGGCATTTAGAGGATTTGATTGAACCAAGTAAACATTTAAAAATTGTCAAACACTCTAATTATAATCCTCGGGTTATTGAAACATTAATCAACAGAAAAATTTGGGAATCTTGCGAAGCAACTGAATTTTCAAATGCTATAAAATCATACTTCGACAATCCTGAAAGTGTTTGGCTATATGCTTATGAGAATTCTTTAAATAAATTCTCGCAATACACTTTACTCGTTCTTTTAACAATGGGAACTCCTGTTAAAATTGAACACCTTGAAGAGGCGTTAATTTCATTTCTCAAAATCAATCAATATAAATTCCAAATCCCTTTTGATTCAATTTTATTTTCACGATCACTAAAAGAATTAGAAAACACCTTTATCAAAACTCAAAAGGATTCATACAACACAATTGCAGTTCAATATCAAAATCCATCCATACAAGATTTTTTAGTAAATTATTTAAGAGACAAAAAGGATTTAATTTTGAGTTTAATTGAGAGTGCAATATTTCAAGAACAATACTTTACCATATTTAGTACAATAACTAGTGACGAAAACACAATAAAGAAAAAAATCCTATTAAGCACGGAATCGCAAGAATTAGCATTTTCAAAGATTAAAGAGAAATTTACAACTCTAAAAAATTGCAGAGCAATAAGGTACAAATATTCAAACAATGAGAATTTCACTTGGGGTATAAACTCGGACACACAATATCAATTTCTCAATAAAATTCAGACAGAACTTTGTGTACATAATGGAGAAGTTGTAAACTTTGTAAAAGATAAATTTAAAGAACTTATTTACCTTAATGATTTATCGTATTCAGAACAAAGTGCATACATAAACCTTTTGTCAGCCATTGACATTAAAGACTTAGATTTCAATGAGGAACAACTTATTGATTCCTTTCTGAATGAAATACATTGGTTGGACAATCTTGATTTATTTTCTAGTTTAGAACAACATTTCCCGACAACATACCGCGATACAGTAAATGATGTTTCATTTTCGGAAAAGATCGAAAAGGTAGTAAAAGAAGAGATTGAAAGAGTAGAAGATTCTGATATGGACAATTTAAAGAGCCAAATTGAATCCATTGAAGCTCAATACAATTTAGACCTTAGAGAGTACGTGACAGATTTAGAAAAAAGGATAAGTGACTATAATGACTATATAGATTCTCAAGTTGATAGCTACATTGAAGACGGAATTGATAAAATGGAGGACAAAGAATTCAATGAAGAGGATTTGATTAAAGAAATTTTTAAAAGTTTAGCAGACGAATGAGAAAAACGGGCTATAACATGGGTTTGGCGTCATGCGGGGTGACGTGCAAACTTAGAGCATTGTGCTTCTATTCAAGTGTAGTGCAGATTGACAGTTTTGTGCTCCGAAACCCGCACGAACGCCAAGCCCGAAAACGTTAGCAAACATATTAAAAAATACAACTATGGAAGGTAGACATTTAGCAGTTATTGCAACAGTACTAATTTGGATTAGTGGCTATATTATTTCGCTTTTCTTTTTTAGTTATAAG
>JBIICN010000138.1:0-2693 GCA_044238845.1 Bacteroidia bacterium
TGTGATGGCGAGGATGTTGACATTCTGTACATCGCCACGACCGAGCTTGTACGAGACTGATGCAGCTGCTTGACCAACTTCGTTAAGGGCCTCTGCAAGCATATCAGCCGCAGAGCGCTGAGACATGTCAACGTCACGAACGAAGGTTCTGGCACGGCTTAGTGCAGAGGGTCTATGTTCGAGATCGGCTAAGGCGATAACGGCATCGAGGATTGCCGCGCGATGTTGTTCAGAGAACGATTGGTGTTGCATGGGCCGATGGTAACGAACGATCAATTATGAAAATTGCGGTCCGTCGGATTGATTCGCTGTTAGTTCGGTTTTGATGTAGCGGCCTGTGATACTAAGCTCACAAGCCGCAACCTCTTCCGGTGTTCCAGTTGCCACAATCGTTCCACCACCGCGGCCGCCGCCGGGGCCGATATCCACGATGTGATCGGCAAACGTAATGACGTCGAGATTATGTTCGATCACAACAACGGTGTTGCCCTTGTCTACCAGCTTATGGAGCAGCTGCAACAGGATGCGAATGTCTTCAAAATGTAATCCGGTGGTGGGCTCATCCAGAACATACATCGTCCGGCCGGTGCTGGTCTTTGATAATTCCGTCGCAAGTTTCACACGTTGTGCCTCGCCCCCAGACAGTGTCGGAGCCTGCTGACCGATCGTGATATAGGTCAGACCAACATCCATGAGAGCGGAGAGCTTGTTTTTGATTTTCGGGATATCCTTGAACAAATCGAATGCCTCCTCAACGGTCATGTCGAGTACATCGGCAATAGAACGACCCTTGAACGTAACGGCAAGCGTTTCGGTGTTATAGCGCTTTCCGCCGCAGTTGTCACATGGCACGTACACATCCGGCAGGAAGTTCATTTCGATCTTCCGGATACCCGCACCTTCGCACTCGTCACATCGACCGCCGGCAACATTGAACGAGAATCTACCGGCCTTGTATCCACGGATCTTTGATTCGGGGAGCATCGTAAAGAAGTCCCGAATCTGCGTGAACAGTCCTGTATAGGTTGCAGGGTTTGACCGTGGAGTACGTCCGATAGGGGCCTGATCGATCTCAATGACCTTATCAACATGCTCTAAGCCCTCAATAGACGCATAGGGGAGAGGCATGATCTCTGTCGTGTAGAAATGTCTCGAGAGGATCGGATACAGCGTATCATTGATAAGCGTACTCTTTCCCGAGCCGCTCATACCGGTGACGCATGTAAACGTCCCTAGCGGTATCGTAAGATCCACGTTCTGCAGATTATGTCCCCGCGCACCCATGAGCTTGATGACCAAGCCATTTCCAGGACGCCGTTGTGCTGTTTGGGGCATAGCACGGTCCCGACGTAGGTATTGAAGGGTCAATGACTGACGCAGGACCTGCTCTTGAATCGACGCGATCTCAGACGGTTCGAAGGTGGCCACGATAGAACCGCCGTGCACGCCGGCACCGGGACCAATATCAATGACGTGATCACATTCTTGGATCATTTCTCTGTCATGCTCGACAACAACGACCGTGTTTCCAAGGTCTCGAAGGTGCTTTAAGGAATTGATAAGCTTCTGGTTGTCATGCTGGTGCAATCCGATGCTCGGCTCATCGAGGACGTATGTCACACCAACAAGCTGTGAGCCGATCTGCGAAGCAAGACGTATTCGCTGGGATTCTCCGCCTGACAGCGTTCGTGCCGACCGCTGGAGTGTAACGTATGACAAGCCCACATCAAGGAGAAACCGTAAGCGTGTCTCGATCTCTCTTAGAATAAGATGTGCAATGGTTCGCTGCCTATCCGTAAGAGCGCTGCGGATCTCCTCGATCGCAGCACATGCCGACGTGATGTCCCGCGAGACAATATCGAAAATGGTAAAACTGCCAACTCGGATATGCAGATGCTCGTGCTTAAGGCGAGCACCGTGACACGACCGACAGGGAATCGTTGCGAAGTACTTCTCGATGGACGCCCGCACACTTGACGTTGATGCGTGCTCGTACTGGTGGCGTAGGCTTGGCAGAACACCCAGGAACCTGTGCCGTATCGAAGAGCTGCCGTACTGGACACTGACGGATGCATCCTCGGTACCATGCAGCAAGATCATGATCTGGTCGTTTGCTAGCTCGCTGATGGGCACGTCAAGGGATATGTCTTGCTGCTCACAGAACGAGACAACCTGTTTCCATAGCCATGTGTCACGCTGCTTGCCAAGAGGAGCGACGGCACCCTGAGCCAGCGTAAGGGCCCGATTCGGAATAACCAAGGCCGGGTCAAAGTCATGCAGCTCACCGATACCCTGACACGTCGGACAGGCACCGAACGGTGAGTTAAATGAGAACATGTTGGGCGCAGGCGTCTCGTATGAATGTCCGCAGGAGGGGCAGGCATAACTCGTTGAAAAATACTGCTCCGTCCAACTGCCATCGGCCAGCTCGCGAAGCACGCTCACACCACCCTCACCAAGGTGCAGGGCCGTTTCGACGCTCTCGGTCAGTCGACGCTGTGACTCTGATTCGATACTCAGGCGGTCAACCACAAGATCAATATTGTGAACCTTGTAGCGGGCAAGTTGCATACCCTCGGTTATCTCACGGATCTCGGTGTCAACACGCACTCTTACGAATCCCTGCCTCCGGAACTGATCGAACAGCTCGCGGTAATGTCCTTTTCGGCCTCGCACGACCGGACTTAACACTT
>JBIICN010000134.1:0-2668 GCA_044238845.1 Bacteroidia bacterium
CAAATTTATCTTTTAAATCATATACTACTTTTCTGAGATGATCTTTCTTAGTATTATCCTCAAATAAATTGTACTGAACCATGGTATCATCTAAAAAGTGTGATACTGATAAAGAAATACTGATAATAGCTCTGGTAATAATTTTTTCGGGTGCATTATTGATTTCAAAATCTTCAATACGATTCATAATAGCTTTGTAAATTTCAGCACCATCCTGCAAAGGTGAGCTTACATTTAAAAAATCAGCCCATTGTTCGCCATTGGCATATCGTACATTAAATGCAAGTGTATTGGCAAAAATTTTACGTTTTACCATTCTTCGTTCTAAGGTTAAACATAATGCAATTAAAATTTCATTAATACCTTCATAAGAAGCTCGCTGTTCTTTGTTTAAGTGACGCATGGCCTGCATACTTTTGTAGTCGTGTTCGTTATCCAAATCAATTTCCACAAAGTTTAAACGACAATGCCAATAAAAACCAACCACACTTTTTAAAATCGCTTTTAAGTTTTCGGGAGAGGCGTGTCGCATGTCTAAAGGTGTTTTAATGCCTCCTTTATTTAATCTAATTTCCATTTTATCGGCAATGCCTGGGAAATCCTTTAATTTTAAACGTCCTAATACAATATCAATATTTTCGGGATTGATAATCACTAATCCATTTGGTTTTTGAATATCAGAAGCCACTTTAGCTAAAAATGAATTTGGCGCAATACCAATGGAACATTTAAGCCAATCTCCTACTTTTTCTTGAATATCTTTTTTGATACTTTTTGCTACTTGTATGACATCCTTATGAATTAATTCGTAATTGGTTAAGTCAACCACGGCTTCATCAATACTTTTAGGATACACATTATCGCAATACGATCTGAGAACATCCATTATTTTTACGTGGAAACGTCTGTATCTTTCAGGATTTGTTTCGATAGGAATCAAATCTTTGCATAATAATACTGCCTCATTTAGACGCATGCCAGTTTTAACTCCAAATTTTTTAGCTTCAATGGAAGGGGCAATCACACAACCAAATTTACCTGTATAAACACAAACGGCAATTGGTCTATCTCGTAAATAGAAATTGTCTTGTTGCTCACAACTAGCAAAAAAGCTATTCATGTCAACAAACAAAACGCGCGCTTTTGTACGTGGTAATAATTTATTTTTGTCCTTATCCATTTACAAGAACAATTTTACTACGTTTTACGTTAGGTTTCTGCTACAATTTGTAGCAAATTGAAAAAGGTTGATAAATTACATTAATTCTTCAAAAGACTCAATAATATCTTTTCGTTGGTCAGAAAGCATATGAATTAAATCAGGCTGAGATGATTTTAGTTTTAAAACTCGTAAAATTCCAAATGTTTTTTTACGGAAAGGTGAAATAAATAAACAAAATAGGCTACTTAATACAGATATAAATAAAACTAACAATCCCCACCAGGCGCTATCAGTGCATGCTTTTACAATAAAAAATTGAAGCGTAAAGAATATTAATAATAAAAATGCTCCAATTCCCATATTAAAAGATGCTTTAAATTCAATAACCTTTACTTTTTTTGAAGTAATGATATGAGTGATTTTATAAGGTAGATAGCTAGCTAGAAGACCTCTAACGTAAATCGGGAGTGTTAAAATAATGACTAATAATCTAAAGACAAATACTGTGTAATTAATGCCTTTTTGTTTTTCGGGATTTAATACCCAATCTTTAAGTTGATGTTTTTTTAATTCTTTAAAGTACTGCGCGGTTTTATGGTGTAGTTCTTTAACTTTTTCTGGTTGTGTTTCTTCAGCATTATTAATAACATCAACTACTTTGGTGGAAAATAAGAAGTCGTGTTCTAGATTATTTAAATTATAGTTATGTTGTTTATAATATTTGGTTCGATAAACTTCTTCAAGATGAGAAATCACTTCTTCGCTGCGCGTATGGTTAATATGCACAATTAACTCTTTCATACGAGGCGCTAAATCGGCTAAAAATTGATTCATGGTTTTTGCCGGTGCTTCTTTATAAGCTGCCATATAATCAATCATTTTAATTGGTTCACCAACATTACAAAAAATGGTTCCTCTAAATTGAGAAGGATCAGTATAATTTATACCAACTGGAACAACCAATAAATTATCTAATTCCCCTGATTCCATTGCTCCTAAAAGCATACGAGGGACACCTTTTTTTAAAGGACGTAAACGACGTTCTTGTATACATAAACCTTCGGCAAAAATGATAATTTTTTTATTTTTCTTTAAAAGAGAGTTAACTCGTTGATAGGTTTCGTCATTTTTCTTTAAGCCTTCTTTACCGCCATCTTGTATTCTAAAAATAGGAATGATACCGAGGCTTTCTAAAAGCATAGTTACAATTCCTTTTTTAAAGGCATCACCTCTAGCTAAATAATGTAATCGTGGAGGATATATTAAAGTGGTTAAAGCAATAGGGTCCATAAAGGCATTAGGATGGTTAACAGCTATAATAACGGGACCTTTAACCTGAAGGTTTTTTCCATTTTTCACGGTAGCACGTTTAAAAAAAACGGCTATCACAAAACCCATGTAATATTTAAGTATGTGCCAAAGCATAGTTTAAAAAGTAAACATACTAAAAAGAAATCATAAAAAAATCCCCTTAAGTAATGCAAAAGAGGATTTTTTTAATAGTTA
>JBIICN010000007.1:0-107235 GCA_044238845.1 Bacteroidia bacterium
CAGAATAATGTGTCATTACCTGCTATGGCATTTACGGTTAATGTTGAATTAATAATAAGAGTAGAATCAACCGTACATCCAAAAGCGTCTGTAACTGTTACAGTATGTGGCCCAGATAATACATTTATTAAATCTTCAGAACTAGCTCCTGTTGGAGTCCAATTGTATGTGTAACCTGGTATTCCTCCAACTACAGTGATATCGATTGCTCCATCTAATGCAGTATTACAGGATGCATCAGTTACAGTAGCTGTTAAAGTTAAGCTCGGTGGATTAATTAATGAATATGCATTAGTTGTTATACAACCATTAACATCAGTAACTGTAATGGTGTAATCACCAGTACATAAACTATTAGTAGTTGCTGTAGTAACGTTATTTGGAGTCCAACTAAATGTATAAGGCATTGTACCACCAATAGCAATAGCAGTTAATGAACCGTCACAAGCATCATGGCATTGTGGGCTATCTAAATCAGGGGCACTTAAAACAATAGGACTAGCAGAAGTTAATAAGAAATTTCGAATAGCTTTACAACCGGCTGCATCTGTAACCTCAACCGAATAAGCCCCAGCACATAATGCACTAATACTTGAAGTTGTTGCTCCGTTAGACCAAGATGTTGTATAAGCTGGTGTCCCTCCAGTAATCGTTATAACAATATCACCATCGCATATACCAATACAAGAAATATTATTTTTAACAGATGTAATTACCGGGGCGTTGAAAGATTGAACAATGAAAACTTCAGTTTTCGTGCAATTACCATCACTAACAATTAATGTATAACTTCCAGGAGCCAAATTAGTAACGGTTGGCGTGCTACCAGCTGGTAACCATGTATACGTATAAGCACCTGTTCCACCTGAAACGTTTACGGTTATTGAACCAGTACTGGAAGAACAAGAAGATTGAGTGACTTGTGATGAAATAGTTAATGTTGTCACAGATCCAATAACTACACTAGCTGTTCTAGAACAACCATTGGCATCTGTCATATTACAAAAATATGTTCCTGCACATAAATTAGTAACTGTTTGTGATGAGGAATTATTATGAAGCCAATTGTATGAAATTGGAGAAATACCACCCACTGCTGTTACATTAGCTGACCCATCACACACACTTGCATCACAAGTTACATCTGTTGCAACTATGGTTTCGCCTGTTATGCCGCTAGAGCTATTAATAACTACATTAGTTGTATTTACACAGCCATTTCCATCTGTAATTTGAACCGCATAAACTCCAGAACATAAATTTGTTACTGTATTAATCGTTTGATTATTACTCCACTGATAAATATAAGGTGCTGTTCCACCAACTGGGTTTACAATAGCACTACCATTACATTGATCGCAACTAGGTTGTGTAATACTTGGAGTAAATGTTACTTGAGAAGTAGAACTAATATTAGCTGGAATTCTGTTAAAACATCCGTTAGCATCTGTAATAGTTGCTGAATAAGTTCCTGTACATAATCCACTAGCTGTATTTCCTATTTGTCCTAATGGATCGTTCCATTGAATTGTATACGGTGCAACACCACCAGCAATTGTTGTAGCGGTTAAAACTCCATTACAATCACTAAAGCATAAATTATTAACTGCCAACGTTGAGGCTGTTATGGTTGTTAAACTAGGTACGTTATAATTAAATACAAAATCGCAACCTTGTGAATCAGTAATAGTAGCTGTTTGCGGACCAGGACATAAACCAGTTACAGTTCCAGTACTAGCTGATGGCGACCAAGAATAAGTATAAGGTCCCGTGCCTCCAATTGGAGTTAAAGCAATAGAACCATTACAGTTTCCAAAACAAGCAGCACTTGTAATAATTGGATTATCAACTATGGCGGTTGGTTCAGCAATTACAAAACTTGAATCAACTGTACATCCATTTGCATCAGTGATAGTAACACTGTAAGTTCCCGCAGTTAAATTTGCAATATCTTCTGTTGCTCCTCCTGGCGTCCAACTATAAGTATAACCTGTTCCAGGCACACCACCCGATACCGTTAAATTAATAGAACCTGTTGCTGAACCATTACAATTTGCATCAGTAACAACAGCAGTTACACTAATACTAGGAGGGCCTGTTAACGTAAACGTTTCTTGAGCATCACAACCATTTGCATCAGTAACTATTACTGAATAACTTCCAGAACATAAAGCATTGGCAAGTGAAGTAGTAGAGGTTGATACAATCCAACTATAAGTGTAAGGCAATGCGCCACCACTTGGAATAGTAGTCACAACACCATTGCAATTATTATTGCATAAAGGATTGTCGATATCAGGTGCACTAAATACAATTGGTGTTCCTGATGTTAATGATAAACTTTGTACTGCTTCACAGCCAGCCGCATCAGTAATTGTGTATGAATAAGCACCAACACACAATCCGTTAATAGATGGCGTACTTGCTCCGTTAGACCAAGATGTGTTGTAAGTTGGAGTGCCCCCGTTAATTACTAAAGAGATACTACCGTCGCATAAGCCTGAACAACTAATGTCATTTTGAGTGACAGATACTATAGGGCCATTAACTGTATTAATTGAATACACATTTGTTTGAGAACAATTACCATCTGATATTGTTACAGTGTAATTTCCAGGAGCTAAATTTGCTAATGATGGTGAATTAGGAGCTACTGGTGCCCAAGCATAATTATAAACTCCAGTACCTCCAACAACATTTACATTAATAGAACCCGTATTAGCTGAACAAGATGATTGAGTGACTTGAGGAGTAATTGTAAAATTAGTTACTGCTCCAATCACAACGCTAGCAGTTCTTGTACAACCATTTGCATCTGTCATATTGCAAAAATAGGTTCCTGCACAAAGTCCAGTTAATGTTTGACTAGTTGAATTATTATGTAACCAATGATAAAAAACAGGAGCAGTTCCGCCAATAGCTGTTACGCTTACTGTTCCATCGCAAGTACCACTACAAGAAACATTTTGTTGTGTTATTGTTTCTCCAGTGAAAGTAGAAGTGTTATTGATAACTATATTTGAATTAGTTACACATCCATTACCATCAGTAACTTGAACATCATAAACTCCTGCACATAAACTAGAAGCTGTACTATTTGTTTGACCATTACTCCAAACATAAGAATAGCTTGGCGTTCCACCACTAGGAACAACAACTGCCGAACCATTACACAACCCACAATTAGGCTGAGCAACCACTGGAGTATATGTTATTTGAGAAGGTGAAGTAACGACAGATGGCAATGTATTTAAACATCCATTTGCATCCCTAATAGTTACTGAATAATTTCCATTACATAAATTACTTGCTAATGCTGTTGATTGTCCTGTTGGATCAGACCATGAAAAAGAATAAGGAGGTAAACCGCCTGCTACATTTGTTGCTAATATAGTTCCGTTACAATCTCCAAAACAAGTATTATTAGTTGCAAAAGTACTACTAGTAATAGTTGTAATACTTGGTAAATTATAATTTGCTACTAATGAACAACCTTGAACATCAGTAATTGTGGCAGTATAAACACCAGGACAAACGTTTGTAATTGTTCCTGAAACAGATGCAGGTGACCAAGAATAAGTATATCCACCATTTCCGCCAGAAGGATTTAATGCAATAGCACCATTACAACTTCCTAAACACGCAGCACTGGTAATAATTTCATTGTCATCAATCGATTGAGGCTCAGTAATTATAACAGATTGAAAAAACAAACAGTTATTAGCATCAACAATTTGTGCCGTATATGTGCCTGCACATAAACCAGTAACCGAAGTACTTGCAGATAATGGATTTATCCAACTTAAAGTATAAGGAGCAGTTCCTCCAATAGGATTTGATACTTCTGCCGCACCGTTACATAAACCATTACATGTTATCATTGTTGATGCAATAGTTGCCCCACTTGGTCCATTTGAGTTGCTTAAAGGAATACTAATCGTTGTTGAACAAGCACTAGCATCAGTAACTATAACTGTATATACTCCAGCTCCTAAGCCAGTTACTACAGTATTTGTAGCTTGAGATCCAGGCACTGGAGCCAGCCAATTGTAAGAATAAGGAGAAACACCATTTATACCAACCGCATTAATCGATCCATTATTTAAACCACAGGTAGCAGGTGTAAGTGCTGGATTAACACCAATAGCAATAGGATCTGTTAATGTAACAACTTGCACGTCCTGACATGAATTTGCATCTGAAAGTGTTAACGTATAAATGCCCGCACATAAATTAGTAACCGTTGTATTTGTATTGATAGCAGGTGTAGCCCAAGAATATGAAAATGGAGCGGTTCCTCCAATTGGATTAGCAGTAACAACACCATTACAAACTGAATTACAAGTTGGGTTTGTAAAAGAAATATTAGCTATTAAAATTGTTGGGTCTGTCAAAACAACTAAAGCTTGTCCTGTACATAAACTATCATCTATAACTTCAACTGTATAGTTTCCTGCACATAATCCAGTCGGATTTGCCACAGGACCTCCATTTGGAATCCAGTTATAGTTATAGTTGGGATTACCACCAGTGACACTAGTTGCTACACTTCCGTTGCACACTGCATTACAAGTTGGATTAGTAATTGTGGTAGTTACAACAATTGGTAATGGCTCTGTTATATTAAAACTTGCGGCGCTTACACAGCCATTCGCATCAATTACATTACTAGTGTAGGTGCCAACACAAAGACTTGATATTGTTTGTGTAGGAGTTATTGGAGTTGTATTATAATTATATGTATACGGAGTAGTTCCTCCTGTAGCATTAATAATCGCAGATCCATTACATTGTCCATTACATTTAATATTAACGGCTGTCACAGTAGATGTTAAAGCGGTAGGTTCACCAATATTTACAGTTCCTGTTATTAAACATCCGTTCGCATCTAGCACATTCACCGTATAAACACCTGCACACACATTAACAATAGTATCTAAGTTAGATCCAGAAAAAGAGCCCGAAGCAGTCCATGTATAAGAATAAGGAGAAGCACCACCTGAAACTAAAGCTCTAACTCCACCAGTGCAATTTCCATTACATAACACATCCTTTTTATTAAAACTAAGAGTTAATGTGGAAGGTTGTGTGACTACAAATGTATTGGAAATAGAACAACTATTTCCATCGGTTATAGTGAGAGAATAATTGCCCGCACATAAATTCGTTGGATCTTCCCCAGAACCAGAAGGACTCCAAACATAAGAGTATGGCAATGTACCTCCTGTTGGAGACAAATTAATTGAAGCGGTACAAGCCGAATTACAAGAAAGATTTGTTGCCACACCATTTGCAAGTAATTGAGTTGGCGCTGCAATGTTTATTGTTTGATTAGTGATACAACTATTCGCATCAATAATAAAAGGAGTAGTAATTCCTGAGCACAAACCAGTAAGCGAAGCGGTGCCTGCTGCTATTGCGCTTCCATTAACTGTAAATGGACCCGACCCTGTAATATTAAGCGTTGCACTTCCAGTACAAGAACCAAAACATGTGATTGAATTAGATGTTACAGTAACTGTTGGACCTGTTGGGTTACTTAAAGTAGTTACAATAGTTTGAGTACATCCTGCAGCATCTCTAACTGTCAAAGAATAAGTTCCAGCTCCGATATTTATTAAAGGATTTATATTTACCGAACCTGGTGGTGTCCAAGTAAAATTATATGCAGGAGTCCCTCCAGTTATATTAGCAGTAATTCCCCCATCCGAAGAAGTACAAGTAGTTGGATTTGTAAATGTGAAGGTTGCCGTTAAAGAACTTGCTTCTGTAATTGTTACAACTTGTGTTTGAGAGCAATTATTTATATCTGTAGCAGAAACTGTATAGCTTCCGGCACATAATCCAGATATAGAAGAAGTTGTTTGATTTCCTGGTAGCCATAAATAAGATATGGCTCCTGAGCCACCAGTAGTAGAAGCTGTTGCAACTCCATTGCAAGCACCACTACATGAAACGTTAGTTTGATTAACTGTTAAAGTAATAGCTGGTGGATTTGTAAAATTAACGGTACTTGTACTAGAACATCCATTTGCATCAGCAACCATTACGGTGTGCATACCAACACATAAACCTGTTGCTGTTTGTGTATTTTGAATAGGTGCTGGCGACCAAGTGTATGAATACGGAGCCAATCCTCCTGTAGGATTAGCAGTTGCAACACCAGAACATGAATTATTACACGCTAATGTACTACCATTTGTAGTTGCTAAAACAATAACCGTTTGATTAATTTGAACTGTTTGTGTACTAGTACAACCTTTGCTATCTGTTACGGTTACTGTTTGAACTCCAACGCATAAATTATTGGCCGTTGCTCCAATTTGTCCTCCTGGAGCCCAAGCATAAGTATACGGTGGGTTTCCACCTATTCCATTTGCGGTAGCAGAGCCTATACAAACATTACAACTAGGTTGAACGTTACTAATAGATGCAGTTAATACAGCAGGCTGAGAAACATTTGCTGCTATGGAAGCAATACATCCATTTGCATCTGTAATACTAGCGACATAATTACCAACACATAACCCATTAGCTGTAGCAGATGTTTGAGCAGGTGTTGTATTCCAATTATAAAAATATCCAGGTGTTCCACCAGTTGGAGTCACAGAAACTGTTCCATCACAAGACCCAGCACAACTAACAGTTCCATTAGTAGATGTTAAAGTAATAGCCGGTGGTGTAGTTATCGCAACTGTTTGAGTTTTAGTACAACCAAAAAAATCTATCACTGTTGCAGTATAAATACCCGCACATAAATTATTAATAATATTTCCTACACTTCCATTATTCCAATTGATTGTATAATTTGGAGCGCCACCACTTACGGAAGTAGTTGCTATACCAGTGCATTGAGCGTTACAATTTGGATTGGTTGGCGTAATACTAACTGTTAAATCAGGTCGAGACGTAATAACTGTAGATGCAGAAGTTGTACATCCTTGTGCATCAGTTACCGTTGCTGTTATAGCTCCAGCGCATTGATTGCTAATGGAAGAGCCTGTACCACCAACACTCCAAGAATAAGTATATGATGGAGAACCACCATTAACAACAGTTGAAACAGAAGCATTACAAACATTAAAACAATTAATAGACGTAGCGTTTAATGCTAATGTAATTGGATTAGGCTGTGCGATACTAACCGTCTGAGTTCTACTACATCCTAGAGCGTCTCTGATAATTAATGTATACGTGCCTGCACATAAATTAGTATAAGGTGGATTAGCAATAATTGGAGCTCCCGAAGTTTGTAAAGTAAATGTATACGGAGCCGTTCCTCCTGAAGGAGAAGAACTGATACTACCATTACAAACAGCATTACAGGTTAATGAACCTGATGTAATACCAGGTGTTATAGCAATTGGTTGTGTTATAGTAATTGTTTGTGTTCTTTGACAATTATTAAAATCTCTAGAGGCAACTGTATAAGTGCCAGGGCAAAGTCCTGTAACAGTTGCTGTACCTTGACCTGTAGGATTACCTGGCGACCAAGTGAATGTATAAGGACCTACTCCACCACTCATATTTGCAGTAGCCGTTCCATCGCAAGCTCCATTGCAAGTTACATCTGTTTTAGTAGTATTTAAAGTTGTTGTGGGTGGTTCGGTAATTGATATTGTATTTGTAGAAATACAACCTAAAGCATCTGTTACCGAATAAGAATAAACACCATCACATAAATTAGTAATAACAGAGCTTGAAGGAGCTGCTGGCGACCAAGAATAAGTATATGCTCCTGTTCCTCCAGCTGGATTTAAATTAATAGCACCTGAACAAACTCCATTACAAAGAACGTTAGTTTGTGTTGGCGTGGTTGATAATGTTGGAGGTGCTACAATGGAGACAGTAATTGTTCTCACACAATTACCATTATTAGTTACAGTACATATATAATTTCCTGCACATAATGCTGTTGCTTGCGCTCCTGTGCCCCCACTTGGCGTCCAAGAATAACTAAAAGCTCCCAAACCGCCAGTAGCTGTTACAGAAGCTGTTCCATTACATATATTTCCACAATTCAAATCTGTTTTAGTAACTGTTAGTGTTATAGCTGGCGGTTGAGTAATTGTTGTAGAAAAAGTAGCTGTACACGTTCTGGAATCGGTAACCGTCATGGTAACAACGCCAGGACATAAATTACCAATAGTTGATGTAATTACTGTTGAAGGTGTTGAAGATGCTGAAACCCACGAATAAGTATAAGGTCCTACGCCACCAGATGCACTTGCAGCTGTCACCGAGCCATTACAAACCCCATTACAAGTAATATTGGTAACACTAGGATTTGGATTAACTGCTGTTGGCTGAGTCAATGTTGTCGTAAAAGTTCTAGAACAATTGTTATTATCAGTAACAATAAATGAGAAAGTTCCAGCACATAAACTTGAAATTGTAGTAGTTGTAATTGCTGGGATATTTGTATAAGTTGCAACAATAGATCCTGAAGGCACAGAAAGTATAGAAATATCGTATGGAGGAGAACCCCCACTCGTAAAAATATTAACTGACCCATCACATAACCCAAAACATCTTGGCTGTCTTATTCCAGAGAAACTTAAATTTAATGGCGTTGGTGCCTGCGGTGTTCCTAATCCAGTTAATTGAGTTACAAAACCATTGACATCAAAAACAAAAATATCTAACTGACCGTTACAAGAACAAATATTATTAACAGTATACACGGGCGGATTTATACTATTTGTTCCAGTTGGGAAACAACCGGAGCCATTATTAAATAATAAATCATACGGGCCTGTGTTACAGCCTGCATCAAATCCAATTGTGATAGAAGCATCACAAGAACCGTTACATGATGGACTAGTAAATGAATAGGTGATTGAACAAGCTTGTGGGTTAGGGTTTGTATTAAAAATTTTAGCACTTGAACCAAAATTTATCGATGGATTGACTTGGTAAAGAGCCGGGTTATTTTTTTGAGCAATAACAACTAAATCGCTTGAATTAAATGAAACATCTTTTCCTAACACAAAGTTATTTTTAACATATATGGTTCCATGATTTGATTGAAATATTACCTTGTCGGAATTAGATTCCATATTCCCAGCCACAATCGAAGCATTCGTAATTTTATAATTCCCTTTATTGAATTTCAATAGATTATTATCCGCTACTTTAACAGAAACTAAATCCCAGTTCCCGTTTTCAAATACAACATCTGAGTTAAGAATATTAATGGAAACATCCACTTGATTATACCCAAATCCAGCCGAAGAGAAGATTAATTTTGACGCCGTTTCAAAATAGGTTTTATTACTTAAACTAAAAGTTCCGCCAAAATAAATAGATGATAAATTACTTCCTACAAAATGATATTGATTGATACTGTTTGTGGTTATTAAGGACTTAACACGGTTAATACCCGTTATATTGATAACCAAATCATTATAGCTCGAATTATTATCAAAAATTAAATCAGTAGATGCTGAAGGACTAATGCCAGATGATTTGCCTCCACTTATTAAAGACCAGTGATTTGAGTCGTTAAAGTTACCTGAACCTCCTACCCAATACAAAGTTTGAGCATTTAAAATGCACGAAAATAACAGAACTATAAAAAGTAGTAACTTTTTAACCATAACAATATTTAACTTTTACGAATTTAAAGCAGTTTGGGTTTCTAAATTTAAGAAAATAACCCTAATATTAACAATTTAACTGTGTGAAACCCGTAAAATTATTGATTAAGCAAACATTTTATAATATATGAATAACGAAAGCCAATTAAATAGCTGGAAAACCTTATCGTCTGAACTGGTTTACGAATCTGCTTGGATAGCTGTTAATAAACACCAAACCATAAATCCAGCAGGGAATCCTGCCATTTATAGTGTGGTAAATTTTAAAAACAAAGCCATTGGCATTCTTCCATTAAGCGAAGATGGTTATACTTGGTTAGTTGGCCAGTGGAGATATCCATTAAATGCCTATAGTTGGGAAATTCCAGAAGGCGGTGGCCCATTAGGTGAAGAGCCAATTGGAACAGCCATAAGAGAATTGAAAGAAGAAACGGGAATTGTAGCTAAAAAATTTGAAGAAATTATGCAATTACATTTGAGTAATTCGGCAACCGATGAACATGCTTTTGTTTTTTTAGCAACCGATTTAACATTTGAAGAAGCTGAACCTGAAGAAAGTGAAGATTTAAAAGTAAAAAAAGTTCATATCAACGAAGCTTTTGATATGGTAATGAAAGGAGAAATCACAGACGGCATTAGTGTGGCTGCCATTTTTAAAGTAAAATATTTAATTGATAAAGGGGAATTGAAGATTTAGATCATACTGAATGTAATTCTGCATCTCTAATTTTGCAAAATAAAAGAACAGATTCTGAATCAAGTTCAGAATGACTTTACTATTACCACCCAGCTATTTCCCAAGTGCCTTGTGAGCGCATCACTTGTTCAATAACATCACGCACGCAAGCCTCTCCACCATTTCTACTAGAGATATATAAACAAATTTCTTTTATTTCGTGAGCCGAGTTATATGGACAAACTGCTAAGCCTACGCGTTTCATCACTTCATAATCAGGCAAATCGTCGCCCATGTATAAAATCTCTTCTTCGTTTAGGCTATGCTCATTGATATAATCTTTATAGCATTGTAATTTATCATGTTGCGCCAAAAATATATCTTCAATACCTAAACTCTCTAATGCTTTTTTAACCGTTTGGCTATTGCCTCCAGTGATGATTCCAATTCTGTAACCTTTTTTAACCGCCAATTGCAGAGCGTAACCATCTTTAGAATTCATGTTTCGCACAAACTCACCATTCTCCATTAACAACACTTGTCCATTAGTTAGTACGCCATCTACATCAAACAATAATGTTTTGATACGGGTTAATTTTTGCTTGAAATTTTCCATGAACTATTTTGAATCTTGTTGAGTCACAATTAAATCAGAAAGCGTTTTATAAACTTGAGTTAATTGCTTATTGTTTTTAATTAATTTGAGATGTTTTTTCATCACTAACTTATCATCGCGCATTGCGGGGCCGGTCTGTGCTTTGACTGGATGAACTTTTTGTAATTTTTGAAATGAGTGTTGCATGATTGGCAGTAATAACTCAGTATCTTTTTTACTTAACCTATTTTCAATAATCTCATAAGCCGATACATACATGGCGTTTGTGAAATTACAAGCAAACACAGCTGCTAAATGTATTTGTAATCTAACGTTTGAATCAACCACTTTTACTTTTTTTGAAACTGAAGTAGCTAATTGTTTCAAATTCATTTCAACTAGTTTAGAATTCCCTTCAATTAGTAATGGTGTAGTTTCCCAGTCAATATTTGCCCCTTTATAAAAAGTTTGTAATGGATAATACACACCAACATTTTGTGACGCGTTTTTTAAAATTGACAGATCAACGCTTCCAGAAGTATGAACAACTATTCCCTTTAGCTTTAATGGCGATAGATTTTTAACAACCTCAGCAATGGCGTCGTCTTTTACCGCAATAATATAAATATCTGCGTTCTTATTAATTGCAAAATAATCCGACACTAAATCGCAATTAAATTGTTTTGAAAACTGTTTCGCTTCTCTGGAATTGCGATGATTGAAAACCTGAATTAAATTTACATGATCAATTAATTGAAAGGATTGAGAAATATGATAAGCTACATTACCAACACCAATAATAACTATGTTTAAAGGTTTTGCCAAAACTTACTGAGCCTTTAGTTTATTGACTCTTCTACGCTCAATAATAGCTACTATAGTTCCAATAACCATCACTATACATCCAATCCACAATACATTGATGAAAGGAAACATATAGGCTTCTAAAACGACAAATTCTTTTGTATTATTTACTTTCTCACTCATTTGAATTTCTATACTACCTTCGTTTGGATTTATTTTCCAGAAAATAAATTTTAATCCTAATTCATTTAATTCAAACTCATCTGGCAATACCATATTGTTTTTTAAAATGTATTTTGGTGTTGCTCTATAAACATTGCCATTAATATCTGTTGCTTTTAAAACCGCTGTTACTACTAACAAACTATCGTTTTGAGAATATTGTTCTTCGGTTAAATTAGTGGTAATACTATCAATTAAAATAATGGCATTGTCTGCAAAAATAGTGTCGCGCATATGACCCGCAAAATTTGTTGGCTCTTTATATGCGTCAGCTTTTACTTCCTTATTATCCGATAAATCAGCATAAGTAATATGCGTGTAAATATCGCTACCTATAAAATGTTTAGTATCTGGATTAGATGCTTGTCCCATTCGAGGATTATCTTGTACCATTGGGCTTAAATCAAAAGCCTTTACTAATTTTCCATCTTTATCTTTTTTGAAATAATCCATATGGAAAAACACATCAATGCCTTTACGTTCTTTACCAGTATAAGTCACCAAGTAATTACCCATTGGCAATGTATCGCCTTTAGTTAATACTAGACTTTTTTTAGCGCTAAAGTTCTCACCTAAACTTGCTACATTTTTTTGTGACGTGTTTTGTGAAATAGTTTGTTTTTTAGAAGTTGAGATTAAAGCCCCTAATAAAATTAATGCAAAACCAATATGTGCAATAGATGAACCAGCGTGACGTAATTTGCCTTTTAAAATTCGCATCCAATAATCTAAATTACAAAACACCGCAAATAATGCAGAGATAAATAATAAAGCATACGAAATTAAATTCCATTTGTCAATTGTACTTGATGTAGAATAATCTTTTAAAAAGTACAATGGAATAACAGCCGATGAACCAAATATAACCGCTAAAATTCCTGACAATGAAATATGTTTTAAAAACTGTTTTGGATCAGTTTTTTTGTATTTAAAATATTGTGTCACCGCCACTAATAATAATGCAATAATTGCAAATGGTGTTTGCCACATATTATAATCGGCTACTTTAATACCAGCCTTTTCATTTTCATATAACCATCCTTGAAATAATTTATTCATCACCGGTATTGATGTGAAATAAGTGATAACCAAGGCTGATAATAAAAACACTAAAGAACCTACAAACATCCAAAACTCACGAGAATACAAACTTTCTTCTTCCTCTTCTTTCGGAAAAAATTTCATGTAAGAATAAATTGTCAACACAAAACTAATTAGCAACCATCCTAACAATAAAGCGACTTTGTGTCCAAATGTGATTCCAACAAACAACATCAATACAGACAACATGATATAAGAAACTCTAATAAGTTTATCGTGTATTAACAATATCACGCAAATCAAAATAAAGGTCAAAACATATATTACTAACTGCCCTTGCATCCCTAAATCAGTAAAGGCATGCACTGAATTTTTTCCTAAAATACCACTACGAGTTAAAAATGTAGAGTATAGAATTAACAAGAAGGATGCAATCGCCAACAAGTGAGTCATGAACAAAGAGCCACCTTTGTTTTTATTAATAATCATCACATGACCAGCTCCTACCATCACTAACCAGGGAACTAGAGAAGAATTTTCTACTGGATCCCAAGCCCAAAAACCTCCAAAGCTTAAAGCTTCGTAAGCCCAAGCACCGCCCATTAAAATACCAGTACCTAAAATCATGATACTAAAAAACGTCCATGTTAAAGCAGGTTTTTGCCAAGTTGTAAAGTCTCTCTTCCATAAACCTGCAATCGCATAAACAAATGGGATTAGGGTTGAAGAAAATCCTAAAAACAAAGTTGGTGGATGAATCGTCATCCAATAATTCATTAATAAAGGATTTAATCCTCTACCATCCAATTTTGCTAAATAATTTTCCATTTGAACAAATGGCATATTGGCAAACTGTGGATTTTCTCGCAATAAAATAAACGGATTAGATCCTAATTTGTAGTCTCCAAAATAAACCCCCAATAACATACTAGCTAAAAACACTTGTACTAAAGCAAAAATAGCCATTGTTGGTGCTTCCCATTTAGCATCAATAGTTTTACGTAAAATATTACCTAATACAACATTCCAAAACGACCATAATAAAAAACTCCCTTCTTGTCCTTCCCAAAAGCAAGACATGATATACTCTAAAGGCATCTCATTATTACTATGTTGCCACACATACGAATATTCGTAGAAGTGATTAAACAACATGAAAAATAATGTTGCCGCAATGCCAATAACAGAAATAGAATGAATAGTAAAACTATAATTTGCAATTTTTTTCCAATCAGAAGTTAATTGTTCTTTTGAATAAAAATAATAACTAACAACCGAAACCAAGGCTGCAACCATCGACAATACAATAAATGCATGACCGATGTTTCCTATTAATAAGTGTTCTCCGATGTAGTTAATATTCTTCAATGAGTGGCGAGTTAGTGGTAAAAGAATTAAACTTGTGGTTTTCCGTCGTTATATTTACTTGGGCATTTCATTAAAATTTCACTTGCTTCAAATGCTTCACCTTTCATTTTTCCAATCAACACAATTTGTTCTGATTTTTGAATATCTTGGGGCACACTTTTGTGAAGTATCACTTGTTTTTCAACTCCTTTGTTGTCAACTAACATAAACGAACATTGATCAGCATTAATTTTTGGATCATATTGCACAGGAACGGCTTTATTTAATTTACCAACAACATGATATTCAGTGTCTGGGTTTGCAGCCGCTTCTGTAAAATCTGAATAAGTAGAGCTGCTTTGAAGTGATGTAAAAATAACTCCTATGGCTACTGCAATTACTACTATGCCTAATATGTGAATCTTTTTCATTGTTTATATATTGTTTTTAACCGCAAAGAGAGCAAAGCTATCGCGCAGAGAATTCAGAGAATTTTATTTCTTATTTTCCAGTTTTCTTAATTTCATATCGATGTAAACTAAATATCCAATCAAACACATAAAAATGATGGAGATAACAGTAATGACCACATAAATTTTTCCTTCACTTCTAAAAGTATCTGCCATTTCTACTCCAGCTGCTTCTTGAGCTTTTACAAAAAAAGGCAGCAATAAACTTGCTAAAAATATAATAATTCTATTGTTCATTTTCTTTATGTGTTAAAATGGCTAATCGTTTTTTTACATCCAAAATCCAAAGACTTAATAATACCCAACCAATGACTGCTGGATAAAATACTAAGCGCATATTGCTATCTAAATCATATTTTCCAAAGGCAGGATTCCCTCCATTTCCAGGATGTAATGAATCTGTTAATCTTGGAAGAATCATAATAAACACAAACATCATTACAAAAGCAAACACATTATATACGGCAGCAATACGGGCTCGTTTTTGTTCATCATCTATCGAACTTCTTAAAATAAAATAAGCAAGGTAAATTAATACAGCAATAGCTACTCCATTTAATTTTGGATCTTGAAAAGTCCACCAAGTTCCCCATGTAAATTTAGCCCACATACAACCAGTTAATAAACCTGGTAAGGCAAAAAACAATCCTGTTTGAGCAGCTTGATTACTTATGATATCTGATTGTAAATCGTTTTTAGATAATTGCTTAATGGCATATACTACAGAATAACCCATTTGAAATAACATGGCAAACCAAATAGGTACATGGTAAAATAAATTACGGATGGTTTCGTGTAAGATATTTAACTGTGGAACAGGTCCTAACATTCCCCACACTAAGGTGTAAAGAATTAAAAGTGCTGAGAGTATTTTCCACCATTTAATCATATCAATTTTATTCTTTCCAAAGGTAATTAAATAATAGCGTTGCCAAAGCCACAACAACAAAATTTAGCATGATTAAAATTAACAAATATTTATAGCTTACGCTCCATGCTAAGCCATCAATGGCATGCTTACTCAATTTTAATGAAACCAACAATAATGGCATTAATACAGGGAAACTTAAAATGGCCATTAAGCTAATGTTATTGTTAGCTTTTGACGCTATGGCACTCATTAAACTTAAAATACCAGAAAAAGCCGAAGAACTAAACACAAGTGCTAGTAAAAACATGCCCATGTCTTGTACCATACTACCTACAAACCAAGAATAAAAGAAAAACGTTAACAGGCTTAAAACAGCCATCAAAAGCATATTATAAATGATTTTGCTTAAAATAAAAGTTCGAGGATTGTAATATAGGTAGTTATACAATCCTTTACCTTTAGTTTCTTGCATAAAACTTTTGCTTGATACATTAACCGATATAAACATGAAAATCGTCCAAAATAAGGCGTTCCAAACCGTTGGATGAATGATTTTTTTAAAAGATAATGCGGAAATAAATACTGTAGCCACGATATAAACTAAAATTCCGGCAAGGGTTGACTTTTGCCGGAATTCTAGTATAAATTCTTTTTTTATTAAATGAGATAATAATTGGCTGTTCATGAGAGCGCAAATTTACGCTCTATAACTGAAAATCACAATTTTATCGTATTAATTGAATATAACCTTTATAGACGTTTGGTGTAGCCTCAGGAACACTTAAAATAAAGAAATACGTGCCATCATTGAATCCACTACCATTCCAATCATTTTTATAATTATCTTGTTCAAATATCTTTTTCCCCCAACGGTTAAAAATTGTTAAGTTATTTCCATTAAATACTTCTAAAAATCTAAATTTTAAAAACTCATTTATACCATCTCCGTTCGGAGTAAATACGTTTGGAATGCCAAGCACTGCTTCTACCTGATAATTCACACTAACCGTATTTGTGCATCCAGCAGAACCTGTTACTGTTAAAATTACAGGGAAAGAACCTACATTTGAGTAAGAATGATTTACTTGATTTCCACTAGCGCCATTTCCATCACCGAAAGTCCAAGTAATACTTGTTATTGACCCTGAAGCAATAGTAGATGTATTTGTAAAATCAATTTGTTCCCCGGCATTTACTGGAGAAGGAGGTGTTGAAGTAAAACTTGCAACTGGTATAACATCGTAAACTACGTTAATAGTATTTGTTGCAACACAGCCTTTAGCATCTGTAGCCGTTACTGTAACTATGCCTGCGCTGCAAACATCAGAAGAATCTGCATTAAAAATATTACTATTTGACCAACTGTAGGTAAACGGAGTAAATGATGAAGTTGCTATTGCTGAAATCATAGTACATTCTCCTGGACAAATAACTAAATCTGGTGATGTTAATGTAACAGAAGGAATAGCTAAAATTGTTGCTACTGTCGCACTACTAGAACAAAGGTAAGCATCAGTTACAGTAACTGAGTAAACACCTTCATTTGAAGTCGTTGCAGAAGAAGAAGTGCCTAGTGAAGAAGGTGTCCAAGCATAAGAATAACTTGTTGAACCTCCTGGTATAACTGTTGGTGTTAATGTTGCATTAATTTCATTACAAAAAGCCACAGGAGTATTTGACATTATAACGGTAGGGTTTGGCACCGCAACCACTGAACAAGAATTAGAAATAGAACTAACACATCCTGAAGCAATATTAGTAACCTGAAGAGTTAAAACAGTAGAAGTAGATATTGATAACGAACTGGCATTAGAACCATTACTCCAAGTATAAGTATAAGCTCCCACAGGAGAAGAAGTTGCAGATACTATTGCATTTGCACCTGAACAAATACCAACAGAAGGAGTAATTACAACCGTTGGTGTTGGATTAACAGAAATTGAAGAAGTTGCTGAAGCAGTACAACCATTAACTGTAATCAAAAGTGAATAAGTTCCTGCTGTACTAACCGTTGTGGTATTAGCTGAGGAACCTGTAGACCAAGAATATGTGTCGGCACCCAAATAAGAAGCAGATAATGTAGAGGTTGCATTTGTACAAATAGAATTTGGAGTAGCTATAATTGAAATAGTTGGCTGAGTTGATGAAACAGTGAACTGAGTCGTTCCAGAACATAAATTCTGATCAGTAACTAGTAAATTAAATACACCATCTGTAGAAATTGAAACAGTAGATGCGGAACCTAAAGTAGAAGGAGTCCAAGAATAATTATAAGCAGGAGTACCACCACTTACAGTTGGAGTTATAACAACTGTAGTGCCACCACAAATATTATAAAGCGGATTAGTAGTTACAGATGGGGACGGTAAAACTGTTACTGAACAGGTTGCCACATTACTAACACAACCATTTGACGTATTTGTTGCAGTTAAACTTACCACCGTAGTTGTATTAACTGATATATTACTTGTTGTAGCTCCAGTTGACCAAGAATAACTATAAGAGCCTAAAGGAGTAACCGTGCTTGTTATACTAGAAGCCGAGCCTTGACAAAACGTTAACGTAGATGGAACTGTGACACTTGGGAGTACATTAACAGTAACTGTACCAGTATTAGTAGTTGATGTAGGCGTATTAGCAGCATCAAGTCCATTAACCGTTACTGTATATACAGTTGTTGAACCTGGCGAAACAGATATGGTTGCAGTAGTTTGACCACCAGGAGTCCACAAATAGGTAGGGTTTTGAAGATTTGTATTTACAGAAATAGTAGCCGCATTGCCTGAACATACAGTAGCGCTGGTAACTGGGGCATTTAAATTACAATTTGTAGACCCAGAACCTCCTACTTGGTTAAAATTAATATTTTGGGCTTGATTTGAATAATTAGTTATCAATAATGTATAATACTGGCCTGTAATCGCATTTGTAATTGTACAAGTTTCTGTTGGACTACCCGAATAACTACAATCTACTTCATTACTTGAAGATAGAATATTTCCACAATTTCCATTTGGGGAAGTGAAAGGGCCCCAACATATAAAGTCAACATCTCCCCCACCTGTGCCACTAATTCCTATATCAATAGTTCCACTTTGTGAAACCTGAAAATAATACCAAGCGGGATTTGGAGTCGTAAATAAACATCCATAATCTGGTCCAGCTTCAGAAGAATTATTAGTGCCGGCTGGATATGAAGTGCCTGAGGTATTGTTAGCGCAAAAAGGTGCAATATTTGCACAATCGGTTTGGCCATTTATTTTCAAAGTGTTACAAATTAATAACAGTAAGAGGGAAATTTTTAATAACTTCATTTTCTAATTTTTTTAGTACTTACAAAATAAATAAAATAATCTTTAAAAATCAAATCTATTTTCTAAAAAACTACTTATCATGCTGAATAAAATACTCTTTTTTACAATATTATTGCTTTTAACATTAATTATTTACGCTTTCTATAGCAAAAAGGGGAAACCAACATCTTCCATTCATCAATTTAAAACTAAAACTCTTGAAGGTGAAGACTTTGATTTTGCTAGTTTGAAGGGTAAAAAAATACTCATTGTAAATACGGCTAGTAAATGTGGTTTTACGCCACAATACAAGGAATTAGAGACGCTTTATGAAACCTATAAAGATAAAAATTTTGTTATTGTAGGATTCCCATGCAACCAATTTGGCAATCAAGAGCCTGGAAATAGTTCTGATATTAAGTCGTTTTGCACTAGGAACTACGGTGTTACTTTTTTAATGATGGAGAAAGTAAACGTGAAAGGTGATGATATTTGTGATATTTACAAATGGCTAACTACAAAAGGGCAAAACGGAGTGATGAATAGTTCTGTAAAATGGAACTTTCAAAAGTATATGGTTGATGAAAATGGTTTTTTAGTAGACTTTGCCTTATCTTTTAAAAGTCATCTTTCTTCTAAGATTACAAATTGGATTGAGAAGAAATAATACGTAATTCTGAACTTGATTCAGAGTCTAATTTATATACTGAATCATCCCGCCATAGCGTGACGGCATAATTATTATCTTAAAACCGTGGTTGCATTTGCCTGAATGGTAGGCATGATGACGACGTCATTAATATTTACATGAGCTGGGCGAGATGCCATCCAATAAATGGTTTCAGCAATATCTTCGGGCTTTAATGGCTGAATATTTTCATACACTTTTTTAGCTCTTTCTTCGTCGCCATCAAAACGCACAATACTAAATTCCGTTTCAACCATGCCTGGATTTACAGAAGACACTTTAATACCATGTGGCAATAAATCGATGCGCATTCCTTTGTTTAAAGCGTCTACTGCATGTTTAGTAGCACAATATACATTTCCATTAGCATAAACTTCTTTACCAGCAATAGAGCCAACATTAATAATATGCCCTTTTTTATTTTCAATCAAAATTGTAGAAATATGCTTCGTTACATACAACAAACCTTTGATATTTGTATCAATCATCTGTTCCCAATGCGCTAATTTACCGTCTTGTATAGCAGATAAACCTGCCGCTAACCCGGCATTATTTACTAACACATCTATCTTTTTAAATTCTGTTGGAATAGAATGAATAGCTGCTTCCACTTGTTTTTCGTCGCGCACATCAAAACATAAATTCAACACTTTAATTGAGTATTCTTGAGTTAGCATAGTGTTTAACTCATCTAATCGCTCTTTTCGGCGACCAGTAATAATTAAATCGTAACCATTTTTTGCAAATTCAATGGCCGTTGATTTTCCAATACCTGAAGTGGCGCCTGTAATTAATGCTATCATAAATTTTAAAACTAAAGAGCTTAAATATAAAACATTAGTCGTTTATAAAAGTTTAAATGAGCAAAAAAATCATTTAAAATAATAAGTATATTTATGCAACTCTTTTTTAGAGTAGTTTTTAATGTTCAGTATTATCTTCTCAACTACGCTCGAAGTGACAATTGAGGTATTATCGGAAGGAATACATCTAAATATATATAAATATGGCATGTGGTAGTTGCTCAACTGGGCAAGATAAAAATGGCGGAATCCCCGCGGGATGTAACAACAATGGTTCGTGTGGAACTGGCGGTGGATGTAATAAACTAAATGTATTTGACTGGCTTGGAAACATGAGTTTACCCGAAGGTCAAACTCCCTGCGATGTCGTAGAGATTAGATTTAAGAACTCACGTAAAGAGTTTTATCGTAACGTGAATAATTTAACCTTGAATGTTGGAGATATTGTTGCTACAGAATCTTCTCCAGGACATGATATTGGTGTGGTTTCTATTACTGGTGAATTAGTTCGTCTTCAATTAAAAAAGAAAAACGTTAATTATCATAGCGAAGAAATTAAAAAAATATACCGCAAAGCAAAGCAACAAGACATTGACAAATGGAAAGAAGCTCAAGCTCTAGAAGTTGAGACTATGTTTAAATCTAGAACATTAGCTTTAAAATTAGGTTTGCAAATGAAAATTAGTGATGTGGAATTTCAAGGAGATAAAAGCAAAGCTATTTTTTATTACACCGCAGATGGACGTGTGGATTTTAGAGAATTAATAAAAGTAATGGCTGATGAGTTTAAAGTGCGAATTGAAATGCGTCAAATTGGTGCACGACAAGAGGCGGCTCGTTTAGGTGCTATTGGATCTTGCGGAAGGGAATTATGTTGCTCAACTTGGTTAAATGATTTTAGAACAGTTTCTACTTCTGCCGCTCGTTACCAACAATTATCATTAAACCCATTAAAGTTAGCCGGACAATGTGGTAAATTAAAATGCTGTTTAAACTATGAGTTAGATAGTTACCAAGATGCCTTAAAAGAATTTCCAGAAATCGATAATCGACGTTTAGCTACCGAAAAAGGATTTGCATTTCATCAAAAAACAGATATTTTTAAACGTATTATTTGGTGGAGTTATACAAGCGAACCTGATGTGTTTGTGCCATTATCCATTGCGCGTACCAAAGAAATTTTTAAATTAAATGCAGAAGGGCACAAGCCTGCTGACTTATTGGAACCAAAACAGTACAAAGAATTAGAAGTAATAAAACAACCAGACTACGAAAATGTAGTAGGGCAAGATTCGTTAACGCGTTTTGATAGTTTAAAAAAGAAAAATAACAAATCAAAACACCATAACAATAATCGTAAACCTAATCCTAATCAAAAGCCTCAAGGTGAGGCTAACCAAAAACAACAAGCAGAAGGAACGCCCAATAAAGAAAGGCCAATTCAGCAACACAAACCACACCATAACAACAAACCCAACCCTAATCAAAATAAACCCGCTAACCCTAACCAGACATCAGCAGGTGCAACCAACAATTCGACAGGTAATGGTCCTAAAAAACCAGTTCACAATCATAAGCCTAAAAATGCAAATCAGGCTTCGACAGGCTCAGCCAACAATAAGCCTCAAAATGCTGGCACAGGAGAGAATAATGGCAATAAACCAAACAGTCCTAACCAGAATAAACCAAATAACCCAAACCACAAAAAACCAGTACACAACCATAAACCAAAGCCCAAAAATGATAACCCTCCTAAAGAATAAAATAAACTTACTAACGGTTTATATATTTGTATTAAGCGTGGTGTTTACATCATGTAATAAAAACATAGTGTTTAGTGAGTACAACAAATTACCTGAAGAAGGTTGGAAAACAGAAAACAAATTAAAGTTTGAGGTAGATATTAAAGATAACAAACCTTACCATAATGTGTTTTTAAATGTGCGCCATGCCGATTCTTATCCATACAGTAATTTATTTGTGTTTTTAACTACTACCTACCCTGATGGAAAAACAAGTGTGGATACATTGGAATGCATTTTAGCTAACAAGAAAGGTGAATGGCAAGGCGATGGCGCAGGCGATTTATGGGACAATAAAATACCATTAAAACAAAATTTGATTTTTCCTCAAGCTGGCAAGTATACATTTACTTTTGAGCAAGGTATGCGCAGCAATCCATTACCATTAATATTGGATTTTGGAATGACGGTTGAAGCAGTAAAATAAATTATATCTAAAATAATTACAAATTTTAAATTAAAGAGATAAAAAGACATTAACTAAAAGAGTTTCTAAGAAAAAATATCATTTTTTTGCTTTTCAATAACACAAAATGATATTAAAATAAGCATCAAAGCTTTTTCTTACCATAAGCCTTCAGTATTATATATCCAAAATACTTGCTAAACAATCTTACAGAAGATTCGTTAAATAATTACTCAACCGTAACACTCTTTGCTAAATTTCTAGGCTGATCAACATTACAACCACGCATAACTGCAATATGGTATGATAATAATTGCCAAGGAATAACTGATACTAATGGCACTAATGACTCATCCGTTTCAGGAATTTCAATCACATGTTCTGCCATTTTTTTCACATCCACATCTCCTTCAGTTACAATAGCAATAATTCGCCCTTTACGAGCTTTTACCTCTTGAATGTTACTAACTACTTTTTCATAGTTAGGTCCTTTTGTCGCGATAACAAAAACAGGCATAGCTTCATCAATTAAAGCAATTGGTCCGTGTTTCATTTCCGCGGCTGGATAACCTTCGGCATGTATATAAGAAATCTCTTTTAATTTTAAGGCGCCTTCTAATGCTACAGGGAAAGAATAACCTCTACCTAGGTATAAGGCATTGGATGCATCTTTGTACTCAGCAGCTATTAATTTAATAGCATCATTCATTTTTAGAACTTCTTCTACTTTCGCCGGGATAGATTCCATTTCGTACAATAACTGACGGTAACGGCTTTCAGCAATCGCTCCTTTTATTTTAGCAACATGTAATGCCATTAAGGTTAATACTGTTACTTGAGCTGTAAATGCTTTTGTTGATGCTACGCCAATTTCTGGTCCCGCATGTGTATATGAACCTGCATGAGTAGCACGGGCAATAGAAGAACCTACAACATTACACACTCCAAAAATAGTAGCGCCTTTTGATTTTGCTAATTCAATAGCGGCTAAAGTATCTGCTGTTTCTCCACTTTGAGAAATAGCAATCACAATATCATCTGGGTAAATAATTGGATTACGATATCTAAATTCAGATGCGTATTCTACTTCAACAGGGATACGTGCATATTCTTCAAATAAATATTCAGCAACCATACCCGCATGCCATGAAGTTCCACAAGCAATCACTAAAATACGTTTGGCATTTTTAAATTTACCTTCATGTTCTTCAATACCGCCCATTTTTAAATGACCAGTCTCAGAGTTTAAACGCCCACGCATACTATCAAAAATAGAACGAGGTTGCTCGTAAATTTCTTTCAACATAAAATGGTCGTAGCCGCCTTTTTCAATTGCTTCTAATTCCATTTCTAATTCTTGAACATAAGGAGTAATTTCTTTATCGCGAATAGTTCTGATTTTTAATTCATCATCTCTACGAATAATAGCCACATGCTCATCGTCGATATATACAACGTTTTTTGTATACTCAACAATTGGCGAAGCATCAGAGGCAATAAAGTATTCATCTTTACCAACACCAATTACCATTGGACTGCCTTTTTTAGCGGCGATTAATGTATCAGGATCATTTTTATCCAAAATTACAATAGCATAAGCACCATTTACTTGTTTTAAAGCAGCCATAACAGCATGCCCTAATTTCATTGCAGGTTCATGCTGACGAATGTCTTCAATTAAATGAATTAATACTTCTGTATCTGTTTCAGATAAGAAAGTATGACCACGTTTTTGTAAACCCTCTTTGATGGAAGCGTAATTTTCAATAATTCCGTTATGGATAATCACTAAATCCTTGGTTTGAGAATAATGAGGATGTGAGTTCACGTCATTTGGTTCGCCATGTGTGGCCCAACGTGTGTGTCCAATACCAATATTCCCAGATTTATCTTTGTCTTTGCAGGACTCCAATAAGTCAGATACTTTACCTTTTTTCTTATATACATTCAGGTTACCTTCTGGCGAAATCATTGCTACACCAGCACTATCGTAACCTCGATATTCTAAACGTTGTAAACCTTTAATTAAAATAGGAAACGCATCGCGCTTTCCAATATATCCTACAATTCCACACATAATATTTCTTTAAAAAGACAAGGCTAATATAACACTTTTTTCGCTAAAATATTGTCTGAAATCACAATAAAATCAAGAATTATTTTTTAGAAACGATTTCTTTCAATGCCTCCGAAAGAGTTTGATATTTGAATTGAAAGCCTGTATCAACAAGTTTTTGGTTACTTACTCTTGAGCCTTCCAAAAGTACGTTGGCCATCTCGCCAAACACTAATTTTAATGCAAAAGCTGGAACATGAGGTAAGAAAAATGGTTTTGAAAGAGATTTTGCTAACTGTTTTGAAAAAGTATTACTTGTTGTTTCTTCGGAAGAAACGGCATTATAAATACCACTATAATTTCCATTAAAAAGTGCTTTGTAAAAAACAGATACCAAATCGTCTATGTGAATCCACGGCATATATTGTTTTCCAGAACCAACAGCCGAACCTAAACCTAATTGAAATAGAGGTAATAATCTTTTTAAAGCACCGCCATCTTTACTCAACACAACTCCAATTCGTATGATGCAATTTTTAGCAGAAAGTGTTTGAATTTGTTGATAGGAATTTTCCCATTGTGTGCATGATTGTGTTAAAAAATCATTTTGGCCTTTATCGGTTTCTGAAAATATTTTATCTGATGTTATCATCCCATAAATACCAATAGCACTTGCTCCCACAAAGGATTTTAATTGTATGTTTTTCTTTTTTATAACCTCAGTTATTAGTTTCATGCTATTTACTCTCGAATCAATGATATCTTGTTTTCGAGCGTTTGTCCAGCGTTTATCAGCAATGCCACTTCCAGCTAAATGAACAATATGTTCTACACCGTCAAAGGCTTTCTCATCAATTTCGTTTTTTTCAACGTTCCAACAAAATGATTTTAGCTGAGCCAATGATTGAGGATTTCTTGACAAAATTCTAACTTCGTGTCCTTCTGTGATTAAACGTTTAGTTAACGCTTTACCAACTAAACCTGTTCCACCTGATATTAATATAATTGCCATGATGTATAAATTACAATTTAGCTGTAACTTTGTTTAAAGTTAATACAATTATGACTTCAATATTTGATATACATATTTTTGTTTGCACCAACCAACGCACAGGTTCTGAGAAATTAAGTTGCGGAGAAGCTCACGGTTTAGAGCTTGTTGCTGAATTTAAAAAGCAAATCAATGATTTAAAAGTAGTATTAAAAATCCGAGCTAATAAAAGTGGTTGTCTAGGCATTTGTGATTTTGGGCCAACTATAGCCATTTATCCAGAAGGTGTTTTTTATGTGGGTGTAAAAAAAGAAGATGTTACCGAAATTGTACAATCGCATATCGTTAATAAAAAGCCTGTAGAAAGGTTATTGTTAAAAGAATGGAAATAGAACATGCAAATATTTTGGAAAATATGGAGAAACGTATTACCTTTAGTTTAAAACAACATGAAAAAAAATTATATTTTAAGCTTATTATTAATTTTAGGGAGTTTTAATTTATTAAGATCTCAAGCTAATCTTATTGCTAGCTACAATTTTAATGGAGGAATTGCTACTGATAATAGTGGAAATGGGAATGCCGGAACGTTTTTTGGAGCCTCTGCAACTATAGATACGTTAACTATTGGTTATAATACTTCAGATTATTTTTCTGTCCCAGCGTCTGTTCTTAATACCCGTGTTCAGTTTAGTATTGAATTTAAAATAAAATTTACCAGTTTTAATACAACAGGAGGATCTCCTACAAATTCAATTTTTTCGGCTGATAATAGTTCAACACCAGGCGTTTTTGGATTTGCTTACCAAAAAAGTGTTAATAAATGGAGATTTGGAAATAATGTTACAGCCTACGATTTTACAGATAATACTATTATTACAGGTAAGTGGTATTGTATTACCTTAACCAGAGATAATTCAGGTAACATAAAATTATATGTAGATGGTACGCAAAATCCCACTGTAAATGTATACACTACTCCTATGAATATTACAAGTTTCATAGTGGGTCAAGAAACGGATTGTTTCGCCGGTTGTTTTGCTGCCAATCAATGTGTTTATGCTAAATTTGACGACATCAGATTTTATGATAATGCTTTAACTCAAACACAAATTTCTTCTAATTGCTTTACTTTAATTGGTGTTAATGAATATCAAAAACCTCAAATGGCAGTATATCCTAATCCATTAAATGGTAATATTTTAAGTATTAAAAATACAAATAACATCAGTGATTTTAAAATTGAGGTGCTATCAGTTGACGGTAAAAAATTAAAAGAATTGACTTTTACTAACGAAACAGAATTGACTATTGATCTGTCAGATATTAAATCTGGAATTTATTTCATTAAAACAACACACGACTCTCAAAGTTCAGTTATGAAGTGTATTAAAGACTAAACTTCTGTTTTTGATGGATATTGACGTAATTCACAGCCTTCAAAAACCGAATTTATTTGAGAAGTTTAAAACTCAATTACATCGCGATTTTGAATTGTGTGGGTTTGCAGATACAGCGCCTCAATTAAGCTCAACTAATTTAGAGCATATTTTCCAGCAAGTTTTGAAATCAATAATGATTATTGAAAAAAAAGACTCTTCTTCCATTCAAAATCTTCTATATAGAATTGATGTAACTGAATTGCAAATTAAAAAGGAGGCAGCAAATCATCCTGACAAAAACTTCCAACAAATTTTATCCGAACTAATCATAAAACGTATTTTACAAAAAGTTATTATAAAAGAACAGTATTCCAAATAACATGAACATTGAAATTAGAAAAGGAACTCAAGCTGATATTTCTTCTGCTTTAGCTTTAGTAAAAGAATTAGCTGCATACGAAAAAGCGCCAAATGAAGTAGAAGTTACTATTGCTGAAATGACAGAGTGGGGCTTTGGTAACGACAAACAGTTTGATTTTTATGTAGCTTTAGTGGATGGCGTTATTGTTGGAATAGCACTGTATTATTTTAAATACAGTACCTGGAAAGGGAAGTGTTTATTTTTAGAAGATATTATTGTCACTGAATCGCAACGAGGGAAAGGACTTGGCAAATTATTATTTGACAAAGTTGTTCAGGTAAGTAAAGAAATGAAAGTGCGCCGTATGGAATGGCAAGTATTAGATTGGAACACGCCAGCTATTGAGTTTTATAAAAAGTTTGATGCCACTTTAGATGGAGAATGGGTTAATTGCAAATTAAATAATCATCAATTGGAGAAGATTTAGCTAAATCTAATTATTCAACCACATAGAAACATAAATCTGTGTAGTTCAATGAAGTAAAAAATAGAAACCTTCGGTTTTCACCGGTTAGTCTATGTTTAAGAAGCGTCGCTTCAACTAAATGCCCCTTATGAACAAATTTATCTATGTGCCTATGTGGTTTTAAAAACTACAATCCCTTCACACAGTCTATAAAGAATTTTACTTTGTTTTTATCTAAATCAGGATACAAGCCATGACCTAAATTGGCAATGTAGCGTTGTTTACCAAAGGCATTTACCATTTTACGAGCAGTAGCTTCAATGCTTTTTTCATCTGCATATAACATGCAAGGGTCAGCATTACCTTGTAAGGTTTTTTCATGACCAATAATAATACGTGCATCTTGTGGATTAATGGTCCAATCTAAGCCAATCGTATTGCATTTTAATTTGGCCATATCGGCTAATGCAAAATGCGCATCTTTGGCAAATACAGTTACTGGAACAAGAGGCTCAATCGCATCACAAATTTTTGAAATGTATTTTAAGGAGAATTCTAAATATTGTTCATGTCCTAAAACACCCGCCCAACTATCAAAAATTTGAATCATATCTGCACCAGCTGCAACTTGAGCTTTCAAATAGGCAATCGTACTTTGTGTAATTTTTTCTAATAATTGATGTGCTAAAGCAGGTTCTTGATAAAAGATTTTTTTTGCCTGACTAAATGTTTTACTTCCACTACCCTCCACCATGTATGCCATCAGTGTCCACGGAGCGCCAGCAAAACCAATTAAAGGCACACGATTATTCAAGTCTTTCTTAGCTAATTTAATTGCTTGGATTACGTAATCTAAATCTCCAGCATCTGCAATCCGCAAATCATCAATGTCTTTTTGTGACTTAATTGTTTTTTCAAAGTTGGGCCCTTTTGCCTCAATCATTTGATATGGCAAACCCATTGCTTCAGGAATAACCAATATGTCCGAAAAAATTATGGCAGCATCAACGCCTAAAATATCCACAGGTTGTATGGTTACTTCAGCTGCTAACTCAGGATTTTTTACAAATTCAATGAAGTTTTTAGCACGAGCACGCGTGGCTTTATATTCGGGTAAAATACGGCCTGCTTGGCGCATTAACCAAATTGGCACACGTTCAACTTGTTCTCCTTTTGCTGCTCTTAAGATGATGTCGTTTTGATACATAATTAATTTAAAATTTCGTTTAAGTTTGCTTTTATCTTTCCACAAATGTCATCTAGTGGTAAGTCGTTGTCATCTTCTCCAAATGGGTCTTCAATTTCTTCGGCAATTAATTCGATACTTGCAAATACATATAATACAATAATGGAAATGGGAACAGTCGTGTAACCAAATTCGCTACCAAAAAATATAGGTAAAGACATGATATATAAAAATATCATCTTCTTTAAAAAAATATTATAGGAGTAAGGGATTGGTGTGTTTTTAATACGTTCGCAAGCACCCACATTATCAGTAAACGATTTTAACTCTTCGTTTAAAACAATTAATTGATCTCCAGTTATATCTTTATTTATGTACAAGCTATTAATTTTTGTGTATAATGATTTAGCAATTAAATTAGGCTTATGATTGGCATCAGCAAATTGAGATAAATTAATATTGTCTGTTTGAGTAAACTCTTCTTGAATATATTTTCCTCTTAAATGATTTTTGAAGGCAAATACATAATTTGTGATTAAATGTTTTATCTCTTGTTTATCTTTTTCGTGAACTAAAATCACAGATAATTTTAAAGCTAAATTTCTTGAATTATTGACTATACTCCCCCAAATTTTTCTTCCTTCCCACCAGCGATCGTATGCAGAATTAGTTCTAAACACTAACAACATTGATAATACAAAACCTAAAATGGAATGCATAACTGTTGGGTTTTTTGTTTCTAAATGAAAAAAATGGGCTTCAGAATAAACTATAACTGCTGAGTAACCGCCAATACTTACAAGCGACCAAAATAGCCTTCTAAATGTGTCACTTTTGTGAAACTGAATAATAAGGGTGAACCAGTCTTTTGGATTGTATGTTACCATAATTGCAGCACAAAGTTAATAGGTTTCTGGAATTTAACACTTTAAAATATGACCAAATCTGGCAATAAATTGCTTGTTTTTTAAATAGTTGAAGGTTTGTGCCTTTAAAGACTCTTCAAACGCATTAATTAACGTGTCGTTTGAAATAGGTTGCCCGCATATTTTTCCTTTTTTAAAAACAACTGCAGTCAATTCTCCAGTGGCATTTATTTCTATATAAATATCTGCATAAAAACTCCCGCAATTTTTACAATTTAATTTTTTGATCTTTTGTTTTTGTTTCAATTCAGTGTATTCAATATAATTCCAATTATTTTCAAATGCTGTCCATTCAGATTTTTCTTCGTTCGAAAAAGAAGAATAAGTCTGATACAAATGCAACGTATCAGTTTGCCCTAAAGCTCTTTGTATATTAAGAACTAGGAAGAAAGAAAATAATAAAAAAATCCAGAAATATTTCATAATTGAACAAAGGTTAAACAAAATTAAATATAAAAATTACCGTTCATATATTTTTCGACTAAATATAGTGCGTTTAACATTTATATAGTTTAGCTTAGATATTCAATATTTTATAATCAAAATATCACGAACTAAAACCATTGTATCCATGAAAAAATTATTTACTTTTTCTTTAGCATTTTTTTCGGTGCTTAATTCATTTTCGCAATCGCAACATTATTGTTCCGACCACAAATCACAACGTTTTAATAAGCAAATGACGATGAATGCCACTGTTGCAAAAACATCTCAAACAACTGCTGTGCCTAAAGAAAATATGTATGATTTAAAATTTTACCACCTAAATATAAATGTAGAAAGAAATAGCTTGTCTGTAAGCGGCAATGTAAAAAGCTTAGCAAAAGTAGTAACGGCAAGTTTAGATTCGTTTGCTTTTGTATTGCATCAAAATCATACAATTGATTCAGTTTATGTGCAAGGAGCCAAAAGAAATTTTGTTCGTCGTGATAGTTTAGTATTAGCCACGGCTGGAACTCCAATTCCACAAAATCAGGTGTTTGAAGCTATAGTTTATTATAGAGGAACATGTCCAAGTGGTGCATCTGCTGCTATTGGGAATGGTTATAATGCCGGAACTTCAGGTGCATGGGGAAATCAAGTAACATGGAGTTTGAGCGAAAGCTTTGTAGCATACGAGTGGTTCCCTTGCAAGCAAGACCTAAGAGACAAAATAGATTCATCATGGGTATATGCTACTACAAGTAGTTCAAATAAAACGGGTTCAAATGGTATTTTAACCAATACGGTAAATGTAGGTGGCGGAAAAACTCGTTACGAGTGGAAATCAAAGAACCCAATTGTGTATTATTTAATTTCAGTTGCAACTGCTGAATATGTTGAATATAAACAATATGCTAAGCCGCAATATTTAGTTAATGATTCCATTTTAATTCAAAACTATATTTATAATAATGCTTGGGGAGCAACCAATCAAAATTGGACAAATCAAATTACAGCATTAAATAAATTACCTACCAATATGAATTTATTTTGTGATTTGTTTGGAATGTATCCTTTTGTAAATGAAAAATATGGAAATTGCATGGCGCCTTTTAGTGGTGGCATGGAACATCAAACGATGACAAGTCAAGGTTTTTTTGAATTTGAATTGAATGCACACGAATTAGGCCACCAGTGGTGGGGTAATAACGTGACATGTGCAGCATGGAAAGATATTTTTATCAATGAGGGATTTGCATCCTACACGGAGTATTTGTCTATTCAATATTTACAATCTATTTCAGGAACCACGCCAGCAGCAAAAATGACAGACGTACATAATAGTGTTATGTCGCAAACTGGAGGTAGTTGTTATTTTACTAATGCTGATACAATGAATACTCCAAGGATTTTTAGTTCTAGATTAACTTACGACAAAGGAAGTGCAGTTGTTCATTCATTGAGATATGTAGTAAATAATGACTCCATATTTTTTCCTGCTTTAAGATCCTTTCAAAATACATATGGCGGAAGTACAGCCAGTGTGATTGATTTTAAAAATTTTATGGAAACATATACAAGTATAAATTTAACTCAGTTTTTTAATCAATGGTACTACGGAGAAGGATATCCTACTTTTTCTGTTTCATGGAATCAATCAAATAATGTATTTTATTTAAAATCTTCACAAACTCAATCTTTCCCTAGCTCAGTTCCTTTGTTTATGACAGATGTGGATTATAGAATTAGTAGAACAGCTAAGCCAGATACAATTGTGAGATTATATCACGGACAAACTGTGGAAAATTATACTATTGCCTTAACCGGAACGGTAACTAGTATTGGCGTTGATCCTAACAATTGGATTTTAAATAAAGTGGGAACAAATACGAAAGACATTACCTTGAGTGCTTCAGAATTAGAGGCGAATGAAGTTATGGTTTTTGTAGGACCTAATCCAACATCTGATGCTTTAAATATTTATATGAATAATAATGACAAAGCATCTGTTGAGATTTTTGATATTACTGGAAAATTAATGTTAACTAAAGCTTTTGATACGCATACAGAATTTGATATTTCGAAATATGCCAACGGTATTTATACGGTATCGATTAAAAATAAATCTGGAGATGTGATTAAAACAACCAAGGTAGTTAAGAATTAATTTTTCAAAGTAATTTAGTATTAAAAGTCCCGACACATGTTGGGACTTTTTTATTTTCCCCTCACCCTCAATCCCTCTCCCACCGGGAGAAGGGTTGGGGATGAGGGTTTAGTGCTAACTACTTCATCTTCCCAATCCAATGCGGGAATTGAGTTAAGTGTTTTATATCAGGCTCTTTTTCAAATAAGCCAAATACTGCACTGCCACTGCCACTCATACAGGCATACACAGCGCCTAATTCGTATAAATCCTGTTTTGTTTTTTCAACAATTGGGTACAAACTAAAAATAGATTTTTCGAAATCATTTACTAAATCTGTTTTCCAAGTAGCAATAGGTTGCTGAATCACATCTAATAAAGATTTACTAGGCTGTTGAGGCTTTACTAAACTGTAAGCTTCTTTGGTATTGCTATGAACATTTGGATAGATGATAGCAATATATAAATCACTTAAATTTAATTTAATATCCGTAAACACATCTCCTTTTTGAGTGGCATACACGGGAGTGTTTTTAATAAAGAAAGCACAATCACTACCTAATTGACGAGCAATATCAATGCGTTCAATTTCAGTAAAATTTAATTGAAATTGTTCGTTTAATAAATTAATAAAAAATGCTGCATCTGCACTTCCGCCTCCTAAACCCGCACCCATTGGTAATGTTTTGTGTAAGTACACATCAACATGAGGTAACGCTTTTGTTTGCTTGATTATTTGATAAGCTTTATATAATAAGTTATCTTCTATATTTCCAGCAATCGCTAAACCACTTAAATGTAAATTAAATTCTTGTTGCAATTTATTGTCAGTTCGAGCGGAGTCGAGAACAATTACTTCCAAAGCATCATTCCAACCAATGGGATAAAATACAGTTTCAATGTTATGAAAACCATCTTCACGTTTTTGGGTAATATTTAATCCAAGGTTTATTTTAGCGTTTGGGAAACAAATCATGTTGTAAAACTATACATTTTAATGAAATCTTTTTCTTGAAATTTTTTTTAACCACATAGATACATAGGTTTTAGGTTAATTAAAATTGCAGGAGTGTCATAGTCACACAGTTAATTGAAGCGTCGCTTCAATCCGATAGCTATCGGATCTATGCTTTCTTTATTCAACTTTCCTAAACATTCCTATTATCTCTTTCTATGTCTCTATGTGGTTAAATTTGGGACTTATTCCCATAATCAACATTATTTAGTACTGAAAACCAGTAACTTACAAGTGGCGTTTTTTCAAATTTTTAGTATCTTTGCCGCCTAACTAATTACCACTATACTATGATTTATCTTGATTTTGAAAAGCCAATTCAGGAGTTAGAAGAAGAATTAGAAAAATTGAAAAGCGTTGCTGAAAAAAGCAAGGTGGATATGAGCAAAGGCATTCAAGAGCTGGAAGCAAAAATACATTCTAAACGCGAAGAAATTTTTTCTAACCTAACTGCATGGCAACGCGTTCAAGTGAGCCGTCACCCCGAAAGACCTTATACTTTAGCATATATCGACCACGTTTCTAATAGTTCATTTATTGAATTGCATGGAGATAGAACAGTTGGAGATGATAAAGCCATGGTTGGAGGTTTTGGTGATGTTGATGGACAAACAGTGATGTTTATTGGACAGCAAAAAGGTATTAATACCAAGATGCGTCAAATACGTCGTTTTGGTATGGCAAATCCTGAAGGCTACCGTAAAGCATTACGTTTAATGAAAATGGCTGAGAAATTTAATAAACCAATTGTAACGTTTATTGATACTCCCGGTGCTTACCCAGGATTAGAAGCAGAAGAGCGCGGACAAGGTGAAGCCATTGCTCGTAATTTATTAGAGATGGCACAATTAAAAGTTCCAGTAATTTGTATCATCATTGGCGAAGGCGCAAGTGGCGGAGCGTTAGGAATTGGTATTGGCGATAAAGTATTAATGTTAGAAAACACTTGGTACTCTGTTATTTCTCCAGAATCTTGCTCATCAATTTTATGGCGTAGCTGGAGTTTTAAAGAAACTGCTGCCGAAGCTTTAAAATTAACAGCAGATGATATGAGTGCTAACGGATTAATTGATGGTATTATTAAAGAACCATTAGGTGGCGCTCATAACGACCAACAAGCAATGTTTGCGACTGTGAAAGCAGAAATTTTAAAACACTTGGCAACATTAAAAAAACAAACACCAGAAGAACGCATCAATGCACGTATTGAAAAATTCAGCAACATGGGTGTGGTTCATGAATTAGAAAATTAAAAAATTATATAACACAATAAAATTTAGAACAAATGGCAGATACAGGCGATATTAACGTAGGATCGATTATTAGATTTAATAATGAATTAGTAGTAATTACAGAATGGCAACACCGCACACCAGGTAATTTACGTGCGTTTTACCAAGCTAAAATGCGTAACTTATTAAACGGTAAACAAACCGAAAACCGCTTTAGAAGTGGTGAAGGTGTTGATGTGGTGCGTGTTGACTTTAAACAAATGCAATACATTTACCAAGAAGGTGAATTTGCCGTTTGTATGGATAAAGAAACATTTGAGCAAGTGTATGTACCAGTAAAATTATTTGGAGATAGTTTCCAATTCTTAAAAGAAGAAATGGAAGTGAAAATTTCTTTTGAAGGCGACACCGTAATTTTAGCAGAAGCACCAACATTTGTAGTTTGCGAAATTACCTATGCAGAACCAGGAATTAAAGGGGATACAGCAACTAACACTTTGAAGCCAGCAACTTTAGATTCAGGAGCAACAGTAAGCGTTCCTTTATTTTGCAACGAAGGTGATTTAGTAAAAGTGGATACACGCACAGCTACTTATGTAGAGAGAGTTAAGAAATAAGATTTAAATATTGTACTCCATCAATGATAGTATTACTGACCTGACGCCCCAAGAAATTGGGGCGTTTCTTTTTTGTCATTGTTAGTACAATCAAGAACTTTTATAAATTCATTAATTGTTCGGTTATCTGTTGCTTCATCATTTGTTTCTTCTAGCGAAATAAATTCATTCCATGAATGATCTAATTGAGGGTCATATTCAAATTCGGGATGTTTGAGAAAAGGAATGTTAAAATCAGAAGAGTGAAAAAACTCAGAATCAATTAATAATTTCTCCAACTTATCTTCAACAACGTTAATAATTAATCGGTCAGGATTACTGAATATTACAAAACCATATGTTTTATAATTACCGTAATCACGATATAAATAGTTGAATTTTATGTTCATTCTTCAAAAGTAAAAGAAATTAAAGAGAATGTATTTGCTTTTAAAGCACCTAATTTCGAATTGAAGAAAAGAATATTTTAAATAAAAATCATATCTTTCCACTAATGAAAGAAGGACAAAAACTTTGGACAAGAGACGAATTGATTTTAGCAATGAATTTGTATTGTAAGCTACCATTTGGTAGATTGCATAGCGGGACGTCTGAAATAATTAAACTATCGGAGCTTATTGGACGCACAGCAAATTCGGTAGCATATAAGCTGGTTAATTTAGCTTCTTTAGATCCTAGTTTGCAAGCTCGTGGCATTAAAGGAGCTGCAAACGCTAGTAAACTAGATAAAGAGATATGGAATGAATTTTATCTTCATTGGGATATATTGCCTTACGAAAGTGAAAAATTGCTTGCTAAATTTGAACAAACTACAATTGAGCTTCTTAATGATATAACTGAAGACGAGCTCCCAAAAGAAGGAAAAACTAGGGATGCAATTGTAAAGGTTAGAGTAAATCAAAGTTTTTTTAGAAAATCAGTTTTAGCTGCATACAATTGTACATGTTGTATAACAGGACTGCAAAATCCAGAATTTTTAATCGCAGGTCATATTAGACCTTGGGGTATTGATGAAGCAAATAGGTTAAACCCAAGAAATGGATTGGCTATAAATTCTCTTCATGATAGAGCATTTGAATCAGGTTTACTTACTATAACACCTGATTATAAAATTAAGATTTCACCTATCCTTAAAAAACAAAGTAAAATTCAATCAGTAAATGATTATTTTTTGAAGTATGAGAATAGTGAAATTATACTTCCAACTAAATTTTTACCAGACGTAGAATTTTTGAAATATCATAATCAAGAAAGATTCAAGGGATAAAATCTTCGTCTTTTTGAATTATGAATTTGTATTTACAAAATATCCATAGGCATTCATGAATTTCTGTTTTCTCTTTTGTGTGAGATAAATTAAGAATGATTTCCGTCCTCGCTCCGCAAATTGGACACGTTGTAGGTTGATCACAATAACTATATACTAAGTTATAGTCTATCATAGGATATAAAAATAAAGAAAAATTGGCTAATGAAATTTGCCTCTAGAACACTTTTAGGTTTTTATTTTTTACTCCACCTCCATCTTATTCCCTTCCGTCATCGTCACGGAGCGGTTACTGTATGTTTTCATTAATTCTAAATCGTGCGAAGAAACAATGATGAGTTTACCTTGCTCGGCGCACAATTGTTGGAGGGTTGCAAATAAATGATGTTTGGAGGTGTGATCTAAAAAGGCCGTTGGTTCGTCGAGAACAATAATGGGTGTTTGTTGGGCTAAAGATTTTGCAATCATTACCTTTTGGCGTTGTCCATCGCTGAGTTCATCAATTAATTTATTTTTTAATGGTAATAAGTTTAATTGTTCTAAAGCTTTAGTTACAATGCTTTCATCTTCATTAGTTAATTTGCCAAAAATATTAATATAAGGCGTGCGGCCTATTGCTACTACATCCCAAACCGTTAAATTAAAGCCGCCAATTTTTTCGGTAACTACAATGGATAATAATTGAGCTAATTGTTGCGCAGTATAATTCGTAATATTTTTATTATTAATGTTTATTTCACCAGATAATGGGACTAAATTTCCTGTAATTGTTTTTAGGAATGTAGATTTACCAACGCCGTTATCTCCCATTAAACCAACTAAATCCCCTGCATTTAAAGTCAGATTAATATCTTTAAACACAGAGTTGTGTTGTCGTTTGTTTTGGTAGCCTATTTCTAAATGTTTAATATCTATCATCCTATACTTAATTTAGATTTGAATAGTAAATAAATGACAACTGGCGAACCAATCAACGTGGTTACCGTATTAATTGGCAACATAAACTGACTACTTAAAACTTGGCAAATTGCATCGGCTGTTAAAACCACACAAGCGCCCAATAATAAACAAAAAGTCATTTGATGTAAATGATGTGACGTTTTAAAAAACAAACGTGATGCAATAGGCACCGAAATTCCTACAAAGGCAATTGGCCCACAAAATGCCGTAATAACGCCTACTAGCACCGCAGAAATAATAATAACAGATAAGCGCAAAGCATTAACGTTTACTCCTAAATTTTGTGCGTATTGCTCGTTTAATAAAATAGCATTGAGTGGTTTAATAAAAAAGAAACTAGCTACAATGGTAGTTGCATAAATAGGAATCACAAAATACAAATCTTGTAAGGTGGTGCTTCCAACGCTTCCCATGCCCCACATCACAAAGGTTTTTAAATTGTCGGCATTACTCATGTATTCTATGAGTCCTTGTAAGGCACTTAGTATTTGCCCTAACATTAAGCCCACTAATAAAACAGTAACATTACTTTTGTTTTTTCGAGAGATTAATAAAATAATAAGCGTCACAAAAAAAGCGCCCATTATCGAAAATAAAGTCACGATGCTTTTTCCCATAATAAAAAATCCAGAAACATGTATGGACGAAATCATCATAGTGGCAATGGCTACAAATAAACTAGAGCCGCTACTCACACCTAGCACATAAGGTCCAGCTAAAGGGTTACGAAACAAGCTTTGCATTAATAAACCACATAAAGCTAAACCAGAGCCTGCAATAATGGAGGTGAGTGTTTTTGGTAAACGAATGTCGTATAAAATAGATGAGAACATGGGATTGGATGTCTCAATCGAAAATAAATTGGTGCTTCCAAAACATAAATCACACATAGCAAGTACAACTAAAAATAGCAGTAGCATCAGGGTTGTGAATATGAATTTAGATTTTGGCATTTGATAAAATTACACTTCTTTTTTAATATTTAAGTTTAGTAATAGGAACATAGGTTTGCATTACGTCATTGCGAGTATTCCTTTACGAAGCAATCTCGCACATAGCTAGGTTTGAGATCGCTTCGTGCCTCGCGATGACGGCTCGTATTTTTATTCAATCTTCTTATAAAACACAAACTTATGTGTTGGCATTAACTCTGGCGAAAAAATAGCGATTAAATCCGCTAATACTTCTTCAGGATGGGTGATGCCTGTTTCCCAATAATTACTGTAACCTAAAGCGTTTTGTGTTTTATTGTTATTATATAATTGATTGTCTTTACAAGCCTTAAATAAGCCGTAGCGTTCGTCGTAACTTAATAACTCTTTTTTAGAGTTAAGGTTATATAAGTTAATCCAAATGTCACAATCTTTTGCTTTGGCATAAACTGTTTCAAATGATTGTGCAGAACTTCCTGTTTTAGCGTCTTCTTTCCAAAAATAGTCGCCGCCCGCGTCTTCAATTAAATGTGCAATAAAACTTTTACCTGAAGGTATGTACCAAGCATCGCCATATTTTATTTCTGTTAATACGCTTGGCTTCTTAGTTGGTGCTGAGGCAATATTTTTTAACTCGTTATATTTTTTTTCGGTAATTTTAAATAATGAATCGGCCATAGTTTCTTTATTAAAAAAATAGGCAAAAAACTTTATCCATTCGGCGCGGGCTAGAGGTGTTTCTTCTAAATGATCAATACTAATAGCAATTGGAATCTTAGATTGAGATAGTTTTTTATCGACATCATCTTTTGGGCTGCCCATACCAAAGGTTAAAAATAAATCAGGATTTAAGGCAATAGTTTTCTCAATATCTATTTGTGGACCTTTTGATAATTCGGTTATTAGACCTTTTTTTACTTGTTGTTGAATAAATGAATTATTATAATAATCTATATTATCAATCGCAATAATTTTATTATCACAATTCAATTCCGCAATCATAGTTGTATATATTGAGCTCATCGAAGCTACCCGAATTACTGGAGTTTTTATATAGTAGGCTTCTTTTGAATAATTAGGCTGTTGATTTTTATATAAAACAAAAGTGGAAGTCACATCACTATCATTTTTATTACCATGTAACTCAAGCACAGTAAAATCGGATGAAGTTTTAATTGTAAAGCGTTTAGCGTAATTAAGTGTAACTGCTGTTAATGTGTTTTTCGATTGCTGTTCTTCATTTGTTGATGCGCAAGAAAGCAGCAGCAAAAGCGGTATAAAGAGAATTATTTTTTTCAGCATCATAGTATATTTTATTTATTGGTGCTTTGCTTTATTTCGCAATGCTAAAAAAATAAAATAAAAGGGAGGAGAATGTCTTATCACAAGATGTAAATCTTTGTAGTTTAACACATCAGTCCTGACTTGAGCTTCATTTCGCGAAAGCATTGTCAATTCGAAATAGGTAGGTTTCTGACTTATAACATTTTTTTGTTACTTACAGTTGCGCGACAGTTCGTGATTTTAACACGATTCCCTATTAATCTACAGCTAAGTAAAGCCTTTTTCGGTTGATGAAGAAATATAGTAAAGAACTATTAGGCAACAAATATATCAATAAATTTTAGAATGTGTTTTTGTTTAATTCGCTTCGTCCCGATAGCTATCGGGACTCTCAGCGTGACATTGTTAAAACTGAATTTGAAAAACACTACCTTTTGGTTGATTATTCATTATTTTAATAGTGATTTGATGCAAATCACAAATGCTTTTTACTATAAATAAACCAATACCAGTTCCTTTTGTTTTACGAATATTTTCGCTACCACTTCTAAAAAACTTTTGAAAAACTGTTTCTTTTTCATTGTCAGGAATGCCGCAACCTTGGTCATTAATTTCTAGAATCGGAGTATTTGTTGTGTTTTTTAGTACTATTTCAATTTCAATGCGTTCATATGAATATTTGATAGCATTTTCAATTAAGTTGATAAAGATAGAAGGCAATAATTCTTTATCACCAGAGTAAAAAATAGCTGACTCTATATTTAAAGAAATATACTTCTTTTCTACATACTTTGAAAAATAACGTTTAACGGTGTTTTCAAGCAACTCACTTAAATTTAAATTTTCTTTTTGAATACTTAAATTATTGTTTTCAATCTGATTAGCCATCAACACATTGTCCACTAATTTATGCAACCGATTATTTTCAATTAAAGCATTATTGAGTAATTCCTTTTGTTTATCTCTTTCTAAATCATGCTTTAAGAGAGTTTGTAATTGTAATTTGGTAGCAGCTATGGGCGTTTTTAATTCGTGCGATACACTTAAAATAAAATTACTTTTTTGATTAGCTAGTTCACTTTCTCTTTTAATAGATTTACGAACTTGATATACGCCAAATAATAGAATTAAAAGAAATACAGTTCCTTCGCCAACAATCATGTACACTCTAACGGTTTTCTTTTTTTGTAAATCAGCAATTTCTCTAAATATAATTTGATCATCACTAGAAGAGAGTGCGGCAATATTTTGTTTTAATAAAATGATATTATCAGATTGACGAACTAGTAAAACTTCCCACCATAAAAATTGCAGAACGATATAGCCTACTAAAACAGAAAATATAAGTGTTGTTCGTTTAGACACGATATTAACTACTTATGAAAAATTTGCAGGAAACCTTTTAAATCTCTCGACACAATTCCTTTTACTCTAATTTCGTTCACCTGACAGACGTAGAAATATGTGCCTTCTGTACTTAGTAATTTAGATTGAATTACTTTTCCATCCCACATAATAGCTGGGTCGGTTGTTTCAAAAACAAGAGTGCCCCAACGGTTATAAACCTTTAAATCAATATCTTTAATAAACTTATTTTTAATAGGTTTAAAAAAGTCATTAACTCCATCGCCGTTTATTGTAATTACATTGGGTAATTCATATTCAGGGCAATTATCAACACAAATTTTTTCACTTTGCGCACTTTCATTTCCAAAGGAATCTACTGCAGTAATAGCATAACAACCAGCAATAGATGTTAAATCATTAAAAACTAATGCCGTGTCGGTTAATATTTTAATAGAGTCTTGTAATGATAAATCATCGTCTTCCGTTTCTGCAAAATAAATATTGTATTTTACCACATCATCACTACATGTATGGTTGGGATTATTCCACAGCAAACTTAATGTAGGGATTTTACAATCAGAAACGATATCTAATTTTGGTGAACATGGCGGAGTGGTATCCTTTGGTTTATCACAAACTTCTTGCGAAAAATTTAAAAGAGGACGTAAAATTGTTGGATCAGAATATTGGCCTTTTGATTGTACTTTGTAGCAATACAAAGCACCGTTTACCAATCCTGTATCTTTGTAAGTTGCAGTACTAGTGCTATCTTTTAAAACAAAACTCACATCTGTTGGTGCTTTTCTATAAATATAGTATTTATAATTAACCCAAGGTGTTTGGTGTTGCCATGACAAATTAATGGTATTATCACTTGGGGTTAATGATAAAAATACGGAAGATGCTTTTTGTCCGTTACCAATAAATTGTCCATTAGCATAAAATTCTATTTTATAAGTATGCGCTAAAGCTTCAGTATTTAATGGGAAACCTGTAGTTCCAATATGCGTAAATGTTGTATCTGCTAATTTATTTAAAGCTAAGAAATATGGTTTTGTGACAGAGTAAACCGTATTAAACGTGCCATTAAATCCATTGTGATGTATTAATCTGAATTCATATGGACCAGGAATAGAGAGTGTATCTAATGCATTAGCTCCTAATAATGGTTTTAACCATCTTACAAATACCGAACCTGTGGTTGTATTGGTTGATAAAACATCTACATTTACTAAAATTGGAACATCGCGTTTTAATTGAACACACACTTGATTAGACACATAACTTTCTGAACCGTCGTTATAAATTGCTATAACAACATAACTATAATTCGTTCCCTGCGATAAACCATTTCCATTATTGGTGTCTAATAATGTAGTATCATTTATTCCAGACGTACATCCTATACGCGTAAACCCTGTGTAAGCTGGCACACCAACTTCGCAGTTAGAGGGAGTCCAAGGTATGCAATCTGTTTTTCGATACACGCAGTAGGTTAAAATTTTGTTACCTGTTGTTAAATGACAGCTTGGTTTTTTCCAACGTAATCTAATGCTTGTTCCTTGAGGCACAGCTGTTAAATTTAATGGTGCTGGTGGAACAATTTTTATATTAAAAGTTTTAAAATCAACTAAACTAACGGTTAAGTCATTATCTTTTACTTTTATAGTAACTTGGTAAGGAGTTTTTCTGATATGTACACAGGAAGTATTCCATGTAAATAATCCTGATATTGGTGTTAATCCAGTTGGCGAAGAAAATGTAGCAACTGGAGCGGTAACTCCAAATGGAGCGCCATTAGCTTCCATGGTTAGTACATCATTATCTGGATCGGTTGCCGTAATAGTTTTAGTAATGATAGTGCCTGCTAAAACGCATGTATCCGTAATAACACGTATATTAGGTTGATTATTAAAACAAGCACCAACATCTACTTGTAAATCTCTTAATATATAACCCACTAAATAATAATCGCCACCATCATCTTTTCGCCATTCTTTTATAAGCATGGCTAAATTATATTCTCCCTGTAATTGAGGTGTGCACCATGTTAAGGTGCCAGTTACTGAATTCACATTATATGTACCGCCACCTGTTTGTGGATATGTATAACCAGGGCAAGTAATACCGCCAGAGCCTCTACTTGTTGTCAATTCATAGGATATACTATCACCATCTACATCATAAGCACCTGGATTATGTAAAAAACATTTCCCTACGCAACCATTGTCAATTGGTGGAAAGGTGAGAACTGGTGAACTGTTTTTGCCTGAACCAAAAATAGGAATGACTAAAAAAGATTCGATATAAAATACTTGATTTACAGAATTTGGAATATTTATAACATCCTCGTTTCTATTAGGATCTTCCATACTAATCTTAAAATTTCCTGGCCCTGGATAAGTATGTGTTGTCACGTACTCATTTAATTTAATTCTATTACCTGGAAGAGGCTGCCCTTCGCAACCCGCACAAGCGCCGTTACATGGGCCGTTACTTCTTAAAACTACAGCCCGAGTGCCATCTCCAAAATAAACAGTGTCTTCGCATCTATCTGCTAAATTTGGCCCATCAATGTTAGTATAAGTAGTAACTTTAATTTGATAAGTGTATCCATATAACCATTTGTAGGTAATTTCTCCTGCACGATTATGAGTGGCTTTTGCATTACTAAAAAAAGCGATGCAAAAAATGATAAATAAATAGTAACGAGCCTTGAACATGGTAATATTTTATTGTTTAATAATTTTTTTAGTAATTGTTGAGTTGTCGTTTCCTGTGATTTTCAAAAAATATATGCCTTGCGTCAAGTTTTCTAAATTTACAATATAGCTAGACGTATTTGAACAGTTTTGATTAGAAAGTAATTTACCAGCCATGTCGTATAATTGAAATGAATATTTTTCTTTACTAGACAACTGAATGGTTGTAAAATTGTTTGTAGGATTAGGGAATATTGTGATGTTTTTTTGAAGACCTTTTTCTTCGCTTATTCCAGTACAATTAGAAATATTAAATTGTGTATCTCTAATTACATAACCTACTATGAATGAACTTCCTTCATCGTCTTTCCTCCACTCTGTTATTTTTATCACTACATTGTAATCTCCTATTAGTTGAGGATTACACCAAGTTAAAGTACCAGTTACAGAATTAATACTAAACGTTCCGCTTGCTCCACCAGATGGAAGCAATGAGCCTGGATTTAAACAAGCAAAAACTTCGTATGATAAACTATCTCCATCAACATCAGTAGCTGATGGATTATAGTAATAACAACTGCTAGTTAAGCATCCATAATCGAGCGGTAAATTTCCAAACACTGACGAAGTGTTTTTTGCAGAACCAAATGTTGGAATCACTAAAAAACTTTCTAAAGAAAAAACTTGATTAACGGAATTAGGAATATTTAAAATTCCTGGATTTCTATAGGACTGTTCAAAACATATCTTATAATTACCAGGACCAGGATAAGTATGTGATGTTACATATTCATTCATTTTTATGTTTGCCCCAGGAAGAACTACTCCGTCACATGCGGATGAGCAGGACCCACTGCATGGTCCATTACTTCTAAATACAACTACTCCTATTCCATCACCAAAACACAAAGTGTCTTGGCAAGGGTCATATAAACTTGCGCCATTTATTCCTGTAAAAGTTGTTAATGTTATTTGATAAGTATAACCATAGAGCCAACGATAGGTAATATTACCTGCATGATACCCTGCACTTATTTTTAAAAAACTAAGTATTAACATTAAAATAAATATGTATTTATTTAACTTCAATTGTATTGTTAAATGGGTAAAAAACAGTAAATAAAGATAGAAAAAAAACTTTAAAATAAAAGTTAAAAATCCCTTTTTGCAAGTAAACAGTTTTAGAACGAAAAAATCAAATTAATTAACGTTTTTATTTTTATAAATTTTCTTCTAAAAAACGTTTTAGCATTAGGATTAGTAGTAATTTTACAATTCTTTAACAACCTATATTAAATGAGCTCTCATAATCATGGCCACATAAGTAAAGTTACTGCAGCTGGCTTACTTGTTACTCTCGGTATTATTTACGGAGATATCGGAACTTCTCCACTTTATGTAATGAGTGCTATTATAGGCACAAAAACTATTGAAGCCTCGGTTGTAATTGGAGCTATGTCACTTGTTTTTGGACTATCACATTACAAACAACTATTAAGTATGTGGTTTTTACTCTAAGAGCAGATAATAAAGGTGAAGGCGGAATTTTTTCATTATATACTTTAGTTAAAAAAGCAAAGGTAAAATGGTTAGTATTTCCTGCTATTATAGGTGGTTGTTGTATTTTGGGAGAGGGCATCATTACTCCTCCCATTTCAGTTGCTTCTGCCGTTGAAGGTTTGCGATTAATTCCTCGTTTCGCTGATATCCCAACTATTCCTATTGTAATTGCCATTATTACCTTTTTGTTTTTTATTCAACAATTTGGAACAAAATTTATTGGTAAGTTTTTTGGGCCAGTGATGTTAACTTGGTTTATTACGCTTGGGGTTGTGGGTGTAGTAGGTTTAAGCCAAAACTTAACAGTGTTAAAAGCTTTAAATCCTTATTATGGGATTGATTTGTTAATTAATCATCCAGGTGCTTTTTGGTTATTAGGTTCTGTGTTTCTTTGTACAACCGGAGCAGAAGCGCTTTACTCAGACATGGGACATTGTGGACGAGATAATATTCGTATTTCATGGATTTTTGTAAAATCAATGTTGGTATTAAATTACATGGGGCAAACTGCTTGGTTAATTTCTATGAACGGAAAAACCTTGGACGGGAAAAACCCGTTTTTTGCCATAATGCCCGAATGGTTTCTGCCCGTTGGAATAGGTATTGCAACTGTAGCAACCGTAGTTGCATCACAAGCCTTAATTAGCGGGTCGTTTACATTAATAAATGAAGCTATGCGGTTAAACTTTTGGCCAAAGGTGGGAATTAAATACCCATCAGATGCTAAAGGACAAATGTATATTCCTTCTATTAATTGGTTATTATATTTTGGTTGCGTGGCCGTAGTGTTATTCTTTAAGGAAGCTAAAAACATGGAGGCGGCATATGGTTTAACCATTATTTTAGGCATGATTATGTCATCGAGATTGTTGGCATTTTTCATGAGAATAAAAAAATACCCGAAACTATTTATTTATACATTTATTGCAGTATACATTGTTGTTGAAGCGGCTTTCTTAATTGCATTATTAGAGAAGTTTCCAAAAGGAGGTTATATTACGTTGTTAATTGCCTTATTTTTAGCGGGTATTATGGCCTGCTGGTATATCGCAAAATTAATAAGACAGCGTTATACTGATATTGTTCCTTTAAATACATATACTCAAATGTTATGTGATTTAAGTGTAGATCCTTCTATTCAAAAATACGCCACACACCTAGTATATATGACAAGCGCAAACGATCCATTAACTATTGAATCGAAAGTGATTTATTCTATATTACAGAAACGCCCTAAGAAAGCTGATATTTATTGGTTTGTGCATGTGGATGTAATGGATGAGCCATATCGTATGGATTATAAAGTAACTCATATTGCTGCTGATGATATCATTCGTGTTGATTTTAAATTAGGGTTTAAAGTGGCGCCACGAGTAAATTTAATGTTTAGAAAAGTAGTAGAAGATTTGGTTAAAAATAAAGAAGTAGATATTACAAGCCGTTACGAATCATTAAACAAAAACAACATCATTGGTGATTTTAAATTTGTAGTGCTTGAAAAATTCTTGTCATATGAAAATGACTTACCATTATTCGAGAAATTAGTATTAAACGTATATTTCTTCTTGAAGAAATATAGTTTAAGTGAGGCAAAAGCCTTTGGATTAGACAGTAGTTCAGTGAAAATTGAAAAATTCCCGATGATTATTAATCCTCCAAAAGATTGTAATTTACATCGCATCAATTAATTTACTATTAAGCATATTACATGTAAAATTTCGTGTAAGTGGTAATATAAATTTGTTAAACAGTCTTTATTAGTTAAAAATGGTTTTACATTTGGTAAAACTATTTTTTATGCAATTAATTATTTCTAATGTTTCTAAAACATACGCTAACGGCTTAAAAGCCTTAACAGATGTAAATTTAACTATTGCTCCTGGTATGTTTGGTTTATTGGGTCCTAATGGCGCTGGCAAATCAACTTTAATGAGAACAATCTCTACTCTACAAGATCCAGATACTGGAACTATTATGTTGGGCGACATTGATGTAATTAAACAAAAAGAAGAATTAAGAAAAGTACTAGGCTACTTGCCTCAGGATTTTGGATTTTATCCAAAAGTAAATGCAGATGATATGTTGCATCATTTTGCTGTATTAAAAGGCATTAATAATAAAGTTGAGCGTAAAGAAATTTGTGATGCTTTATTACACCAAACCAATTTATACGAAGCACGTAAACGTAACTTAAGTGAATACTCTGGCGGTATGCGTCAGCGTTTTGGTATTGCGCAAGCCTTATTAGGAAATCCTAAATTAATTATTGTTGATGAGCCAACTGCAGGCCTAGATCCAGCAGAAAGAAACCGTTTTCATAATATCTTAAGTGATTTAGGAGAAAATATTATTGTGATTTTATCTACACATATAGTAGAGGATATTAAAAATCTATGTCCACGTATGGTGATCATGAATCGTGGTCAGGTTTTATTAGATGCTAAACCAAGCGATGCCATTGCTGCTATGCGAAATAACGTTTGGAAGTTAATGATAGATAAAACAGAATTAAATGCTTATAAAGATAAATACAAAGTTATTTCTGCTAAAGTAGTAGAGGGTAAAGTATTGATTCATGTGAAGAGTGATGTGATGCCAGACGCTGCATTCTCTGTTGTGGAGCCAGATTTAGAAGATGTTTATTTTTCTAATATCCTTTAATATTTATTTTAATATCATTTAAAACAAACTTATGTTTTTAGAAATTTTTCTTTTCGAATTAAAATACGCACTCAAAAAACCATCAACTTATGTGTTTTTTAGTATTTATTTTGTGTTTTATTTATTTCTGTCGTTAGCCGCTTCGGGTGTTTTGCCTCTCGGAGCGAGCGATAGTAATACGTATTTGAATAGTGCTATTGCCAATGCAAGTTTGTATTTAGCATTCAATCAAAATATTTTAGCGTTAATTCATAACATGATTATCATTGCTATTATGGCTACAGCCATTCAGCGTGATTTTGAATTTAATTCGCACTCTTTATTTTTCACAAAACCAATTACAAAATTTTCATATTTCTTCGGACGCTTTTTTGGTGTCTTAACCATTGCTTTATTTGTATTTAGTGGGCAGTTATTTGCTTTATTAATAGGAAGTGTGATTGGACAAAATCAGCCAACGATTGGACCAATACATTTATATAATTACATCCAACCGTTTTTATATTTTGTAGTGCCTAATACATTATTGTTTGGAACCATTTATTTTTCGTTAACTACCTTTTTACGAAATACGACTATTGCGTATTTATTTACAGTTATTTTCTTTTTGTTTGATTTAGCCGCTAATTCAGTTTTATCAGATATTGATTATCAAGATTTAGCAGCGATGCTAGATCCATACGGGAATAAGGCCTTGGGCAAAGTAACTCAATACTGGACACCGGCTGAGCAAAACGAACGACTTTTGTCTTTAACCGGATATTTGTTGTATAACCGTTTAGCTTGGTTAGGATTTGGCTTATTGATTATGTGGTTTAGTTATGTGAAATTTAATTTTTCTCAGTTTTTAAATCCATCAAAACTATTTTCGTTTAAAAAGAAAGAAGAATCTTATTCTCCACAAACTCCAGCTATCCAGCATGTAGCCGAATTACCTAAAGTAACGATTAGTACTTCAGGAAAAGCATTTTGGAATCAATTATCATTTATTGCTCGTTTCGAATATAAACGCATCATTAAGAGTTACTTCTTTATTATTATGTTAGTATTGGGTGCTGTACTGGCTTACATTACAAGTAGTTTTAGTTCATTAATATTTGGCACCGAAGTATATCCTGTAACTTATAATATTGTTGGACAAACAGGCTCTATGTTTCAATTCATGTTATCCATCTTAATTATTTTTTATTCGGGTAATTTAATTTTTAATGAAAAGCAATTTAAAGTAGATGAATTAGTGGGCGCATCTCCAATCAAATCATCTACTTTAGTTATTGGTAAATATTTAGGCTTATTAGGTTCTATCGCTTTAGGCTTATTAGGTGCCGTTATTACTGGTGTTATTATTCAATCTTTAAAAGGCTATTATAAATTTGAGTTAGATCAATATTTTGTAAGCTTATACGGGCGAACATTTATTAGTTTATCATTAGTAGCCGCTTTATGTTTTATTATTCAATTTATGGTGAGTAATAAATATGTGGGATTTGTTATATCTTTTATAGTAGCATTTTTATTAAGAATTATTTTCAGTCAACTACAATTAGACAACCCATTATATAATTTTAATTCAAGCGGCCCATTATTGCCTTATAGCGATATGAATGGATATGGACACACGACTCCAATTTTTTACCTATTTAAATTATATTGGTTTGCGGTAATTGTTTTGTTATTTGTATTTGCTATTCGTTTTTATTTACGTGGAAAAGAAAAAGGCATGAAGGCGCGTTTCAAATTCTCGAAATTTGATTCTAACAAACAATTCAAATTAGTTGCTATTGTTTCAGGGGCTGTATTTATAGGAATTGGCAGTTTGATTTTCTATAATATTAAAGTGGCCAATAAACTATTGTCTAATAAAGACATGGAAAAACTTCAAGCTAAATTTGAGCAAACCTACAAGCATTTTCAAAAAACTAAACAACCTCGTGTAGTGTCTAGTTATGTTGAGGTAGATTTATTTCCCAATGAGTTGGGCGCTATATTTAAAGGGTATTACTACTTAAAAAATAAGCATAAAGAAGCCATAGATACGATTGTTATTAATTACAATAATAACGTTGATTTAAAATCTTTGACCTTATCTGTTGCTAGTAAAGAGTTTATTAATGATAAAGAATTTTTTGTAAAAGCATTTAAGTTAACTACTCCTTTACAATCTGGCGATTCAATTAAATTGGATTATACCATTGATTATTTTCAAAAGAGTTGGTTTAGTAATGATGAAAAATCGGACATTGTATATAATGGAACATTTATCAATAATTCTTTATTGCCTTCTATTGGTTATAACGAAGGATTTGAATTAGGAGAAAACGAAGCTCGTAAAAAATACAACTTAGCTTCTAAGGAAAGAATGGCAAATATTAACGACACTGCCGCTTATGCTAATACATATATTAGTAAGGATGCCGATTGGATTAATTTTGAATGTATTGTAAGTACTGTGCCAGATCAGATTGCTGTAGCTCCTGGATATTTAATTAAAGAGTATTCGAAAGACAATCGTCGTTATTTTCATTATAAAATGGATAGCCCTATTTTAAATTTTTATTCTTTCTTGTCGGCACGTTATACAGTTAAAAAAGATAAGTATAAGGATATTAATATTGAAATTTACTACAACGAAGGCCACGAATATAATTTAGATAGAATGATTAATTCTATAAAAAAATCATTGTCGTATTACGAAAAAGCGTTTAGTCCATATCAACATCGTCAGGTTCGGATTTTGGAATTCCCTCGTTATGCTTCCTTTGCTCAATCTTTTCCAAACACGATTCCTTATTCTGAAAGTATTGGATTTATAGCGCATGTTGATGAAAAAGATCCATTAAGCATTGATTATCCATTTTATGTAACAGCACATGAAGTAGCTCATCAGTGGTGGGCGCATCAAGTTATTGGTGCAGAGGTTCAGGGCGCAACTTTGATGAGTGAATCAATGGCTGAATACAGCGCTTTAATGGTGATGGAAAAAGAATATGGAAAAGCAGCCATGCATAAATTCTTAAAAGATGCCTTGAATAAATATTTATTAGGCAGAGCAACCGAAAAGAAAAAAGAGTTGCCAATTATGTATGCCGAGAATCAACAATACATTCATTATAACAAAGGTTGTTTAATTATGTATGCCTTGAGAGATTACATTGGCGAAGATTCTGTAAACGCTGCTTTAAAGCGCTATATCAAAAAAGTAGGTTTCCAAAGTGCGCCATATACAACGGCGAAAGAGTTTGTGGCAAATATGAAACTATCTACACCTGATAGTATGCAATATGTGATTAAAGATTTATTTGAAGATATTACAGTTTACGAAAACTATGTGAAAGAGTTGAAATCAGTGAAGCAAGCCGATGGAAAATATAAAGTTACGATAACAGTTGGTTCGGCTAAATTTAAAGCTGATAGTTTAGGAAAAAGTAAATCGGTTGCGGTAAATGATTGGATGGATATAGGAATCTTTAATCAGGTTGAGGTTAATGGCAAAAAAGAAGACAAAGAATTACTATTCAAAAAAATAAAAATGGATAAGTCTACTAAAACCTTTGATTTTATAGTTGATAAAGAACCAACATCAGCTGGACTTGACCCTTATAATAAACTAATTGATAGAATGCCTGATAACAATCGTTGTAAAGTTGGGTCTGTGCCAACACCTCCAGATTTAGAAGCTAACAGTGCAAATTTGGGAATCACTATAAATTAAAAAAAGCACTTCTAAGAAAGTGCATTTTTTAATTTACCTTAAATGAAAAATTAGTTTTCATACTCATAATAAATACTTAAGTGATTGAGTTGCCTGACTTCGTTTGTTTGTAGCCGATTAATTAGGTGAGTGTAAAATTGATAGAATGATATTTTTAAATAGAACACTAATTCATTTAAGCAATAAGCTTCTTTCATTTGAACGACAAAGCAAAAAATAAACGTTCTGCAATATGTTTGCTCTCATAGAGCAGTGATGTAAAATAGATTTAGTAACAATTAGCACTCTCGGGATAAGGATAAAAAGGCATTAAAGCAAAAAAGCTATCTCGTTTGAGATAGCTTTTTTGCATATTAATTTAAAAAACTATTTTGTTTCATTAGTCTCAACTTCTTCAGAGTTTTCTTCTCCTTTAACTTGAGGCTTATAAATAGGCTTGTCTGTTTTAGGTGCATTTGGATCTACATAATCCCAGCTTATAATACGAAATACTGTACGACGATTTTTTTGGTGTAAAGCTTCTTTTTCTTCTTTAGTTTTAGCTTTATTAATAACATCATCTTTTATTAATAATTTGCCTTCACCCCAACCTTTAGATTTTAAACGCTCTAATGGAATTTTTTTCTCTTCGTTTAGATAAACAACGCAAGATTTAGCACGTTCTTCAGATAATTTTTGATTGGCAGTATTAGAACCACGGCTATCTGTATGAGCTTGTAATTCAATTACAATACTTGGGTTATCAATTAATGTTTGGTATAAAAAGTTTAACGAATCTTTAGACTCTGGACGCAATGTTGCTTTTCCTAAGTCATATTGTACAGCAGGGAAACGAATCTCTGCCTTAACAGGTGTTAATGCGAAATCCTTAACAAAGTCTTTAGATTCATTCTCATCAACCGTAGTTAATTTACCCATATCCTTATTAGCTAAGAATCCTAATTTGTAGGTTTGAGACACTGTATTTTTATCAGTTCCAACAGTTACTTCATATGAAGTATTTTCTTTTAATTTGAAGTTATATTTCCCATCAGCAGCTGTTTTAAATTCAAACATATCACCATTAGATCCTTTTAAATGGATTAAGGCGTTAGTTACAGGCTCATTACCTTCATCGCTAACAACAGTACCAGTTAAGTTGAAGTTTAAAGGAGGTAAAATAAATGAGTATAAATCATCACTTCCTTTTCCTCCATCACGATTTGAAGTAAAGTAACCTTTTATTTTTTTACCTTCGAAAATGATACCGAAATCATCACCTGCAGAGTTCATTGGTGATTTTAAGTTTACTGGTGCTTTAGTAAATTTACCATTTGCATCTTTCTCAACCTTAAACAAATCCAATCCTCCCATTCCTAAATGTGTATCAGAAGAGAAATATAATGTTTTTCCGTCTTCAGACATATATGGATAACCTTCAGTACCAGCAGTATTTACTTGTGGCCCTAAATTTACAGGTTGCCCCCATTCTTTTCCTTTCGCATCATAAGAACTCATCCAAATATCATTTCCGCCAAATCCACCTTGTAATCTTGAATCAAAATACATAGTATTTCCATCAGGAGATAATACAGCATGACGGAAAGAAACAGTATCAATACAGAAAGGTAATAAAACTGGCTCAGCCCATGATGGACCCTGTTTTTTACATACGTATAACTGGCATTTTAATTGTTTGTTTTTTGCTTCAGGACAACGAGTGATTAACATCATGTCTCCTTTTTTAGAAACAAATGCTCCACCTTCATTCATTTTAGAAACAACAGAAGTTGCTAATGTAACTGGCGTGCTCCATTTTCCATTTTTATCCAACTTAGCCTCATATAAATCTGAGTGGTTTTGTCCAGTTGTAACGTCGATTGAACCAGAAGCTCCTTGACGTGTTGATGTAAAATATAAAGTAGTAAACTTCTTATCAGCATATGCAGGACCAAAATCAGACTCTTTAGAGTTAATTAAAGCCATGTTTTCAACTTTTAAGCGAGTTTCAGGTGTGTTTTTTGCGTCTTTCCACTGTTGAGCTAACTCACAAGATTTAACGCCGTTTTCTCCACGAACATCAGAAGGCATTTCTTTTTTGTAGTTATTATATTCAACTATCGCCTCTGGATATCTCATTTGAGCTTTTAAAACATCTGCTAAATTTAAAATAGCTTTTGGATCAGGATACTTAGCTTTAATTGCTTTATTAAAATATGTTTCCGCTCCTTTTAAATCATTTATTTGACGATATGAATCACCTGTTCTGTATAAAATTCTTGCCTTAACATCAGCTTTTTTTACTTTAGTATAAGCCTGTTTATAAAGCTCAATTGCGTTAAAAAATTGGTGATTTTCGTATGCTACATCAGCGTCTTTTAAATAATTTTTCTGAGCGCTTACAGAAAATACAAATGCCATGATGGCGATAGTGGTTAGGGCTAGTGTTTTTAAGTTTTTCATAGGTAATTTAAACTTTATAAGGTGCTAATATATATATTATTTTAAAACTGCAAAAATTTATTAACAAAAATCCCCGATTTAGTCGGGGATTTTCATGTTTTTATCTCAAATAAAGCATTTCTCGGTATTTTGGTAATGGCCAAGTAGCATCATCCACAATTCCTTCTAATTTGTCTACATTGTAGCGCATAGATTCAAAATAAGGTTTTACTTTTTCACAGTATGCGTGGGCTTGTTTTTTTGCAGAATCTAAATTGTTTGCTTTTTTACGTTCTTCGGTCATTAAATCAGCTTCTGTTTTGATAATAGTTACCTTTTCAGAGATTTCTTTAATTAACTCTAACTGGCTTTTTGCAACCACTTTAAATTCAGCTGGAGATAAAATTTCTTTCATTCCTCTCACTGATTCTACTAAACTTTTTTGATAATTTAAAGCCGCTGGAATGATTTGATTACTTACCATATCAGCAATGATACGAGATTCGATTTGAATTTTCTTCGTGTATGTTTCTAATGCAATTTCATAACGAGCCTCTTGCTCACGATGATTTAAAATACCTTGAGATTCAAACATTGTTAAGGTTTTTTTAGAAATCATTGCTTCTAAAGCACCTGGTGTTGTTGGAATGTTATTTAATCCACGTTTTTTAGCTTCTGCTTTCCAAGCGTCTCCGTAACCATTTCCTTCGAAACGAATTTTTTTACTTTCGATAATGTATTTTTTTAATACTTGGAAAATAGCTTCGTCTTTTTCTACTTTTTTGTTGATTAATGCGTCTACATCTTTCTTAAAAGTAACCAATTGCTCAGCCATAATCGAATTTAATACTGTCATTGGTCCACCACAGTTTGCAGAAGAACCAACAGCACGGAATTCGAATTTATTTCCAGTAAATGCAAATGGTGACGTTCTGTTTCTATCTGTATTATCTAATAAAATATCTGGAATACGACCGATGTTCATTTTCAATGCTGTTTTCTCCTCAGGACTCATTTTACCATTGTGAACAGCTTTTTCTAGCTCATCTAAAACCTTTGACAATTGTTCTCCTAAGAAAACAGACATGATTGCTGGCGGCGCTTCGTTAGCACCTAAACGATGATCGTTATTAGCAGACGCAATTGACGCACGTAATAAATCGCCATGTTCGTACACTGCTTTTACTGTATTTACAAAGAACGTTAAGAATTGTAAGTTTGTTTTTGGTGTTTTACCTGGAGATAATAAATTTTTACCTGTGTTAGTAGCTAAACTCCAGTTATTGTGTTTTCCACTACCATTAACGCCTGCATATGGTTTTTCGTGCATTAATACACGGAAGTTATGACGAATTGCTACTTTTTCCATTACGTCCATTAACAACAAGTTATGGTCAACGGCTAAATTTGTTTCTTCAAACACAGGCGCACATTCAAATTGAGCAGGAGCAACTTCGTTATGACGAGTACGAACTGGAATTCCTAATAAATGAGATTCATATTCAAAGTCGCGCATGTATGCTGCAACTCTTTCTGGAATTGAGCCCCAGTAATGATCTTCTAATTGCTGGCCTTTTGCAGGTGCATGACCAAATAAAGTACGACCAGTTTGTTGTAAATCGTAACGGATATTATACAAAGCAGAGTCCACTAAAAAGTATTCTTGCTCCCAGCCTAAAGTAGCAATAACCTTTGTTACGTTTTTATCAAAATATTGACAAACATCAGTAGCCGCTTTATCTACAGCATGTAATGATTTTAATAAAGGCGTTTTAAAATCTAACGATTCACCTGTATAAGAAATAAAGATAGTAGGAATACATAAAGTCTCGCCCCAAATAAAAGCTGGTGATGTTGGATCCCAAGCTGTGTAGCCACGAGCTTCAAATGTATTACGAATTCCTCCATTTGGGAAAGAAGACGCATCTGGTTCTTGCTGTACTAAAGCATTTCCGCTAAAACGTTCAATAGCTCTTCCACCTTCAATTGGTTCAAAAAAACCATCATGTTTTTCGGCAGTAGCACCACTTAATGGTTGAAACCAGTGTGTAAAATGCGTTACGCCTTTACTTTGAGCCCAAGCTTTCATACAAGCTGCTACTTGATCAGCCATTTTACGTTCCACAATAGTTCCTTGATGCATAGAGTTTTGGATACTATTAAATGCTTCTTCTGATAAAAATTCACGCATGGCATCTAATCCAAATACATTAGATCCGTAGTATTGTGAAACTTGTTGGTTGTTGTTGTTAAACTCTACTGGAGTTCTTTTTACAACGTCTTGCATGGCTAAAATGCGTCTTGTGCTCATATTTTTGTGTTTTATAGGGGGTATAAAATAAAATAGTGTAATTATTTGGCAAAATTATGTCAAAAAAAGGGGGGGTGCAAGTAAAAAAGTGACTTTTTTATAAATTTGTTATAAAAAATAAGGGGGGATGAAGTCGATAAGATGCAAAAAATTAAAATTAACATGAGTTTTTCTTTGTCATATTAAATTATTCTATAAACAGAAGATTTTCTTATTTTTACCCTTGATGAATTTTTTGTTTCCCACATTTTTAATTGGTTTAGTAGCAATTGCCATTCCTATTATTATTCATCTTTTCAATTTTAGGAAATACAAAAAAGTGTATTTCACCAATGTTCAGTTTCTAAAAGAATTAAAGCAAGAAAGCGATAGCAAATCCAAACTCAAAGAATGGTTGATTTTAGCCATGCGTATTTTAGCCATTGCTTGCTTGGTATTTGCCTTTGCTCAACCATTTATTCCTGGCAAATCAAAAGCCCTGCAAGGCGAAAAAGCGATTAGTATTTATATTGATAATAGCTTTAGTATGGAAAACACCAATAAAAAAGGAACGCTATTAGAAAATGCTAAAGAGTATGCTAATGAGATAGTCAACACATTTAATGCAAGCGATAAATTTCAATTATTAACCAATGATTTTGAGGGCAAGCATCAACGATTTGTAAGTAAAGAAGATTTTATAGAGCAATTAAACGACGTAAAAATTTCTTCTGCAACTAAAGCTTTAAACGATGTAGTAAAACGTCAACAAGATTTTTTACAAAATAGTTCTTCAAAAAATAAACGCATTTTTTTACTGAGTGATTTTCAAAAAAACACATCTGATTTCAAAAAAACAGACTTTGATACTTCTATTATAGTAAGTTGTATTCCAATTGTATCATCCGAAGTAAGTAACGTATACATTGATAGTGTTTGGTTTGAAACACCTGTTCAGCAATTTGGTACGCAGCAAATTATTCACGCCACCATTATTAATAAAAGTACTAAGGATATTGAGAATGGAACATTAAAATTATTTATTAATAACGCGCAAGTATCCTTAAGTTCTTTTAATGTCAGTGCTGGTAATAAAAAAGATGCAAGCATTTCGTTTACAGTAAAATCAAAAGGGATTAATAAAGGCGTTTTAAAAATAGAGGATTATCCGATTACTTATGATGACAATTTTTATTTTAGTTTCAACGCACAAACCACCATCAATGCTTTAGTGATTAATGGAAAAGAGACTAAGACTGCAGGAAATTTTAAATCTTTAATGCAAAATGATAGTTTGTTTGTGTACCAGGAAAATAACGAATCAGCTATTGATTACAGTGTGTTTTCAAAAACAAATATTATTGTGTTAAATGAGTTAAGTACATTAACTTCTGGTTTAACATCTGAACTTCAAAAGTTTGTGACTAATGGTGGAAGCCTAGTTGTTTTCCCTAACAAAAAAGTAGATTTAGAATCATACAATACAGCTTTTCAAAATTTACAATTACCTCAAATCACCAAATTAGATACGGTTAATACAAAAACACAAAGCATTAATTTTGAACAAGGATTGTATGAAGGTGTGTTTGATAAAATTGATCAGCGCATGGATTTGCCAAAAGTGTTTGAGCATTTTGAATATACTAAAACAACCAATAGTAATTCGCAAAGCTTGGTATTATTGCAAAACGGACAATCATTACTTTCCTTAAATCCATTAGGTAGTGGTAAAATTTATTTATTCTCTATTCCTTCTGATGAAAGTTGTTCTAATTTATTGAAGCACGCGCTTTTTGTGCCAACATTAATTAAAATGTCGATTTTGAGTTTAAAGCCTTCTCCCATCTATTATAGAACAGCTGTTAACGAAGCTGTTGTTTTGAATATAACGTCAAATTTTTCAGATAAGCCATTGCATATTATAAAAGACGATAAAAAGGTGGATGTCATTCCTGAACATCGTTTAATGAACAACGCCACCACTTTATTTACTCAAAATCAAATTACAGAAGCAGGTCATTATGAAGTGTTTGAAAACACAAGTTCTATTAAAGATTTAGCTTTTAATTTCGACAGAAAAGAGTCGGATATGAATTTTATGACTAAAGATGATTTGCAAAAACAAATTGACGAAAAAGGATTGAAAAACTTTGGAATTATTGAACCAAATGAAAAAACGTTAACAAATGCCCTACAAGAAGTTAACGATGGCAAAAAATTATGGAAATTGTTTTTAATTTTAGCCCTGATCTTTTTAGCCGCCGAAATATTAATTATACGATTATTTAAAAATTAGTGAATACGAATCAATACGAATATACAAATCCGAACTGTTTAGGCTTTGCATACACAGATTCGTATATTCGTAATTATTTCGTAATCAGTAAGTATAGAACCACTCAATAAGATGAATATATTAATTAAACAAGCCACGATAGTAGATTCTAACAGCAGCCACAATGGTAAAGTTGTAGATATCTTAATTGAAAAAGGAATAATTACACAAATTAAAAAAAGTATTACACCCGAAAAAGGCATTAAAACAATTGAAGGTGATAATTTACACGTATCAGCTGGCTGGTTAGATATGCAAGTAAATTTTTGTGATCCAGGAAACGAGCACAAAGAAACATTAGAAAGAGGTCTAAAAGCCGCTGCAAAAGGAGGGTTTACAGGTGTAGCAGTCATGAGTGGAACAAATCCTCCGTTACATAATAAAGCGCAAATTGATTATGTGGTTAATAAAGCAAAATCAAATGCTGTAGACGTTTATCCGATTGGAACTTTAAGTTATAATCAAGAAGGCAAAGATTTATCAGAAATGTACGACATGCAATTGTCGGGGGCAGTTGCATTTAGCGATTATAAAAAACCAATTAAAGATGCTGGATTAATTTTAAGAGCGCTTCAATATTCAAACAACATTAATAGTTTTATTATTACACACTGTGATGACAAAACTATTTCTCATGACGGATTGATGAATGAAGGTGTGACTTCTACACGCCTTGGTTTAAAAGGTATACCAGCATTGGCCGAAGAAATTATGTTGCAACGTAATATTCAAATTTTAGAATATACAGGTGGCAAAATGCACATTCCAACTATTAGTACGAAAGGCAGTGTTGACTTAATTAAAAAAGCAAAAGCCAAAAAATTAAATATTACTTGCGGAGTAGCGGCTTACAATTTATTGTTAGACGAAACAGAATTAGAAGGCTTTGATACCAACTTTAAAGTGAATCCTCCATTAAGAACCAAGGAAGATGTAGAAGCTTTGAAAAAAGCAGTTGCTGATGGTATTATTGATGTCATTGTGAGCGATCATAATCCTCAGGACATTGAAAGCAAAGATTTAGAATTTGATTTAGCCGATAATGGGATGATTGGTTTAGAAAGTTGTTTTGGCGTGGCTAATGCCGCTCTTTCATCAAAAGCATCTTTAGAAACGATGATTGATACTTTAAGTAAAAACCCTCGCACTGTTTTAGGTTTAAAAGAAGTCAGTGTAAAAGAAGGTTCAGAAGCTAACTTAACACTTTTTAATCCTGGAACAAAATACGTGTTTGAAAAGTCACATATTGTTTCTTCAAATAAAAACTCTGGTTTTATTGGCAAAGAATTAAAAGGCGAGGTAATTGGAGTGATTAATAAAGGCAAATTTTTAGCTTAAAAACTCATCCCGAAACTAACGCCTGCCCATAACTGGAAGTAATTAGAGTGAAACCCTTCTGCATCATTACTCATAAAAATGGGCGTTAATCCTGCTCTGAAGAAAAATCCATCGTCTTGTTTTTGATATCTATACCCACACCGGGCATCACCAAAAAAAATGTTTTCCCAAAAATAATTATCAATTTGATTTGGCCTTTCATTATATCTTCTTTGAAGTGTAGTGCCAAGTCCCAATTCTAAATGATGAGGGTTTGTAAATAGTATAAAATTATTTTCTAAAACATACTCTTGTTCAATATAAATGCCATTAAAATGAGGAGCAAAGCCAACTCTTGCGCTTATTTTCAATTTATCTTTATAATAGTAAATTCTATCAAAATTTAAGGAATATAACCCTGCATTTCCACCTAACTCAATAAATCCAGCATTTTTCGCAGGTTTTTTACTATAATCTCTAGGTGTTCTGTGTGCATAATCATCTTGCGCTTTAGAAATAAAGACAAGGAATAAAAATAAGGCGGAAATAAGTATGTTTTTGAACGAAATCAATATTCAAACTTACAAATTAAAATAAAACCGTAATTATTAATTAAATGTTAAAATCTTAATACGGTAAAAGTCTATCAAAGCGCTATCTTTACCAAGTTTGTTTTTTTGTAACATATTGTTGTGTTCTAATTAACAAACTCACTAACATAATCTATGAAAGACACATCTATAAAATCCGTTTTAATTATTGGTTCTGGTCCTATTATTATTGGTCAAGCTTGTGAGTTTGATTACTCAGGTTCGCAATCAGCTAAAAGTCTTCGTGAAGAAGGAATTGAGGTAACGTTGATTAACTCAAATCCTGCAACGATTATGACAGATAAAGTAACTGCTGACCACATTTACTTATTACCATTAGAAGTTAAATCAATTGTAAAAATATTAGAAGAGCGTCAAATTGATGCGGTGTTGCCAACTATGGGCGGACAAACTGCTTTGAATTTAGCACTGAAATGTGATGATTTAGGTATTTGGGAAAAGTATGGAGTGAAAATGATTGGTGTAGACATCAATGCCATCAAAGTAACAGAAGATAGAGATTTATTTAGAATTAGAATGAATGAAATTGGTGTGGCGATGGCTCCATCAAAAATTGCTAAGTCATTTTTAGAGGGAAAATCTATAGCACAAGAGTTTGGATTTCCATTAGTGATTCGTCCTTCGTTTACCCTTGGTGGAAGCGGCGGTTCAGTGGTTTATAAAAAAGAAGATTACGATCATTTATTAAATAGAGGTTTACAAACATCGCCAATACACGAAGTATTAATTGATAAAGCCGTATTAGGATGGAAAGAATATGAATTAGAATTGTTACGTGATAAAAATGATAACGTAGCCATTATTTGTTCTATTGAAAATTTTGATCCCATGGGTGTGCATACAGGAGATAGTATTACTGTAGCTCCTGCGCAAACATTAAGCGATAGCACCTATCAAAAAATGCGTACGATGGCTATTAAAATGATGCGTAGTATTGGTAATTTCTCCGGTGGTTGTAATGTGCAATTTGCAGTAAGTGATGATGAAAAAGAAGAAATTATTGCGATTGAAATTAATCCGCGTGTATCTCGTTCATCAGCCTTAGCAAGTAAAGCCACTGGTTATCCAATTGCTCGTATAGCAAGTAAATTAGCTATTGGTTACACCTTAGATGAGTTACAAAATCAAATTACTAAACAAACGTCGGCATATTTTGAACCAACATTAGATTACGTCATCGTAAAAATCCCTCGTTGGAACTTTGATAAATTTAAAGGTTGTAATCGTGAGTTAGGTTTCCAAATGAAATCGGTTGGAGAAGTAATGGCTATAGGTCGTTCTTTTCAAGAAGCCTTACAAAAAGCTTGTCAATCTTTAGAGATTAAACGTAACGGTTTAGGAGCTGATGGAAAAGAAAACACGAATCAAGCTGAACTACTAGCAGGTTTAGAACGTCCAAGTTGGAATCGTTTGTTTATGATTTATGATGCGATGAAATTAGGTATCTCTATCAAAACCATTCAAAAATTAACACGTATTGATATGTGGTTCTTAGAGCAAATCGAACAGATGATTGCTTTAGAACACGAAGTATCTAAATACCGTTTAGCAGATATTCCAAGAGACTTGTTATACGAAGTTAAACAAATGGGTTACGCTGATAGACAAGTTGCGCATTTGTTACGTTGTTTAGAAAGTGAAGTGTATAATAAGCGTAAAGAAATGAATATTAACCGTGTATTTAAGATGGTTGATACTTGTGCGGCTGAGTTCGAGGCAAAAACACCTTACTATTATTCATCATTTGAAGATGAGAATGAAAGTATCAGAACTGACAAAAAGAAAGTCATCATTTTAGGTTCTGGCCCTAACCGTATTGGACAAGGTATTGAGTTTGATTACAGTTGTGTGCATGGTGTTTTAGCTGCTAAAGAAATGGGTTACGAAACTATTATGATTAACTGTAACCCCGAAACCGTTAGTACAGATTTTAGTACGGCTGATAAATTATATTTTGAACCTGTTTTTTGGGAGCATATTTACGATATCATTTTACACGAAAAACCTGAAGGTGTTATTGTGCAATTAGGCGGACAAACAGCTTTAAAATTAGCAGAGAAATTAGAACGTTACGGAATTAAAATTATTGGAACTGATTTCAAATCATTGGATTTAGCTGAAGACAGAGGAAGATTCTCAAACTTATTAAAAGAGAACAATATTCCTTATCCGAAATTTGGTGTGATTACAGATGCTGAAGAAGCGATTACTTTATCTAAAGAATTAGGTTTCCCATTATTAGTTCGCCCGAGTTATGTATTAGGTGGACAATCGATGAAGATTGTCATTAATGAAGAGGAATTAGAGCAACATGTAGTAAAATTATTACATGATTTACCAGGAAATCAAGTGTTATTAGACCACTTCTTACAAGGCGCTATCGAAGCTGAATCGGATTCTATTTGTGATGGTAAAGATGTTTACATAATAGGTATGATGGAACATATTGAGCCTGCTGGAATTCACAGTGGAGATAGTTACGCCGTATTACCAACCTTTGATTTATCTGAAAAGGTATTGAAACAAATGGAAGAGTATACTAAAACTATTGCGGTTGCTTTAAACACAGTTGGATTATTAAATATTCAATTTGCTATTAAAGATGAGGTGGTTTATATTATTGAAGCAAATCCTCGTGCCTCTCGAACAGTTCCTTTTATTGCAAAAGCATACGATGAGCCTTATGTGAATTATGCAACTAAAGTAATGTTAGGGGCAAAAGTAAAAGATTTCACTTTTGCTCCTAAGAAAAAAGGGTATGCGATTAAAATCCCAGTATTTAGCTACGAGAAATTCCCTGAAATACAAAAAGAATTAGGACCTGAAATGAAATCAACTGGTGAAGCCATTTACTTTATTGATAGTTTACAGGATGAATATTTCCAAAACATTTATAGCGAGAGAAATTTATATTTAAGTAAATAGGTTTTTGAGTATTTAATAACGCTGCACAGTATTAATACTATGCAGCGTTTTTATTTTATTTAATACCATTAGCTCATATAAAATAGCCTAAAAAATTACTGCTTCTTTGTCAGTTCGAGCGGAGTCGAGAACCGAACGGATAATGGTATAATTTGTGCGCGGAAATAAATTGTATTTTTCTGAACTTTTGGACGTGCCGCGAAAAGCGACCAGGCTTTGCGTTTCAATCTTTTTTGTTTGAACTTCGGCAAGCTCAGGTACCAAACAAAAAAGGATTTTCACTTCAATCCTTCACGCGGAATTAATTTACAATTCTAATCACTTGTTTTAATTGAAGATTACATTTAGTATCATGCGTTAGGGATAGAACGAAAATCCTTTTTTATTGCTCGAGCACTGAGCTTGTCGAAGTGTAGGGCGATAAAAAAGATTGAAGAGATAGCCCGCCCGAACGCCCGAAATAAAAAAAGTACATACTGTACTTTCGAAAAAAAAGGCACAAAAAAAGGGTAAGCTACTTTCATCGCACCGCTCAACCATCTACCCTTGCTATGTTCCCATCCTGGGGGATTTGACAGGAGCTGGTCGTGAAAGACTTACCCGCGACAAAAGTATATAATTTATTCCATTATTTACATAATTTTGATAAAAATTATATGTTAGTTATATTTATACTTTCATTAACCGCATTATATGAACATTTCAGTTGTCATTCCATTATTTAACGAAGAAGAATCTTTGCCTGAACTTCACGATTGGATTAAGCGTGTGATGGATGAAAACAAATTCACTTACGAAATTTTATTTGTAGATGATGGTAGTAAAGATAAATCATGGGCAGTCATTGAATCTTTAGCAGCTAAAAATCATTGTGTAAAAGCAATTAAGTTTCGCCGTAATTATGGTAAATCTCCTGGTTTACATGTTGGTTTTGAAGCAGCACAAGGAGATGTAGTGATAACAATGGATGCGGATTTACAAGATTCACCGGATGAAATTCCTGAATTATACAACATGATTAAATCAGGTAATTATGATTTAGTGAGTGGCTGGAAACAAAAACGTTTTGATAATGCTTTCACAAAAAACATTCCTTCAAAATTATATAACTGGACTAACCGAAAAATTTCAGGCATTAAATTACACGATATGAATTGTGGTTTAAAAGCCTATCGTAAAGAAGTGGTAAAGAGCATTGAGATATACGGAGAGATGCACCGTTTTATTCCTGTATTAGCTAAAAATGCTGGATTCTATAATATTGGCGAGAAAGTAGTTCAGCACCAAGCCCGTAAATATGGTGTGAGTAAATTTGGTTGGGATCGTTTTATCAATGGGTTCTTGGATTTATTAACGATTACATTTTTATCTAAGTTTGGCAAGCGACCTATGCACTTTTTTGGATTAATAGGAACTTTAATGTTTGTTGTGGGTTTATTTACTACTGTTTATCTTGGATTAGATAAATTTTATCATGTTTTCATTATTCATAAAGCCGCACGATTATTAACTGATCGCCCTTCTTTTTTTATTGCATTAACGTCTATGGTACTAGGAACGGTGCTGTTTTTAGCTGGTTTTATGGGCGAATTAATTTTAAGAAATTCTCCAGATAGAAATAATTATTTATTGGAAAAAAAAATCAACCTATAATTTTATTTTTTAATGCAAGAAGAACAGCCCAAGAGAAAGCCTCGAACCCCGCTCTCTGCTGAAGAGTTGTTTTACGTCAAAGAAATTAAAAAGCTAAAAGAACTCAGGCGTATTGCTGATTTTAAAGCAACCAAATTTTACAAAGTATTAAACCGAGCAAATATTGTTTTTGCTGGTTTTTTATCTTATTGTGTATTAAGTGTTTTAGTATGTTGTTATTGGGAGTCTAACGTCATATCCAAAGTACACTGTTCTTATGGAGATTACAATGCTACAAGTAAGAAACGTTCAATTGATGAAATTGAAATTACAACTACTGCTGGAGAATTCTTAGTTATTAAAACAGATGATTTATTTCAGATTCCTCAAGAAAACGAAGTTTTTTATATTGGTAGAGATTTTATTTTTGGAAAAACTATTAAAGCAAAATTGTCTTTTGACGATAGAGCATTTTGGCAAATATACACCTATCCAGCTTTTACGGTAACAATCTTTGCTTTGTGTATGGGCATTTTTGTTTATAAAGTCAACAAACACTTAAGCATTAATGGACTGTTAACGGTGTTTGGATTATTTGCTTTAGCAAGCTTGTATTTTATAATGATATAGATTTCTTATTTAAGTTTTTTTATAAAACATCGCTTGTCTTTAATTTTGTACAACTAGTTTGAAACTAGTCTCATACTTATCTTTTTTTACTATTTTAAGAATGTAAACGCCATTATTTATGAAATCTAAATTGATAGAATATTGCTTTGATTTTATTTCCTGATTTACTAAAATTTGTCCTGTTAGAGTTCTTATTTCAAAGCTTTCAATAACATCAAGATCAGAAATAACAACATATTTATTTGCAGGATTTGGGTATATATTGGTTGCATTTGTGCCTTCTTTTTTAATTAGTTTTGTAGGATTAAGAAGATTTAAAATGATACTATTAAAATATGGATTCGCACCATTTTGTCCGCTAAAATCAAGTTTTTTAGTAAAAATTGAATTTTGTATATCATATTCAAAGATTGCTCCAAGAGAATTTACTCCTCCGTATTTTGCTAAGCCATAGAGTTTAAAATTTGATGATTCTATGAGACTTGCACTCGGGTTATATATACCGTAATCTGCAAAATCTGCTTTTTTTGTCAATGTATTAGTTATGTAGTTGTACTCGAATAGAACGCCTCTATCAATTGTACCTCCGTTATTGGTTAAACCATAAATTTTTCCATTTGTAGATAGAAACAGGCTTCCAGTGGGATTATGTCCATTCGAATTATTAAAATCAATTTTTTTGAATAAATATCGAAAATTGGATCATATTCAAATAATGTCCCCAATCCATTTACACCACCATGTGATGTCATTCCATACATTTTTCCATTTGGTAATTGAATTAAACTACCGCTAGGATAATTTCCAGTTGACGATAGATTAAATGTTACTTTTTTTATAAAAGTATCGGCTACAATATCATAAGTAAAAAGTGAGCCCAATCCTACACCAGATCCACCAGGTGTTAAACCATATAATTTACCATCAACTGCTTGAATCAATTTGCCACCTGGCGATCCACCATCTCCTAAATAACCATTAAAATTATGTTTAACAGTATACGAATTAATATTAAAATCGTATTCAAACAAAACACCATATCCGTATGTCCCACCAGTACTCAAATAACCATACAATTTTCCATTATTTGCTTCCATTAATGCGCCACTTGGGAACCGTCCTACAACGCCACCAAAATCTATTTTTTTTGTATATATATTAGTTAAGGGGTCAAATTCAAACAAAACACCAAAGTTATTCAATCCTCCACTAAACGTCATTCCATAAAATTTCGAATTGGATGCCAAAAATAAATCACTAAAAGGATTGGTCCCATTTTTATAACCATTAAAACTAACCTTATTTGTTATGACATTAGTTATTTCATCGTACTCAAAAATTAATCCAACACCGTTTAATCCTCCTCCAGAACACATGCCATATAATCTACCATTACTAGCTTTTATCATCGAACCTTTGGGAAAAAAGCCATTTGGAATTCCTGTAAAATCGACTTTTTTTAACAATGTATTTCCAGTAATATCATACTCATAAAGACATCCGTAATTATTACTGCCGCCATTTTTTGTTAAACCATATAGTTTTCCATTTGCTGCTTGAACCATAGCACCTTCGGGTTTACTCCCAGAACTATTACTTATAAAATTTTTTTTTGTTGTTACAATATCAGTTGTTAAATTTATTTCAAATAAAACTCCCTCTAATGAAGGATTTATGTATGGAAATGTACCATACATTTTGCCGTTTAATCCTAAAACCAAATCTCCTTGTTCGGGTTGATATAAGCCTAATATATTAAAGGTGTGTATTTTTGTATATAAGTTTGTTAAAGTATCAAATTGAAAAACAATCCTACTTGAATCGCCTCCTGATAGACCGTAAAGCTTGCCATTAAGCCCATCGGTTAGTGATCCATAGGGATTTTCTCCATCAATGACTCCTGAAAAATTATGTTTTACAACTATTGAATTTAAATTAATATTATATTCAAATAAAATTCCAGTATTATTTATTCCTCCTAAAGATGTAAGACCGTATAATTTTCCATTTGAACATTTTAATAAGCTGCCAAACGGCTTAGCCCCATTTGTTCCGTTAAAATCAATTTTCTTGGTAAATGTATTTAAGTTGATATCAAACTCGAATAGGGTACCGAGATTACTCGTTCCTCCACTATTTGTTAGTCCATATAATTTTCCATTACCAACTTCAATAAGTGAACCAAAAGGATTTTTTCCAGACATGACATTAAAATCAAATTTTTTTACATGTGTGTTACTATTTATATCGTACTCAAAAAGGGTTCCCTGATTGGAAGCGCCTCCATTTGAAGTTAATCCATACAGTTTACCATTAGTAGCTTCAAATAATGAACCACATGGATAGCTACCGTGATTTTCGCCAAACTTATACATTACAGTTTGATTATTACCAGTTGCATCCATTTTAAAAATTGCACCTAAGCCATCTCCACCATCTGTTGTCATGCCCCAGAGTTCATTTTGTGTTTTTACTTCAAAAAAAATAAGAAGTAAAAAAAGTAAAATAAGTGTTTTTTTCATTGTTTTAGTAATAAGCGATTTAATGTTAGTTAGCACAAGTTTTTTTATTTTTCTGTTATATAAAATACATCAAAAAATGTTTGACAGGTAGATACACTAAAATATCAATTTATTTTAATAAACCGAAGCTTTATTTCTACTGTTTTTGATTTGTTAAATCCGACTTTAATCTCAGTAAAGCCCTAATCCTTTGGGATAAAGCAACGGCTACAAACCCAAGGCCAATGCTTAAAGCTAACCATACACCATATACTTTGTATCCAAACGTAAATGCAAATACATAGCATAATGGTAAGGCAATAATCCAGTAGCCTATAAAAGCAATATATGTGGGGTATTTATAATCTTCTAAGCCTCTTAGTGCACCAATAGCAACTACCTGTGTACCATCAAACAGTTGAAATAAAGCAGCAAATAAAAGTAGTTTGGATGCAATTAAAATAATTTCTTTGTCGCTACTAAATACAGCTGGTAAAATCGTATTAAAGCTGATGAATACTAATGCCATAAAGCCCATAGTAACCAACACTGATTTATATGAAGTTTTAATGGCTAATTTTAAATTACTTAAATCATCTTTTGCGTAAAAATTCCCAACTCTAATGGTTGTAGCACTGCCAATGCCACTAGCAAACATATATGTAAATGCCGCTAAACTCAAGGCAATGCCATGCGCATCAATTTGTTCTTTACCAAACACTCCAGCTAATAAACCAGCAATCGCAAAAGCGGCTACTTCAAATGTAAATTGTAAAGCAGACGCTAAGCCATCTTTTAATAATGGCCAAAAATGTTGTGCATTAATTTTTGCTTCTTTATAATATTTAGCAAACGAATTAACTGTGGGATTTTTAAATACAAAAATTAAAAATCCAATTCCCATAAAAACACGAGCAATAAATGTTGCCCAGCATGAGCCCATGTAGCCTAGTTCTGGCAATCCTGCTTTACCATAAATCAATAAATAATTCAAAACAATGTTTAGCAAATTTCCGCCAACACTTATATACATAGCCGCTTTGGTATTACTTAATCCTTCAGTGTATTGCTTACACACAAAAAATAAGGCTACTGGTATAATTGAAAAAATTAGTACGTCAAAAAACGGAATAGCTAATTTTACCACATCTTCTGGCTGCTGCATGTGCCCAAGCAATGGCGAAGAAAAAAACAAAATAATAAATAAAACAACAGCCACTAACATATTGATAAATAGTGAGTTTTTAAACAAAGAAGCTTTTTCTTTTTCATTTTGATTGACGTGCGCATCCGTAATAGCTGGGGTTAAAACATAACTCATGCCGATGCTAAATACTAGCAAAATAACATACAGATTATTTGATAAAATACCAGCTGCCTGCTCTGTGTTCCCTAGTCTCCCTAGAAATATATTATCTACCATGCCCGTGATAATATGCCCAATTTGGGTTAAAATCAAGGGAATTGATAATGAAACGGTTTCTTTTAGATGAGTATTTTTAAGAGTGTTATTCACGGGCAGCAAATCTACTGATTTAAATGAAATTAAATTTAGAGGAGTTTGATTCAATAGTTTTAAATTTGATCCTTATTTATATCGAAATGGAAGAAATTTACAAGTCTGTTAGCTATTCGCAAACCACCCTTACCGAATTAATGATACCTTCTTATGCAAATTTTGGAGGAAAAATACATGGAGGTATTTTATTATCTCTAATGGATAAGGTTGCTTATGCTTGCGCTTCAAAACACGCGGGTAATTATTGCGTCACCGTTTCCGTGGATAATGTAGAATTTTTACAACCTGTAGATGTTGGAGAAATGGTGTCGATGTTTGCCTCTGTCAATTATGTCGGAAATTCGTCACTAGTTATTGGAATCAAGGTAATTTCCGAAGATTTTAAAATTGGAACGGTTAAACATACTAATACATCTTATTTTACGATGGTAGCAAAGGATGAAAACGGGCAAGTGACCAAAGTTCCTGGTTTAATTCTTGAAAATAAGGAAGATGCTCGACGCTTTTTAGAGGCTATTAAACGAAAGGAATTAAAAAGCACCTATAAAAAAGAGCTCGATAACGCCAAAACATTAATGGAAGTGGATTCAAATAAACATCTTTTTTCAAAAGAGCGTTGTAAAATCGTGTTTTAAGACTCATTAAATCTACTTTATTTATGGGCTATATTTTAGTAATGCCCTATTTTCCTCCTAAAATTGTTATTATATTTGTGTTTTTACAAAACCTTCGTGATGCAACGAGTTACTTTAAAAGATAAAACTTTTGTCCCTTATATTACTTCTGATAAAATTTCAGTTAGCGTAAAAAAATTGGCGCAAAAAATTAATGCCGATTTGGTAAACGATATGCCATTATTTTTAGTCGTGCTAAACGGTTCGTTTATGTTTGCTGCCGATTTATTAAAAGAAGTGACCATTCCTTGCGAAATTTCTTTTATCAAATTAGCATCCTATCATGGCACTAGCAGTTCAGGAACTGTTACAGAAATGATTGGCTTAACAGAAGAAATTAAAGGTAGAACAGTAGTTGTAGTTGAGGATATTGTAGATACTGGCGTTACTTTAGAAAAATTAGTAGCATTGCTAACTAAAAAAGAAGTGAAACAAATTAAGGTGGCTTCCTTTTTATTAAAACCAGAAGCTTACAAAAAAGATATACCGGTAGATTATGTGGGCATGGAAATACCTAATGACTTTGTTGTAGGTTACGGGTTAGATTACGATGGATTGGGAAGAAACATGAAAGAAATTTATGTTTTAGATAAATAGAAAAATTAGATTCAAAAACAATAAAAAACAATAAAAAACATCAACTATGAGCAACATGTTAAACATCGTTTTATTTGGCCCTCCAGGTGCTGGTAAAGGCACACAATCTGAGAAGTTAATTGCAAAATATGGTTTAGTACATTTATCTACTGGCGATATTTTACGTAGTGAAATTGCAAGAGGAACAGCTCTTGGAATGGAAGCAAAACAAATTATGGATCGTGGTGATTTAGTAAGTGATGATATTGTGATTGGAATGATTGAATCTAAATTAGATGCAAATCCAAATGTAAATGGTTTTATTTTTGACGGTTTTCCTCGCACACAAGCTCAAGCAGTTGCTTTAGATGATTTATTGCAAAAAAAGGGAACTGCTATTAGCGCCATGTTAGCTTTAGAAGTTGATAACGAAGAATTAGTAAAACGTTTATTGTTACGCGGTAAAGATTCTGGAAGACCAGATGACGCTAACGAAGAGATTATTAGAAATCGTGTAAACGAATACAATAATAAAACTTTACCATTAAAAAAATATTATTCAGAGCAAGCTAAATTCCATTCAATCAATGGCATTGGTTCTATCGAATCTATCTTTAACCAATTAACAGAGCGTATTGTTTTTGTAACCGCTGAGATTGAATTAACCATGTTAGAAAATGATATCGAACATTTAGATTTAACAATCAATGATTTTGAAGTAGCAACTGAAATTTCGGATGAATTGAAAAAAGACATCGAAGAAGTTAGAAGCACTGAACCAGTTAAAAAAGCAGTCGTTGCTCCAGTTAAGAAAACAGTAGTTGCTAAACCAGTAGAGAAGAAAGTTGCTGCAAAACCTATTGCTAAAAAAGCAGTAGCTAAACCTGTAGCAAAAAATGTGGTTAAGAAAACGGTTGCTAAAAAAGTTTCTAAGCCAGTAAAAAAAGCTGCTGCTAAGAAGATAGCTCCTAAAAAAGCAGTTAAAAAATCTGCTCCTAAGAAAAAAGTTGTAGCAAAAAAGGCTGCTCCAAAAAAAGCAGTAAAGAAAGTTGTAGCTAAGAAAGTAGTAAAGAAAGCAACTATTAAAAAAGTAGCGCCAAAGAAAATAGCAAAAAAGGCTGTTAAAAAAGCCGTAAAGAAAGTTGCTGCAAAAAAAGTAGTGAAAAAGATTGCTGCTAAAAAGCCAGTAGCAAAAAAAGTAGTTAAAAAAACTACTCCTAAAAAAGTAGTTAAGAAAGTTGCTCCTAAAAAGGCTGCTAAAAAAGTAGTAAAGAAGAAAAAATAAATATTGATTTTTTAAGTGAGATTTAAGAGCATTATGTTCTTAAATCTTATTTCTTAAATCTTAAACCTATTGAAGTGGATACTAATTTTGTTGATTACGTAAGAATTTGTTGCCGAAGTGGCAAAGGTGGTAAAGGCTCTACGCATTTACACCGTGATAAGCTAACGGCTTTTGGTGGGCCAGACGGAGGTGATGGTGGTCGTGGTGGACATATTATTTTACGTGGTAATAAACAATTTTGGACATTAATTCATTTAAAATACCGTAAACATATTATTGCTAAACAAGGTGGTGATGGCGGTTCTTCTCACAAATCTGGTAAGGAAGGTGATGATGAAATTTTAGATGTGCCATTAGGAACCATTGCTCGTGACTTAGAAACTGGTGAATTTATTTGTGAAATTACAGAAGAAGGACAAGAGATTGTTTTATTACCTGGTGGAATGGGTGGAAGAGGAAATGCACATTTTAAATCTCCAACCAATCAAACACCACGTTACTCTCAACCAGGTGAAGAAGGAAAAGAAGAGTGGAAAATTTTAGAATTAAAAGTATTAGCAGATGTTGGTTTAGTTGGTTTTCCTAATGCAGGTAAATCTACTTTGCTATCAGTTGTCTCTGCTGCTAAACCCGAAATCGCTAACTATCCGTTTACAACATTAGTTCCTAATTTAGGAATTGTACCATATCGTGATTACAAAAGTTTTGTGATGGCCGATATTCCCGGAATTATTGAAGGCGCAAGCGAAGGTAAAGGTTTAGGTGTTCGTTTCTTGCGTCATATCGAACGTAACTCCACTTTATTATTTATGGTAAGTTGCCAAAGCGATAATATTTACGAAGAATATAAAATTTTATTAAACGAACTAAAACAATACAATCCTGAGTTAGCAGATAAGCAACGCATTTTGGCTATCACAAAATGTGATACGATTGATGAGGAACTAATTGAAGAATTAGAAAAGGATTTAAAAAAACGAATGAAAGGTAAATTTAAAATTCCTTATTTGTTTATCTCTGCTCAATCTGGACATAATATCCAAGAGTTAAAAGATATGTTGTGGGAGCAATTAAATTAATTTGTAATTTTGTTGCAAGATAAAAATGAAAAAGCGATTACATATTTTATTTTCTTTGTTCTTGCTCATCAGCTTTAGCTACCAATCAGTAGCCAAAACAGTCATTTATTTTCAATTCAAATCCAATCAAAAACAATTAGCCGAAACAGTTTGTGAAAACAAAAACAAACCCAAAAGTTGTTGTGCCGCTAAATGTTATTTAGATAAAGAAATTAAAAAAGAAGAAAAACGTCAATCTGATTCCTCTTCATCTATTAAAGATAAAACTGAGAAATCTGAATTAAGAACTGGTTTTATAAGTTTTATATTTTCCCCCTCAGTGTTAGTTCAACACTATAAAATAAATAACACGAAGAGTTTACCAAACAACTTTTCCTCTTCAGTATTTCATCCCCCAAGTTTATAGTTACTATTATTGATGTTTTTATTGTTCGGGCGCGAGCAATGCTTTGTTATACTATTATATCAAAGTTAGTCTATAACTATAAACTAAATTAACATGTTATTATATGTTTTTATAGCATTAGTAGTTTTATTATTAAACGAATATCGTTTAATAAAGAAATACATTACTGCTATTAATGATCCAGAAGGAAAACTGGAAAAATCTACCATGCAAAAAATGGCTGGAAGAATAGTCAAACCATATACAGTAATCAAGTTTTGGGTTACTCACAAATTATTAAACGACGAATTAAATTATAACTCATAAAAATATTTAAATGAAAAATTTATTGAAAATCACAGCAATAGCTTTAATTGCTCTAACATTAACAAATTGTAAAAAAGATAAGGACAAAGATCCAGAACCAGCTCCAGCGCCTCAAATACCAGCAGCAACAACTGGGAGCTTAAAAATTTATTTTGAAGCAATGGTTGGCGATTCTGAATTAGTATTTTCGACATCAACTTATACTAATCAAGCTGGCAATACTTTTAATGTATCAACTTATAAATACTATATCAGTAACATAAAATTAACAAAAACTGACAATACAGTATGGACACAATCAAACAGTTACTATTTAGTAGATCATTCAAACCCAAATTTAGCTTTATTAACTCTTAACGATGTTCCTTTTGGAACCTATAAAGCTGTAGAATTTATGCTGGGAGTAGATAGTGCTCGTAATAATTCTGGTGCTCAAACAGGAGCTTTAGACCCAACAAATGGAATGTTTTGGAGCTGGAATAGTGGTTATATTATGGCAAAATTTGAAGGAACTTCTCCTCAATCTGGGGCAGCTAATCAAAATTTAAAATTTCATATTGGTGGTTTCTCAGGTGCTAACAAAACAATGAAAATTCTTTCACCAAGTTTTGGCACAGAAACAGCTAATGTTTCTGGCTCTATTACTCCAACCATTCATATGACGAGTAACTTATTAGAGTGGTTCCAAACGCCAACTACTACAAACTTTTCTACAACTCATACAGTTCACATGCCAGGCGCCGCTGCTAATACAGTAGCTAATAATTACGCTGATATGTTTACAGTTGAACACATCCATAACGATTAGTATATTTTTATGTATATTAAATTAAACGAAGTTGAAATTAAATTTCAGCTTCGTTTAATTTAATACATGATTTAAAATTATTTTTCATGAAAAAACTAAAAGCATATATTGTGCTTTGCTGTACTAGCTTTTCAATAAGTTTATTAGCATGTGACATTTGCGGGAACTATATGGGAATTACTCCTTATGACAATAAGAGCAGCATTTCTTTTTTACATAGATATCGTGTTTTTAACGGTTATAAAAACTATCAAAGTCAAAGCCAATTTTTTCCAAAATCAGCATACCGTATAGCACATGCAGATGAACCTAACGATTCTAGTATTACAAAAAATTATTCAAGTAAAGATTTTGAGTCCTATAAAATATTTGAAATACGATTTAAATATTTTGTTTTAAAAAGATTAGAGTTAAATGTATTTGTACCTCTACTAAATAATAAAACAAAAACAGATGACCAATACATTTCACATACTGGACTAGGTGACGTATCATTTAACGCTGGCTATCATGTCATCATACCAAAGGCCGATAAAAAATTTAGGCATAAATTAATTTTAGGAGCTGGCATTAAATTACCTACAGGTAATTATTATGCTCATGATGCCTTTAGTGACCGATTACCTTTTGAAATACAACCAGGCACGGGTAGTTGGGATGGATTTGTTTATTCTAGCTATGTGGTGATGACAAAAAAAATAGGTGCACTTCTAAGTTTAAACTACAAAGTAAATGGACATAACAAGTATCATGAAAAATTGTCAAATAGTCATAATGAATTCGCATCAATATTTTACAAAGTTCCAATAAAAAATATGATTCTGTACCCATCTATTCAAGCAAATTATGAATATACAGATGGCTTAAAAATAAAAAATGAATTACAAAACAACACTGATGTAAACTCCTTACTACTAGGACCAGGTATAGACATTTATTACAGATCCATTTCAATTAATTTAGCATGGCAGTTTACTGCTTTCGAAGAAGTAAAAAATGGAAGTTTAAAAAGTGCTGGAAGATTAAGCTTTGGCTTAAATTATAGTTTCGGGAAGAAAGAAAAAGAATAGTTAACACTTTAATAATTTTTTCGATAGTAATTTAATATTAAATAACCTCTTCTGAACAAAACAAAATACAATTGCAGTGGTCATAGCTAAAAATGATAATTTTCCTATAAATCATAATCTGTCCAAGAATATAAACAAGAACAAAAACCATACTACTAAATCAAGCCTCTTGATTTTAACTCCAAATATTTATTTAATGTATTTACTGTTAATTGCTCGGGTTTAGTATAAATACATTGTATTCCTAATTTTTGTAACTCAAAGGTTATTTGCATTTTTTCGTAATCAAACTTTTTAGCAATGGTTTGACAATAAATCTCGGAAGTGCTAGTAGCTTTGGTGTTTAATAAATTATGCAGCTCGGTGTTTTCAAAAATAATAACAACAACCAAATGATGTTTAGCAAGTTGTCGGATATATTTTAACTGCCGTTTTAAACCACTTAACGTTTCAAAATTAGTAAACAATAACAATAAACTACGTTGCGTAATTTTAGTTCGAATATGATTTAATAGAACTTCATAATTGCTTTCTTGAAAACCAGTTTTAGCATTATATAATGCTTCTTGCAATCTAAATAATTGATTACCCCTTCTATCAGCTGATATTGAATTTTGAACCTTATTTGAAAACGTAATTAAACCAGGCTTATCTTGTTTAATAAAGCTAATATGACTTAAAACTAATGAGGCGTTAATTGAATAATCCAATAAACTCATTTCTTCAAAAGGCATTTTCATGATTCGTCCCATATCAATAATCGAATAAACCTGTTGCGCCCTCTCGTCACGAAAATGGTTGACCATTAATTGATTTTTACGAGCAGTCGCCTTCCAATTAATAGTTCTTATATCGTTTCCAATAACATATTCTTTAATGTTATCAAATTCTGAACTCAATCCAATCTTTCTTAGCTTTTTTATTCCTACATCCGTCAATCTATCTGTAAATGCTAATAATTCATATTGACGCAACTTTAAAAACGAAGGATAACACGGTAGCATTTCTGTATTATCAAAAATATAACGACGTTGAGCTAAACCAATTATCGTAGAAATAAACGCTATGCTATTTCCAAAATAATACTCTCCTCTAAACACTGGACGTAATTTGTATTTAATTTCGTGAGCATCCTGAACTTTTAACTTTCTACTAAATACAAAATCTCGTTTTTGAAATTGATCAGGGATTTCATCAATAATTTTTGTATAAACAATAAATGAATAATTATTTAGAATACTTAAACTAAAATCATTATCATCTCCATTAGATAATTTTTGATGTTTTGTTTGTCTTAGAATTTCTATGCCATTTTTGTTAGCAAATAGAATTATAATATCGGCTAATAACATTAAAGCTAATGCCCAAAATAATAAAAGTCCAATCAAATGCAGCCAAGGATAAATAAACGCAAATACAAAACAACAAACCACTACACCAAACGCTATATACAAACGTTTAGTGAAAAATAATGAAGAAAATATGTGCTTTATTTTTTTGATACTTATCTAGGGATTTCAATTTTATCTACTAATTGTTGTATAACGGCATCACAAGTAATTCCTTCCATTTCTTTTTCAGGAGTTAAAATCACACGATGTCTTAATACAGGAGCACACACATATTTAATATCATCAGGGCTCACAAAATCTCTACCTCTTAAACAAGCACAAGCTTTTGCTGCATTTAATATGGCAATAGAAGCTCGAGGAGAAGCGCCAAGATATAAAGAAGGATTTTGACGAGTGCTACTTACTATTTGAGCAATGTATTTAAAAAGATGTTCTTCCACTAAAACACTAAATACTGTTTTTCTTAGTTTTTGAATATCTTCTTTATGCAAAATAGCTTTTACTTTACTTAAATCTAATTGGTCATTATTAGTATGAGCGTTTTGTAAAATAGTTGTTTCCTCTTCTACGGTTGGATAATTAACCACCAATTTAAAAATAAAACGATCAAGCTGCGCTTCTGGTAAACGATAAGTTCCCTCTTGTTCAATTGGATTTTGAGTTGCCAATACCATAAATGGAGCTTCTAAAAGATAAGTTTTTCCATCTACTGAAATTTGACGTTCTTCCATAGCCTCAAACAAAGCTGCTTGTGTTTTTGCTGGGGCACGATTAATTTCATCAGCTAAAGCAATGTTTGTAAACAATGGTCCTGGCTTAAATTCAAACTCATTGGTTTTTGAATTATAAATAGATGTTCCTGTAATATCACTTGGCATCAAATCCGGCGTAAATTGTATCCTCTTAAAATTCGCATTTATGCTTTTTGCCATCAGCTTAGCGGTTAATGTTTTTGCAACACCCGGAACGCCTTCAATTAATACATGTCCATCTGCTAATAATGCAATGATTAAATAATCAACTAATTGATGCTGTCCTACTAAATAATTAGCTAGTTCAGATTTAATTTGTTCGACTTTTTGAGTAAAATCAGTCAAATTTACTCTTGATTCAAATTGTTCCATTAGCGTATACTTTTTTGTTTAAAATTATTAATTCTATCATTTAATTCTAGTAAATCGTACTGTGTAAGACTAGGTGCTTGTTTCAAATTTTGACAATAAGAAAATAGTTTTTTTACATCAGATAAATCTACTCCACTTAATTTGCTAATACCACCATAAAACTCATCATTCATCTCATTAGTGTTAACATTAAATTTTTTTCTTACAAAGAAGTAAAAATACTGTATAGTTTCTTCAGCAATATGTTTATGATTATTCGAATTAAAATAAACATGGCTTATCACATCCACAAACTCAAGCGTTGAATTTTGAAGAGGTTTAATGATTGGAATGGGTCTTTGACGGCGTTTCATCTCAAAAATCATAAATATAAAAAGCCCTATGATAAGCATAATGTATCCCATGTAAAGAGAATCGTTACTGAAAATAAATTGAAAAATACCTTTTTGCTGAACATTGTAGGTTTTGTAATATTCGTCCCAAATAATTGTATTGTTTTTTATTTTACTTAAAAGAGTGTAAGTGTAATATCTATTATTGTGATTTACTATAAATAAATTGCCAAAAACATCAGGTAATGAACTTAAAATTAATTTTCCTTTCCCAATATTAGCTTCTATTAAAACTGGGTGATTTTGCTTATTTATTGAACTAACTTTAAATAATGTAGTGTCAAAACTAGTAAAATAACTTTCGGTTGCTACTTGTGGGTAAATGTATGATTTTAAAAAATTATTTTTTGGAGCAACATATTTCACTTCAAAAGAGGGTTTTAATATTAATGAATCTAAAGAACTATTGGTTGTTCCCCAATTGAACTGTGTATCAATTTTAAAAGTGTCTTTTAAAACTTTTTGATATTCATTTGAAGCAAAAAAAACGGTGTTTCCTTTTTTAATAAACTTATATAGACTTTGCAAATCTAACTTTGAAAATTCAATCTTATCATTTAAAAGAATCAATGTGTTTGAGGAGTCGTTTGTTTGGTTATTAATATCATACATCGTTTGCTGATTAACAACAACCTTGTTAGCATAATTAGTTTCCAGCAAATTAAAAATAGCATAACAACCAAAAGGAATTTTATCTTTCTTTAAATAAGTCCTGCTCCAATTAATGGGTTTAGGTTGCATATATTGCAGCACAATAACACCAATAAAAACTATTGCTAGTATATAATAATATTTTTTATTCCCTTTAAACATTTATACTTTGTTCAAATTGTTTAAACTCAGTTTCAAAGGCTTGGAAATCGCTTACTGTAATAGGATATTTTCCATACCATACATAATCATATATTCTACTAACAGACTTAAACGTTTTTGTAAAGCTTGTAGTAGAAAGCTCCTGAGAATAATCTATATTAGTTTTATATGGCTGGTAGTTTATTGCTTTTTTTTGATTTAAAAGATATAGTTGCTTTAAATACAACCACCGAATTGCAAATCTATAATCACCAGTATCAATAGCTTTATTAATACGCGAATTAAAATCTATCTGCGAAATATCTTCTTCTAAATCAGAAAAATTAAATGGTGTGTTTTTTGTATTCCCTCTTAAAAAACTAGTAAACTGTGTTCTAGTAAGAAGCCAAATAATCAAAATTAAGCCCGCAATTGCTAATACCCAAACAACTATTTTTTGTGCGTTCAATCTTGTTTCATAATCAGCATTGCCAAATAATAATTCTAAAAGCCAGTTCCAAAATCTGTCCCATAAGCCAATATCTTTATCCTCTATTTTTTTAGCAAAATCAAGATTAACTTCTTTAAATACTTTTTGTTCAGCACTTTTTGAAGGAACACTGATCTTTACTACAGAAGAATCGAACTGAACCTTTTTGTGGATTGGCGCAGCAAAACTAATGCTTTTAGAAACAATAAAAACAAATAATAAGCTAGATATAAATTTTAAAATACTCAACGAAACTTAATTGATTTCATCAATGCGTGACATCAAACCTTTTCCTTCGTGTTGCTCTTCATGACTCATAAAGTTAAAAGCCGAAATTAAATGAGAAATTGAACTTGTACAGTAAGTTAAAAACATTCCTAAAGTGTAAAATACCATCAATAAAATATTATTACCTGCTTCTGGCTGAACATTGCTCATCTCACTCATTCGAGTAAATGTATTCATCATTGTCACAATACTAGCAGGTAAATTGAATAGCATTTGTAAAATCCCTAACGCAAATAAAGCCACTACCATGATTAACCAGGTCCACCAAAAATTACCTGATAAGTATTTTTTTACCTTAGCCATAGAAGAAAAAATGGAGCTCTCATCTCTTACTACCACAAAAAATGAGGCTGGAATAAAATAAGCAAATACTGGAATATAAATTAATAACCCAAAAATAAGCAACAAGGCTAATAAAACTCCAGCCACTGCTCCTAACATAGATACAAAGCCAACGCCAATAAGAACTAAAATAGTTAATACTAGAATAAATACAAGAATAAAAATAATGGAAGCAATAGTTAATCTTCCAATATTACTCCAAACTCGTTTACCTACTTCTGATACGGTAATTACTTCTCCTAATTGTTTTTCTTGATATATAATCATGTAATTATATACCACTCCACTCAATAAAATATTTGCCAACAAACCACAAAACATCATAACACCTATTGATAAAAAGTAAGTACTATTAAATATGGCTAACGGATTACTTGGCTTTGAATACATCATGTTCATCATAGATGTTTGCATATAAGCATAGCCTAATCCCATTAATAAAATAAAAGGGCCTACTATTAATATAACACTTCCGAAAAACGATTTAAAATTTTGCTTAATAAACTTTAAGGAATCGCCTAGTATTGAGCCAAAATCACGTTCTTTTCTGAATTCAATTTTTTGTTGTTGCATAATTGATTTTATTAAATTTAAAAGGTAGCCATATAAAATACCATACTAAAAATGTTAGCGAACCTAAAATAATCATTAAACTTAACCATAAAGGCATTTCAGTATAACGCGTAATAAAACTTTCTAAAAAACCTGCACATATAAAAATTGGAATTAATCCTACGATTATTTTAATCCCATCCTTTGCGCCACGTTTAAATGATTCTAATCGGCTATAAGAACCAGGGAACATAAAACTATTTCCCAAAATAAATCCAGCGCATCCAGCAATGACAATAGCAGATATTTCAAGAGTACCATGTATCCAAACTACTTTTAAAGCCTTACCTAAAACATTATACTGATAAAACATGGCAAAAAATGAGCCCAACATAATACAATTGTATAAAATATAAAAACCAGTGCCAACCGAAAAAATCATGCCCATGGCAAACATCATAAACGACACTCTTATGTTATTTATGGTGATGTAAAAAAACATAAATCCTTGAGGCATTTCTCCATAAATCCCAATTGGATTACCATTTTTAATACGTTCAATAGTTTGGTTCACATAGTCATCTCCCATAATTATGCGCACAAATGACTCATCATATAATTGAGAAACAACGCCTAATAACGTGCCAATAACTCCCACCACAAATGAAATCAACAACAAGTTATGATACTTGCCAAACAACGAGGGTATTTCAATTTTCCAAAATAAGAAAATGCGTTTATTACTTTCTTTTTTATTGCGATATACTAATTGATGAACTCTTGCCGTTAAAGAATTTAGATACTTGGTTGTTTTACTTTCTTCGTAATTACTTTTAGAGTAGGAAAAATCATCTGTTAACTCAATAAACATTTCAGCAACCTTTGCAGGATGTTCAACTTCCTTTTTATCGAGAGAAGATTCGTAATTTTCCCACTTAGAAGCATTTTGTTTTAAGAATGTAATTTCTTTCACTACTTATTTAATTACTCTCTAAATTTATAAAAAATGTAGAGAAATTAATTATATTTATGTGTTATATTATTAAAAGTATGATTTTTAATCGTCTGTAATTACAATGGAAACTATTAAAATTACCACCTCGCAAAATGTAGATTTAGAATATGAGGCAGCGGGTGTTGGATATAGAATTTTAGCAACATTATTAGATGGTGTGTTTATAGCGGTTTATATTGTTATTATTGTTTTGCTTTGTATGCAACTTGGGTTTAATTATTTTTATCAAAGCAATCAATACTTAGCTTCAACTTTAATTATTATTTTAGGTTTACCTGTTCTACTCTATCATTTTTTGAGCGAAACCTTTATGAACGGGCAAAGTTTAGGAAAAAAAGTTGTAGGCATAAAAGTTGTAAAACTTGATGGAACACAACCTGGCATTGGCTCATTTATTCTTCGTTCAATACTTCGTGTTATTGATATTCAACTAGTAAATGGTTTAGTTGCGTTAATAAGTGTGGCCGCATCCGATAAAAGTCAACGTTTAGGTGATATGGCAGCTGGAACCACAGTTATTAAAAAAGGCTCAAATGTATCTTTACAAAATACGATCCTTTATAAACAAGTTATAGATTATAAAATAGTGTTTGAACAAGTAGCCTTGTTATCAGATAAAGACTTGGGAATTATCAAAGAAATTTTAGACCATAGTTTAGCAAATAATAAACCTCAGAACCTTAAAGCTTTAGCCCAAAAAGTAAAAACTAAAATGAATATTACAACTACATTAACTGACGAACAATTTTTAAAAACTGTTTTATTAGATTATAGTCATTATCAATTTGAGAAATAGTTTACTTTTTTGAGTAAGCTTGATAAACAGCATCTAACTCTTCATACCACGCATCACCGTATTTTCTAATTAACGGTTCCTTTAAAAATTTAAATACTGGAACATTTAATTGTTGTCCACATTCGCAAGCGGGTTTACAAATATGCCACGAATGGTAATTAACGGCATCATATTCTTTATACTCTTTAATTCTGATGGGATATAAATGGCAAGAAATTGGTTTTTTCCAATCAATTTTTCCATCCAGATAAGCTTGTTCAATAGCACACTTCGCAATATTCTTCTCGTCAAAAAACACAAATGCACATTCCTCACCCTCGCTCACTAAGGTTGTTGTGTAATCTCCATCACTATCTAAGATATAAGTGCCTTGTTTTTCAACGGCAGCAATTCCTTTTTCATTCATATAAGGTTTAACAGATGGATAAACTTTATCTAAAATTTTTAATTCTTTTTTATTTAATGGGGCGCCGCTATCACCAGAAACACAACATTCGCCTTTACAAGCATTTAAATCGCAAACAAATTTTTTATCAAAAATATCTTCCGAAATAAGGGTATGGTTTATTGCTATCATAAGGCAAAAGTACAATAAATAAAAATGTGATAAAAAGGATTTGATTAATTGATAAGAGTTATATTTGAATAACGTAACGTCATGAAAAAAGTACTAGTTGTTTATTATACACAAACCGGGCAAGCAAAACAAGCATTAGATGCTACCTTAAAGTCGTTTGAGGAAAACAAAAATTACCAATTAGATTATTTATTAGTGAAACCAAAAAATGCATTTCCTTATCCTTGGAGCTATACTCAATTTTTTGATGCATTTCCGGAGACTGTTAATGGTATTCCATGTGAATTAGAACCTCTTAATATTGACTCTCATACAAATTACGATTTAGTGGTTATCGCATATCAACCTTGGTTTTTAAGTATATGCGTTCCTATTAGTAGTTTTTTACAAAGTCCTGAAGCCAAAAAACTATTGGAAAATAAGCCAATCATAACAATTATTAATTGTCGTAATATGTGGCTGGGCGCTCAAGAAAAGATGAAAAAACGCCTGTTAGATTTAAACGCCAACTTAGTTGGTAATATTACATTTGTAGATAGATCTTCTAATTTAATTAGCTTAGTTACAGTGTTAGCATTTGTTTTAAAAGGCATTAAAGAAAATTTTATGGGTATTTTTCCAAAATATGGTGTAACAGCTAAAGATTTAGCTCACGCGCCAGTATTTGGAAAAATAATAATTGATAATTTAGAAAATAACCAATTACAACATATTCAACCTCAATTAAATCAACAAGGCGCTTTAGATATAAGAGGAAATATATTGCTAATGGAAGGCAGAGGTCGTGCACTATTTCCACTGTACGCAAACTATATTTCTAAAAAAGGTACGCAAGGAAGTGAGCAACGTAGAACTAGAGTTAGAATATTTGGAATTGTTTTGCCAACTGGTATTTTACTATTGTCGCCAATTATTACTGTTTTATCACGTTTAGTTCCTTTACTAGCTAAAAATAAATTTGATAAAGAAATAGCGTATTACTCTCAAAATACGTTAAGAGAATCATAAAACTTATTTACGGAACGTTTTTTGTTTATTTAAATTAAAATTTTTGATATGAAAAAAATAACTTTCTTCTCATTCATCCTTTTTGGAGTAATTTTAGCCTCATGTGCTAGTGATAAAAAAGACGATCCAAATGCTCCAGCACCAATTACAGACGTTAGAGATAAGTTTGTTGCTTATTGGAATGTTAGTGAAAATAGTTCTACCGCAGGAATAAATACTCACACTGTAAATATTGTTAAATCAACTACTTCATCAAACGAAATTTCAATCAATAACTTCTCTGGATTATCAATCGCAGCAAGAGCAAGTGTAAATAACAATATAATTACAATACCCTATCAACAATTAGGTAGTATTGGTTTTACACAAGGTACAGGAACACTAACAAATGCTAATAATATTTCTTTAAGTTATACCACTACTATAGCTTCTAGTCCGGCAGATAATTGTACAGCTGTTTATACTAAACAATAATTCCATTTTTCGTTAAAAACATACCACTTACCAATTCAAACTAACCACATCTCAATCAGATGTGGTTTTTTATTGATACCCAATATACCTTTACATCAGCAAACAAATCTTAAGCGCGTTAAAGAGAAGTTTGAAAACAAAAAAAGTATAACCCTCTAAAAAAAATTGTTATGAATATTTTAGGAAATAATTCCAACAAACTAAACGACGTGATTTTTGAAAACAGAAACAAAAATTATGGAGCTTATGAAATTCGATCAAGCTATAATGACTCTTTAAAAAAGTCGCTATTATTTTTAACTAGTATAGTGACTTTACTATTTGGTTCAGTGATTATTAATAATAAAATAAATGCTGATAGTGTATTAGAACAACCAACTATTATCGACGATTTAGCTGCCAACACATTAACTTATTCAACTGTAGTTGACATGAAGCCTCCAGTAATTGAACCGGTGCAAAATACAGCGGCAGCAGCAACTGCACCTACAGGTGGCATGCCAACTCAAATTGTTGATGTACTAACTAATACAACGGCAGTAAATCCCTCAAATCCTATTAGTGGAGTTGGAACAGAAACAGCAACAGGTACCGCGCCGATTGGAACAGAAACAGCAACAGCAACAACTGTTCATGTTGCTAATACAGCATCAATTACAACTAATGAAATTGTAGTTATTGCAGAAGAGATGCCTGAATTTGAAGGAGGTGTTACTGGTTTAATGAAATACCTAGGACAAAATGTTGTGTATCCATCACTAGCAAGAGAGGCTGGTAAAGAAGGAACTGTATATGTTTCGTTTATTGTAAACGAAATAGGAAATATTGAAAATGTAAAAATTATGCGTGGCATTGGCTTAGGATGTGATGAAGAAGTAGTAAGAGTCATTTCAAAAATGCCGCGCTGGAAAAAAGCAGGTAAAAATGCTGGCCATCCTGTAAAAGTGAGATTTAATATTCCTGTTTCTTTTAAATTAAAATAATTATCATTACGTAAAACAAAAAGCCCTTTCACTGTTAGCGAAAGGGCTTTTATTTAATTAAAATCTTTACTATGCTTCTGCATTTGGTTTCTCTATAATTTGTTTTGCTGAATCAAGCATTTTTTGAATAGCATCTTTACCTAAAGGTTCGCCATCTGCTGGAACAACATCTTCAAAGACATAAGTATTGTTGCCAATTTTTTGAATAGAATAAAAATGATATTCAGGTTTAGTGATTGCACTTTCCCACATAATGGTTAATGGTTCATCCACTACAAACGATTTAAAAATATTGACATCATTAGATTTAATGTCACTTTTTCTTAATTCTATATCTCCAGGGTCTTCTGTAATAGAAATATGAAATGTTTTTCCAACTCTAATTTCTAATGCACCCCATGTTTGTTCAATAACTTCTAACTTTGCAACTGTAGTATCTGGTACAAAAATAGAAAATTGTTTTCCAAATTTACTTAAGTCCATTGCAATCATTCCTGCTGGTGCTTCAATGTTTTGCTTAGTGTTTTTACCACCGCAAGATGAAATCACAACGGATAAAGTAATAACTGATAATAATGTAAATAATTTTTTCATGATGATTTGTTTATTGTTTATTAAATGTACAATTAAATTATGTTTTAGTAAACTTAACTACACGTATTGTTTGTTGAGCAAATATAGTGTAAACACACGTGTTGCAAAAATAATAATGCCACTATTTTTTATAGTGGCATTAAACAAAAAACCCCGCTAATGCGGGGCTTTTATTACTTTTTCTTAGCTGCTGCTTTTTTAGGAGCTGCTTTTTTTACTGCTTTTTTAGGAGCTGCTTTTTTTACTACTTTTTTAGCTGCTGCTTTTTTAGGAGCTGCTTTTTTTACTGCTTTTTTAGCTGCTGCTTTTTTAGGAGCTGCTTTTTTTACTGCTTTTTTAGGAGCTGCTTTTTTAGTTGTTGCCATGGTTTTTTGTTTTTAAGATTTTTGTTACTACGAAGTAAATAAATTTATTAACGCTAACTAATTTTCAATCAGTTAATTTATTAACATAAAAATGTTGAAATTGTTAATACCGTTTTTATATTCAACGATTAAAAAAAACAATGTGGCAAATTAAAATGAAATAAAAAACTAGCACCCTCTGTAAATATTGATTTTAAAGGTGTTTATAAAGATTCGTTGCTTTATAGTTTTATAAAAAATTACACCGAGAATAAAAAAGAATGCTAAAAAATAATTTTTCTGATTAAAAAAAATTGAAACGAGTTTTATTTCACTATCCAATCATTTTCAATTTCCCAACCCGCTAATAATTTGATAGGCATCGAATTTACAAAAATTGTTTCTGGTTGAGTACCTAAAAAATAATTGCCCATGTCGAAAAGCCCATTTTTATTGGCATCTTCAACTACTTGTAAAAAATAATTTCCAGGTACTAAGTTATTGAACTCCACTATTTTTTCGGAAGTTGATGTTAAAGACAACTCAATTATCTTTTCACTAATTAATTGTTCTTTATCATTTAACAGTCTAACCAAATAATTTTCTTTCTTAGGAAATAACAATTTCATCTTTAGTTGAGAGTAATCGTCTAATACAGTTGTTTTAAAATTATAAGAGACAGAATCATTCATTCTTTTCGAACTATCAGTAATAGCGCCCTTTTTTAAGGTTAAGATGTAATTAGTTTCAGGTTTAAAATCTGCCTGTACTATAAAATGCGAACTCCATTTTGACTCATTTAAAATTTGAAAGGATAAATTCTTCGTAACCGAATCCGATTTTTCTATCAATATTATTTTTTCGGCAACAATACCATTTTTATAAATTGGGAAGTTTAATTCGAATGTTGGCTTTTCATAACAAGCTAAAAAGTTACTAAAATTTGGTTTTAGAGTATATTTAATCGAATTATTTTTTATTTGGTTATCAAATGAACTTTTAGAAAGCACTTTAACATAAAGAGTATCTGTCTTTCTCGATTCATATTCAATCAATGTTTCGAGGGTATCAAACTTATTACTAAAAAAAATAGTTAAACTATCTTTCAAACCGCTTAATATATAATCAACTAAACCATTTGCTACAACTTTTTTAATATCTAATTGAGGTTTATTAAATATAATATAAGCTTTCCCGTATTCGGGAGAAAAAGACTTCTTGATGAAACTTTTAGAAGGAGTTTCTTTAAAAAGCAAAAAAGAAGAACGAGGGTTTGTATCAATAGTATTGATTAACTCTTTCGTAAATGCAATCTGTTCGTCTGAACCATCATATAATAAATTTTTATTTTGATCGTTGATTCCAACTATTTTAAACGAAGCGCGAGGCAAGTAATTAAAATTAAACACTCCATTTTGGTTTGTTTTAGAAATATATAAAGGCTTTTCTCTGTAAATAATACTATCATTAGACTTTGAATCATACAACCCAACTAGGATATTTGCAGAAGGAGACTTATTTAAGGCACTAATAATTTTTCCTTGAATTTTCAAACTATCAATCGTTGAGCCAGTACTAAATATATATTCAAAATTTGATAAAGTATTAGATTCATTTAAATCACTAATAGCATTTCCAAAAGCCAATTTATAGGTTGTATTAGGTAATAAGTTTTCGTTAAAAGTAATTTTTAGTTTTTTACCTTGAGCTTGAATCTCTGGTATTTCTTTAGTTTGAGGAGTAATAATAAATTGGTTAGCGATATCTTTTATAGTAATATATTCATCAAACTGAACCTCGATGGTTTTTGAACTAAAATTTAAAGCAGCATTTTCTGGTATTGAAGATACTAGCTTTGGAGGAGTTATATCTTTTTTGCCGCCCGTTAATGGCGTTATTTGAGCACAACGCGCACTAAATAAAACGATACATATATATATGAGTAACTTTTGCAATTTTTTATACAAAGAAAGTGATTTTTTGGAAATGACTATACATATATATAATATGTAACATTTTTTTAGATATCCTTACTGACGAATTGACGTTAAAAACTTTTTGGCATTCATTTGGCTTTACACAATCCAACAAGTATATTTGTTTAACAACTTAAACCCTCAAATTATGTTTGATCAAAATGAATTTAAAAAATACGCCACAAAACATGTTGGCATCAGCAGCTTAACTTACGATAGTTATGTTTCTGCTATCACTCCTGGAATTAGAAACTTAACTCCAAATATTATCGAAGAGAGACAATTAAACGTTTCGGTATTAGATGTATTCTCACGTTTAATGATGGATCGTATTATCTTTTTAGGTACTGGCATCAACGATCAAGTTGCTAATATCGTTCAAGCTCAATTATTATTCTTAGAATCGGTTGATTCTAAAAAAGATATTCAAATTTACCTTAATTCACCAGGTGGTTCTGTTTATGCAGGTTTAGGGATTTATGACACCATGCAAATTATTAAACCAGATGTAGCTACTATTTGTACAGGAATGGCGGCAAGTATGGGTGCTGTTTTGCAATGTGCAGGTGCTAAAGGAAAGCGTACAGCATTAAAACATGCTCGTGTAATGATTCATCAACCATTAGGTGGAGCTGAAGGACAAGCATCTGATATCGAAATTACTGCTCGCGAGATTCAAAAATTGAAAAAAGAATTATACGAAATCATCGCTTTTCATAGCGGGCAAACTTATGAGAAAGTTTGGGCGGATAGTGATCGTGATTACTGGATGATTGCTCAAGAAGCAAAAGATTACGGTATGATTGACGAAGTTTTAATTAAAAAATAACCTATTTATTGTACGAAAGCCCTGATAAAATTATCAGGGCTTTTTTACTTTACAATTGTAAAGGTTTTATAAACTTCCCATTTATCTTCTACATGCTTTAATAAACAAATATTGTTACAAACGAAAGCAGCATCAAATGCTTTGTTTTTGTATTCTTCCCACATTTTATAAAAGGTAGGTTTTTTTAAATCTCTAAAGGCAACTGTAACATGTGGATGAAAGCCTCGCATATCATCTGATTGATTAAATAATTGAAGGTTTTGCTTGGCATATTTTACTAACTGTTGTTGCATCTCAAACAAAATGTCATTTTTCTGAACATTAATAAACACAACTCTTGGTTCAAAACAAGAAAAGCCCGATAATGTAAGCTGTAATTCTTTATCAAAAGAAAAATTTTGAAGTGAACTTATTAGTTTTTCTTCTTTTTCTTCCTCCCAACTAAAAGGCATATGCAAAGTAATATGTCCTGGAGAACGCAAAGCTCCTTTGGTTCCATACAGCTCAAAAATATTTTTCTTAAGATCTTGGATTTGACTTAGTAATGGGTCGGGAGGAACTATGGCGATGAAATACTTTTGAAGCACAGAATTAAATTTTCACACCTATTACTAAAACATCATCAACTTGTTCTTGCTTACCTCTCCAAGCATTAAAACTTTTATCCAAAGCACTATATTGCTCGTCCATTGACAAATGGGTGTTTTCAATCAATACGTCTTTTAATTTGTTGTATTTAAACTTTTTTCCTTTTGGCCCGCCAAATTGATCAGCATAACCATCTGTATAAATATATATACAATCATCTTTTTGTAATTGAATGGTATGATTGGTGAAAATATCAGCTACTCCATCCTGATTACTGCCAATAGGACATTTATCAGACTTTATTTCTAGTAAATCATTGCCGTAAAATGTTTCTCTTGCATTAGTAACATGATAAGTGCTTGCAATATTTTTTCTAACTAAAACCAATGGATTAAAGGCTCCCGCATACTGTAATGTCAATGTTTTGTAATTGATGTTGCATAATGCTAAATCCATTCCATCTTTTACAGCACCTGGATCATAAGACTGACGAAGAGTATCGTTTACAGCCACATCTAAAAATTGCAATATATCAGCTGGTTTAGATAATTGTTTATCTTGAACTGCTTGAGTTAGAGATTTTAATCCAATCACACTCATCATAGCGCCTGGAACTCCATGACCTGTACAATCAACTGCCGAAAACAAAACCTCATCTCCAATACTTTCTATCCAATAAAAATCTCCGCTCACAATATCTTTTGGTTTGTAATAAACCATGCTCTTTGGCAATAAAGATTTAACTCTTTGCTGGGTAGGTATAATTGACAACTGAATTCTTAAAGCATAACGGATACTATCTGTAATTTCCTGTTCTTTATGTTTTAAAGCAGCTGTTCTTTCTTCAACAATTCGTTCTAATTCAATTTTAGATTTTTTTAATCTTTTATCTCTTATCTTAAATAATACAAAAGCTATGAATGCCAAAAAAATGATTACTTGAGTTAAACCTAACTCATAGGTCACATTAATATCTAAAAGAAAAAGGCTTCTCATCAAATTAAAATTTAAAAAAAGCAAACAAACAATTTACTTTTATATTTGTATATAAAAATAGTCAAATTTAGTTAATCACAAAATAGCACCTCATTTCTATGGCAGAAGACCTTCAAATTAGTGGAAACACAAAAGAAGAAATATATCAATCTATTCTTCCTCAAATAAAAGCATTGGTGGAGGGAGAATCAGATATCACAGCAAATATGGCAAATGTTTGTGCTGCATTAAAATTTGGATTAAATTTTTTTTGGGTGGGATTTTATTTAGTAAAAAATAATCAATTAGTTTTAGGACCTTTTCAGGGGCCAGTAGCCTGTACGAGAATAAATTTAGGGAAAGGAGTTTGTGGCACTTCATGGCAAAACAAGGAAGTTATTATTGTAGATGATGTGGATACTTTTCCTGGACATATTGCTTGTAGCTCATTATCAAAATCAGAAATTGTATTACCTATTTATAATTTCAATAAAGACGTGATAGGCGTTTTAGATGTTGATAGCGATAGTTATAAAACATTCAACAAAATTGACGAGTTATATCTAACTCAAATTTTAGAAGTTCTAAAATTTTAATTCTTAAACATTTTAAAATTACGAATTTGTATTATTGTACAATTTTCGTAATCTTTGGTAGTAAATAAATTCAGAAAATTAAATGATGATGGAGATAACACGCGTATTTGATATTTTAGACTTATATAGAACAACCTATAAAAAAGAAGATGTTTTATCTGCAAAAGAAAATAAACAATGGAAAAAATATAGCAGCGATGATTTAATTACCAAAACAAATTCAGTGAGCTATGCACTACTATCACTTGGATTAACAGATAAAGATAAAGTAGCCATTATCTCTAATAACCGCCCTGAGTGGAATTTCTGTGATTATGGCTGTCAGCAAGCAAACCTTGTTACTGTTCCTATTTTTCCAACTATTAGTAATGTTGATTTACAATTTATATTAAATCATGGCGAGGTAACTACTATTTTTATTTCGGACAAATCTATTTACGCGAAACTAGTTGCTATTGAAAAAGAAATTCCAAATGTAAAACATATCATTAGCTTTAATCCTATTGAAGGTCTTATGTCTTTTGCTGATTTTATAAAATTAGGCGAGCAAAATGCAAATCCAGAAAAGTTAAACGATATAAAAAAGTCAATTTTACCAAGTAATCTATTAACTATATTATATACTTCGGGTACTACTGGAACTCCAAAAGGGGTGATGATTACGCATCATAATTTAGTATCTAATGTTACAGCGTGCCAAGGATTTGCGCCATTTAGCAGCACTTGGAAAGCATTAAGTTTTTTGCCGCTTAACCATGTTTACGAACGTATGGTGAGCACTCTCTATCTTTACAAAGGTATTTCTATTTATTATGCCGAAGGCTTAGAAACGATTGGAGATAACCTAAAAGAAATAAAACCACAAATATTTGTTTCTGTTCCTAGACTTATTGAACGTGTATATGAAAAAATTACAGCTACTGGCGAAAAATTAACTGGCTTTAAACGTAAAATTTTTGATTGGAGTATGCGCATTGCAAACTCTTATGAGTTAAATAACAAAAATGGTTTATGGTATAAAATTCAACATAAAATTGCCGATAAACTTGTTTTTAGTAAATGGCGTGAAGCTGTTGGTGGAAACTTAGTTTGTATTGCATCTGGCGGTGCAGCCTTAAACCCAAAATTAGAACGTATTTTTTTATGCGCTAATATTGTTTGTTTGCAAGGATATGGCTTAACCGAAACTTGCGTGGTTGTAAGCGTTAACAGATATGGAGAAGATAATATTAGAATTGGAACCTGTGGGCCAGTTATTTCTGGCGTAACAGTTAAAATTGCTGAAGAAGACGGAGAAATTTTAGTAAAAGGGCCAAATTTAATGCTTGGTTATTACAAAAATCCTGAAGCAACTGCCGAAGTGATGGACAATGAAGGGTGGTTTCACACGGGTGATGTAGGAACTTTTATTGAAGGACGTTTCTTAAAAATTACTGATAGAAAAAAAGAAATATTTAAAACGAGCTCTGGCAAATACATTGCCCCTTTAATGATAGAAAATAAAATCAAAGAGTGCCGTTTTGTAGAACAAAGCATGGTGGTAGGCGAAAACCAAAAATTTGCATCTGCTATTATTGTTCCATCTTTTGCAAATTTTAAAGAGTATTGCAAAGACCATAATATCACATGGACAACAAACGAAGAGATGAGTGCGCATGAGGAGTTAAAGAAACTAATCAATGAGCATGTAAAATTAATGAATAAATCTTTGGCGCCATTCGAACAATTGAAACGTGTTGCCATCTTAAATAAAGAATGGAGTATTGAAGGTGGAGAGTTAACTCCTAAAATGAGTTTGAAACGCAAAATCATAAAAGAGAAAAATATAGATGCGATTAATAAAATTTTTGCTGTAGAGGATTAGCACAATGCCTCAAAGCCATCCTATTTCTAACAAACTAATTACTTGGTATAACAAACACAAGCGCGATTTGCCTTGGCGTAATATTAGCGATCCATACAAAATTTGGTTGTCTGAAATAATTCTTCAACAAACACAAGTCGTTCAAGGACTGAATTATTATATAAAGTTTACCGAAACATTTCCAACAATTATTGATTTAGCAAATGCACCAGAAGACCAAGTGATGAGACTTTGGCAAGGACTAGGTTATTACTCTCGTGCAAGAAATTTACACACAGCTGCAAAAGCAGTTAAAGATAATTATAAAGGTAATTTTCCAAACACTTTTGAGTCAATTAAAGAATTAAAAGGTGTTGGCGATTATACAGCAGCAGCAGTTGCATCGTTTGCTTTTAATTTACCTCATGCAGTAGTAGACGGAAATGTTTACCGTGTTTTGTCTCGTTTATTTAATATTAGCACTCCTATTAATTCTACACAAGGAAAAAAAGAGTTTCAGTTATTGGCTGATGAACTATTAAATCAAAAACAACCAGGACTCCATAATAGTGCGATAATGGAATTTGGTGCTTTATGGTGTAAACCACAAAATCCAAAATGTGAAGAATGTCCTTTACAAGAATATTGTTTAGCATACGAAAAGGATACTATTAACTCATTACCTGTAAAAGACAAAAAAATCAAAATAAGAAACCGCTACTTACATTATTTTATTTTTAATTATAAGGATAGTGTTTACATACAAAAACGAGTAGAAAAGGATATTTGGCAAAATCTTTATGAGTTCTATCTCATAGAAACAGTGAATTACACAGAACCTGAACTAGTTTTAAAAAACAAAAGCTTAAAAAAATTGGTTAAAGATGTTAGCGTAATTTCTATTACAACTGAAAAAAAACATATTTTATCTCACCAACATTTATACGCCATTTTTTATGAATTAAAAATTAAAACTCCAATTTCATCAACCACATTAATTAAAATAAAAAGAAATGATTTAATGCATTTTGGATTGCCTCAATTGATTAATAAATACATTATTCAATCGATGACATAATTCTGTATAAATAATGAAAGAACTAAATATGTTAAAAATAAAACAATACGAATTATAATTAATACATTTATTGCTTACAAAAATTAAAAAACATGAAAAAAATTTTACTATTATCGTCAACTATTACCGCTTTATCAATTGCTCTTTTTTCGTCACTAAATACTACTAACGCAAGTTCATCTTTGCCTCCAAATGCAACCGCAGGAGCACCTGCAGATGCAGGAGGAGCAACATGTACTAATTGTCATGCTGGAACAGCAACTCAAACTACTGGTGTAATCTCTTCGGATATCCCTGGTTCTGGATATGTTGCTGGAACAACTTATAATTTTACTATTACAATGTCTGGTGCGGCGGCATATGGCTTTGAATTAACCCCTCAAACTGCAACTTCAAGTACAGGTTTAGGAACGTGGATTGCTGGAACTGGAACGAGCATTTCTGGAAAATATATTAAACAGTCCTCTAAAAAAACAGGTGCTAGTGCTACTTGGACTTTTCAATGGACAGCTCCTGCTACAGCTACAACTGTTACTTTTTACGGAGCATTTAACTATGCTAACAATAATGGTGGTAATTCCGGAGATGTTATTAAAACATCATCAGTTACATATGTAGCAAATACAACCGGAGTTGATGAAATAAATTCCTATTTACCGGTATCAATTTTTCCAAATCCTACAACCGAAAATATTCACCTAGCTTCTAGCGAAATGTTTGATAAAGGTATGATTTATAGTATGGACGGAAAATTGGTAAAAATGATACCAGAACAAGAACTAGCGTTTAAAACTATTTCAGTTTCTGAATTATCAAATGGAGTATATTACCTGAACATTTCTTCTGATAATGGAAAAGTATATATCTCTAAGTTTGTAAAAAAGTAATTACTAAACTTTTTTAAGTTTTAAATTTGACTAAAAGCGGGAACAAATGTTTCCGCTTTTTATTTATATATTTGAACCTATATTTACGGAAATACTTAATGGTTTTAACCTGTGAGCAAAACAGATTCTCTTATACAACACACATCTGATACTATTTCTCTTAAAAACAGTAAAATAGAATTAACCTCATCTGTTTTTAAAGGACATTCATTAAAACCAATTCATACTACGCCTATTTTTAATGCAAGAACATCTGCTTATTGGCCAAGTATTTTACTATTCACCATTTTTGCTATTTACGTCTTAATAAAAATTTCTGAGCCAAAAAAAATTTTTAAAATATTCATATCTGTTTTCAGTTTGCAAGAAGCAAAACAATTATTTAGAGAGGAATTTAAATTAACCAAACGAATGTCGCTTTTTTTAGCCATTGGGTTTGTATTAGTAACGGCTTTTTTAATACAAATAACAAATAGATATTTTGGATTAATATTATCAGAACAATCTAACTTAAACCAATATTTATTTTTTATCGCTGTAATATGCATAATGTATCTAATAAAATTTTTGGTAAACTATATATTAGCATTTATATCATCAAATAACGATTTGGGCAAAGAATACATGTTTAATGTATTTGTTTATTCCCAAACTATTGGAATAATTTTATTCCCATTTATTGTTTGCCTTCAATTTACGAAATATCCAACTGAACTGTTTTTGTATCCAGCATTGGTTATTTGTGCTAGTTTTTATGCCTTAAGGATGTTTAGGGGCTTTATTATATCCGTAACTGAACAAAACATAGGAATTTTATATATTTTTTTGTACCTTTGTGCCTTGGAAATTTTACCTCTACTTGTATTGATAAAATTTTTATTAGTTAATTTTTAAGCGTTGATTTTTAATATGGCTGTAAAGAAAAAAAAATCTATTAAAGCACCTGTTACTAAAAAAAATAGTACTAAGGCGAAAAAAGCTACTGTTACTAAAACAGTAAAAAAAATAACTAAAAAAGCTTCCCCGAAAAAAGCGACAAAGATCCCCGCAGCCAAAAAGGCTGTTGCTAAAAAATCAGTTGTTAAAAAACCACGTCCTATCGTAACCAAAAAAGCGGTTACTAAAGTTAAACCTACGGCGAAAAAAACAGTAAAAAAAGCTGTAGTAAAAAAAGTGACAATTACGCCTGCAATCAAGGCAAATAAAAAAGCTATCACTTCTGTAAAAACAGAGGCAAAGGTAAAACCTTCTATAGTTCAAAAGAATGAAACCATAGCTAGTACAGAAAAATTTGTTAAAATTGGCGTTAAAACTAAAAAACAATTAGTTCCTGTAACACCTCAACCTGTTATCGAAGTATCAAATCATCCAAAACATAAGATTAAAACTATCTTAATTTCTCAGCCAAAACCTGAGAATGATAAAAATCCTTATTACGATTTATCAAAAAAATATAATTTAATTGAAACGTTCCGTCAATTTATTAAAATTGAGGGTTTACCAGTTAAAGATTTTAGAAATCAACGCATTGATATTTTAGAACACAAAGCTGTAATCTTAACCAGCAGAATGGCTGTAGATCATTACTTTAGAATGTGTAACGAAATGCGCGTCACTGTTCCTGAATCTATGAAATACTTCTGTATTAATGAAGCCACAGCGTATTACCTTCAAAAATATATTCAATACCGTAAACGTAAAATATTTTTTGGTCACCAAACCATTCAAGATTTAGTTGACGTTATCAGAAAAAACAAAGAAGAGAAGTTTTTATTACCTGCAGCCGACGTGCAAAAAGAACAAATTTGTGAATTCTTAGATGCTATCGATATTAAGTATACAAAAGCTGTTATGTACCGCACTGTAAGTGCTGATTTATCTGATGTCAAAAATTTAAATGAATTCGATTGCTTAGTATTTTTTACACCAGCAGGAATTAATTCTTTAAAACATAACTTCCCAAACTTTAAGCAAGGAAATACACGTATTGCATGCTTTGGTGCTGCTACTGCTAATACGCTAAAAAAACATGGCTACCGTTTAGATATTTATGCTCCTAATCCTAAAAACCCAAGTATGTCGGGAGCTTTGGATGAATATATGAAAGAATCAAACAAGCGTTAGGCTTTTTTATTCTCGGTTCTATTGATTTAGATTAATCTAACCACATTGAATCATAGATAATAAAAACAAGAGGATTTTCAGGAAACGACAGTTTTCAAATAGTGCCTATGTTTTAAGTAAAACTTCAACTAAAAACTACCACATCCTCAAATTAAGATAACTATATATCTGTGTGGTTAAAAAATCCCTTATTTTTAACTTCGTAATAAATAATAACCCTGATGGACTTTACATTTCAAAAAATAGAACGTTTGTGTAGCAAAAAAGCTATCGACGATTTATTTGCTAATGGTAAATCCAAAACACAATTTCCATTTAAATTAATTTATAAAGTCTCTGAGTTTGAAAGCGCTTATCCAGTAAGAGCAATGTTTGTGGTTCCAAAAAAGAAACACAAACGTGCTAATAAACGAAATGATATTAAACGTCGTATGCGCGAAGTATACCGCTTAAACAAACATTCCCTTTACCTATCACTAAAAACTCAAAAAATAGACTTAATGTTTATTTGCTTGAGTAACGAAGCATTAGAATATCCAGCTATTGAAAAAAGTATGCTTCAGCTAATGGAGACACTGATGAAAATAAATTTTTCTGAGACAAAAAAAGAATAATTCTACTTCCCAATCTCTTCCAAACTCTTCATCACTTTTTCTTTCAACTCTTCTTTAAATAAAACGAGTTTATCAAAAATAGCTTTATCTTGGCAACCTAAAATTTGTGCGGCTAAAATTCCTGCGTTTTGTGCAGCGTTTACAGCAACTGTTGCAACAGGCACTCCGTTTGGCATTTGTACAATAGATAATAAAGAATCCCAACCATCAATAGAGTTGCTTGATTTTACAGGAACACCAATCACTGGTAATGGTGTTAGAGAAGCTACCATCCCAGGCAAGTGAGCTGCCCCACCCGCTCCTGCAATAATAACTTTTAAACCTCTATCATGAGCCGATTTAGCATAATCAAACATGCGCTCTGGTGTGCGGTGTGCTGATACGATTGTTACTTCGTAAGGAATATCTAATTTTTTAAGAAAATCTGCGGCATCATTCATGATTTTTAAATCACTACTGCTTCCCATTATAATACCTACCATATTGTTATTTTTAATATTTGTTCTCGACTTCGCTCGAACTGACCGCTAAATCAATATATTCTAACTTACTATTTTAATTAAATCTTTTACTGTAATTGCTTTCTTTTTTGCTAAATCCAAATCGTCATCAATCACTGTTACATGTCCCATTTTTCGGAAAGGTTTAGTGGTTGTTTTACCATACAAATGCACATACACGCCTTTATATTTTATAGCATCAGTTAAGCCTTCATATTTAGCTATCCCTTCATGATTTTTTTCTCCTAACAAGTTTATCATCACTGCGGGTTTAATAATACTTGTATCACCTAGAGGTAAATTTAAAATAGCGCGCAAATGTTGTTCAAATTGCGAAGTAATATTTCCTTCTATCGTTTGATGTCCACTATTGTGTGGACGTGGAGCCACCTCATTTACTAATACTTTACCATCTTTAGTCACAAATAATTCAACTGCTAAAATTCCAATAATATTTAATTTCTCAGCAATTTTAATCGCTATCTCAGTGGCTTGTTTATCAATACTTTTTTTAATGTTTGCCGGCGAAAATAAAAACTCAACTAGATTTGCTTCTGGGTTAAATTCGCATTCCACGGCTGGAAAACATTTCGATTCTCCACTTTCATTTCGAGCAACAATTACTGAAATTTCTTTATCAAAGTCTACTAGGCGTTCCAACACACTTGGTACTTCAAAAGCATGCTCTATTTTATTTGGATGTCCTAATTTCACAACGCCCTTTCCATCATAGCCGCCAGTACGCATTTTTTGAAAAAAGGGAAAAAAATCTTTATACTTTTCAATTTGAGATTTATTTTCTACAAGAAAAAAATCAGGGCTAGGAATGTCATTACGTTGATAAAACATTTTTTGTAAGCCTTTATCCTTAATGATTTCTATCACCTCTGGTTGAGGGAAAACTTTTTTACCAAGCTTTTGAAGATCCTTTAAAGCTTCTACATTTACATTTTCAATTTCGATCGTAATAATATCTTTATCCTTACCAAATTTGTAAACGGTATCGTAATCTGTTAAACTGCCTTTTGTAAACTCATTAGCAATAGCTTTGCATGGAGCATTTGCATCTGGATCTAAACAGCAGATATAAAGATTATAATTGATGGCGCTTTGAATCATCATTCGGCCAAGCTGTCCTCCGCCTAATACGCCTATTTTAATTTTATCGGGTTGAAAATAAGTCACGCATAAAGGTAAATATTTTTTTAGGACTTTTAACAATATGTTTTATATCCTACGTTCATTCACCTGAGATGAAAATAAATATGGGGAGAAATCATGTCATAAAAAAACCGCTACTAGAGCGGTTCTTTTAATTATTTAGCGGCTTTTTTTGCTGCCTTTTTTGGTGCTGCTTTTTTTGCTGCTGCTCCTGCTGCTATTTGCTCTGCTGTAACTGCTGTTGTTTTTTTACGTGGACGAACGTTTCCAAATGAACCTACTTGAATTTTTCCACGTCTTGTTTTTTGATCGCCTTTTCCCATGATGAAATGTGTTTTAAATTAATGTTCTCAAAAATAGCTTATTAAATCATATTTTCAAACTTAAAACTTAAACTATTATCAATTAATGAACTTCTAGAAGCGTTTATTTGAATTAAATGGTTTTATAGGTTTTTCAATGGTTGTTAAAATAGAATTCATTTTTTGTTTATCTGATAGTAATTTTTTTGCTGTTTCTACATCTAAATCAAATCTCAAAGACGTTTCTATTCTGCCTTTTTGAAACTCAAAACGGGAAGCTATTTCTTCCTCAATAAATTGTTTAATCTCCGTTTTAAATCGCAACAAATCATCTTTTTTATTCAAAGTCATTTTATTTAATAAAGCTTCATATTCCGCTTTAATACTTTCATAATATTTTTCATTTGTAGCATCTAATTTTAAATCCTCCAACGCAAAATCACTTTGTGTTTTGTAATTATAATCTTTGTCTTTCAAATAAGATATAAAGTCATTGTAATCAGCATCAGATAAAGCAACATTAGCAGCCGTGGCTTGGTATTGTGGATGTTTAATTAAATATTGATTAACAAAAGTGAATACTAAATTTTTATTTAATAAAGTTGCCAAAATGTTACTGTATTTAACTGATTCTGTTTTTACATCTGGCAATACTCCAGCACCGTCATAAATAATACGTCCATTTTTTGTTTTAAATGCAGTAATTAACGAGTCTGGCACTTTTTCTACTCTTCCTTCTTCGTCTTTATGTGTATAATCTAAGGCTTGAATACATCGTCCGCTTGGGATATAATATTTTGCAACCGTTACTTTTAATTGAGTATTATATGTTAACGGGCGTGTTTGCTGCACTAAACCCTTACCATAGGAGCGTTGGCCTAAAATAACTGCTCTATCTAAATCTTGCAATGCTCCTGATACAATTTCAGAAGCGGAAGCGGAATTATTATCTACCAAAACCACTAATGGAATTTGTGTATCTATGGGAGAATAAAGCGAGAAATATTGTTTATTCCAATCTTTTACTTTTCCTTTTGTTGAAACCACTTCATTGTTTTTTTCAATAAATAGATTAACAATGTTTACTGCTTCGTGCAACAATCCACCGGGATTTCCACGTAAATCAAAAATTAAAGATTTACAATTTTTTTCCTTTAATTTTAATAATGCTTCCTTTACTTCAGCCGAACAATTTTCGGTAAAACTAGTTAGCTTAATGTATCCAACTTCTGCATTAAGCATATTATAATATGATACTGCTTTCACTTTAATTTCTTCGCGCTTTAAATTAATTTCTATAGGAGTTGTTTGTCCTAAACGAATAATTTTTAACTTAATGGGAGTACCTGCTTGACCTTTTAGCATACTGGTAATATCTTCTGTTTTTTTACCAACCACATTAACTCCGTTCACTTCTGTTATTTCATCTCCTGCTCTTAATCCAGCTTTAAATGCGGCAAAACCATCATATGGTTCAGTAATTGTAATTTTTTTATCCACATCTTGTATTAAAGCGCCAATACCGCCATACTCACCGGTAGTCATGTAACGATAATCTTCAATATCATTTTCAGTGTAATAATTTGTGTAAGGATCTAAAGATGCTAACATGGCTTCAATACCCGTTTTCATTAATTGTCCTGGCTTAGTTTCGTCCACATAAGCAATGTTTAATTCGCGATAAAGTGTATTAAATATGTCCAAGTTTTTAGATATTTCGAAATAATCTTGAGAAAAATTGAATGCAAAAACAGAAGTAATGCACAAACAAATAATGATTATATATTTTTTCATTGAATTAGAATTTTTGATTGATACATAAAAATACTGTAAAAATTGCATCAAATATTACCAATTATATATTTTTATAAAACAAAAGTATGGATGGCTTGTTAAGTAAATTAGTGGTTTTACTAATTAAAAAAGCAGTTTCACACATCAGGTTGATAAATGGCACAGTTTTTCATTAACTTTAGTATTGAATCCCCGAGTTAACAAATGTAAAACCATTAAACTCAATTAAAATGGCAACACAACAACTCACTATCCCAATGTTTCCCCTTAACATGGTTTTATTACCAGGTGAAACAAAAACGCTTCATATTTTTGAGGAGCGATACAAACAATTAGTTTCGGATTGCTTATTAAATGAAGCACACTTTGGAATTCCTTTTATTCATCAAACATCGATGGGAGACTATGGTATAGAAGTGAAAATAAGCAATGTGATTAAAAAATACGAAAATGGCGAAATGGACATTGCTATTGAAGGGGTTCGTGTTTTTAAAATGATTGAATTTTCAAAAGTATTGCCTCCAAAATTATATGGTGCTGGCATCATTGAATATGAAGAAGAAATTTTTGAAAGACCTTCTCATACTTTACAAGAATTAACTAAAGAATACATGTGGATTTCTCAACAAAATATAATTCCTGTAGATGCTTTTGATCATTCAAATATTTATGGTATCGCACGTTTATTAGATTTATCTTCGCTTGAGAAATATGAATTGTTAAAAATAAATTCTTCTTTCAAAAAAGAAGAATATTTAAAGCCGAAAATTAGATTGTTTATTTATTTAATAAAAACAGAAACCGATTTAAAATCAAAATTTGTTCTAAACTAATACTAATTACACCCTTTGTTTTTTTAACACGTGGGACTGTCTCAAAAAACAAGGGAAGTAATTAAATAAAAAATCCTCTCTCGAAACCGAAAGAGGATTTTTTATTTATAAAGATTTGATCTTATTTTTTAGCTGGAGCTCCAGTTGGTTCAGCAGCAACCGCACGAGTTGTTACAACAGAAACAACAGATACGTTTTTAGCATTTAATAAAGTAGCACCATCAACAGTAATATCGCCTACTGCAATTGAATCACCGATGTCTAATTTTGTAATATCAATTGTAATTGCATCAGGTAATGTAGCGGCAATACCGCGTGCTTTTAACTTACGCATTTTCAAAACTAATTTACCACCTTTTTTTACACCATCAGATTGACCAGTAATTAAAACTGGGATATTGGCAGTTACCGGTTTTCCATCAATGATTTCTAAGAAATCAGCGTGAATTAATTTATCATTGATTTTATGATATTGTGCTTCTTGTAATACAGTTTTGTAAACTTTACCACCTAAGTCGATTTCAACGATGTGTGCATTTGGAGTGAAGATCACTGGTTTGAAAGCACGAATATCTGCTTCAAAGTGAATTTGTTCTTTTCCACCATAAATTACACATGGTACATTTCCTTTTTCTCTAACCGCTTTAGCGTTTACTTTTCCTACGTTCGCACGTAACGAACCGCTCAATTGTACTGATTTCATTTTATTTGTTTGTTTTGTGATGTTTTTAAAATGCTCGCTTCATTTTTTGACATCTGTTATTTTTATTTATTTTATGCGAGTTTAATTACATAATAAAATTGCTGCTTATAGACTCATAGTTTTGTACGCTATGAATTACTTTAGCAAATAATTCAGCTACAGATATCACTTTAATCTTGTCGCTTTGTTGTTTTAAAGGCACAGTATCTGTTACAATCAATTCTGTTAATTTTGAATTAGCAATGTTTTCGTAAGCCTTACCAGATAAAATAGCATGTGTACAAACTGCTCTCACGCTTAAAGCACCACGTTCCATCATCATATCAGCTGCTTTACATAAAGTTCCTCCAGTATCTACTAAATCATCAACTAATACAATATTTCTTCCTTCAATATCACCAATAGCCGTCATATGATCTACTACATTGGCTTTTGTACGTTGTTTATAGCAAATAACGATTTCAGATTTTAAATGTTTAGCATAAGCATTAGCACGCTTACTACCTCCCATATCTGGAGCTGCAATAGTTAAGTTAGGTAAATTTAAACTACTGATGTATGGTAAAAATATAGAAGAAGCGTATAAATGATCTACTGGAATATCAAAAAACCCTTGAATTTGGTCAGCATGTAAATCCATAGTCATCACACGTGTTGCACCAGCTAATGCTAACATATCAGCAACTAATTTAGCGCCAATAGCTACACGAGGTTGATCTTTACGATCTTGACGAGCGTAACCAAAATAAGGAATAACAGCAATAATTTCTTTAGCAGATGCACGTTTAGCAGCATCTAACATTAATAATAATTCCATTAAATTATCAGCAGGAGGCATCGTTGACTGAATAGCAAACACGCTTTGTCCACGAATACTTTCATCGTAAGACACCTGTAATTCGCCATCGCTAAAGCGATAGTGTGCCATTTTACCTAAATCTTTACCATAAGATTTTGCAATCTGTTCGGCAAGCCTATTAGTAGCGCCACCTGAAAATAATCTAACGTCTGTTTCCATGTTGAGTTTAAGGGACGCAAATATAGCATTTTTAGTGGTTTTACATACTATTTTTGCTTGTTTTTTTCTGAATCCACAAAATTCTATTACATTTGCAGCCCTTATTGTTGGGAAACTTTCAAAAAGGAGTCTCAAATGCCCAGCTGGCGGAATGGTAGACGCGCTGGTCTCAAACACCTGTGGGAAACCGTGCCGGTTCGAGTCCGGCGCTGGGTACTGAAGCAGACTATTTTTTAATAGTCTGCTTTTTTGTTTCTAAACCCCAGTAGAATCAAAGAATTTTAAATAAAAAATCATTTCGATATTTTAGCAGTTAAATTGTCCGAATTTCTATCTGCATTGATAATGAATCATTTGCGAGTTAGAGTCCAGTTCACCCAAAACCAAACTAAAAAATCATGAACTCAAAACCTAAAAAACGATTAAGTATTGACGAATTAAAATCATATCCTGGATTTGAAAACTACAGCGATGAAATGGCTGAAGAAACGATAGCTAGTCTAGAGGCTTTATCAATTCTGTTTTATGAGCATTATCAAAAAACTGTTCAAGAGAAGGAGAGATTAAAAAAGTTTTCGTTTTAAAGATTTTAACTCAATGCTTATGCATTTCTCGGATTTGAGAATATAGTTTATAAAATAGTCCATCACTAATTGCAATGCTGGCAATTCGTTTTTTTCTTATTTCGAGTTTAGATCTATCTGAAATAAACATACCGTTGCATTGTTATAATGTACAGGTAATCCTTCGGTATTTTTAAGTTTCAATAAACCCAAAAAGTCAAAGCCGCATTTTGTATAGTAATTAATTAGTCCTGAATTATCGCCAACAGTGTCCATTCTAACAAATTGCTTTTGATTTTTTTTGGCAAACATTTTTACCCATTCCACAATTTCACCAACTAGATTTTGTCCACGAAAATCAGGATTTGTTGCAATACGGTGAATATAAACAGCTGGATCTTCGTTACGTTCCTCCCAAATTTGAGGATCATTAAAAGTTGTTGCCCAAACACAAGCAACTTTACCATCTACAACTATTTTCCATTGTCTGTTTTCTGAAATTTCAATTTCAACAAGTTTTCTATCAAATTCTGGCCAATGATGGGTAAATTTTATCTTTTGAAAATCGGTAGCGATTTTGTATAAACGGAAAATTTCGTCGGTGTCGTTACTGTTGCTGTTTTGTATTTGAAAGTTCATTTTTGATTTTCTTTTTAATTTCTTTTATTTTTGAAGCGAGTCCGTTACAATGACAATCGATATTTTGTTGTTTCAAGAAATTGTTTTATTCTATCCAAAAGTTCCCAACAGAATAGGTTTTTGCTGTTCCGCTAATAATAACTCGGTCACCTTTGTCTTCACAATATAGTTTGCCCATTCGTTCCGAAACTTGTTGCCCATAAAGTACTTTTTTATCAAGTCTTTTTGACCAAAATGGCACCAAAGAACAATGAGCAGAACCTGTTACAGGATCTTCTAAAATGGAGGCTTGTGGTGTGAAAAAACGAGAAACGAAATCACAGTCATCTCCAATTGCTGTTACAATTATTCCGCCTGGATCAAGGTTGATTTGGTCAAACAATTGTCGGTCAATTTTAATATTTCTAATTGCTGTTTCGTTTTCATAAACCAAAACATAGTCTCTTGATTTTAAAATTTCCCTAGGTTGGATATTTAAAGATTTTGAAATTGTCTCGGGTAAAGTATCTGCAATAGGCATTCTTGATGGGAAGTCCATTTTGTATAGTCCATCTTCAACTTTAACAATTAAGTCACCACTTAATGTTTCGAAAACAATTTCATCTTTTTTGTAATCTAAAATTGTCTTTAAGCAATGTGCTGTTGCAAGTGTGGCGTGACCGCACAAATCCATTTCAATTTCTGGCGTAAACCATCGCAAATGGATTTTTTCTCCTTTATCTACAAAAAAAGCGGTTTCTGCAACGGCATTTTCTTTAGTTATTTTCAACAAAATGTCGTCTGATAACCAATTGTCAAGAGGCACCACACAAGCAGGATTTCCACCAAAAATGGTATCTGTAAATGCGTCAATTTGGTAAA
>JBIICN010000083.1:0-9605 GCA_044238845.1 Bacteroidia bacterium
CAAGGGGAAAATACGCAAAGACCGTCTTACATAAAAGTTTAGAAAATATTTTTCTGATTGTTTTTCTTTTAAAAGTATTCGAGTTATCAAAAATCCGGACAATACAAAAAATAAAGAAACTCCTGTTTGACCAAAACCTGATATTTTTTTTATCAAAAAAACAAAACCATGAGAGGTACTTACATGTTGAAAAAAATGAAAAAACATAACCATTAAAGCTGCAATAGCTCTCAAGCCGTCTAAACTATCGATATGAAAAGTGTTTTTTTTATTCATTTCATGTTGGTTTATACCTTGCTTTCATTTAAACCTATTGAACAATTATTTTGCTAATAATCAAGTTTACACCTGGAATCTTCAGCGGAAATAAATTTAAGTAATACGCTATTTTAAAACATAGATTCACTTTAAAGCCAAAATCTTGTTGAGAAATCCAAGCATTCATCGTTTTATATAAATTATCAAATTCTGCTTTAGAAATTGTTTTTGCTTTAAACGAATAAAACAATTGCAGGTATGTTTTATAAATGGTTCCTAATAAATAACGTTTTTGTTTTTTATTAGGAAGAAGCGCATAAAATTTATTATAATATTGGATAGCAGCACTAATCCATTTTTGTAAAAAAACAAACTGCTTGAAATTTTTACGTTGTTCATCAATTCTAAAAAAGCAATCTGGATTACCCCTCACTAGTTTTATTTTAAAATCAGAAACTAATAATGCTCTTGTATGCATTTCAACATCTTGTAGTCTAATAAAAGAGATGTCGAACCCTCCTATTTTATTTAAAAATTCTTTTTTCCATATTGGCTGCATCGTTTGCCACGGCAAAACATGTTGCAAAAAATCAATTAATGGCTGATTTGAATTTGGTATCCATAAATGGTTTGAATCTCCAATTTTATGATAAAAAGTTCCTAGGGTAAAAACACAGCAATCAAATTCGTTTTTTTCAATTTCAAAGACTCGATTCTTCAAACAATGTGCTAACAATAAATCATCTGCATCTAAAAAAATAACATAATCACCTTTGGCAATTGATAATCCGTAATTTCTACAATAATTAGCACCTCTATTTTCAGTATTAATTTGTAGAAATATTCTGTGGTCCTGCACGCTTTTTACTATCTCACATGAGTTATCTGATGAACCATCATCTATAAAAAGTAACTCCCAATTGTCATAGGTTTGATTTAATACAGACTGAATAGTTTCAAGAATGTATTTTTCTTTATTATAAACAGGAACAATAATAGAAATGAGGGGCTTCAATTTAATTGAGAGATAAACTGTAAAATACGCTGAGTTGATTTGCCATCCCAATATTTTGGAATAGACCCTTTTTTATAAGTTCCATCTTCTATTTTTTGAATATAGGCAATCACTTGCTTTACATCAAATGGTACTAACGTGTTAGTACCTTCAGTTACAGTAACAGGGCGTTCTGTATTTAATCTTAAAGTGAGGCATGGGATCTTCAAGAATGTTGATTCTTCTTGTATACCACCACTATCTGTTAAAACAAACTTACAATACTTGATTAATTTTTGAAAAGAAAAATAATCTAAAGGGTCTACTAATACGAGATTTTTATTTTCGAGCAATGAACTTTTCAATCCATAATCATCTAATTTCTTTAACGTGCGAGGATGAATAGGAAAAACAATTTTGTATTTCTGAGACACAAATTTCATTAATTCACATAATTTAAGTAAACCTTCGTTACTATCGACGTTTGAAGGTCGGTGCATTGTCATTAATACAAACTTTTGACTTTCTAATTTCAAAGTTTCCAAAATAGAAGCTTCGTCAATTTGTTTTTCAAACGCAACCAATGTGTCTATCATCGTATTACCAGAAAACAAAATTCGATTTTCCGAAATACCACTAGCTTTCAAGTTTTTTTCACCACTAGGCTCTGTCACAAAAAATACATCACTCAACTTATCTGTAATAATTCGGTTAATTTCCTCTGGCATTTCATTATCAAAACTTCTTAAACCACTTTCTAAATGACCTAATTTAATTCCCATTTTGTTTGCTGTTAAGGAGCCTGCAAGTGTTGAGTTAACATCACCCACCACAACCATCAAATCTGGGTGGTAATTAGTATTAATAAGCTCCTCCAATTTAATCATCACTTCAGCTATTTGATAATTAGGTGATCCTGGTGTAATATTTAAAAAGAAATCCGGTGTTAAATCAAACTGTTTAAAAAAAACATCCGCCATTTTATCATCATAATGTTGGCCAGTATGAACAATTTTTATATCCAATAATGGATGCTCTATAGCGCACTTTTTAATTGAGTAACTTTAATAAAATTTGGTCTAGTACAACAACTATTAGAATTTTTTTTGTCATTGTAATTATAAGTTATCAAAAATATATGCTAATTCTTTTGTCTTTTCAATGAATGAAAATGATTCAATGTACTTAATATTGGGCTCATAAAGCTGATTTAGACTATTTTTATTTTGTATTAAATAAAACAATTTATCTGCAATAGCTTCACTATCAAAGGGAGAACAACAAATACTTAAATTTGATTTTGTTAAAAACTCCAAAACATCAGATTCTTCTGCTAGTGCAAAAATTGGTTTTTTACTTTTAAAATATTCATAGAGCTTACCTGGAACAAATAAAGGTTTTTGATCATCCTTTTTTGATTCAAGTGGTAAAAAAAGAACATCTGAATTATTAATGTTTTCAACTGTTTTTTCTTTTGACAAATAGCCTTCAAAAACTAAAAATTGACTTAATTTCATATCATCTACCTGTCTTATATTTAATGTGTCGATATCGCCCCAAAAATGAATTTGCAAGTCTTTAGGAGTAATTTCATACTTAGAAACAAGTCTTTCAACTCCTTTAAAAAAATAATATCCACAACGCGTATGGTGATTTATGTTATTTACTTTGTAAGGAAATTGTAGCCAAGAATTTTTTCTTTTAACTATTGCATTTGGTTGAAATCCGTTTAAAGATCCAGCATAAGAAATAACTAATGGGGAACTATTAATATCCATTGGTAATATATGTTACTTTGCTTTCTTCAAATCCCTTTTTAGTAACAAACAGTTTTTTTACTTCAGGGGTATTAACAATAACTTTATCGGCACGTTTAAGCATATATCTTTCAAAACATGATATAAATGACCAATGTAATTTTGACGGAAACACCCACATGTATCCATCGGTAAATGGATCTCTTAAGTCTGCTACCCATTTAATATTCATACTTCTTTTTAACGCAAAACCAATTAACCAACTTGAAAAGGGCGACGATGACGTATATACAACGGAAATATTATTTTCTTTAACTGTTTTCTTTAGTTTTGGTATAGCTTTAAGAGCCCATATAACCGACCAATCAAACATAAAAGGATAGCAAATAAACCAAACGGGATAATAAATTCTATACTTTAATAATTTTTTATAAAAGAGGATATTCTTGTGGTTACTAATTTCAATTATCTTAATATTTGATGGCAACTGATTTAACAGATTCATATCTTTAAGCTTAGTTTCAGCATTAATAGTTAATTCATCTGCTGTAACCACAATAGGATCATAACCAAAAGTTCTAAGATTTTTAACGAAATTAAGACTTCGATGAACACCTGGGCCGCCCCTAGGAGGAAACTGATAAGAAATAAATAGAACTTTTTTCAATGTTTTATTTTTGCTAAAAAATCCTCAACATTATTAAAAGAGTCTTTATTTTGTTTTAATAACTCGCTATCAAAATTCCACCACTCAGATTTCAATAACCTCTCAATAGTTTCAGCATCAAATCTATAATTAATAATCTTGGCGGGTACACCAGCAACAATGGCATAAGGTGGTATATCTTTTGTTACAACAGCACCTGCGCCAACTACTGCACCTGCGCCAATTTTAACACCTTTTAAAACAATTACATTAGCAGAAATCAAAACATCGGCCTCTATTTGAGTTAAATCGCCAGCATCTTCATCAAATGTTGTCTTATCTAACCATCCTCTTTTTTTTGAATAAAAAAGGGGACTTATTCCTACGTGATCTAATGCGTGGTTAGTTAAACCAATTTTAACACCGTTTGAAACACATGTAAAAGCCCCTATTTTTAAACACTGAGTTATTTCTGTATTCCATCCAATATATACATGTTTACCTATTTCCTTAAGATTACTTGATATCGTGACATTTTCGCTAATAATAATTCCTTCGCCTATTAAACTTTCAATAGAATGAGGCAAAATAGATTTAATTTTTGATGACGAAAACTTTCTAGGATAAATGAAATTTAATTTTATCTCTCCTTTAAGAAGGATTATTTTTTGCTTAAAATATTTTTTAATTAATGTAAACATATATTAAAAAGTAATTTTTTTAATTGTATTCAATCGGTAATCATTTAGATTATATTCGGAGAAATAATTCATATTTGAAATTGAAGTAATTTCTTTTAATTTCACAAAAAACTCTTCTTTACTATTTGCAATGATATGGTTTAAATTCTCATCTTCAAATAACTTAACTTTTAAGTTAATAGGTGCTAATAAACATTTGTAACCACAATATAATCGTTCAAAAATAACACTAGATACAGAAGCAATACCAACGTCAAATAAGCCAAATAATTCATTACTTGGAATGGTTGCATCCACAAAATGTAGATTTAGTTCTCCGAAAAAATCCAAATAATATTTTTTAGATTTTTCAAACTGCTCAATGGTCTTTTTTTCAGTTGGATGTAAAAGTATATATACAGTATTTACAAAAGGATTATCAGAAATAAATTCTTTTAAATAATTTAACATCTCAATTTCTGCAATATCCTCACCAACTCCTAAAAAACTATCGCCCCTTAATTTCCTTAACCATATTCCTCTGGTAAAAATTCCTATTGAATTTTTAGGTGCCTCCCCCTTTTTTTCAATCGTAAAATCTACTAAATTTTGGAAGCCTAAATTGGGATACATGTCAAATTCGGTTACTAACCAATTAGATTTTAAAGACGAATACTCATTTATTTGAAATGGAGCTGTAAAAGAAAATTTATCCGCTATCACTTTTGGATAAAAATTTTTGATAGGATTACTTGAAGGAATTTTGTGACAAAGTATGTGGTTTTTTTGCATTAATAGTGCTATAAAATTTGCATCTTTTTCATAAGCAGAAAAAAAGTATACATAACTTGTTTTACATTTTAAAAGATGACTCAGAAGAATTGAAGATTCTGTTAATTCTAATGACAAAATGGAAAGTTTATTTGCGTTTTTCTTAAAAACAGCAAGAAATAAACAGAAAATACATATAAAGAAATTACAAATTAGAATTATCAGTTTATCTATACTGGTCAAATGCCCTAAATCAGATTCATCTCTTATAATAACATTAACTTCATTTACTTTCATTCCAAGCTCCTTCATATATTTTAAACAAAAAGTAGCATGGTATGGTCTTATACAATATACCGCTTTTTCATGAGGTCTTAAGTCATATAAGGATGCATTCTTTGAAAAAAGTTTTTTAGTACTTTGAGAAAAATAAACAAAAGGTGCCCTGTACTTGCTTAAAGTATTAGGAATTCTGTAACTATGAGCATTAAATAAACTATCTAAAGTAATTGTACGAGAAGTACTTTTTGAAAAGAAATTCAAAAAAACAATTTTAAAAAAGAAACTGTAAACCTTTAGAGGTGTCAAAATTAGTTTATCAATGTATAAATATCTAAATGTAGTTTTTCAATAATGATATATTCTACAAATTCTCTAAAAGCACCTTCTCCGCCGCTTTTAATCGTCACAAAATCAACTTTATTTTTTATGTAACTAGAAGCGTTATTTGGCGAACAAGAAAAACCTACTTCATTTAATAATGCCACATCATTTATATCATCTCCAATAAAAGCGACATCCGATAAATTGATATTTAATTCATCACATAATTTTTTAGCTACCGTAAGCTTATCTCCTACTCCTTGAAATAGATAATCAATCTTTAATTTCTCTGCTCTACGTTTTACAATTTCAGTTTCTTCGCCAGTGATGATACATACAGGAATATTTAATTTTTTACAAAACAAAACGCCAGCACTATCTGAGGTATTAAATTTTTTCCATTCGTTTCCAGTTTGGTCATAATACATGCCGCCATCTGTCCAAACACCGTCAATATCTGTAATTACTAATTTAGGATACATAATTATTTTTTTAAAATTTTAGCAGGCACACCAACTGCTGTTTTATTTTCAGGAACATCGATAAAACATACACAGTTTGCAGCAATAATACTGTTGTGACCAATATTTACGTTACCTAGTATTTTAGCACCAGCATACACAATTACATTATCCCCAGCAACTGGCCTACCAGAGTCTTTATCTCCAAAAGTAACACCTTGGTGCAACAATGCATTGTTTCCAATTTTTGTTCTAGCACCAACTACTAATCCTAATCCATGATTAATTTTTAACCCTTTTCCTATTTCAGCCGAATAATAAATTTCGAAACCAGATAAAAACCGACCTAATGACGAGCATTTATCCGCTGCATTGATGTTTTTTTCTAAAAAATAGTTTCTAGCTAAACGATATAATAAAATACCCTGAAGTTCTGCTCTTAGCAAAACATTATTTAATTGAATTTCTGCTTCATTAGGAAAGTAACGTTGATAATCATATAAAAACTGATTCAACGAAGATACTAATACCGACTGGTGACTTTCAAATTCTATATCATCGGTGGTAATAGATTTAGAAAACCATCTTCTTAATTCTTTAGCAATCGTATGTTCAGTTAATATCATTATTTAGAACTTATCATAGTAGCATAAATAACTTCATTTACTGAGATATCCACTTGAGCTACTTTTCCTATTACTTGGTCATTTTCCGCCCATTTAAAGCCGTCTCCAGGCGAAAGCATATGAATATCAGCTTCTGTAATAACTTCTCCTTTTTTAATATGTCGTTTAGTAGCAATAGAACGTTCTAATTTGACGCGCGAAGACTTAACACCTTCTTCAATAAAAATTTCTTCTTTACCTAACGACATTTCCATGACGCGAATATCACGCACCATGCGATTAATGCCATCAATACCCAATGAACCAGCTTGATCGGTACCTTTCATTTTTCTATCTAAGGTAATGTGTTTCTCAATAATTTTGGCCCCCATAGCTACTGCTGCTACCGGAGTTGAAATACCAATCGTATGATCGGAATATCCAATTGTAAATTGAGCATAATTTTTTTGCAAATAAGTAATCGTCTTCAAATTCACATTTTGTGGCTGCGTTGGATATTGAGATACGCAATGTAAAATTGATAAATTAGAATTGTATTTTGTAATAACGTTAATGGCATTATCTAATTCTTGTTTACCTGCCATACCTGTAGAAATGATGATAGGGATTTTTGTTTCAGCCAATGCCGCTAACAAAGGCAAATTAGTTAAATCTCTACTGGCAACTTTTAATCGATCGGGCTTGAATAGCTTTAGCATTGATAAGCATCCAACGGCACATAAAGTTTCTACAAAATCCAATCCTAAGTTTTTTGCGTATTTATATACTTCAAAATGTTGTTCGTCATCTAATTCTAAGGCCGCTCTATGTTCACCATAAGTTTTCCCAAAAGAATGAGCACTGGTATAAGGAGCATCCATTTGTGTTTTTGACAATTCCTGATTTAAGTCTCTTTTAGTTAACTTAACAGCATCCATCGACTTTAATTGAAGGCCAAACAAATCTTCATGAATTGGTCTTGAAGCAGCATCTACAATTAGCTTTGCGATATCCACTGAACCATTATGATTTTGGCCAATTTCTCCGATGATATATGTGTTATTTTCCATTATTTAATGTGTTTAAATTATTGTTTTTTTGTTGTTACTTTGAATAGCCAGTTTAATCATTTGCGGATGTATATCGGCAAACATGGCTATTTCTGATTCAACTTTATTTGATTTTTCATCGCGGATAAAAAATCCGGATTATCATTTATGTATTTAATAATATATGATGGTTCAACACTTAAATTATGAAGCATTAAGTAAGAATAAATTTCCGAACATATTTTAAAGTCTTCTAATGTATCAACCGTTAAACGGATATTTGCTTTTTCAATTTCCCTAGGAATTTTAAGAAAATTTAAAGAAAATAAATCTGGATTACCATAAATAAAATTAGTGACGTGTTCGCAATAAAATGGGTCATGTGTTTTTTGAGCGGTCATTTCTAGCGTTTCAAAAGAAGTGATTTCCGTAAAAAAACCATAGTGTGTTTTCATTGCTGGCAATCCTGCTTCGGATATAAAACTCACATAATCTACTTTTTCGCTTTCATAAAATTCAACCAACTCACTTAAATATTTTACGCTTATAAAAGGATTATCTGCACAAATTCTAATCACATTTTTTACGGCAAATAGTTTTGAAGCTTCAATAAATCTGCTCAATACATTATCTTCACTTCCTCTATAAATTTCTACTTGATTTCTAATTCCTGTTTCTACAATAGAATCATCTTTTATATTAACCGTTGTAGCTAAAATAACTGGTATATTGCTAAAGTTGGTTTTAAGTCTATTTAATAAAATATCTAGAATGCTTTGGTTTTCATAAAATGACATATTCATTTTATTTGGCAATCTTGTAGAGCCTGATCTTGCCTGAACTATGAATGCAATATCCATATACTATTTAAGGTTATTGGCCTCAATGATTTGTTTTCTATAACCACTTGTACTTAAACCGTGGCCTCGTTGTGTATAATATATTTTTGGGATTAAATCAGCTCCCGTAATTGCTTTATCTCTATAGTCTTCTCCCAAAAATCGAATATCAATTTTTCGTGTTGTCATAATCTCTACTAATTCCTCCTCCGAATTGTAGCCAATCACTTCATCCACCAATTTACAATTTTCCATAATTAACTTTCGTTCGTCAAACGAAAATATAGGAGGCCGTTTGTTTGGATTTATTTTAGAATCAATATTTTCGGCTTTATTTATTGCCACTAAAAGATAATCACATTGCTCTTTACATTCTTGCAGCATAATTACATGACCAGCATGAAATAAGTCAAATACACCACATGCAAAGCCTACTATATTATATTTTGATTCAGGCATTAATTCTACTTAATTCTTCTTTGATATATGTTGCTATTTCAACTGTAGGATTCCATCCTAAAACTTTTTTTGTTTTAGTTGTATCTGCAAAAGTAATTTCAGCTTCGCCTTCTCGTTTATCTATAAATTCGTATGCGTCGCCTGAAATGAGTTTCGCCAATTCTAAGATACTTAAAGTGCTCCCAAATCCAACATTAAACGCTGTATTTAGTTTTTCAGGATGAATAGATGCCATATAGTTAGCTTTCGCTAAATCTTGTACGTGTATAAAATCACGTTTTTGAGAACCATCTCCTGTTACCAATAATTTTTGTCCATTCTTCTTTCGATTCAAAAATATGCCTACTACACTACTATAGGCATTAAATGAATTTAGTGGATTAAATGATCTTGGACCATAAGGATTAAAATAACGAACCGTCATATAATCTAATGGATAACGAGTAGCAATTAATTCTAAATATTTTTCGACCTCATACTTTT
>JBIICN010000008.1:0-106841 GCA_044238845.1 Bacteroidia bacterium
CCAAATGTGTGGGCAGCAACAAACTATCAATTAGCAGTTTTTGCTTATAATGGTAGCGGTACTTCGATTAATTATAATACAACCTCACCATTAATAAATAGTTTAACAAGTTCTGGCTCAATGCAGCCTGTAAATGAGTATAACGGAATTTCAACTGCAAATTCAAGTTTTGTAACTGATTTACATAATAAAATTAATCCTCATACTTCTGTTTTTTATAGTAATTATACAAATACAATGATAAATTTATTTGAAGCAAGAGATACAGTAAATGGACAAAAATTTGTAGAATGTAGATATAGTTCTTATCGTGCTGTATACAGTCCGCCTTTTGATTACACCGCTTCTGATTTTAGTAGAGAACACTCATATTGCCATCAATGGATGCCTACAAACCCAGCTGATAATCCTGAAAAACCTGAGTATAATGATCAACATCATTTATTTCCAACTAAACAAACGGATGTAAATGCTGAAAGAAGCAATTATCCTTTAGGAGATGTTGTTTCTACTCTTAATACTTTTATGTTATGTAAGTCTGGTCAAGATGCTGTTGGACATAAAGTGTTTGAACCGCGTGCTGATCAAAAAGGGAATTCTGCCCGTGCATTAATGTATATGGCAGTTTGTTATAATGGAGTTAGTGGAAATAACTGGGCTTTCAAAAACCCAATTAATAATACCAACATTCAATACGGTCAAGACCAAAATATTTTAAAAAAATGGCATTTCCAAGATTTACCAGATGCTTATGAAATTTCTCGTAACGACTTTTTAGATTCATTACAAGGTAATCGTAATCCATTTGTGGATAGTGTACGTTACGCTTGCTATATTGATTTTAGTAATATGACGCATATATCAGCACCAACATATACTACAGGAGTTAACTCACCTTGTTATGTAGCTGTTGGTATTAAAGAAAATGTAGCCACTCATTTTGAATATGTATTAGCTCCAAATCCAACTTCAGGAGAGTTTTATTTAATGATTGATGCTAAAGTGGCTGAAAAATTTAACTTAGACATTATGGATGTTACAGGAAGAAACGTGTATAAAAAAGATGTAGATGTTGTGAATGGGTTTAATAATGTGGTAGTTAATGATATTAAACTTCATAGCGGAATTTACTTCGTAAATCTGCATTACAAGAATGAAAAAATTACCCGAAAATTAGTTATTCAGTAACAGAATAATCAATTAATTTAAAAGCTCCTTGCAAAACGCAAGGAGCTTTTTTGTTAAAAAAATGTCAGAGTAATAACAATGCTTGCGAACCGTTAATCATAATTCTATTTTTATGATTTCAACGATTAAATTTATGGCATAAAAAAAGCCTTACTTTATATAGTAAGGCTTTTCAATAAAATATGCTGAGAATTAGTCTTTTAATAATTCTCTGCTAATCACTAATTTTTGGATTTCGCTAGTTCCTTCGCCAATAGTACATAATTTACTATCGCGGTAATATTTTTCAGCTGGGAAATCTTTTGTAAATCCGTAACCACCAAAAATTTGAACAGCTTCGTTAGCGTTTCTAACACATACTTCAGATGCGTAGTATTTTGCAAAAGCGCCTTCTTTAGTCATTTTTTGGTGACGGTTTTTTAAATCAGCTGCTTTAAATGTTAATAATTCAGCTGCTTCTAATTCAGTTGCCATATCAGCTAATTTAAAGCCAATTGCTTGGAATTGAGAAATTGGCTTACCAAATTGCTCACGCTCTTTTGCATATTTTACAGAGCACTCATAAGCACCACGAGCTATACCACAGCTTAATGCTGCAATAGAAATACGACCGCCATCTAATACTTTCATGGCCTGAATAAATCCGTCGCCTTCTTTACCCAACATTTGGTCTTTGTGAACTCTACAGTTTTCGAAAATCAACTCAGCTGTTTCGCTCGCGCGCATTCCTAATTTATTTTCTTTTTTACCAGATTTAAATCCTGGAGTTCCTTTTTCGATAATGAAAGCAGACATACCATGACTATCTCCTTTTTCTCCTGTACGCACAATAACAACGGCAACGTTACCAGTTATGGCGTGTGTAATAAAGTTTTTTGAGCCATTAATAACATAATAATCTCCATCTTTTTTAGCTGTTGTAGCCATTCCACCAGCATCTGATCCAGTTCCTGTTTCAGTTAATCCCCAAGCGCCAATCCACTCAGCTGTAGCTAATTTTGGTAAGTATTTTTTCTTTTGTTCTTCGTTACCAAAAGCTAAAATATGACCAGTACATAATGAATTATGAGCTGCCATGGATAAACCAATAGAGCCACAAATTTTACTTAATTCAATAATAGCTGTTACGTATTCTGTATATGATAATCCAGACCCGCCATATTCTTCAGGAACAACTACGCCCATTAAGCCTAATTCTCCTAATTTTTTAAATACATCTACTGGGAAAATTTGAGCTTCATCCCATTCCATCATTTTTGGATAGATATGTTCTTTACCAAATTTGCGAATCATATCCGCAATGGCGATTTGGTTTTCATTAATTTGGAAATTCATTCCAACTGTGTTTTCTAATACTGCGCTAGACATGTGATATTTTTTGAGTGTATATTTAATTTTTGTTTTCCGTTTAAAAAATCTAATCCAACAACAAAGTTAAATCCGCTAACCTGAGCGCCTTGTTGTTTTACTAAATGCGCTGCTGCCTCAGCCGTTCCTCCAGTAGCCAATAAATCGTCATGTATTAACACATTCCAACCTTTTTTGATGCTATCGGTGTGCATTTCTATTTTTGCTTTCCCATATTCCAATTCATATTCGTAGCTAACCGTTTTGTATGGTAATTTACCGGCTTTACGAACTAAAACAAATGGAACGTTCATTTTGTTCGCTAAAAGTAAACCAAATAAAAAACCTCTACTTTCAATGCCAATAATAGCATCTGGTTTATCTGTTAAGCTAGAAATAAAACCGTCTACAATCTCATTACAAAGAGTTTGATTTTCGAAAATAGGTGTAATGTCTTTAAACATAATTCCTTGTTTCGGAAAGTCGGGAACGTCTCTGATGGCTGCTTTTATGTTGGTTTCTAGTGACATGAATGTTAGGATTACAAATTTAATGAATTTTTACTAAAAAGCATAGTATTAAAATAAATTAACAATCTTGTTTTTGGGATTTTAGAGCAAAAAAAAGCCCCTCCAATTTATGGAAGGGCTGAGGTATAGTTATAAGTAGTTTATCCCAATAACACTTTTTTAACATCTGCTAAAATATCAAAGGCTTTTTCTTTGGTGGCAGCTTCGGCGTAAACGCGTAAAACGGGCTCTGTACCTGATGCGCGAATCATTGTCCACGTGTTATCATCAAAGAAAAACTTAAATCCATCTAAGTCATCTAAACGTTGTACTTTGTATTTGCCAAACTCCTTGTAAATATTGTTTTTACAATTGTCGATGATTTTAGTTTTTAATTCTTCTGTAATGGTTAAGTCATTTCTTTCAAAAGAAAATGTCCCTGTTATTGCATAAACTTCTTCAATAAGTTCGTTTAAACTCTTGCCAGTTTTTGCCATAAATTCCCATAACACTAACCCCATCCAAATACCATCACGCTCAGGGATATGGCCTTTAATAGCAATTCCACCACTTTCTTCGCCACCAACTAATACATCTTCCGTAATCATAATGTTACAAATGTATTTGAATCCAATTTTCACAACATCTAAAGGTAAGTTGTAGTGGTCGCACATGTTTTTAACCTTAACGGTAGAACTAAAAGCAGTAGCCACTTTACCATCCATTCCTTTATATTTTTTTAGGTAATGAATCAATAATAAAATAATATGATGAGAATCTACAAAATTTCCTTTGTTGTCGTATAATCCAATTCTATCCGCATCTCCATCAGTAACCAAGCCACAATCAATATCTCCAGCATTTTTAATTAAGTTCGAAAACTCCGTTAAATTTTTATGAATGGGTTCAGGTGCTTGTCCGTAAAAGCTAGGGTTATATTCGTTGTGTATGTGAATAATTTCAGGAAACAAACGAAACATGACGCGTTGTCCTGCGCCATACATGCTATCGTAAGCAAATTTAAGTCCTGAGTTTTTTATGGCAGCTAAATCAAAATTTGCCTCCACATGTTTTACATACATATCTTCTAATGCTGTTATTTCAACTAAACCTTTTGCCTCAGCAGCTTTTAAATCAATTGAATCTAAGTTGGTCGTGCTTTTTTCAGGAATAATATCTTCAATTTCTTGAACTTTTTCGGGACCAAGTGGTCCGCCATAATAGCCTTTTAATTTAAATCCGTTGTAAGCTGGAGGATTATGAGAAGCCGTGATGATAATACCAACGCTAGCTTTGTGACGAACTGTGCCCAAAGAAATCATAGGAGTGCTTACAAAATCTCTTGCTAAAAATACTTTAATATTATGTGATACTAATACTTTTGTAGCAGTATGTGCAAATAATTCTCCCGCAAAACGGCAATCGTGTCCTAAAACAACCGTAGGGTTTTCAAAGTTTTTCTTTAACCATAATGCCGTTGCTTCTGTAACACGAGCTACATTTTCAACTGTAAATTCTTGAGCAATAATCGCTCTCCAGCCATCGGTACCAAATTTAATTTTTGTCATAGTATTTTAAAAAATAGATTCTAAATATATTGAATAAATAATAATCGAGCAAAGTTTTTGCTTACTCCATTAAACTTTTTAAATGCTCTAAAGTTGATTCGTCATTCCATTCTACATAACCTACATTGTTATAAACGATTTCTCCCTTAGTATTTAATAAGTATGTAACAGGAATGGAGTTAATACCAATTTCAGGAAACTGAGCAGTGATGGTTAAAAAGGTAAATGGATATTGTGTTTTAGTTTTAAAGGCTACTAATTTTTCGATGCTTTCATCTGTTATAGCGAGTACCTCAACATCTGATAACTTTTGATTTTTAATACTGTTCAATACTTTTAATTCTTCAATACAATTAGGGCACCAAGAAGCATAAAAACTGACAATTACTTTTTTGCCTTTTAAAGAACTAATGTCAAATTTATTAGTGTCTTGATCTACTACATCCAATTTAGCAATATCAATTGTAGGTGCTACATTGTACTTGTTGTAAAAATATAATCCAAGTACACCAAGTATGGCAATGACGAGGATGATATAGGTTCTTTTTTTAGTCATGGTTTAATTTTAAAGTTTTTAATTGTAGCCCATATCTATTATATGTTATTAAAACTGTGATGTTGTTAAAATAAATAGCTTACTACAAACTTAAGGTAAATAATACAATAGTTTTACTGTTTTATGAGAAAAATATTAGGAAGATTTATTACAATTTTATGGAAAGCCTTTTTGGCGTTTTTTATTCTATCTATTGTTTCTGTTATTGTTTTTAGATGGGTGCCAGTGCCAATTACGCCATTAATGGTGATTAGAAATTTTGAACAAATGGGAGATGGAAAAGGTATAGTGATGGAACATGATTGGGAGTCATTAGACAACATTTCTCCTAAGCTTCAATTAGCTGTGGTTTGCAGCGAAGATCAAAATTATTTAAAACATTTTGGTGTTGATTGGGGTGCCATTGAAAAAGCTATGAAAGAAAATGAAAAGGGAAAACGAGTGAGAGGAGGAAGCACCATCACTCAACAAACTGCTAAAAATGTGTTTTTATGGCAAGGAAGGAGTTACCTAAGAAAAGGATTGGAATTATGGTTTACCTTGTTAATTGAGGTGTTTTGGAGCAAAGAACGCATTATGGAAGTTTACTTAAATAGTATAGAAATGGGAAAAGGAATTTATGGAGCAGAAGCGGCATCTCAACATTGGTTTCATAAATCAGCTAAAAAATTAACTAAAGATGAGGCTGCTGCCATAGCGGCTATTTTACCAAATCCATTGAGATATAAAGCTAATCCTGCTAGTAGCTATATTTCGCAAAGAAAAGGTTGGATTAAGCAACAAATGAATTTTTGGGGTAATGAATTAGATTATGATAAGTACAAGGATGATGATGAACCAATCAAGAAGAAATAAAGAATAGAACACTAATGCCGCTGATTATGCGGATTATCGCTGATTTTTTAAGATTCATAATAATATTATCTAGTAGATTTATTTTGTCTGTAAATCGGCTAAATCCGTGTTCCTATTTTGGTTGCTTACAAGTATTCATTAAAAATAAGCCTTCATCTCATCCGCTACTTTTTTTGCTTCTCTTGCAGCAGCTTCTGCAAAATCTTCGCCATTTGAAGCAAAGATAATAGCACGAGATGAATTGATTAATAAACCAATATCGTTTTTAATTAAACCATGTTTACATACATCAGCTAAACTTCCGCCTTGAGCACCAACACCAGGCACTAATAAAAAGTGATTTGGTACAATACGCCTCACATCATCAAACATATCGGCTTTTGTAGCACCAACCACGTACATCATGTTTTCGGGGGTTCCCCATTGACTAGATGTTCTTAAAACATGTTTATATAATGGTTCAACTTTACCTTCATCTAATTGGAAATCTTTTGCTCCTTCGTTGGAGGTTAAAGCTAAAACAATAGCCCATTTGCCATCAAATTGCAAAAATGGTTTTACCGAATCGCTTCCCATGTATGGTGCCACTGTAATCGCATCGGCATGTAAGCGTTTAAAAAATGCTTTCGCATACATGCTCGAAGTATTACCAATATCACCACGCTTAGCATCGGCTATTAAAAAGTGATTTGGATATTCTTGCTTAATATATTTAATGGTTTTTTCTAAACTTGTTAAACCACTAATGCCATAAGCCTCGTAAAACGCTGTATTAGGTTTAAACGACACGCAATAAGGAGCTGTAGCATCAATAATTTGACGATTGAATTCAAAAATAGGATCATCCTCTTCTAATAAAAACTGAGGAATTTTATCTACATCAGGATCTAAACCAACACATAAAAATGTTTTTTTAGTTTTAATCTCGTTTATTAATTCAGCTCGTGTCATAAAATATAATTATTGAGTTTTAAATTAATGAGTTATAGATTTAAGAATAACTCATTAATTCTTTATTTTTTAATTCATCAATTAGTTAATTCCTCCTTCTTTCAATCGTTCTGCATTTTCGGCAAATTGCAAGGCATCTATCATTTGTTGAATGTACCCGTTTGTAAAATCAGTTAAGTTGTATAAAGTTAAACCAATACGATGATCTGTAATACGATTTTGAGGATAATTGTAAGTTCTAATTTTTTCGGAACGATCGCCTGTACTAACCATACTCTTTCTTCGGCTCGTTGTATCAGCTAATCGTTTTTGGTATTCTAAATCATATAGTTTAGAACGTAACATTTCCATGGCTTTTTCACGATTTCCTAGCTGATTACGTTGAGTTTGACACGTTACTACAATACCAGATGGCTTGTGAGTTAATATTACTTTTGACTCTACTTTATTGACATTTTGCCCACCAGCGCCTCCAGAACGAGCCGTGGCCATTTCAATATCAGCAGGTTTAATTTCAATATCCCATTCTTCGGCTTCTGGCAAAACAGCTACGGTTGCTGCTGATGTATGAACACGTCCTGCGGCTTCGGTTGCTGGCACTCGTTGTACACGATGTACACCACTTTCAAATTTCATGGTTCCAAATGCATTATCGCCTTTCACGTTAAATACAATCTCTTTGTAACCACCCATCGAACCTGGACTTTCATCAATCACTTCTAATTGATATCCTTTGATTTCACAGTAGCGACGGTACATGTCAAATAAATCTCCTGCAAAAATAGCAGCCTCATCTCCACCTGTACCTCCTCTAATTTCCATGGTGCAATTTTTGGCATCTTCAGGGTCTTTTGGGATTAATAATAATCGTACTTCTTCTTGTAATTTTTCTTCAGCAGCCCGGTTTTCTTCTAATTCAGCCTTCGCCATATCCAAAAAGTCTTTGTCTTTTTCGGTGGCTAATACTTCTTTTGCTCCGTTAATATTGTCGGTAATTTTCTTGTATTTATAATAAGCTTCTACAACTGGTTGCAATCCTTTGTACTCGATATTTAATTTTTTAAACAAACGCATATCAGCAATTACACTAGGATCGCCTAATTTTGCTTCAACCTCGGTATATCTTCTTTTAATTTCTTCTAATTTATCTAACATAGTATTTTGTAACAATGTGCGAAGATACTAAATGTAATGTGATTGCCCATTTTTAGCACACACTTTTGTTAAAATTACCGTATATATTTTATAATTAGGTTCTTATACAAAAAAATAGTTTATTTTTAAATTCTTTAAGCTAAATAAAGTACCCTATGAAAAAACTATTATTACTAATACTTGTGTCGTTCACTTATTTCGTTCAATCCCAAGATTTTACAGGATTCAATCAAAGTAATTATGCTGGAGTAACGGGTGTTTATTTGCAACCTGCAAGTATTGTGGATAGCCGTATGAAATTTGATATGAATTTGATTGGTTTAAATATTGGAGCTTACAATAATTATATTGGTGTTGACCGTACTGCATTTAAAAGAGTAAAAGTTGATGGTAAAACTACATTGCCTGCTTTTGATGATACGTTGTTTGCCGAAAAATATTTAAATGAAAAAGTAAATGGGCGTAACAAAAGTTTTTATGTATCCAATAGAATTGCAGGTCCTTCGTTTATGGTACCTATTAATCGTAAAAATGCGATTGCATTTACTAGTAATGTAAGAACTTATGTAAATATTGATGGTGTATCACCTGATTTAGCAAAATTAGCTTATGAAGAGTTTAAGTATCCTTCATTGTGGGTTAAAAATCTTGAAAACAAAAATTTAAGTGTTCAGGAAATGACGTGGGCAGAGTATGGTTTAACTTATGCTCATGTGTTTAAAGATGACAATGAACATTATTTTAAAGGTGGCGCCACTGTTAAGTTATTACAAGGTGTGCAATCGGCTTATATGTTTGTGAAAGATTTGGAGTATAATTTTCAAACGGATACAACTTTATCCTTAATTGAATCTGATGTTAAATATGGACACTCCGATAATTTTAATTTCGAAAATCAAGAATTAGGAGGTTCTAATAGTGGAGCTAATGTGTTTGATTTTAGCCAATCATATCCAGGTTTAGGCTTTGATCTTGGAGCTGTTTATGAATGGAGGCCTTCATATTTGAAATATAAATATGATATGGATGGAAAAAAAGATTTATGGCGAAATGATAAAAATAAATATAAATTAAAAGTAGGTATTTCAATTACAGATATTGGTTCTATTAAATTTAAAAAAGGTGCTACTAGCGGTGATTTTAGAGCAGATGTTGGTTTTTGGAACTTAAAACCCATTGATCCTCAATCAGTAAAAGAATTAGATGATACCTTACGTGGTAGATTTGGAGGTACAGATGGAACAGGACAAACTTATAAAATGAATTTACCAACGGCTATCAGTGCCCAAATTGACTATCAAATATGGAAAGACGTGTATGTAAATTTAACTCCATATATTGCCTTGCAGTTTAAAAAGAACGATACCAAAGTACATGATATTAGTAGTATTACTTTAACGCCACGATGGGATCATAAATGGTTTGGTGTATTTATCCCAGTTCAATACAATTTTTTAGATGGCTTTAGGGCTGGCGCTGCTGTGCGTTTAGGGCCAATTATTGTTGGTTCAAGTAACTTGGCGCCATTGGTTGGTCAAAAAACAGTTTACGGTGCAGATGTGTATGCGATGATAAAAATACCTATACCATATGGTCGACCAAAAGATAGAGACAAGGATGGGGTCTCAAACAAAAGAGACGAATGTAAAGATGTTCCGGGTACTTGGGAATTTTTAGGATGCCCAGATAAAGATGGCGATCATATTCAAGATAAAGATGATAAATGCCCTGATGTGGCTGGCCTGAAAGAAATGCAAGGTTGTCCTGATAAAGATGGTGATGGAATAACCGATTTAGATGATATGTGTCCGGATGATAAAGGATTAGTTGAGTTTAGGGGCTGCCCAGATAAAGATGGTGACAAAATTATGGATAAAGAAGATGAGTGTCCAGATGATGCTGGTTTAGTAGAGTTTTTAGGTTGCCCTGATAGAGATGCCGATCAAACACCTGATAAATATGATGCTTGCCCTGATGTGGCTGGGTCTAAAGAATTTAAAGGTTGTCCGGATAAGGATGGTGATACTGTATTAGATATGAATGATGATTGTCCTGAACTGGCAGGTGCTATTGATAACAAAGGTTGTCCTTGGCCAGATACTGATAAAGATGGGGTAGTGGATAGAGAAGATGACTGTCCGACCACGCCAGGTTTATTAGAACTAAAAGGGTGTCTTCCAGCTCCAATCTTAAAAGTAGAAGAGCAAAAAATATTAGAAAAAGCATTTGCGAGTTTAGAGTTTGCTACAGGTAAAGATATTATTAAAAAAACTTCTTTGCCTTCATTAAACGACTTAGCGAAATTAATGAAAGAACATGAGGCTGATTGGACATTAAAATTATCAGGTCACACCGATAATCAAGGTGATGCTAAGAAGAATTTGTTATTATCAGAAAAACGTGTTAAAGCAGTTAAGAAATACTTAATAAGTAAAGGTGTAAAAGCTGATAAAGTCATTGCTGAGTGGTTTGGACAAACAGTTCCTATTGCCGATAACACAACTCCCGAAGGACGTCAAAAAAATCGTCGTGTGGAAATGAAAGTGGAGTTTAAAAAGTAAAGAATGTTTATAAAGTTAAAAGCCCTCCGAGATTTTTCTCAGGGGGCTTTTTTAGGTTATTATAATTGATTATTTATTTGCTACCATATAGATAGCGTAGCTTTTTTTGTATTGTATTTTGGAGTTTTGTAGAACCCTATACTTACTGATTTTAAAACAGAAAATAATAAACCTTTTTATTTAAAAAACGTTTAAAGTACAATGATAATGATTACTATTGTTAGTAATATTTAAATTAATCTTGATTGAAATGAAAACAACACTTACAACGATTTTCACCATTTTTTTATTAATAATATGGAAACCATTAATGGTGTATCCATGCACTGGAATTACACTAAAGTCAAAAGATGGTGGAGTGGTGGTATCTAGAACTGTAGAATGGTCGCTAAATGATGCTCAACATAATAAAATATTGATAATACCTCGAAATAAATCATTTGTTGGACAAACACCTCAGGGTTATAACGGAAAAAAATGGAAAGGAAAATATGGCTTTGTAACACTTACAGCTTATGACCAGCCATACGGGCCTGATGGTTTGAATGAAGAAGGACTATATGTTGGCGTATATTATTTGCCTGACTATGCTGAATACGCCGTTTACGATAGCACAAAATCTGAAAATTCGATGAGCGTAGGTGACTTGATGCAATGGATGTTGTCATCATTTAAAACAGTAGACGAAATTATTGCTAACTTAAAAAATGTTACAGTTGTAAATGTTGAAAATAAAGAATTTGGAGGAGCAGCTCTTCCTTTTCATTTCAAAATTGTTGACCCAAGCGGTAACAGTAAAATTATTGAAATAGTAAACAAAGGTGAAGTAAAAGTATATGATCCATATATTGGAGTAATAACGAATTCGCCAACTTATGACTGGCATTTAATTAATCAAAGAAATTATCTTAATTTATCTCCAAACCCTAATAAACCTATGAATTTTGAGGGATATAATTTAAAACCATTGGGCGGAGGTTCTGGATTGATAGGATTGCCTGGAGATTTTACTCCACCCTCTAGATTTGTAAGAGCAGCGGCCTTTACCGCTTCTTGCCGCCCATTAGCAACGTCTTTTGATGCTGTTTTCGAATCCTTTAGAATATTGGATAATTTTAACATTCCACTAGGTGCTCAAGTGCCAAAAGAACATCTGCCATCTGACATAGTTAGTTCAACTCAAGTAACTTCTGCATCTGATTTAAAAAACAAAGTATACTATTATCATACTATGTGGAATAGACAGATTAGAAAAATTGACTTGAAAGCAATTGACTTTGCAACAGTTAAAGAACAAATAATTGATGATGATGAATCAAAAACAAATGCAGTTAAAGATGTTACACCAATATTGAATAAGAAGATTAAATAAACAGCCTAAAAGATAGAATATGAGAAAATCAATCATTACCTATTTGCTTTTTATCTTCTTTAATTTATTTGTAATTGACAGCTTTGGTCAAACCACAAAATTGAAACCGGGTTTTGATAAGGAAGAGTTTCTTGAGATGTTGAAAATATCTTCTTATCAAGGAGATACACTTTACAATCCAAATTTGCCCGCACCGCAGAGGTTTAATAAAATTTTCCGTTCAAAAACAATAGGATTAGATAATAGGTGGGATTTATGGATATCAAATCAATCAGTGGCTGTAATTAGTATCAGAGGAACAACTACTGAACAATCAAGTTGGCTTGAAAATTTCTATGCTGCAATGATTCCTGCGAAAGGCAGTTTGAAATTAAGTAACGATTTTAGTTTTGAATATCATCTTTGCGACGATGATAAAGCTGCTGTTCACACTGGATGGCTTATCGCTACAGCCTTTCTTTCCAGAGATATTATTCCGAAAATAGATTCTTTGTCTAAAAATGGTATAAATCAGTTCTATATAATGGGGCACAGTCAAGGAGGAGCTATTGCATATTTACTCACATCACATTTTCTAAACCTTCAAAAACAAAAACAACTATCATCTAATTTTGTATTTAAAACTTATTGCAGTGCCGCACCAAAGCCTGGAAATTTGCATTTTGCTTACGCGTATGAGAACATGACTAAAGGAGGTTGGTCATTTACTGTTGTTAATTCAGCTGATTGGGTTCCTGAAGCACCTTTTTCAATTCAAACAACCATGGATTTCAATCCTTCTAATCCGTTTGTCAATGCAAAGAGTACCATAAAAAAAGCTCCATTTTTTAAACGATTAGCCTTGAATTATTTTTATAATAGCCTTGATAAGCCCACAAAAAAAGCGAATAAACGGTATCAAAAACAATTAGGCAATACATTGGGAGGATTTATTAAGAAATTATTACCTGAATATGAAATTCCAAAATATTATAATTCGAGCAATTATGCCAGAGCTGGCCAAAGTATTGTACTTTATGCCGATTTTGAATACTATAAATTATTTCCAGTTGATCCTAGTAAAATATGGACACATCATATGTTTGAAGCGTATCAATATTTAACTGAGAAATATTAAAAAGCCTTATGAGAAATTGTAAATCATTTTATTAATCATAACATTTTTATCACTTTTTGGAACACTTAGAGCTCAGATGATAATTCCGTTCCATTTGATAAACGGCTTCATACTTATTGATGCTGAGGTTAATCATGTTATATAAATAACAAAGATTGTTTGTTTTGTAAAAAGCCTCCTGTTAGTTATAGCAGGGGGCTTTTTAGGTTAGGGCATTAAATTATTTATTGATTCTACCAATCATGCAACTGGCGTAGCTTTTAAGCTGTAATAATAACCCATTTTCTTCGGTTGCTTCTGGATAACCAAGGTCGTGTAGTTTTTTAGTAAAATCTTCTCTGGTACTTTTTTCGGTGTGAGTTATAGTAACAGAGTCTTCTTCATGATTCACCACTACACTTTCTACACCAGCTAACTCAGCTAATTTTGTTTTAATGGTGTTTTCGCAACCACTACATTTTAAATTGGCAATAATTATTTTATCGGTTTTCATGAGGTATAATTTTAATCAAAGTTACCTCCAAACAAATAAGAAAAATAAACATATGTTATTGTAAAGTATGATTGATGTCATAAAAAAATAAAAATCCTCAATGATATGTTATCATTGAGGATTTTATACATATACAATAATGTTTTATTTCTTATTCTGAGCATCCACTACTGCAATGGTAATCATGTTCACAATTTCACGTACCGAGCTTCCTAATTGTAACACGTGCACTGGTTTTTTAAGTCCCATTAATACTGGGCCAATAGCCTCGGCACCACCTAACTCTTGTAATAATTTGTAAGCAATATTACCTGCTGCTAAATTAGGGAAGATAAAGGTATTCACATCCTTATCTACTAAAGTACTAAACGGAAACTGCTCTTTTAATAATTCATTATTCACCGCAAAGTTTGCTTGCACATCACCATCTACAATTAAGCCTGGGTAATTTTTGTGTAAGATCTTAGTGGCTTCTTGCATTTTTTTAGGAACATCACCTTCTGCCGAACCAAAGTTGGAGAAAGATAACATCGCAATACGCGGGGTGATATTAAATTGTTTTACCGTACTTGCAGTTAATACAGCAATATCAGCTAATTGTTGAGCTGTCGGATCTGTATTCATGGTTGTATCAGCAAAAAAGTAAGGTCCTTTTTTAGTAATCATCATATACAAACCAGCAACACGGCTTACGCCATCTTGCACGCCAATAATATCTAAAGCAGGTTTAATTGGAGCTCCATATTTACGTGTTAATCCAGAAATCATAGCATCTGCTAAACCTTGTTCTACCATCATAGCACCAAAGTAATTACGATCGCGCATTAATTTACGAGCGTCGTATTGAGTTAAGCCTTTGCGTTGTTGTTTAATCCATAATAAATCTCCAAACTCTGCTCTTCGAGCTTCTTCTTCCGATAACCAGGTATCAATAATTGGTGTATCACCCAAATCAATTTGATGCTCTTCTAATAATGATAATATCTTTTCTTTGTTACCTAATAGGATAGGTTTTACAATGCCTTCGTCTTTGGCAACTTGAGCTGCTTTTAAAATTTTATAGGTATCGGCTTCTGTAAATACAACTCGTTTAGGATTTGATTTAGCTTTATTAGCTAGAGTTCGCATTAATTTATTGTCTTTACCCAAACGGTTATCTAGTTCCATTTGATAAGCGTCCCAATCAGTAATCACACGCTTAGCCACACCGCTTTCAATTGCAGCTTTTGCTACTGCTGAACTAACGATAGAAATTAAACGGTTATCAATTGGTTTTGGAATGATATAGTCTGTACCAAAGCTTAAATTTTTAGAGCCATAAGCCAGGTTCACATAATCAGGCACACTTTCTTTTGCTAATGCTGCAATCGATAAAGCTGCTGCTAATTTCATTTCTTCGTTAATACAAGTAGCACGCACATCCAAAGCCCCTCTAAAAATAAAAGGAAAACCTAATACATTATTTACTTGGTTAGGATGATCGCTACGGCCAGTTGCAATAATAATATCAGGACGAGCTGCAATAGCTTCTTCATAGCTAATTTCGGGAGTTGGGTTAGCAAGGGCAAACACAATACAGTTTTTGGCCATCGAGCGAACCATGTCTTGTGATAAAATATTTCCTTTTGATAAACCAACAAATACATCAGCACCTTTAATGGCTTCTTCTAATGTATTTACTTTAGTATTTTCGGATGCAAAAAATGTTTTGTATTGATCTAAGTCAGTACGGTTTTTATTTATAACACCTTTACTGTCTAGCATTAAAATATTTTCTTTTTTCACACCAACAGCAATATACATTTTTGCACATGAGTTAGCAGAAGCGCCAGCACCATTAATAACCACTTTAACTTCGCTCATTTTTTTGCCAGAAATTTCTACGGCATTTAATAAGCCAGCTGAAGAAATAATAGCAGTACCATGCTGATCATCGTGCATTAAAGGGATATTTAACTCCTCTTTTAAACGACGTTCAATTTCGAAACACTCTGGCGCTTTAATATCTTCTAAGTTAATGCCGCCAAATGTGCACGAAATGTTTTTTACAGTATTTACAAATTCGTCAATATTTTTTGTATCCACTTCAATATCAAACACGTCGATATCAGCAAAAATTTTAAATAGTAAACCTTTACCTTCCATTACTGGTTTTGATGCTAAAGCACCAATATCTCCCAAGCCTAAAACAGCTGTTCCGTTACTAATAACGGCTACTAAGTTTCCTTTTGCAGTGTATTTATAAGCGTCTTCTGGAGTTTTTTCAATTTCTAAGCAGGGTTCGGCAACACCTGGTGAATACGCTAAGGTTAAGTCTCTTTGAGTACTATATGGTTTAGTGGGAATTACTTCAATTTTGCCGGGTCTTCCTTGAGAGTGATAATCAAGGGCATCTTGTTTTTTGAATTTAGCCATAAATGTTAAATTTAAGAGAACGAAAGTACTGATTTTAATGGAAATTAAATAGTTATTTGACTTGCAAATTGGCTATTTTTTGCTAATTTAGAATCCCTAAACTATAATTTACATAGATGAAAAAAACTTTACTTTCTCTTATTGTCACTTTAACGTTATTTAGTGCTAAAGCACAAACCACTTTTATTGATAGTATTTTTATTGGAGGTCAATATCGTTCATATAGATTATATGTACCAGCTATTTACACAGGCGCTTCTGCCAGACCATTAATTTTAAATTTACACGGATACACAAGCAATGCTCAACAACAACAGCTGTACAGTAATTTTATGCCTATTGCCGATACAGCCAATTTTTTAATGGTGTTTCCAAATGGTACTTTTTCTTCGGGACAACGTTTTTGGAATGCAGGTATATCATCCGCGTTAGTAAATGATATTGCCTTTTTAAGTGCTTTAATTGATTCGTTGGATTTGACATATAACATTAATTTAAACAGAGTTTACTCAACAGGCATGAGTAATGGCGGTTATATGAGTCATACCTTAGCTTGTGAATTAAGTAATAGAATTACGGCAATTGCATCTGTTACTGGTAGTGTTTTTAATACACAGTATGGTTCAAATTGTCATCCAATGCGTCCGGTGCCTGTGATGCAAATTCATGGCACTAATGATCCAACCGTGCCATATATTGGAAGTACCACATCCATGCCAATTGATAGTGTGGTTAAATATTGGGTAAATAAAAATAACTGTAATTCAGTAGCAACATTTAGTAATGTTCCAAATAGCAGCACCACAGATGGTTGTACAGCCGAACATTACAGATATTTAAATGGTACCTCTGGTAGTTCTGTTGAATTGTATAAAATCATCGGAGGAACTCACACTTGGCCAGGTTTTCCTTTTGGTGGATTAGGCACTAATTTAGATATCAATGCATCAAAAGAGATTTGGAGATTTTTTAATAAATATACTTTGTCGAGTTTAACGGCAATTAATGAAAATGAAGCATTGGCTAATTCTTTAACGTTGTATCCAAATCCTGCAAATGCAACATTACATTTTAATTTAGAGAATGAAACTTCTGTAAATAGTGTTGTAACCGATGTTTTAGGTAAAGTAGTTTTATCGGAAACCACTCAAACAAATTCTATTTCAGTTGAGCACTTAACATCTGGTATTTACGTTTTAACTGTAAAAATACAAAGTGGAGCCGTGGCTAAAGTGAAGTTTATTAAAGATTAGTTTAATAGGAACACCTATTTGACGGATTAAGCGGATTTATGCAGATATTTTTCAATTCATCTAAATAATAAATCAGTGAAAACCTGTTCCATCAGACTTATCCGCGTTCCTATTTTTTTCACTTCTTTAAAATTTCTTTTTTGTAAACAGGCAATAAACTTAAAAACTCCTTTACAGTTGTTTCTAAATTAGAAATCGTACCTCTGCCACCAGCAGCGTTAATATGTCCGCCGCCATTAAAGTGTTTACGAGCAAATTGGTTCACATCAAACTTACCTTTGCTTCGGAAAGATATTTTGATTTTGCCTTCACCTTCACTAAAAAATGCACAAAATGTAATTCCTTTAATTGAGAATGGGTAGTTAACGATTCCTTCTGTATCTCCTTTTTGGTTATTAAACCTCTTTAATTCAGCTTCCGACAAAGCCATGTAGGCAGTTTGTAATTCTGGAATCACTACCATTTTTTCGGTTAAGCAATAGCCTAATAATTTTACTCGGCTTTCGCTGTAAGTATCATAAATAGCGCTATGAATATCACTTGGATGTAAACCTGTTGCTAATAAATCGGCTAAGATTAAATGGGTTTTTGGAGTCACACTGTCAAACCTAAACGAACCTGTATCCGTCATAATACCAGTATATAAACAGGCGGCAATGCTTTTATCTATCAATTTTTTACCACCTAAACCAACAATAAATTCATAAACTAGTTCGCAGGTTGAACACGCTTTTACATCATGAAACATGAGTGTTGCATAAGTATCTGGTTGTTGGTGATGATCAATTAAAACTTTTTTTGCAGTAGAGTTTTGTAATAATTCTCCTAAGCCTTCTAAGCGCGAATAGTTATTAAAATCCAATGTAAATATTAAATCGCTTTTTGCAATAATGTTAGCTGCTTTTTTTTGGTTTTTGCTAAATTCTACTACTTTTTTGTTTCCAGGTAACCATTGTAAAAATTCAGGATAATCGTTAGGTGTAATAACCGTTACGTTCTTTTCAACTTTTACTAAATAATTATAAAGAGCCAAAGAAGAGCCCATCGCATCTCCATCAGGATTATAGTGAGTTACAATAACGATATTGTTTGATTTTTTTAATAAGGCTTTGAATTTTGGAAATGAGTCTTTTTGCATGATGATTATTTGATAGGCACAAATTTAGTTTTTTTAATTGAGTTACTAGGTTATACATTATAAATTGGAACACAGATAACGTGGGTAAAGCAGATATTCATAGATGAAAAAATATCGAAAAGATTATATTGATACCATATAATTTAAAATAATACAAAAAATCAGTGCAAATCAGCTATATCTGTTAAATCCGTGTTCCAATAAATAGATTAAATTGACTATTTGATATAAACACAATAATTGTATCTTTGCAGCCTAAAAAAAATATAATGGCAGGAAATATCACATTTACAATGATTAAGCCCGATGCAGTTGAGGCTAACAACATCGGACCAATTTTAGCTAAAATTAACCAATCTGGTTTTAAAATTGTAGCTATGAAATACATGAAATTAAGCGCTGAAACAGCTGGTAAATTTTATGAAGTTCACAAAGAGCGTCCTTTTTACGGAGAATTAGTAAGTTATATGAGCAGCGGACCAATTGTTGCAGCAGTTTTAGAAAAAGCAAATGCCGTAGCAGAGTACAGAACTTTAATTGGAGCAACTGATCCAACTAAAGCAGACGAAGGAACAATTCGTAAACTATTTGCTAAGTCAATTGCAGCTAATGCAGTTCACGGTTCTGATAGCGATGAAAACGCTAACATCGAAGCAAATTTCTTTTTCTCTCAAATCGAGCGTTTCTAATTTATTAGAGACATATAATTTAAAAGGCTGTTCATTGGAGCAGCCTTTTTTATGTCAGGCTGAGCGGAGTCGAAGCCTGATAAAATTCTTAGACTCCGTTCAGAATGGAGTTGCAAGTAGCGAAAAATAATTATCTTTAATCATGCAATTTCATTTAGGATTTCAACCCGCAGTTAGTCAGCATAAAATAACGCATCAAGATGGAGTGTTGTTTTTTGGCTCGTGTTTTAGCGAACACATGGCTAATAGAATGCTTGATTTGAAATTTAAAATTCATACTAATCCATTTGGCATCGTATTTAACCCAAAGAGTATTGTTACATCATTGTATCGAATAATTCATAAATGGTATTTTAAAGAAGAAGATGTTTTTGAAAAAGAAGGAGTATGGTATTCTTTAGAAGCTCATAGTTCAATTTATTCAACTTCTAAAAATGAATTATTAGAAACGTTAAATCACTTGATTGATTTATGGAATCAAGAACTTCATAAAGCTAATTATTTATTTGTGACACTTGGTTCTGCTTTTGCATACCAGCACAAACAACAAGAAAAAATAGTGGCTAATTGTCATAAATTACCTCAAGCTTTATTTGAAAAAATGTTATTAGAAAATCATGAAATTATAATAGATTTTCAAGGATTAATAGAAGATGTAAAATCCATTAATCCTCATTTAAAATGGATGTTTACGGTTTCTCCAGTGAAACATTTACGCGATGGAGTAGTAGAGAATAATTTGAGTAAAGCCATTTTAATTCAATCAGTTCATCAATTAGTGAAACAGAACACTCATTGCTTTTATTTTCCAGCTTATGAATTAGTCAATGATGATTTGCGTGATTATCGTTTTTTTGAATCAGATATGGCACATCCAAATACTCAAGCCATCAATTATGTTTGGAAAAAGTTTTCGGAGGTTTATTTTAATGAGGTAACGAATACCATCAATGAACGAGTATTGCAAATTCATCAAGCCTATCATCATCGGTTGTTTAATAAAACGACCGAAACTTCACTAAAGTTTAAAAACAATTTCCTACAGAAGTGTGTTACTTTACAATCTGAGTATAATTATTTAGATTTGAGTAAAGAACTTAAATATTTTAATTTAGAGGAAGATTAAATGAAAAAAACGATACTCATATTATCAATTATTAGTTCATTAATTATCCTTATAACAGCATGTAAGTTCGATAATGTTGAAGGACGTTTTGAAACAGATATATTTAATAAAGCCAAATCTACAGATGGTTATGTTTGGTTTAAATACTCAAATGTGTCTTTGCAGAGGAGTTCGGGTAGCGGACATACACAGCCTTTGTTAAAAACAAGGTATAACAATGTTGCTGCAGGACAACTTGATTCAATTGGAAGGATAAAAGTTGGTGCTTCTTTTCCCGAAGAATCTATGATCGTGAAAGAATTATTAGGTAGTAATGGAAACCTGGAGCTTTATGCTGTTTTGTATAAAAATTCCAAGCATCCAAGTGCCGATGCAAAAGGTTGGGTGTGGGGTTATTATAATCAAGATGGAACAGCTAATATTTCCTCAACTCTCAAAGGAAAAGAATGTATTGGCTGTCATTCTCAGTCTGGTAATCAAGAGTATATGTTAATGAATAAATACTACCCTTAATAAAAAACATAAGGCACATATTTTTTGATTTAGATAACACCCTTTGGGATTTTGAAAGAAACTCCCGTGAAGCCTTGCTGCATTTGTTTAATGAACATAAAATTGGTGAGTATTGTGATACGGATTTCGAAAAATTTATTGAAATTTATGAAGCCATTAATCATGAATTATGGCATTTATATAGCTTAAAGCAAACAACCAAAGAGGAATTAAGGTATCAACGATTTCATAAAGCTTTTTTACATTTTAAGTATGATAATTTAGAGTTAGCGCACCATTGGGCAGATGATTACCTAAAAATATCTCCATACAAAACGCATTTAATTGATGGAGCAATGGATGTGTTAGTGTATTTAAAAGAGAAATACCAATTACATATTATCACTAATGGATTTAAGGAGGTTCAGCATATTAAATTAGATTACAGCAATTTAAAACCCTTTTTTGAGCATGTGATTATTTCCGAAGAACACGGATTTAATAAACCTGATATTAAAATTTTTGATTTAGCACAAGATCTTACCGATGCTCAGAAGCATGAATGCTTGATGATTGGCGATAATTATGATGCCGATATTTTAGGAGCTTTAAATGCGCAATGGAAAGCTGTATTTTTATCAGAAAAGCCAATGAAAAATATAGATAGAAACTACAATCAAATAAAACGATTGTTAGAATTAAAAGAAATGTTATAGAGAAATTATGGCTTGGCTAACCAATTTTCTATTTCAGTTTGATCAAGCATTAAGTAATTTACTCGATTTTCAACAACGGAGTTATTTACCAAATAAATAGAAGGTAATTCGAGTCCACCTAAGTAAATAAAGCTTTTCCCATTTAACACACAGTAATCTATATTTCTTGCTTTGGTATCCTCAAAGAAAGCTTGAAGTTTATCATAATCTCCGTTTAAGATTAAGTACATTGAAATATTAGGATTCTTTTCTTTCATCAAACGCATTTTTTTTGCAGCAATGCGGCAATGCGGGCAAGTTAAACTCATAAATGAAATAATATGTTTGCCTTTACTTAAAGTAGTTGGAGCTTTATGAATTTTAGCATACTTATAAACGCTATCTAATTCTAATTTATAGTGATCTTCTTTTTTTGTTAAATACGTTTCTGAATAGCTAAAATCAACATAGTTTAAAATATGTGGCAAAGCAAAGGAGACAAGAAATAAGACTGCAAATAACCATTGACCTACTTTTTTGAAATTAAAACCTTCGTAATATTTATTTATAAAATAACAAACTACTAACATCACAGCATTTTTTATCAATGCTTGCAAAGGAGTCATAACAATAGCATTCCCAAAGCAACCACAGTTTCCGTTATTACCACTACTCATCATTATAATAATTAAATAAGCAGAAAAAAAGATGAGAGAAGCAACAGTTAACTTAATACTAAAACGGCGGATATATAAGCCAAAAATTAATAAAAACCCTATTAAAAATTCTAATCCAATCATAAATCGAGCAATAAAAGGAGCAAGACGCCACCCTCCAATTCCTAAATCAACAAAGGTGTATTCAAATGGCTCAATAGGATATAATTTAGTGTAGCCACTAAATAAAAATACCAAGCCCATTATTGAGCAAATAAAAAAGAAAAATAGTTTAATAAACAAAGGCTTCATAATACGCACACGAATTTACCAATTATTTGATTGTTAACTTAAGTTCAAAAAAAAAAGCTACCAAATGGTAGCCCTTTTTAACATTATTAAGCATTTACTATTTTAATTCACAATCTCTTTTTGTAACAATAGTTTGCGTATCTCCATTAGTAATATCAGTAAATACTTGCGTGTTTTCGTTTGACACACAATTAGTTTGAGCAGTTTTTTTTGTCACTTTTGTCATTACTGTTTTGTTTTCAGTAGATGAAAATGGGCCAGGATTAACATATCCAACTCCACCGGCAACTCCAGAAGAAGAGGTAATATTAGTAGCGCAAGTACACGTTCTGTCTTTTTTGCAAGAAATTAAAGATACTGAAACAAAGGCGATTGTTATTAGAGTTATTTTTTTCATTTGATATTTGGATTTTTAATGATTTAAAAATTTTCATTAAAATAATAATTTTTGGTCGATTTTTCTCAAAAAAAAAGCTGTTATCATCGATAACAGCTTTTTTTATAATTAAAGTAAATTATTTTACTTTAGCTTCGCAAGAACCACCTGCAGCAATCCAGAGAGATCCAACTGATTCACAAGATGCTTTTGCATCTTTCTTTTTAATTTTACCTAAATCGTAAGTAGTTGTAGTTCCACCAGAAGCTGTACAAACACAATTGTAATCTTTTTTGCAAGAAGCAAATGATGCAGCGATAACAACTGCTGCTAATAAAGTAATTTTTTTCATTTTTAAGTTTTTTAAAAGTTTACGCAAATTTATAAAGTTATTTTAATAAGTTAATACCCAGTAGTGGGTATTTATTGTATTTATAATGATTCTAAATAATGAAAATCGAAAATAATACAGATTTAATACCCTATTTTATTGACTTATAGGTAAATTGCCTATGAGTGAAACATCTGTTAACCATGAATAGTTTCTTTTTTACCATAGCTTTTTATTATTTCAGCTTCATAATTTAACCAATCTTGCCATCTTTTGTCAATATCTTCAACATGGCTGCCGTATTTTCGAGCAAAACCAATAAATAAGGTGTAATGGGTCGCTTCGCTAATCATTAATTCCCTATAAAATGATTTTAAATCATCGTCATTAATTTCTTCTGATAATAATTTAAAACGTTCACAGCTTCTTGCTTCAATCATAGCACCAAATAATAATCGGTCAATCAATACAATTTCTTTTCTGTGGTCGCCTTTTCGCATAAATTTATAAAGGTCGCCCACATATTTGTCTTTGCGCTCGTATCCAAGTTTTAAACCTCTTTCTTGTATTTTTTGATGAACCATTTCAAAATGGCTGAGCTCTTCTTTCGCTAATTTTACCATTTCTTCTACTAAATCAGTATAATATGGGAATGATATCATAATGGTTAATGCATTCGTAGCTGCTTTTTGCTCGCAATAAGCATGATCTGTTAAAATTTCTTCAATATTTGTTTCTACAATATTTACCCAGCGAGGGTCTGTTTCTAATTTTAATCCTAACATGAAATTGAGTTTAATATATTGCAAAGGTAGGAAGTTTTTATTCTACTTCTAAAATCATACTTTTAAAAACGTACTTCGTACTTCTAACTTTGCTTCTTAATCTCTTAACTTATCCAAAAGCTCATTTAAAGTATGAACTTCTTCGTTTGATAATGATTTGAGCATTTGTTTTGATAAGTCGTCTATGTAATCTAATGATTTCAATAGTTCTAATCCTTTGGTTGTAATAATAACATTTACACTTCTTCTGTCGTTAGGACATTCATTTCTTTCTAGTAGCTTTTTTGTATAGAGTTTATCAACAATTCTAGATGTATCGCTCATTTTATCAAGCATACGTTCTTTTATAAGTTTGATGCTGCAAGGATTTGGGTGTTGCCCCCTTAAAATACGAAGGACATTGTATTGCTGCAAGGTTATATCAGAGTCTTTAAATAAAGAATTTTGTTGAGCTGTTAGCCAATTAGTGGTGTAAATTAAATTAAGCATTAATTTTTGTTGAATGCTTTTGAATTTTTTTTGCTGTATTTCGTCCTCTAATTTCAAAATGCTTTTGTATAAAAAAAGTCCCTAGTTTTTGCTAGGGACTAAGTTAACTATTTTAATAGGATTATTTTGCTTTTGTAATCTCGATGTTAATATCTAATCTTACATCTTCACTTACGGCAACACCTCCAGCTTCTAAAGCAGCATTCCATACTAAGCCATAATCTTTGCGATTTAAGGATCCTGTTACTTTAAAAGCATAGCGCTCCATTCCATAAGGATCTTTTACAATTTTGGAAGCGCCGATAGCATTTAATGTCACAGATTTTGTAACACCATGCATGGTTAAATCACCAATTAAAGTATAAGTACCTTTTACTTTTCCTGGTTTCATAGATTTACTTACAAAAGTAATTTTTGGAAATTTAGCAACATCAAAAAAGTCAGGGCTTTTTAAGTGACCATCTCTTTTTTCATCATCCGTATTTATGCTTGCCGCATCAATCGAAAACTCAATTTTAGCATCTGTAAAATCTGCATCTGCTTTAGTTGAAGATACTTTTCCTTCATAAATTTTAAATTTCCCTTCTGTTTCACTAACCATCATATGGGTTACGGCAAATCCTAATTTACTGTGAGATGCATCTACATTCCAGTTAGTTTGTGCTTTTGCACTTAATGAAATAGCTGCTACAGCTATTAATGTTTTAAATGATGTTTTCATAAATGTTTTTTTTGTTTTTATAAATTTCGATACAAATATAAGTTATAACATTATATGTTGTAACATTTAATTTAAAATAATTGTTAATTTTTTATCTAGATTGTGAAAATAGAAACGCGGATTTGGCGGATAAATCGTATTAACAAAGATTCTTTTATTCATTTATTCAGAATAATAAATCCTTTTGTGAAAAACAGGAACATCGATTTAATTGTATAAAAATAAAAGAGATTTCATTTTTTTAATCTGTGTAAATTACACAAATCCGTTTTATCCGCGTTCCTATTAAAAATAATATCACATTAAAAAAATACTTATATCTTTGTTCCCCTAAATTAAAACCCACATTTGTAAGTGGGAACAACATTATGATAAAAATAACTCTACCAGATGGTTCCATCCGCGAATACCCAAAAGGAACAAGCTCGATGCAAGTTGCACAGAGCATTAGCGAAGGATTAGCACGAAATGTGCTTTCAGCAAAAGTTAACGGCGAAGTAATTGACGCTAACAGAGCAATTAATCAAGATAGCACACTTAGCTTATTAACTTGGAATGATGATGAAGGGAAAAATACTCTTTGGCATTCATCAGCTCACTTATTAGCAGAGGCTTTAGAGGCACTGTATCCAAATGTAAAATTTTGGGTTGGTCCGCCATTAGAAAATGGTTTTTATTACGATGTTGATTTGAATGGAGAAACATTAACGCCTGCAGATTTTGAAAAAATTGAAGCAAAAATGTTAGAGTTAGCTCGTCAAAATAACGAATACAAACGTATTGATATCAGTAAAGCTGACGCTATTAAATATTTTACCGATAAAGGGGATCACTATAAGTTAGATTTATTAGAACGTTTAGAGGATGGAAACATTTCTTTATATAATCAAGGTAATTTTACTGATTTATGTCGTGGGCCACATATTCCAAACACAGGTTTTATTAAAGCGGTTAAGGTTTTAAATATTGCTGGTGCTTATTGGAAAGGCGACGAAAAAAACAAAATGTTAACTCGTATTTACGGTATTGCCTTTACTAAGGATAAAGAACTAAAAGAATATTTAGTTTTATTGGAAGAAGCAAAAAAACGAGATCATCGTAAGCTTGGTAAGGAGTTAGAACTATTTACTTTCTCTGAAAAAGTGGGACTTGGTTTACCATTGTGGTTGCCAAAAGGCGCTATGTTGCGAGAGCGTTTAATTCAGTTTATGCAAAAGGCACAAATGAAAGCAGGCTACTTGCCAGTTGTTACGCCGCATATTGCTCAAAAAGAATTATATGTATGTTCTGGTCACTACGAAAAATATGGGGCCGATTCATTTCAACCTATTAAAACGCCACATGAAGGTGAGGAGTTTTATTTAAAACCAATGAATTGTCCTCATCACTGCGAGATTTATAAATCGTCTCCTAAATCATATAAAGATTTACCCGTGCGTTACGCAGAGTTTGGCACAGTTTATCGTTACGAACAAAAAGGAGAATTACACGGTTTAACTCGTGTACGAGGTTTTACTCAAGACGATGCGCATTTATTCGTTCGTCCAGATCAAGTAAAAGAAGAATTTTTAAAAGTGATTGATTTAGTTTTATATGTTTTTAATGCGTTAGATTTTAAAGATTATACAGCTCAAGTATCATTAAGAGATCCTGAAAACAAAACGAAATATATTGGTTCTGATGAAAATTGGGCTTTAGCCGAACAAGCCATTATTGATTCAGCAGCTGAAAAAGGATTGAGAACGGTTGTTGAACTGGGGGAAGCTGCTTTTTATGGTCCGAAATTGGATTTTATGGTAAAAGACGCTTTAGGTCGTAAATGGCAATTAGGAACTATTCAGGTAGATTATAATTTACCTGAACGCTTTGAATTGGAATATACAGGATCGGATAACTTAAAACACCGTCCAGTTATGATTCATAGGGCGCCATTTGGAAGTTTAGAACGTTTCATAGCGGTTTTAATCGAACATTGTGGAGGTAATTTTCCATTATGGTTAACTCCAGATCAGTATGCTATTTTACCGATTAGTGAAAAATATAACGATTATGCAAAAAAAGTTTCAGAATTATTAAATATTTCCGATATTCGCGGCCTTGTTGATGATAGAAATGAAAAAATAGGGAAGAAAATTCGCGACAATGAAGTAAACAAAATACCGTTTATGTTAGTTGTTGGCGAAAAAGAAGCAGAAGAAGGAACAGTTGCAGTAAGGGAACATGGCAAAGGAGATATAGGAACAATGACTATTGAAGACTTTGCAAAACTCATACAGACAAACATTGACAATGATTTTAAACAAAAAACAATTAATTAATAATTAAAAAGCGGAGGTAGTTATTAGCGTTTTTAAGAAACCAATAAACAACAACAACAAAAACACAGGCCCAGTAAAGCCTGGTACTGTTGCACCCGGACAAACACCAGTTGTAAAGCGTCCTCGTGGATTAAGAGAAGGCTTTAAACGTCCTGGAGTTAGAGAAGATGCGCATCGCATCAATAAAAACATCAGAAATACGCCTAAAGTGCGTGTGGTTGGTGATGATATTGAAGCAGGTGTTTATACGATTGAAGAGGCGATTAAAATGGCCGAAGAAATTGGGGTAGATTTGGTAGAAATCGCTCCAAATGTTGATCCTCCAGTTTGTAAAATTATTGATTACGGTAAATATTTATACGAATTAAAAAAGAAAGCAAAAGAAGTAAAAGCAAAAGCATCTAAAGTTGTTGTAAAAGACATTCGCTTTGGACCGCATACAGATGAGCATGATTATTTATTTAAGAAAAATCACGCGATGAAGTTTTTACAAGATGGATGCAAGGTAAAAGCATTTGTGTTTTTTAGAGGACGAGAAATTGTTTTTAAAGAACAAGGTACTATATTATTATTGCGTTTTGCGTCTGAATTAGAAGAGTGGGGCAAAGCAGAACAATTGCCAGTTTTAGAGGGTAAAAAAATGTTAATGGTTTTAGCTCCCAAAAAAACAAAATAATTAAAGAGAGTACTAACAAATAAATAAATAAAAACAAAATGCCAAAAATGAAAACAAACTCTAGTGCAAAGAAGAGATTCTCTGTAACTGGGACCGGCAAAATCAAAAGAAAACATGCTTTCAAAAGTCATATCTTGACTAAGAAAACAACTAAAGGAAAACGTGCGTTAACCAAATCAGGCTTAGTACATGAGCGTGATATGAATAACATCAAGTTTTTATTAGCAATGTAATCTTTACATTACCCGGTACAACGGTTATTAAATTAACCAGAAACTACGTTTTAAAAGCGCTAAAAATTAGCCACGTAAAATCAAAAAATTAAAAAGAAATGCCACGTTCAGTCAATCACGTAGCGAGTAGAGCTCGCAGAAAGAAAATCCTTAATTTAACTAAAGGTTATTGGGGTGCTAGAGGTAATGTTTGGACAATTGCCAAAAATACCCTAGAAAAAGGTTTAACATACGCGTACCGCGATCGTAAAAACAAAAAACGTACAATGCGTTCTTTATGGATTCAACGTATCAATGCAGGTGTGCGTCAATACGGAATGAGCTATTCTGAATTCATCGGAAAAGTAAACGCTAAAAATATCAACTTAAACCGTAAAGTATTAGCTGATTTAGCAATGAATCATCCAGAAGCTTTTAAAGCTGTTGTTGATCAAGTAAAATAATCAGTCGTTTATATTGAACTGAAAGGCAATCTGTTAAGGATTGCCTTTTTTATTTAATCTAAAATTAATATGTTAAAAATTTGATATTTCATAAATTTTGACTTAATTTGAAGATAAACCAACTAAAAAATATATTTATGGGAAAAGTAAAAGGCAAAGTTAGAATTGGCGGCGATGGCGGAATGCTAGGCTACAAGAATGACGCAGGAGAAAAATTAGAAATTCAATACAATCAGCCATATTCTTCGGAAATTGGTTTGGCTGTTAATACTAGAGTATCTTTTAATATCGTATCTACAGAAAAAGGTGATATGGCAGTAGCTGTTTCTCCTGTTTGTAAAGCTACAATTACAGATATTAGCTACGATACTGGGTCAGGAAGCCTAACTGAAACAGAATCAGGTATTAAATACCCTTTTACTCAAAACTATTTAAAAGAATCAGGTTTCCAACTAAATCAAGTGGTTACTTATAATTTAATTACTACAAAAGACGGAAATTTAAGAGCTGTTTGTTTAGAACAAGCATAATTATTAATTAATATAAAAGGCTGTTGCATTAGCAACAGCTTTTTTTTTAGATGAAAGAAAAAGAACAATATTTAAAGTTAAAATGCCATTTTATTTTAATTACCCTATTTATGGTGAGTTATGTAAATGCTCAAATAGATAGCGTTAATCAACTTATATTAAAAGAAACAAATGATGTAAAGAAAATTGAAATACTTCTTCAATCATGTAAAACATATTCAAATTCTCAAATTACTTTACAATTTTCAAAACAGGCATATTCTATTGCTAACCAAATTAAAAACGGCAGATTGGTTGCAAAAACCGCTGAGCAGGTAGCGATTTCTTACTTTGTAAATCAGGAAACGGATTCTGTAAAAAAATATTTGACTATTGCGGAGGACTTGTATCTAAATAATAATGATAAAGTTGGATTATATGATATTCTTTTTTATCAAACAAAGTTCTATTTAAGTTTAGGGGATACAAAAAAAGCATTTGATATTAATAAAAATTTAATTGCTATTGCCGAAAGCCTAAATGATAATGAAAAACTTGCAAATGCTTATAGTAGGATGGGTGCTTTGTTTATTAAAATTAATGACAACGACAAAGCAATTTCATATTTTGGAAAATCACTAAAATTATTTAAACAGTTAAAAAATTTAGCAGGTATTGAAAGAGTTTATAAACAAATGGGGGATGCCTATTATGGTAAATCATTTTATGACTTAGCGATAGAGTGTTATGAAAGAGGGCTAGAAGCGAATAAAAATACAAATAATGAGGAGCTCAAAAGCAGTATCCTAGTCGGAATAGGAAATGTATATTATGAGTTAAATAATAACGAAAAAGCTTTGTTTTTTTATACCGAAGCATCTAAATTAAAAACAAAGGATAATCTAATTATCAAGAACAATATAGCTTCTGTATTAATGAATATGGATCGATATAAAGAAGCAAAGCCATATTTATTAGAATATTATTATTCTTCTACAGGTCCTTCAGATAAAGCTATTGGAGCCTTTAATTTAGCTCAAACTTACGAGCAATTAGAAGACTTTAATAGCGCAATGGACTTTATGGATATCTATGTGCGAATTAATGATTCATTAAATGATGCAAAGTATAAAAGCAATTTATCTGAAATTGAAGCTAAATACAGAAATGAGCAACAAGAAGAACAAAATATTTTATTAAAAGAGCGTTTAAAAAATAAGTCACTTCAAATTTATTTTGCGCTAGCGGCTATTTTATTATTAGCAGGTTTGGCATTTTTTATTTTTAGAGGATTGCGTCAAAAAAACAAAGCTAATATAGTACTTGCCGAAAAAAACAAAATTATTGAGGAAAAAAGTGTTATTGTTGAAGAACAGCACAAGGATATAACAGATAGTATAAAATACGCTCAACGTATTCAGCAAGCTATTTTACCACCCGATAAATTATGGAGTAATATATTACCTCAATCTTTTGTTTTTTATCAACCTAAAGATATTTTAAGTGGTGACTTTTATTGGATTGAAGAAACAACAGAACATATATTTGTTGCGGCGGCAGACTGCACAGGGCATGGTGTGCCAGGTGCATTAATGAGTATAGTAAACTATAATTTATTAAATAGAGCTGTTTTAGAACATGGCTTAACGGATGCTGGTGCTATTTTAGATTCAGTTAATAAGTATCTTACATTATCATTACATCAAACTTACCAAGAATCAGCAGTAAGAGATGGAATGGATGTGTCACTTTGTGTAATTAATAAGACTACTAAAAAGATGAATTTTGCAGGAGCCTTTAATTCTATTTATTTAATTAGAAATAATGAGATACAAGAGTTAATACCTGATAAACAACCTGTAGGCGCATTTATAGAGGATAATATTAAACCATTCAAAAATCAATTATTTCAATTAATTGAAAATGATGTCATATACATGTTTACTGATGGTTTTGCCGATCAATTTGGTGGGCCAAAAGGTAAAAAATATAAGTACAAACAAATGCAGCAATTGCTTTTAGAATCTTACACAAAATCATTTGCGGAGCAAAAACAGGTTGTTACAAAATCTATTAATGAATGGAAAGGTAATTTAGAACAAGTGGATGATATATTATTGCTTGGTTATAAAATTATTTAACCCAAGAATCCTATCATCATTAATAAAGCTATCATTACCATAAAGATGGTGACAAACCATTTTAAAAAACTAAGTGTTGTTTTCTTTAATAATTTATTGCCAATATAAGCTCCTAAAAAGGCCGCAATAACAGCAATTATTAAAATAGTGGCATTGCTTTTTACATTTGCAAAATCAAAAGTAATGGCATATACACTTATTCTAGCTATATCAACAGCACAAGCAATAGCAGTTCCTGTTGCTACAAACGATTCTTTACTTAATTGCAGTTGAATTAAAAAAGCACTTCTTAAAGCGCCTTGATGACCGCTTAAACCACCAAAAAAGCCGCTTAATAAACCGCCAAAAGTTAATTTATTCTGGTTAAAACTTAAGTTTTTGAAATACGGAATTACTTCAAAAAACGAAAAGAATATAATGAGTAAACCTATGATAATATTAAATAAACTGATGGAAAATGTATGATTGTTTAATTGGTAAGAACCTAAAATAATAGATTGATTAGAAATTAATTTTAATAAATAGGCTCCCAAAATAGCCGCTAGTAATGAAGGGATTCCAAATTTCAAAACAACTTGCCAATTAATATTTTTATATACTAATCCAATTTTAAAAACATTATTTAAAAAATGAACTATTGCTGTTAATCCAACAGCTATGGGCGCATCGTAATAAATGGTAAATACTGGCAGTAAAATAGTTCCTAAACCAAAGCCAGAAAAAAACGTTAAAATTGATGCTAATAAAGCAGTTAAAGGAATTAAGAAAATAGACATTAGTTATGATATTTAATTAAACCATCGATGGGTGATTTAATAACATTGCCAATCGTAAAACCCTTTTCTTTGGCCGCATTAGCCAATAATTCTTTATAATAATAACCTATAGAACCAACGGAGTTTACTGGCAAACTTTTAGCGTTTGTATATTTTGATACCTGAGCGTCAAAAAAATCGAGAAAACAATTTGTAATTAAATTCTTAATGTAGCTATCGTTGCTATATTCAATCAGAAATTTTACAATACTTGCTAAGTATTTACTCGGCATAGGTTTTTTGTAAACGTTTTCTAAAATCACTTCTCTATGATAACCTGCATTTTCAAATGCTTTCATTAAATGTATAGGTAGCTTGCCATCAAAATAATGTTGTATAAATGTTCTCCCTATAGTTGCTCCACTGCCATGATCTCCAAATAAATACCCAACTGAAGGCACGTTTTCAGTAACTTCTTTTCCGTCGTATAGGCAACTGTTACTTCCTGTTCCTAAAATACATGCTATTCCTTTTTCTTTGCCGCATAAAGCTCTTGCAGCTGCCAACAAATCATGATTAACTTCAGATTGAATATTGCCAAATGCTAAGTATAAACCTTGTTTAACTACTTGGATTTTTTCTGGTGTTGAACAACCAGCTCCATAATAAGCAATGTGTTTTATAGAGTGTAACTGATCCTGAAGAACTGGAATTAACTTATTCTTTATTTCTGTATAAATATCTTCACTACTTTGAAAATAGGGATTAAATCCAATGGTTTGAAATTGAATAATGATATTGTTATTATTTAATAAAACCCAATCGGTTTTGGTAGAGCCGCTATCTGCTATTAAAATGGACATATATAATAATTTTAGTATCATCATTAACATACTGATGATGTTCAAGTTTACAATTTTTTTATTTGAAATAAACATTTTGGTTATGTTTTTATTAAGCATACAATGCTCAAAAGCTATCTGCCTTAAAAACTGAATTTATCCACAAAATTCAGTCATTTTTATAGTAAAAAGCCCTTTTTTGCTATCTTTAAACCCTATGTTTAACCTTTCGTATTTAATATATTCCTTTTTTCAGAAACGAAAAGCGGTTTTTATTATTCTCATATTACTTGCTTGTGGAGTATTAGGCTATTTTGCTTCTAAAATTAAACTAGAAGAAGATATTACCCGTTTTGTTCCTTCCGATAAAAACTCACAATCTGTAAATTCTATTTTAGATAATTTAAAATCAAAAGATAAATTAATTGTTCACGGCTCAGTTAAAAACGGAGAACAAATAGATGAGTTAATTAATCAAACAGATTCTGTTTATAGTCAAGTATTGACTAAAGTTTCTTCGAATGATTATTTAGATATAACATACACATTGTCGGACGACAGAATGCAACAAGTGTATGATTTGTTTTATAGAAACCTGCCATTGTTTTTGGAAGAGAAGGATTACATTAAAATTTCTAATCTTACTTTAAAAGATAGTATTGATGCAACGATTGAAAGAGATTATGCAACTCTTTTATCACCATCAGGAGTTGTACTTGGTAAATTCATTCAACGTGACCCTTTAAACTTTACGCCAATAGCTCTAAAGAAACTTCAAAACATTCAATTAGATGAAAATTTTGAAACCTATAATAATCACATTGTTACCAAAGATCATAAACATGTTTTATTGTTTATTACTCCTTCTCATTTACCAAATGATACAAAAGGAAATAAACGACTAATAGAAGTTGTAGATAGCGCATGTCATAAATTCACTTCTGAAAATGTATTAGTGGAGTCTTTTGGTGCTTGTGTAGTTTCGGCGGGTAACGCAAATCAATTACGAAAAGATAGTATTTACACGTCTAGTATTGCAGTCATAGTAATTGCTTTATTACTAGGCTTGTATTTTAAAAATCCATTGGTAACCATTTTTATTTTATTTCCAGTAGGTTTTGGGATGGTGTTTGCCTTGAGCTTTTTGTTTTTATTAAAAGGTGTTGTGTCCGCAATTGCCATTGGAGCAGGCGCCGTAGTATTAGGTATTGCCATTAATTATTCGCTACACTTTTTTACACACTACAAGTACACGCGAGATGTAAAAACAGTTTTAAAAGATTTAACGGTTCCTATGTTGATTGGTTGCACAACAACAGTTGGTGCCTTTTTAAGTTTGTTATTTGCCAAATCAGAAGCCTTACACGATTTTGGTTTGTTCGCTGCCTTTTCATTAATAGGAGCTATGTTGTTTTCTATTTTTGTATTGCCTCAATTATTAAAATTTAGTTTTAGAAAAGATAAAGTTGTTATTGAAGATGAGCATACCAAACATTCGGCTATAGATAGATTTACGGCTTATCGTTTTGATAAAAATAAAGTCATTGTTATTTCGGCTTTTTTGCTGACTTTATTATTTACTTTTTTTGCAGGTGATGTTCAGTTTGAAAGTGATATGAACAAAATGAGTTTCATGACCAAAGAAACACGTGACGCCGAAAAACACTTAGATGAAGTCAATAATTTTGCCGCACGTTCGGTGTATGTGTTTAGTAATGGTAAAGACATAAACGAAGCTTTAGATAACAACACGATTGTTTCCGGAAAATTGGACGCTTTAAAAGAACAAGGTTTAATCAAAAAATATTCGTCAGTCAGTGCTTTATTTATTTCAGAAAAAGAACAACAAACGCGTATTGACAGATGGAATCAATTCTTTACAACGTCTAAAAAAGATAGCATTCGTAAGCATTTAATTGCAGCTGGAGCAGATTTCAAATTTAAAGAATCTGCTTTTCAAACGTTTTATAATTTATTGGATAACGAAGTTAAGTCTTTATCAAAAGACGACTCTGATTCCTTGAATAAATACTTGTTTAAAGAATGGATAGGAAAAGTTGATGGTAAACCTTCTATTATTAGTCATGTAAAAGTAGATGCGGAAAATCGTCAAAAAATTTATCAGGCTTTCGAATCTAATCCAAACATCGTTGTATTTGATAAACAAAATTTAACAGCCAAGTTTGTTGACATTATTAGTTCTGATTTTAACACCATTTTATTACTGACTTCTATTTTAGTATTTGGTTTTATGTTGTTAAACCATGGCCGTATTGAATTAGCTGTGATTAACTTTTTGCCAATGCTAATTTCATGGTTGTGGATTTTAGGAATCATGGGCTTATGTGGTATTAAGTTTAACATCATCAATATCATCATTTCGACCTTTATTTTTGGTTTGGGCGATGATTACAGTATTTTTATTATGGATGGATTATTGAACGAATATAAGTTTGGTAAGAAAAATCTGGACTCATTTAAATCATCTATTCTTTTATCAGCTTTAATTACCATTATTGGAATAGGAGTAATGGTATTTGCCAAACACCCTGCCTTACAATCTATTGCGTTGATTACTTTAATTGGAATGGTATGCGTGGTGTTTATCTCCTTCATCGTTCAACCATTGTTGTTTAATTGGATGATTTTAAGTAGAAGACAAAGAGGATTGTTGCCGTATTCTGCTAAATATATTTTTATTACAATCGTTGGATTTTTAGGATTCTTAATAGGGTCTTTATTAATTACGATTTGTGGTATTATTCTCTTTACTATTTTCCCTGCTAAAACAGCCACTCGTAAATTGATATTTCATTATATCATTATGTACACCTTCCGTTTTATTTTATCTTGTTTCTTTAATGTGAAGAAAAGTATTATTAATACTCAAAACGAAACGTTTCAAAAACCTGCAATTATCATTTCAAATCATCAATCGCATATTGATTTAGCTTTAACGTTGCAGTTATATCCAAAGATTGTTGTGTTTACTAACGATTGGGTATATAATTCTCCCTTTTATGGTTGGATTGTGAAGAAAGCTGATTATTATCGAGCATCTGATGGTTATGAAAATTGTATTCCTTCGTTAACCGAACTAGTAAAACAAGGTTATTCTATTTTAATTTTCCCTGAAGGAACTCGCAGTGTTACGGGTGATATTTTACGTTTTCATAAAGGAGCCTTTTTATTAGCAGAGCAAATGCAATTAGATATTGTTCCGTTATTATTGCATGGAGCAGGAGATACTGTAACTAAAGGTGATTTTCATTTTAAAGATGGTTCATTAGCGGTTAAGATATTAGATAGAATAAAACCAACTGATACATCTTTTGGGGGCACCTATCAAGAGCGTTCCAAAGCAATTTGTAAATTAATGCGTCACGAATATCAATTATTGAAAGACGAAAGAGAAACCGTTAATTATTTCCGTGCTCGGTTAATTCGTAATTATATTTTTAAGGGTCCTGTTTTAGAATGGTATTGCCGTATTAAAACTGGCTTAGAAAACAATTACCAACTATTTGAAAGCTTAATGCCTAAAACAGGTAAGATTGTTGATGTTGGATGTGGCTACGGCTTTTTACCTTATATGTTAATGCTTAAAGGTCGTCAGCGTGAAATTTTAGGAGTTGATTATGATGATGAGAAAATTGAAGTGGCCGACAACTGTGTGGATAAATCAGATAAATTGTCTTTTGCAGTGGGAGATGTAACGGTTTATGATTTTCCTCAAGCGGATGGATTTATTATTAGCGATGTTTTACATTATTTAAAAGAAGAACAACAAATTCAAGTGATTGATAATTGTGTATCTAAATTAAAAAACGGCGGTGTATTGGTCATTAGAGATGCTGATAAAGACATTGCTAATCGACAAAAAGGAACCTGGTACACCGAGTTTATGAGTACCAAAGTATTTGGTTTTAATAAAACTAAAACAGATGGGCTACATTTTGTGAGTGGTACTTTGATTAAAGATACGATTGCAAAATATCCACATTTGTCGTTAGAAGTATTAGATACAACCAAATTGACTTCTAATATTATTTATGTGGCGAGGTATAAAGGATAATTATATTATCTCTCTGCTCTATAAATTTTAAATTTTCCTTTTGTTAAAGTTGCGATATCTAGTGGACTAATTCCTACTTTTTTACCAGAATAACCATTATTTTGATGAGCAATCATGTAATTGGTTTTATCGATTACTTCAAAAATAATGGCGGTATGATGAGGCATCTTTTCGGTGAACTTTTTTCCATCTTTTTCATAATTCAAGACCACGTTTTCAAACTGCATAATATCGCCAGGGTAAATAGGCTCTTTTTTATAATTAATTTCTTTCCCATATTTATAATTCATATCCCATTTGGCATTTACTAACAGTAAAGCTTCGGCAGCTAAATCCCAACATTGGCCAGTCCTCACTTTTTTATTGATTTTTGTTTTTACAAAATCAATTATTTGTTTGTTCATTTCAGGGATATTATCGCTTGATTGAAAAAGGAAATGTTTATCTGAAAATTTAGTAATTGTGAAAGAGGTCAATGTAAAACTCAACAGTGAGATTATATAAATGATTAGTTTCATGTAATTATAATACAATAATGAAGTATAAAGTTACATAATGAGTATTTAAGCCACTATAAAAAAATGTTAAGCTATGTTTTATGTTTTTTGTTCTTGATTTTGATGTATCTTTGCCAAAAATTACAAAATGAGAAAAGTTATAGAATACAGAAAGCTTTTAGGGGTTGATAAAGCGGTAAGCCTGAGTGAATTAAAAAGCGTGTATCGTAATTTTATGAAAGAATATCATCCTGATAGAATTCAGGATAACGAAGCCTTAAAACTAGAAGTAGAGGAAAAAAGCAAACAAATCATTGAAGCTTATCATTTTTTAGTGAGTATTGCTCCCGAAACTATTGAAGCAATGCTTGAAGAATATAATAATACAACTAATAATTCTGCCATAGCTGATATTACATTTACAGGAAAGCGTTTACGTATTGATTTTCAGGATGGTAGTGGCTACGAATACTTTTCGGTTCCCGAAAACACGTATATTAAATTGGTAAATGCCGATTCTCAAGGGCGTTTTGCACGTCGCCATATTTATACTTCCTTTTTATATCGTAAAGTGAGTAATACTTCAGTGGTATTGTAACTTAACTTTGCTTTAACATTATAAATAAAAATTCATGTATGAATAAATATTTTTTTATAGTGTTTGCATGCTTTTTATTAAAAGTATCTCAATCTCAAACAAAAACCGAATTAATAAAAATTGTCGCTGACGATAGGGCAGAAAGCGATTGTTTTGGTTGGTCAACTTCCATTTACGGAAATTACTGTGTGGTTTCAACGCCGTTGAAAGGAGCAAAAAAACTAACTGGTCATAAATTGTTAGAAAGTGGTGGTGGTGCTTATATTTTTACAAAAACTGCAAAAGGAAATTGGATACAAACACAATTACTCTTACCTGATAAGCCAAAAAAGTATGATTTTTATGGAGGATCTGCTAGTATGTATGATAATTATTTAGCTATTGGTTGTGATGGAGATGATACTATCAATGAAAATTCTGATTTTTTGAATCGTATGGGAGCGGTTTATATGTATAAGTTAGATAAGTTAGGTAAATGGAACAAAACGCAGAAAATCATTTTAAATGATAGAACTATGCGTGATAATTTTGGATCCAAGGTTTTTTTATATAAGAAGAAGTTAGTTGTTAGCGCAACTCATAAATTGTTTGCCGACTCAAAAACAAAAGGGGCAGTTTATGTTTACGAACAAAATAATGCTGGTGGTTGGACACAAAAGCATATTATAAAATGTCCCGAGACAGGCATTCAATTTTTTGGTCGAGATTTATCTATTTCAGATAGTTTGATTGTTATTGGTTCGGCTTCGGAGAAAGTTTTTGTTTATAAATTAAGTAAAAACAACACTTGGCAGTTATTAAAAAAAATATCGGCTAGTAATAAATCGGATGTTGATTTTGGAAGTTCAGTTGCGATTAAAAATAATATAATTTGTATTGGAGCAACAGGCAGTTATGAAAGAAATGATTCATTAGTTGATAATCAAGATACTTTAATTTTCAGAAAAAATCATTTATTAGGTGCAGGTTCAGTTCACATCTATGAAATAGATGCAAAGAACACTATCAATTTTAAACAGCGAATAACAGCTAAAGATATAAAGGCAGATATGCATTTTGGGATGTGCATGAGTTTATCTGATAGTTTGCTAGTTGTGGGGGCTTTTGGAGATGCCTTAGATGTTGAAAATTTGCCAGATAACCGTTATGGCGGAGCGGCTTATATTTTTAAGAAAAATAAAAATGGTGATTGGATTGAAACTAAAAAGATAACGTCTCCTCAGCGTTCTGTTTGGGATAAGTTTGCTTTTTCTGTTTCTGTCTATAATCAAACAGTCATTATTGGATCTCGTTTTGAAAAGGAAAATGCACATGAAAAATATCCAATATTAAATGCGGGGGCAGCTTATATTAATGAGGTTAAATAAAGTTGCATAAGGTAAAGATGTTTGTTTCGATAACATTTTTGTAACTTATTTTGAATAAATAAGAAGCACTTTTTTTCTTCATATTTGTTAAACCATTGTTCATTTACTTTGTATCTTGCCTATATACAATTTAATAAACCGAGTTTATGAGCAGTAATCCATTCCTTTCAAAATTTAGTACACCTTTTAATACGATTCCTTTTGATAGAATTTCTGTCGAAGATTATCTTCCAGCTTTTGAAGAAGGCATTAAACAAGGCTTATCTGAAATTGATGCTATTGTTAATAATGCCAATGCTCCTACATTTGCTAATACCATTGAGGCTTTAGAAAAAGTAGGTGCTTTATTAGAAATGGTTAGCACTACATTTTCTAATTTAAATTTAGCTGAAACTTCAAAGGAAATGCAAGCTTTAGCTAAAGTCATTTCTCCTAAATTAAGTGATTACTCAAACGATATTATTTTAAATGATGCTTTATTTAAAAGAGTAGAGGCAGTGTATACTATTAAAAATACACTAAATCTTACGCCTGAGCAAGGCACATTGTTAGACAAAACATATAAAGGTTTCGTTCGTAATGGTTCTAAATTAAATGCCGAACAAAAAGATAAATTAAGAATCATTGATAAAGAAAAATCTCAATATTCTTTAACTTATAGTGAAAATGTATTGGCAGAAAGTAATGCGTTTGAATTAGTCATTACAAATGCATCTGATTTATCTGGATTACCAGACGGAATTATTGAAGCAGCAGTGATGACAGCTAAGGAAAAAGGAAAAGAAAATGCTTGGGTATTTACCTTAGACTATCCAAGCTACGGCCCTTTTATGACTTACTCAGAAAATAGACTATTAAAAGAGCAGATGTTTAAAGCTTATGGCTCTAAAGCATTTAAAAATAATGAGCATGATAATCAAGAGGTTTTAAAGCAAATTGCTCTGTTGCGTCATGAACGTGCTGTTTTATTAGGTTATAAGTCGCATGCTGATTTTGTATTAGAAGAGCGTATGGCTGAATCGCCAACTAAAGTCTTTTCGTTTTTAGAAAACCTATTAGATAATTCCTTGCCATTTGCTAAAGAGGAATTAGAAGAATTAAAAGCCTACATCAAAGAAAATAATGGACCTGAGGATTTAAAAAAATGGGATATACCTTATTATGCTGAGAAATTAAAGAAAGAAAAATTCGCCATTGACGATGAATTATTACGTCCTTATTTTAAATTAGAAAACGTGATTGAAGGCGTTTTTGAAACAGCTAAACGATTATACGGATTTACATTTATTCAACGTCATGATATCCCTTTATATCATAAAGATGTAACAACCTATGAGGTGAAAAACGCTCAAGGCGAATTTTTAGCAGTGTTTTATGCTGATTTTTTTCCACGTGCAGGTAAACGACAAGGTGCTTGGATGACATCGTTTGTGAATCAGAAAATAGAAAATGGAGAAAATGTTAGACCTCATGTTTCTATCGTTTGCAATTTCACGAAACCAACAGAAAGTAAACCGTCTTTATTAAGCTTTGATGAAGTGACTACTTTATTTCATGAATTTGGACATGCACTTCATGGTATGTGCGCTAATGGTCAGTATGGAAGCTTAACAGGAACTAGCGTGTATTGGGATTTTGTAGAGTTGCCATCACAAATTTTAGAAAACTGGTGCTATGAAAAAGAGTGTTTGGATTTATTTGCCAAACATTATCAAACTGGAGAAGCTATTCCAGCGGATTATATTCAAAAAATTGTGGATTCTTCTAACTTTCAAAGTGGTTTAGCCACCATTCGTCAAATTGGCTTAGCAACTTTGGATATGGCTTGGCATAGCCAAAATCCAAAAGATATTACAGGCGTCAAAGACTTTGAATTAAGCGTGACTGCTAAAACAGATTTAATGCCTTCTGTTCCCGAAACATCCACGTCTTGTTCGTTCTCTCATATCTTTCCGGGAGGCTATTCATCAGGATATTATTCTTACAAATGGGCAGAAGTCATTGATGCAGATGCATTTGAAGCTTTTAAAGAAAAAGGGATTTTTAATCAAGAAGTAGCTACAGCATTTTATAAAAATATATTGTCTGCTGGTGGCAGCGAGCATCCTTCTATTTTATATAAAAGATTTAGAGGCAGAGAAGCAGATCCTAAAGCCTTATTAAGACGATCAGGACTTATAAAGGAAATTGCATAATAGCTTTATTTAACAGCTATTACCGAAATTTCTACATTCACATCTAATGGTAATCGTGATACCTGAACGGTTTCGCGTGCAGGGAAGTTTCCTGTAAAAAACGAACCGTAAACTTCGTTCATAGCTGCAAAATTGTTCATCTCTTTCATAAAGATAGTTGTCTTTACAACATTGGTTAAATCCATACCAGCATCTTTTAAAATGGCAGATACATTTTCCATCACTTTTTTCGTTTCGCTTTTAATATCGTCTAAAATTAATTCTCCTGTTTTAGCATCTTTAGCTACTTGTCCTGATACAAAAAGCATGTTGCCAGATGCAGGAACCATGTTTGCGTGACTATATGGGCCAATTGGTAATGGGGCATTTTCGGAAGTAATTACTGTTTTCATTTTATATGATTGATTTAAAGATTCATAAATTAATTGTTTAAATATACTAAGCTTTGTTTTTGTTACAAATTTTTGTTGTCGACACAGAGTGAAGTCGAGTAGCTTTTGTATGTTTGTAATATGCTTATCAACGATATTATTCTCGAAATCAAAAACTATAAAAATGCCTCCATTCATAAATCATCTTTAGACATCTATAAATTATTAGAGGGTAACAAACATGTTTTTGTAAATAAAATAAGTGAACAAAATTTTAATCACTTACTGTCTAATTTCGAAAACCTAACGTACGCAAGTCCAAAAGACTATCATACATCAGGTTACGAAAGAGAATATAAAACACATTACGATTTATTACTGTTTTATTTAGATAGAATAGTTTAGTGCTGAATAATTAAAGGCTTACTGTAAAACTTAGAATAATCTTGATTATAAATTTGAATCAAGTAGGTGCCACTTGGTAAATGATTTACTTGAATATTAACACTTGCTAAATTTGAATTCGAACTCAAAACTTTTCTCCCTGTCATGTCGTTAATTTCATAATAAATAGTTTCGTTTCCTGGTAATTTTAAATGGCAATAATCATTAGCAGGATTAGGATACACTTTTGCAAATTCTTTATTCTCATGTATTTTTTCTACAAAGGTTTGTTTGCTAGCAATGATAATGGGGTATAAATTAAATTTTACTTGCATCGAATCACATTTGCGAATCACTTGTGATGGGCTGTAACCAGAGTAGGGAGGAAGTTGTGATTGAGCATCGCCAATAACCAACATTAATCGTCTGTTTCCTGGTGTCCAATTCATTTCTTCAACGGTTCTTACAATACCATCATTTACAGATTCCGCCACGTCAGGATTCCCAATGGTAGAATAGGTTTCCATAAAATCTTTAATAATTCGCACATTGTTAGTTAGGTTGGTTCTATTATACCATAAATTGTGATGATAATTTTTATCACCATAATAGGCCATGGCTACTTTTACATTATTAAACTTGGATAGGTAATCCATAATCATGTTTAAACTATTTCTCACGTTTTCAATATCATCGTCCATGCTACCCGTTTTATCTACTAAAAATACGATATCTGTTCCTTCGTTAATTCTAGAGGTTAAAACTTCCATCACAGATAACATCACCGCGTCGGAGTTATCTGCATAGTACGAACGTCCATGTAACGAATCTGCTAGTGTTGAGAAATAGGAAATAGCTAATTGATTATAGGATTCTTTATCGTAAAGTGGAACAATTTTATTAAGTGAATCAATAATTTCATCGCTTATAGTATAATGTACTTTTTGTTCGTTTAATGAATCCTTTACTACTTTTCTGTTTTGGATCCGACTAACAGTTTTATTTTGTTCCGTTTTTTGTTCTTCTCTAACAAAAGGAGTTTCTTCTTTTGGAGCTCTCACGGTTGATTCTGTTGCTAACGCTGTATTACTATTATTTGCTTGCGGGGCATTGCACGAATAGCCAATAAAAAGAAGAGCTGTAATACAAATGGTGTAGTAGATAATTTTTATCATAGTAAATAGTTTTAGGTAAAACAAAAAGTGGATTTACTAGATATAACGCAATTACGTAACAATTAGTTACAAAAATAAAATAAAGAGGCAATTACAATTGTGATTTAAGCCAGCTGATAGCTTCTTTTTTACTACTAAAACCTCTTGTAGGAACGATAGGCTTATTAATCTTTACAAAAAAATTAAATAATAATTTTTTTGATAAAGCATCTGCCAAAACAGCATTTGCTCGTGTAAATTCACTTGCTTCTTTGGTGGCAGCGTAAGCTCTTGCTTCTGGAGTAATGGACATAAAGTTGTAGGTGTCGATATATACTAGCATCTTTTTTTCATGTCCTAAGTCTTTTATGATGCTTGTTAAAAGAACTAAATGTTCTTTTTTTATTTCATCTATGTTTGGATTCCATTCAACTTCAATGATGTTATCCTCATTTAAATTTACAATAAAGGCCTCAGGGATTTCTTTTTTTAAACTTACTGTATTTTTATTTCTCGAATGCATCTTTGTAGTTCTAGTAAAGACTAAATTACAAAAATATTTTCGATAAAATCTATTTTTTGAATGATAAAGTGTTTCTTTTTTTAGTTAAGATTGCTTTAGATGCTTTTATAAAATTAAGAATTTATATTTTTAAGCCAAATTAATGCTTCTTCCTTAGTATTAAATCCTTTTGTCTCAACAGATGGAGGATATATTTTTAAATAAAAATTAAAAATTATTTTTTTGGGAAGAGAATCTATGAGAACTGCGTTAGCCAAACAATATTTAAAGGCATCTTCAGTAGTAGTATATTTACTTGCTTCGGGTGTAATGGACATAAAACTATAAGTATCAACGTATAGTAACATCCTTTTTCCTTTGCCTAATATTTTTATTGAATTTCTTAAATGTTCAAGATGAACCACATCAACCTCTTCAATTTTATTATTCCAACTTACTTCAATTATATTATAAGTATTAAGTTTTATCGTGTAATAGTCTGATATAATCGAATTGGCTTCATTGATTGTGTTTTCTTTGTTTAATAGTTCCATAAATGATGATAGTGCGTCTAAAAATACATTTACAATATTAGAATATGTAAGATTTATCGAAAAAAAATTATTACCTGTCTGATAATATTTAATAAATTGGATACTAATTTTAATTCTACTTATAAGGAAAACAATAACTATAAATTAAAAAAGTGAAGTATACATACGTTTAATTTCTGTTATCTTTACCAATATTGTACATCTATGAAATTTGAAGAATACCATATTTTACCTGAGCTGAAAAAAAGTTTGCAAGAGTTAGGGTTTAAACGTCCAACTGATATTCAGTTTAAAGCCATTCCCAATATTTTAAATGGCGAAGATGTGTTGGCCATTGCGCAAACAGGAACTGGCAAAACAGCAGCTTTTGCAATTCCGATTTTACATTTAATTACAAAAGCGGGCATAGGAGATGGTGTGCAAGCAATTGTGATGGTTCCCACTCATGAGTTAGCTATTCAAATTACCGAAGTGTTTGATAAATTGGGTAAATACACCGACGTTAAAACCTTGGCTATTTATGGTGGCGTTGATCAAGATCCTCAAATTGAAAAATTACACCAAGGAGTTGATATTGTGATTGCCACACCGGGTCGTGTGTTTGATTTGGTAAATCAAGGTTATTTAAAATTAAGAGATATTAAAGTGTTGGTATTGGACGAGGCTGATTTAATGTTGGATTTAGGCTTTTATAAAGATATCGAAGATTTAATTAAATATTTACCACGTCATCGTCAAACCTTATTTTTTTCGGCAACCATTAATGAGAAAATTAAGAAACTAGCTTATTCCTTAGTTCGCAATGCTATTCGTATTCAAATTTCACCAAAAGATCCCGTTTCAAAAAATGTGACCCACTCCGTGATGTTTGTGAGTATGGATGATAAGCGTTTCTTTTTAGAACGTATTGTGAATGAAAATCCTGAAAGTAGAATATTAGTTTTTGTAAGAACCAAAGTGCGGGCAGAAAGAGTGTTTGAAGCTATGAACCGTGTTGGTATTAAAAGTCAAACCATGCATGGAGGTAAAGACCAAGAAAATCGGTTGGAAGTAATGACTGGATTTAAAAATGGAGATTTTAAATTATTAATTGCTACTGATATTAGTGCACGTGGAGTTGATATTGCCAATGTAGATTATGTAGTGAATTATGATTTACCAGATGTAGCCGAAAACTATGTGCATAGAGTAGGGCGAACAGGGCGTGGAAATAACAAAGGTGTAGCCGTATCGTTTTGTAGTCCCGAAGAAAAACCTGTTTTAGATGAAATCGAAAGCTTTATGGATAAAAAAATTACTGTACTAGAAGTAGATAAGGCTGATTATAGTGAAACCTTAGCACTAACAGATGACGTAAATGATAATTGGAAAAAATTAATAGCCGACGCTGAAAAAGAAGATAAAGCTTACAAGGCTAAAAAGAAGAAAAAGAAATAATTTTGAGGTTATACTAAACTTGATTCAGCATCTGTTTTAATATTGCAGGACAGAGACCTTAAAACAAGTTCAGGGTAACTTACGAAATATGGTATCATAAACAAAATTGAAAATGAAAGTAGATAAATACATAGGTCAATCTGGTTATACATCACGTCGTAAGGCTTATGATTTAATTGATGCAAAACGCGTAATCGTAAATGGAAAAGTAGCCACATTTAGCACTAAAATAAAAGAGGGCGATGTTATTTTAATTGATGGCGAAGAACTTAAGAAAAAAGAGTTTATCCCAACTTACATTGTTTACAACAAACCAAAAGGTATTGAATGTACTTCCGAAAAAATCGAAAACAATATCATTGATGCCATTGGTCATTCGCAAGCAATTTATCCTGTTGGGCGATTAGATAAAGATTCGGAAGGATTAATCTTATTGACCAACCATGGAGAAATTATTAATAAAATTGGTAATTCGAAATTTGAACACGAAAAAGAATACATTGTTACTTTGAATTTACCAGTAAGAACTGCTTTTTTGAAGGAAATTTCGGAAGGTATCGAAATTCAAGGAGTAAAAACAAAACCTTGTGTGGTTTCGAGAGAGCCAAATTCGAAACGGATTTTTAGAATTATTTTAACTCAAGGACTTAATAGACAAATTCGTCGAATGTGTAATGCTTTTGATTATCAAGTAATTAAACTTCAGCGAATTCGTGTTATGAATATTCAATTAAATAAGCTTAAAATTGGAGAATGGCGCGATTTAACGGAAATAGAACTTAAGGAATTGTTTGCTCAGTTAAACTAGCTTTTTACTTGTTTTTATTTAAGTTTCACTAGTATTTTATACTTTTATAACAAATATTTTTTAAATTTGAAATATTAAAATTCCTGCAAAGGATAGATTAAACTAAACAAATAGACAGATGGACAAATACTCGATAGAAGCAACATCAAATACACCAACAATTAAATTTGATTTAAAGAAAGGTGAATTAAATATTTCGGGTCGTTCAATCCCTGAAAATTCTATTGAATTTTACAATCCTTTGTTTGAAGCCCTAGATAAATATTTAGCGGATCCTAATCCCAAAAATGCCACTATTTTAAATATTCAATTAGAATATTATAACAGTAGTTCTTCTGCATGCTTATTAAGTGTTTTTAAGAAATTAGAAAAATTTAATAAGGGTAAAGGCTCGCCAGTAACTATTAATTGGATTTATGAAGAAAACGATGAAGATATTTTAGCCGCTGGTAAAAATTTTGAAGGCATGGTTGATTTACCTTTTCAAATGATTTCTATTTCTGAGAACTAGTTTCGTTTAAATTTTATTTTTCTTTTGGAGTATAATTAACTCGTGAATGCTCGCTTTTTTTGATTTGCATTGAGTTTGTGTTAGGGGTAGGTAGTATTAATAGTTTATTGTATAAGTTCTATTGATATTAAATGGACAAAATACGGTGTCTGAAAAACTATTTGTCACATTATTGCGTTTAACCGTCCACGTAATTTCATTATAAAAACCACCCTTTGCACGTGTTGTAGTTTCATAATAACATCTGCATCCAATTCCGGGGAGATTCATGAAGAAGTCGTCATTAGGTCCAAGTGGGCTACTTGTGGTAGCTGTTACTATTAGTGTCGCGTTACGGTATAAAAGAGTTGTTTTATTAACTTGCTCATTTGGCTTGACGTTGAACCAACTAGTAGAATACTGCGAACTGTAATTAGGACTTGCATTAACATCTACTTTCCATCCTGAGCAGTCGGATACTTCAAGGCTAAATGAATAAAAACCATTCTTGTCTGTTGTCGTCGACGCAATTGTCGACCAACCAGAAACATTTCCCACGGAACTACTTCCACATGATTCATTCAAGCTAATTGTTATGCCTGAAACGGGGCTGTTATTCAGTTCATTTAAAACTTGTCCTGCCACTGAAATCTTTTTCGTCTCCTTGTCCTTTTTACAAGAAGTAATAGAAACAAAAAGAAAAATTATTATTAATAGTCTATTTATCATATGTCTTATATTACCCCTAACTAGCTTATAGAAGCTATTCTATAGAGTTATATTGCAAATTTTACCCAAAAGGTGTTATCGCTTAATTCTTATATCTTTTGTAAATAATTAAAAAATAGCTAAGCATTTGCATTTTTTTCATTTCTAATTACTTCAAACTATCTTCAATATCAATCAATGGTTCTTCGATGATTTCTTTTTTCATCGATTTTTTATGAATAGATAATAAAATAGCTGGTAACAAAATAATATTAGTAAACATGGATATTAATAACGTTAAAGATACTAATACGCCTAATGCCACTGTGCCACCAAAACTTGATGCAGAGAAAATAGAGAATCCACTAAATAAAATAATAGATGTGTAAACCATGCTTAAACCTGTATCTTTAATAGCTGCCGAAATAGCGGCAGCTGCACCTGCATTATGTTTTTTTAATTCTTGGCGGTACTTGGTTAAAAAATAAATGGTGCCGTCGCTACTAATACCAAAGGCTATACTAAATATTAAAATGGTTGAGGGTTTAAATCTAATATCTAAAAAGCCCATAATACCTGCAGTAATTACTAATGGTATTAAACATGGTAGTTTAGATAATACAATAATGCGTACCGAACGGAATAAGGCAATACCCACAATGGCAATTAAAATAATTTCAATCAATAAACTCTCTAATAAATTAGATAATAAGTAATCGTTGTTTTTTAAAAACACTAAACTGTGTCCTGTTAAACTCACATGGTACTCTTGTGGACTAAAAATAGAATCAATTTTAGGACGAATGATCTTCATCAATTCCTTCATTTTTTTAGAACCAATATCTGCTACCTGATAACTAATACGCGTTGTTTGTTTTGTGCTATCAATAAACTTAGCTAGTTTATTATTTTGCCCTTTTAAAGATCCTGAGTATTCGGATAAGGTTTTTAAATCTGATACACCAGGAAATTTATAATACTTAGGATTCCCCTCGTTATAAGCTTGGTACGAAAATTTAATGGCCTCAACTACCGATAATGGTTTTGAAAACATAGGATAGTCTTCCAGCATTTTTTGCATGGCTTTAATTTTATATAAAGCTTTGGCATTATTTTCAAATAAGCCGTTTTCCTTTTTTGTATCAACAGCTATTTCAAAAGGTAATACGCCATTAAAGTTTTGTTCAAAAAAGTGTAGGTCGGTATAAATAGGATCTTTTTTAGGTAAATCGTCTACTACATAACCATTCATGTCAATAAAAGTCATTCCCCAAAAACAAAGTGCCGTAATAGCTGTGGTAGTAATGTATATAGCCATTCTTCGTTTTTGCACTAAATGGTCAACTATATCTAAGGCCTTGGTAATAATTTTACCATCTTGATGTTTGGTATGTTTTTCTTTTGGAGTAGGGAGAGCGTGTAAAATAACAGGCACTAATATCAGTGTAATAAAGTAAGTTGCCATAACACTTATCGACGCTACTACACCAAACTCCACTAGCATTAAACTTTTTGTGAAATACAATACTCCAAAGCCAATAGCAGTAGTAATATTTGCTAAAAATAAGGTAACGCCAATCGTTTCAATACTTCGCGTAATGGCTTTTATTTTATTACCGTGTGCTACAAATTCGCTTTGATATTTGTTTATTAAAAAGATACAGTTTGGTAAACCAATTACCATAATTAATGGCGGTAATAAACCTGTTAAAATGGTTATTTTGTAACCTAGCATAAACATAATACCGGTTGACCATAACACACCAACAGCCGTAATAATTAATGAGAAAAACACAACACTTCCCGAACGGAAGAATACCCATAATATAATAGCGGTTACAATAATAGCTAGTATTAAAAACAAAGTCATTTCGTGCGACACCTTTGTCATTACCTGCGAACGGATATAAGGCATACCCGAATAATGCATTTCGATATGGTGTTTTTTAGCAAACACTTCGGCTAGCACTTTTATTTCGGCAACAATTTCTAAACGGCGTTTTGAGTTTAAATCCTTTTTAGTAAAAGTAATCGCCATCACATTGGCGCCTGTTTCTTTATTATAAATAATGCCCTCGTAAAAAGGTAATGCTAAAAAATCGGCTTTAATACTATCAACGTCTTGTTGGTTTTTTATTGGTTTTTGTATTAATGGAACAAATTCAAATTTTTGTAAGCTATCGTTTTTTACAAATTTGTAAATCGTAGGAACCGACATTAAATCTTTAATTCCTTGTATGTTTTTAATGGTTTTACTGAGCTCATACCAATCATTAAACTTTTGATATTGAAATAGGTTTTTGTCTTCAAATCCCATCACCATCACATTGCCATCTTCTCCAAAATGTTTCTTAAAGCTTTGGTATTCTATATAAGTGCTATCATCATCTGGTAGTATTTGAGCAAAATCGTATGATAATTCAACTCTTGAGGTTTCATAAACCATAAAAGCTGTCAGTATTAATACAACTGTTGTAAAGGCTGCTTTATTTCTTAATAATAAACCCGAAAAACATTTCCACATAATTAATTGCTTTTAGTAACACTTTTGAGATTTTGGCTAATTCCTTTATATCCAACTTCTTACCTTCTCAAAAAGGTTAAAGATAACTAATAATGAATGGATATTAAAAAAATGTTTTTAACGATGCTTTTTTGATGTTGATAAAAGCATTTTAGGGCGTGCCCCCGCAAAAGATGCAGCGGGGTCGGGCTTTCGGCACTCGCTTTTTTACTTGTCCTGCGGAACAATTAAAAATAGCTCAAACAAAGCCTCAATCCCTCACGCGGCATGCGCCGCAAAACGCTGCGTTAAGGATTGCAGCGGAAATCCTTTTTTATGAGGCACGAATAAAAAAGATTGTAGCGTAAAGCCTGACGGCGCCCGCACTTCTGCGCCGGAACGCCCATCCACAAATACTAACCCTCCTTCTTCAATTCCTTCTTAACTAATTTAAGGTTTAGTAAGTTCATTGGATTGGTTGTAAAGTCTTTAATGTTTTTATGCACTAAACGAATAACTTGGTCGTAATATAAAGGAACAATTGGCGCATCGTCAATTAACATTTGATCCATTTGTTGGTATAATACATTTTTCACTTCACGGTTTTGTTCACGAATAACCTTATCAAATAATACATCAAACTCTGGGTTTTTGTAATGTGTGTAGTTTGAGCCAATAGGAGCAAAGTTTTTACTATAAAATAAACTCATAAAACTTTCTTCATCGGCATAATCGCCCACCCACGATTTTTTAAAGAAATTGTATTCGCAGCTTGCCACCGCTTGTCTTAATACAACCGGTTTATCTACACTAATTTTTACATTAATATTATTATCAGCTAATTGAGATTGAATAAACTCGGTTTGTTCTAAGTAATTATCAGTAGTGTGTAAAGTAATTTCAGGTAAACCTTTTCCATCTGGATAGCCAGCTTCAATTAATAATTGACGAACTTTTTCGGGATTATAATTATATCCTTTCACTTCTTTTTCGTTGTAGGACGGTAAGCCATTAGGAATAAAACCAGCGGTTGCAGGGTAACCAATGTTGTTTCTGAAAAACTTCACTAACTTAACTCTGTCAAAACCGTAATTAATTGCTTTTCTTAAGGCTTTAATTTTAAGTGGCGATTTCTTAACGATATCAATATTCTCATCAATTAAAATTCCTAAGTAATCTGTTTTTAAGAAAGTTTGTTTTTGCATGTTAAACTTCTCAGCATAAATGGGTTGTAAATTTCCATTTTTATCCAATACTTCATTTATATTAAAGGCATCTGCTCCGCTTAACATATCATACTTACCATTTAATAATTCCATAAAGGCAGTTTCTCTATCTTTTACAAAAGAAATAGTAACGGCATCTAAATAAGGTAAACGATTTTTGCCATCAAATTCAAAATAATGTTCGTTTTTTAATAATACCAATTTAGTGCCTTCTTCCCATAATTTGAATTTAAACGGACCTGTTCCTACGGGGTTTCTTCTAAAATCTTGGCCATAAAAGTCAACGGCTTCATATGGTATTACCGAAAAATATTTCATGGTTAATACATCTAAAAAGGCGCTAAATGGCTCTTTTAAATACACTACAAAAGTAGAGTCGTTAGTTGATAAAAAACCTTTATATCCTGTTTTTTCTGTTCTATCAATATTCGACAATAAGGATACAGCACTACTTACTCTAGCATCGTACAAGCGATTAAATGATATTACAAAGTCTTTTGCTGTCACTTTTCTTCCTTTGCCACCTTCAAAACACTGATTGTCATGAAAGTAAACATCGTCTCTTAAGATAAAAGTATAGGTTAAACCGTCGTCACTAAGCATCCATCTTTTAGCAATACAAGGTGATAATTTTAAAGAATCATCTAATTGTACCAATCCGTTATATAATTGGTTTACTGGCCAAATAACCTCCGTATTATTTGCCGAAGCAGGATCAAGAGTGGAAACTCCAGCCATTTCGTTATAATTAAAAACAGTTCTAGTGTCTTTATCTTTTTCAGAATCAGAACAAGTTGTAGTAATCACAAGGGAAAGCAAGCAAAATAAGGTAAGTCTAATGCTTTTGATAAATGGAATCATTATTTTTGGGTTTAAGGAGTGCTTAATACTCAATATTAAGCAAATAGAAAGTGTTTTTTTTAAACTATTTCAACAGTTTTTCACATTAGCGTGTCAATTCTCACAAATTGTATAAATTAGTGTTTTATTACTAAAAATAATTTGAAATGAAAAAACGTTTTTTATTGCTGGCATTAACTTGCTTTTCTGCTTCTTACTTTGCGCAAGAAGATGGGTTAACCAAAGTAACTCCCGACGCGGCAGCTAATAAAATGAAATTAGGCAACTATGAAGATGCCTTGACGGATTATTTACAGTTGTTAAATGAAGATCCAAGGAATGAATCTTACAATTATAATGTGGGAGTTTGTTATTTAAACAATAACACGAACAAAGGTAAAGCGGTAGCTTATTTAGAAATTGTATCTCGTAAAGAAAAACATGATCCAAATACGGATTATTTATTAGGGAGAGCGTATCAATTTGCTAATCGTTTTGATGATGCGATTATTACTTTTAAAAAATTTAAAGCCGAAGCTAAAGGCACTGTTTTTAATTTAGTAGATGCTGATTTGCAAATACAACATTGCATTAATGCTAAAGAGTTAATGAAGTATCCAGTTGATGTAATGTTTCAAAATTTAGGTTCTAATATCAATTCCGAATACAGCGATTATTATCCATTTGTGACATCAAATGAGTCTTTTTTATTATACAACACAAAACGTCCAGAAAAAAATGCAGAAAAAATGGAAAACGGAAGTTATAATAATTCCATTTATATTTCGAGAGTTATTAATGGCGAATATATGAAAGCTAGTCCAATTGGTGCACCAATTAATGCTGGTAATGCAGGCATGGAAGTTATTGGATTGAGTGAAAATGGAGATAATGTTCTTTTATATATGCCCGAAGGATTAGGAAAAGGAAATATTTTCATAAGTAAATTGAATGAACATGGGATTTATGGAAAACCAGAAAAATTAGATGCTAAAATAAATTCGGGTGGAGATGAAATCGCAGCCTCTATTTCCTCGGATGGTAATACATTATTTTTTGCTAGTAGTCGTAAAGGTGGATTAGGAGGAACAGATATTTATATTTGTAAAAAATTAGGTAAAAAATGGTCGGAACCAAAAAATGCTGGTTCGGAAATTAATACACCTTATGACGAAGATTTTCCAAATATTTCGCCAGATGGGAAAATATTATATTTTTCTTCAAAAGGACACACAAGTATGGGTGGGTACGATATTTTTAAGTCAAATTTCGACGATACAAATTCTACATTTTCAAGTCCAAAAAATATAGGCTATCCTATTAATACAACTGATGATGATATGAATTTTCGTATTTCAAAAAACGGGAAGTATGGTTACATAGCATCTGCAAAAAATGGTGGCCAAGGAGATTTTGATATTTATCGTGTAACGTTTAACGAAGTAGAATCTGATTATTCTGTTGTAATTGGAGCGTTTTCTGTAAAAGATAATACCGAAATTAATTATAGCGATGTATTTATCTCGGTAAACGATAATATAACAAAAGAATTAGTTGGCAATTATTTACCTAACCCATCTACAGGACGCTTTGTAGTTATTTTGCCTCCAGGTAAATATCAAATGACAATTGAAGCTCCAGGATATAAAACAATAACTAAAAATATTGAAGTGTTTGATAAAGTTTCTTATCAAGCAGAAATCAATTTAAATATTGAATTGAAAAAATAATTTCCAAAATAATATCGGTACTCAGTGGAATTTTCATCAAAGTTAATAGAGCAAGCAGTTGGCCATTTTTCTAGCTTACCTGGTGTTGGTAAAAAATCAGCATTACGGTATGTGTTACATTTGATTAAACAAGACGAACAAGATATTTCAAATTTTGCTGAGGTATTAAAAGCCTTAAAGCATGATTTAAAGTTTTGTAAAAATTGTCATACAATCTCTGATCATGATATTTGCGAAGTGTGTTCTAATCCTATTCGAAATCAACAAGTTGTTTGTGTGGTGCAAGATTACAGAGATGTGATGGCTATTGAAAATACAGGCTTATATAAAGGTGTGTATCATGTATTAGGCGGATTAATTTCGCCTATGGAAGGTATTGGTCCAAGTAATTTAACGATTGATTCGTTAATAGCAAAAGTTACTCGTCAAGAAGTATCGGAAATTATTTTAGCACTTAATGCAACGATGGAAGGGGAGACCACTAGCTTTTTTATCTTTAAAAAATTAGCACCTTATAATCTAACTTTATCTGCCATTGCACGAGGCATTGCTGTTGGTGATGAATTAGAATACACAGACGAAGTAACACTTGGACGTTCTATCATCAATCGTATTCCTTATAATAATAGTTTAGCGAGGTAGTTAGGTGCTAGTGCCCTCACCCTCAATCTTTCTCCCGAAGGGAGAGGGAAGCGTTCTCCCTTCGGGAGAGGGAGAAGGGCAGGGGATGAGGGCTTTGCAACAACCGACGTACACGCCCTAATAAAAATAATTTATGGAATTTTAAAAGAATTGACATCATAATGTAAATCCTAAAAAATTATATTATGAAATCTCTTTTAATACTTGCCTTATGCTTAACGATAGTAAAAGCAAACGCTGCAGAATCAGAAAAAACAATTAAATCGAAACCTGAAAAAATTATTGTTTACACACAGGGTGCTCAAGTTCATCGTAATAGCTTAGTAAATTTAGCAGCGGGACAAAACACCATCATCTTTTCGGGATTAGAAAATTGTATTAATGCATCAGCAATACAAGCCTCTGGCAATGGTAATTTTATTATAGCCGAAATTCAACACGAAGTGCATTATCCTGAATTTGATAAAGCTAAGCTAAGTGGTGATATTCGCTACAAAAAATTTTTAAAAAATGTGAATGATAGCATACAAGAGTTAAATTATTTGATAGAAGAAAACAACTCAAAATTTGATGCTTTAGCAACAGAAAAAAGTGTCTTACTTAATTATAGTTTATACAAAGGACAATCAAAACGCGATAGCATTGCTTCTTTAAAAGACGGTTTATCTTATCTCAGAGAAAAGCTATTTAACATTAATGCTGAACAATTAAAATTAAAACGAGAGCGCGAAAAATTAGAAGCAAAAAAAATAGTTTTGAATGAGCGTATTATTAATGTGAGTAACGAATTGGCAAATCAAAATAATGCAGGAGAAGTTGAGAAAGTGGATTATCGTATTTTGGTTCATGTTATTTCTGATCAAGCTACACAAGCTACCATTAATTTAAACTATTATATTACAAATGCTGGTTGGACACCTTCATATGATTTAAGAGCCAATACCAATGACCAAAATGTAAAACTTACATACAAAGCTCAAATACATCAAGAGTCAGGTATTGATTGGGGTAGTGTGAAATTAGTTTTGTCAACGGCTAATCCTAATCGTTCTTATAATATACCAGCTTTATCGCCTTGGTATTTAGGATACACTCCTTATAATCAAAAAAATAAGAAAGTTCATTATGGGGGTGTTCCAAGCACAACTAATGGTTCTTATGAAAACAGAACAGATGATATGAAATCAGTTGCTATGGAAAAAGAGATGTTAGCAGATGCACAAAATGCTTATGATTACACAACGGTAACTGAAAATGTTATTGAAACCGAATATGAAATTCGATTAAATTATAACATTCCAAGTGATGGTAAAGAGCATTTTGCCGCTATTATGGTTAAAGATTTAAAAACCATTTATCGATATAAAGCAATTCCTAAATTAAACAACAACGTTTATTTAACAGCTGTTTTGCCTGATTGGGAAGATGCTATTACAATGGGAGGTCAAGCATCTATTTATTACGATGGTTCTTATATTGGGCAAACTAATTTAGCACCAGGAGGAACAGAAGATACCATGCAATTATCTTTAGGAATTGATAAAAATATTGCAATTAAACGTCAAAAAATCAAAGACAAATGTTCTCAAAAAGTTTTGGATAACGATATTTTACATCAATACACCTTTGAAATTACAATGAAAAATTCTCGTTCTAATAAAATAGAAATTGAAATCGAAGATCAGTTACCATTAACGCATGATAAAACTGTAACTATTGAAAGAAAGGAATTGTCTGGTGGTAAATATGATGAACTAACTGGAATTTTAAAATGGAGAACTAATATTCAAGCAAAAGATAGTAAAAAATTGACACTAACCTATCAAATAAAAGCTCCTAAAACAATGCCGGTGGCAGTTAATTAAGCTCGTTGATGTATTATAAGAAGAGGATGGAATAAATATTTCATCCTCTTTTTTATTTACAATCACAATTAGGCTTAACGCATTGCACTAATAGTTGTTGCGCAGCTTTAGCTGACATTAAAACATGTTCCTTGTTTTTAGTAATTAATTTTAAAGAATCATCGTAATCATTAATTTTTTCTACAATAAGCTTGTCGTTTAATCCTATTTTTAGTTCAGTTAAGTAATTTAAAAACACATCGCTGTGTTCGCTGACACCTAATACAAGGCATTTGCAGCCTTTTATGCTTTGTGATAAAGGTCTTCTATCTGATTTTGGTAGTTTGCCCTGTTTGTTAGGAATTGGATCTCCGTGCGGATCAAAATCAGGATTACCAATAAGCTCATAAATCCTATCAATTAATTTATCGGAGTTAATGTGCTCTAATTGCTCGGCAATTTCGTGAACTTCACTCCAGCTAAATTTTAATTCTTTATATAAGTAGGTTTCCCAAATTCTGTGTCGGCGAACAATATTTAAAGCTATTTCTTTGCCGGTAGAAGTTAATTTTGCACCATCAAATTTGTTATAAGTTACGTAGCTTTTTTTTACTAATATGGCTAATTTTTCTAGTACTGTAGGTGGTTTTACTTCAAGCCAATTGGCAATATCCGTTGGGCTTACTGTTTTGTTTTTGTCATGATTGGCTAATTGATAAATGGCTTTTAAATAGTTTTCTTCTCGATACGTTTTCATTTTATAAATATAATTATTTATTTAATAGTTAGGTTAACCTAATTTTATTAAATAGTATATACTTATTTTTGTACTATGTTAAGAATTATTTTGTTTCTTGTTTTCGGATTAAATTTTCAGCTTTTGTTCCCTCAAGCATTAGGAATTGTAAAAGGAACTGTATTTTCAAATGGGCAAGCTTTACCTTTTGTAACTGTAGGTTTAAAAAATACCACTTATGGAGCTAGCACAAATTCAAAAGGTTACTTCGAAATTAAGAATGTTCCTTTAGGAACTTATGAAGTTATTGCGTCTGCTATTGGCTTTGAAAAACAATCTAAAAAAGTAATTATTTCAGAATCTCAACTAGAAACGACATTGTTATTTGAACTAAAAGAAAATCAAACTAATTTAAATGAAGTGGTTATTTCGGGAACAATGAAAGAAGTTTCTAAAACTGAGAGTCCAGTGCCAGTAGAAGTATACACACCAGCTTTATTTAAGAAAAATCCAACACCTAATATTTTTGATGCTTTACAAAATGTGAATGGTGTTCGTCCGCAATTAAACTGCAATGTTTGTAATACAGGCGATATACATATTAATGGATTAGAAGGACCTTACACGATGATTATGATTGATGGTATGCCAATAGTAAGTGGATTATCATCTGTTTACGGATTATCAGGTATTCCAAATAGTTTGGTTGAACGAATTGAAATTGTGAAAGGCCCTGCGTCATCATTATATGGTAGCGAAGCAGTAGGCGGCTTAATAAATATTATTACTAAAAAGACAGCTAATGCAGATAAACTAAATTTAGATGTAATGGCAACTTCTTATCAGGAATATAATGTAGATGCGGGAGTTAAATATCACCTTGGAAAAAAAGTAAATGCCTTATTAGGAATTAATTATTTTAATTATCAAAAGCCAGTAGATTATAATAATGATGGATTTACGGATGTTACTCTCCAACATCGTTTCTCGATTTTTAATAAATTAAATTTTGAGCGAAAAGATAATCGCGAAGCGTCGGTTGCTTTTAGATATTTTTATGAAGATAGATGGGGCGGAGAGATGAATTGGAATAATCAATGGCGAGGTACAGATAGTATTTACGGAGAAAGTATTTTTACTGGTAGATATGAGGTTATTGCTAAATATCAATTGCCTTTAAAAGAACGTTTTTTTTACAATGTATCCTTTAATAGTCATGATCAAAATTCTGTTTATGGAACAATCAAATTTAACGCACAACAAAAAATATTATTTAATCAGTTGTATTGGGAAAAAGAATTAGGAAAGCATTCGTTACTTATTGGTTCGGCTTACCGTTACACTTGGTATGATGATAATACAGTTATCACACAAACAAACGATTCTATAAATCCTAAAAACAAGCCTAATAATGTTGCTTTACCAGGGCTTTTTATTCAGGATGAAATTAAAATGAACTGTAATCATCAATTATTATTAGGATTTAGATATGATTATAATAAAGCTCATGGAAATATTTACACACCTCGTTTGGCTTATAAATGGGCATTGAATTCGAAAAATAGTTTAAGATTAAATGCGGGTACTGGCTACAGAGTGGCCAATGTATTTAGCGAAGATCACGCTGCTTTAACAGGTTCAAGAGAGGTAATTGTGGTGAATGATTTAAAGCCTGAGCAAAGTATAAATATGAATTTAAATTATGTGACTAAATTTTATAAAGAAAAATTTAATCTGGGGATTGATTTATCTGCTTTTTATACCCGTTTTAGCAATCGTATTATAGCAGATTATGACACGGATCCCAATAAAATTTATTTTAATAATTTAAATGGTTATGCTATTTCACAAGGTATTACTTCAAATATTGATATAGAATTTTTAAAAGTTCCTTTAAAAATTTTAATTGGAGGAACCTATATGGATAATTATAAAGTGGAAAATGGAACACGAGCTCAACAAATATTAACAGAAAATTTCACAGGCACTTGGGCCGTGTCGTATGATTGGAAAAAAATAGGATTGAGTTTTGATTACACAGGAAACGTTTATAGTCCAATGCGTTTACCATTACTAGGTGAGTTAGATCCAAGAGAGGAATACTCGCCTTGGTGGAGTATTCAAAACATACAAATAACCAAAAAAATCAAACGATTTGAAATTTATGGTGGTGTTAAGAATTTATTGAATTTTAAACCCCCAGTAAATAGCATTGCTAGATCGTTTGACCCATTTGATAAAGGTATTCAGTATAACGCATCAGGACAAATTATATCAACACCAAACAATCCCTACGCTCAAAGTTTTGATCCAACCTATATGTATGCCCCAAATCAAGGCACTAGGGGTTTTATTGGCGTGCGATTTAAAATAGCGAGCTAATTACTCATCAGCAGCATTAACTTGTTTCATTTTTCTTAAAAACATGTCACGTTTTGTTGGGCTACATGTTGTAAATTGAAATCCTGGGCCACTTTTTACATCTTGTTTTTTGTCTTTAGATTTTAATTCCTTTATGGCGATATTAAATTCAGCATTGCTACTCACCACACTCATTACCCCTTTAAAGTAATAGAAATAATACCATGTTTGAGGATCTAATTCGAAATATAATGTGAAATTATCTCCGCCTTTTTTGCGTTGAATTTGAATATAGCCAGGTACTTGTTTGTAAATTTCAGCCTTGTTAATAGCTCCTAAGCCAATAGCACCAACAGATAAGAATGAACGACTTGTTTTATCGTATCTCATCTCTGTATTGGTAATTAAAAATGTTTTTTCAAATTCATCAGGATATTTTTTAATAGAACCATTTAAGTTTAAATCAGAAATTACTTTGTCGGCTTTATCTTTTCCAAGTATTTCGGTTATCCCTTTATTAAATACCTTATTACTAAAATCAATAGCGGGTAATGTGTTATTATAAACTTCAACATCTTTTACCATTCTTTTTAATAAACCTTTATCAAAAAAGAAATCAATTGTACTCATTAATTCAAAGGTAGCTGAATCATTGATAGTGCTATGTGTAGCGATACCTACTGAATTGAATTGAACTTGTCCTAAATCAGCACCCAAATTCATTTTACCTTCGGCGTATACTTTACAGTTTTCAGTGTTTAAACTAATATAATTTCCAGGTAAAGATTGTTCTACAAATTTTTCTTTGTTTGTAATTCTGTACTCTTTTGATTCTTTATCAAAACCTAAATAACCATCAGAACTAATAACATCTACATCTTTTCTACCACCTCTTAAAGAAACGAAGGATGAATATACCATGTTTGTATCTTGTCCATAAATAATTGCAGAACCAACAGGCTTTCCATTCATATCAGTTGTATTTGCGGGTAAAGGAATTAAAATGTCATTTGGATCAATTTCTCCATTAAATTTCAAATAAGCTTTTCCAATTTTACCACAAGCATGAACAATTTTGGTTCCACCTTCGTAAGTCAAAAATTTGTTATTGGCATACAGATAAACTTTACCAGCAAAACTGAAGTAATCATTGAATTGGAATTTAGATTCTTCAGAAATATCACCCTCAGAAACAGTTTGACCTATCGTATCCGGCTTGATTTTATTAAATTTTATCAAATAAGGTTTTTGGTTTTCGTCTAAATATTGATAGTCTCCAGTCGCTAGGTAACTTTTTCTTCCAAAAATATTGGCTGTCACATTTCTAATATTATGGTATTTGGTAACAGTATTAGCCATGATAATGGAATTTTTTAAAGTATCAATAACTGCATTTCTTTGAATAATAACTTTTCCAGAGTCTGGATACAATCGAGCATCTGCAACATTTATAAAAGGCACATTAATACAAGAAATTATATATTTACGAAGATTGTACTTTGCAGCAGGTGCTAAAAATCTCAATGAGTCTTGCTTTGGATGTACAGAGATAAATTGAGGACCTTCTAAATCGAGGGCATTTTCAACACTTCCATCTAGTTTTTTATTCTCATCACCTAATTGAATTTCTTCCGTATCCATAAACCATTTAAATCGCTCCATGTAAGCGATATATTGGTTTTTAGGGAACCTAACAATAGACGCATTTCCGTTAGCGACAAATTCGCCCACACGCTTATCTAAGTCCATTTTAGCATTAACATTGTCTGATGCGAAAGTTAAACCTTCTTCGCCTATAGCTTTTAGGTGAAAGTTTGCTGTATCAGAAAAATATTGATGTTGCTTAAACAAAATATTGACAGCTTCAATATCTGCTTTAATCATGTCAACCACACCGTTTCCATGAAGTTCTTGAGGACTTAAAGAATAGCGACCTTTAAATGTACACTTATTATTATATGTTTTAAATGGACTAGCTTTGTCAGATGCCAACATCAAATCTTTATACGGAACCCAATGAACATAAACAGTATCGCCATGCACTTGAGGAAATTCAATTGGGTCAATCTGTTCTTTGATATCAAATGAAGTTGCTAAAGTATTCATACTATCAGGAAAGAAAATAAAATCTTTTGATTTAGTGGTAGAAGTAATGAAATTTAAATCCCCATCGGCTCTTAAACCTTTATTACTTAATTTAATTTCATTTTCAAATTTTGCTTTTCCACCATATACTTGAAACCCACCAGGAGGAGTGCTTCTTACAAAACCTAATGAATAATCTTTTTGTAATTTAAGTTGTTCTCTAAAGGTAGGAAAGATACCAGCGGAAGAAAATTCGCCTTCAAAAACTAAACCTTCATTTCTAAAGTTATCTAAACTATCCATGGTAAATGGATCGAGTTTGTAATAAAATTTATCGCGATTATAAACTCCTTTAAAAATAGTTCTTTTATCGTAAAAAGTATAACTTTCTTTAAAGCTTTGAAATTGTGGAAATGTCGGTGCCTTTCCAAATCCACTATGATTTTTTGGAGCATCAATTCTCAATTCACCATTTAAATTCTCAATAACAGTTTGTACCCTTCTAAATGGAAAGTTTCCATTAATATCTGGTTCACTTGAAACAACGTAAATACGACAAGAATCAATAGTTTTCATTTTTAATTTAAACATATCATAATCAAAAACGAAATCTTTTCCATGAAACTCAAATTTTCCAGATGCCACTGTTCCAGAAAAATCAATGGTTCTATTTTTCTTTAATATTAATTCATTGCGTTTTGGAAAAATAAATACTTTTTGAGTATCACTCAATAAAATATTTTCAACCCCTCTTATCGTTATGTCATATGAGTTATTTACTAAACTCATAGTTGCATTATTTTGATTTGGAGCAAGTTTTCTATATTCTTCAGTAAAATAGGAGTGTATTGTTAAAATGTCATAATCTCTATCATGTTTTAAGTTTTTTATATAATCAAACAATCGGGGTTTTATAGTAACCAAATCTGTTTCGGGTTCATAATAAATTAAACCAAAAATGGCCATTTTAAAAATAATAGGTCTCAAGTCTACTGCTAAGTATTTTATATATTTTGCAAAGTCAACAACAGTAAATGTTAATACATTTCCGTTATTATTGTAATAATCATTCATTTTTTGAACTGGGCTAACAGTTTCTTGTCCTTTAATAGCCTCTAGTCTCCCCCTCGAAAAGAAATCTTGTGATTCAAAAAAAGCTTCGCCTTGAGTATTATTTGGTAAGAAGTTAAATTCAATTTTAGGTTCATCAGTTTTCCAAACTAACTGTTCAAAATACATATCTACTTTGTGATAGGAGTTAAAATATGGCGACTTTTCAAGTCCATCGTCAGTTCGTAAAAGAGTAACTGTTTTTTTTTCAACTTGGTACACAAAACTTAATCCAGGATGAATAATAGAGTCTTTTTCCAGATAAAATTTTACGGCGGCAGGTTTTGCATTTATTTTTTCTTTTGTCATTGAAAATGAACGCGCAGATATTTCTAAAAAACGCGCATTATTTCTTTTAAATAAAAGTTTTGCTGGGTTTTGTGCGTTACCAGAACCAACAAATTTATTACCACGCATTCCAAAACCTCCGTCATAATCAACATCTGGGTAAATATTTTTAACAACTAAACGTTTGCTGTATGAGTCAAAGCGAGGGTAGGTGGGGTCTCCGTTTTCGGTTACAATCTTGTCAGTTACTTTTCCCTTTTGAGGGACATCAAAATATTGTTTTCCTATAAATGTTGCTGAATCTGAGTAGTATCCACCAGTCTTACAATCTAAATTAATTCTTACTAAATCTGCATAAACATCATCGCCAACACCTGTTCTTTTCCAACTTAATCTACCACCTTTTCCTGCAAATTTCCCAGTAGATGGGTAGTAGGTGCCTTGTACGCTTTCTATAGAAATTGAATCGCCTCTTGGACTTGAGCCAACTAATGTGAATTTTGGAAATATTACTTTTGGCACTGAATCAAATTCAAATTTATAATTTGTTTCTTGACTTCTATAGCTGTATGTTGGCGACTTGTAGAATATATTATTTGAAAATATTGTTTCACTCATTTCTAAATACTCACCATAGTTTTTAAGGTTTTTCGAATTAAATATTTTTTCAATACATAATTGCCAATTATCAAATACTTCTGGGTTTTGTTTAGAGTCGATAAAATTAACTACTGAATTTAAATAGGTAATAAAATAAGGATATGGTTTTAATTTTCGTTGCAACATTGCATTACTCGTTTTATATACAGCCGACCTATATTTACTTGAGAAATCAGTTGTTTTCCATATTTTACTGAAATTTAAAACATATTCTTCAGCATCTTTTTTATTTGCAGAGTTATCATAAAAATAGTCATTCAATTCTTTGATATATTTTACAGAGTCAGAGCTGAATTGAGTTAATTTTTGCGCATAAGCAATACTTACAGTAATTGAAAGTACAGTAACAAGTAGGATTTTTTTTAATATCATAAAAGTGATTTTTGTTCTTTATTCAAATATATTGATAGAGTTTAAGAAATGATACACATTTTACAAACAAAAATTTATACTTTTATCCATGTAAACTTAAATATTCAATAATTTGTTTTCATTAAATAAAAAAAAGCTAATCATTTTACTTTAAATTTTATGCCATCATTTGATATAACAAGCAAAGCAGATCCACAAACATTGGATAATGCTATTAACGTAGCGAAGAAAGAAATTTTAAATAGATTTGATTTTCGAGATTCTAAAAGCGAAGTTGAATTGAATAAAAAAGATTTAATTATTTCAATCGTTACAGAGCATGATATGCGTTTAACAGCAATTATAGATGCTATTCATAGCCGAATGATAAAGCAAGGTTTAGACCCAAGATGTTTAGATGAAAGTAAGGCGCATTATCCATCAGGGATGATTATTAAAAAAGAAATTAAAATTCGTCAAGGCATCGAAAAAGAAGCTTGTAAAAAAATATTAAAAGATATAAAAGACAGTAAACTAAAAGTTACAGCTCAAATCATGGATGACATTATCAGAGTTTCAGGTAAGAGCATTAATGATTTGCAGGCCGTTATTGCGCTTTGCAGAAAAGGGGATTATGAAATTCCCTTACAATTTATAAACATGAAATAGGAATGATGTCAAGTTGTTTTAATTAATAAATCGTCCTAAAATTATGTTTTTTCTTAAGACAGCGATTTTAACTAGTTGATAAACTGTTTTCGTTGAAAAATAATTATCAGAAAATCAATACTTTACAAAGAATATTAAAATCATTCAAAAAAATCTTGAAAAAGTTCTTGTGAGTAAAGAAAAAGTTATTACATTTGCAGCCCGTTATTTGAGGTTGTAGATAGGAAGTAAGGAAAGAGGAGTTGGAGATTTATTTTAGAAAAAAGATTAAATTTTTTTAAAATAAATTTGGTGGTTAGAAAAAGGTTATGTACTTTTGCAACCCGCAAACGAAAAGCGGATAGTTCATTAAGAGATTTATTAGTATAAAAGTGATTTATCACGATAAAAACTAAAAGATATATTAGGTCAATTAATTGATCGAGTTCTTTGAAAAAATTGAAACCAAAAAATGTAGCAGATAACTCTGAATAAGGAGTGTACATCTGAATATTGAGTAGTGATACTTAATAATAAATACATGCTAGACCCTGAACAGACATTCCTAGATATGAATATCTAGATCAAATTACTTTTACAATGGAGAGTTTGATCCTGGCTCAGGATGAACGCTAGCGGCAGGCTTAATACATGCAAGTCGAGGGGCAGCACGAATAGCAATATTTGGTGGCGACCGGCGCACGGGTGCGTAACACGTATACAATCTACCTTCAACAGGGGGATAGCCTTTCGAAAGAGAGATTAATACCCCGTAATATATTTAACGGCATCGTTGAATATTGAAAGTTCCGACGGTTGAAGATGAGTATGCGTCTGATTAGCTAGTTGGTGAGGTAACGGCTCACCAAGGCGACGATCAGTAGGGGATCTGAGAGGACTAACCCCCACACTGGTACTGAGACACGGACCAGACTCCTACGGGAGGCAGCAGTAAGGAATATTGGTCAATGGAGGCAACTCTGAACCAGCCATGCCGCGTGCAGGATGAAGGCCCTATGGGTCGTAAACTGCTTTTATACAAGAGAAAACCCCGGTACGTGTACCGGGTTGATAGTATTGTAAGAATAAGCATCGGCTAACTTCGTGCCAGCAGCCGCGGTAAGACGAAGGATGCAAGCGTTATCCGGATTCATTGGGTTTAAAGGGTGCGTAGGCGGACTTGTAAGTCAGTGGTGAAATCTCTTTGCTTAACAAAGAAACTGCCATTGATACTGCTAGTCTAGAGTATAGATGACGTTGGCGGAATATGACATGTAGTGGTGAAATACTTAGATATGTCATAGAACACCGATTGCGAAGGCAGCTAACGAAACTATAACTGACGCTGAGGCACGAAAGTGCGGGGATCAAACAGGATTAGATACCCTGGTAGTCCGCACCGTAAACGATGATTACTCGTTGTTGGCGATATGACAGTCAGCGACCAAGCGAAAGCGATAAGTAATCCACCTGGGGAGTACGCCGGCAACGGTGAAACTCAAAGGAATTGACGGGGGCCCGCACAAGCGGAGGAGCATGTGGTTTAATTCGATGATACGCGAGGAACCTTACCTGGGCTTGAAAGTTAGCGACCGGTCCTGAAAGGGACTTTCCAGCAATGGCGCGAAACTAGGTGCTGCATGGCTGTCGTCAGCTCGTGCCGTGAGGTGTTGGGTTAAGTCCCGCAACGAGCGCAACCCCTATTGTTAGTTACCAGCGAGTAATGTCGGGAACTCTAACGAAACTGCCCGTGCAAACGGTGAGGAAGGTGGGGACGACGTCAAGTCATCACGGCCCTTACGTCCAGGGCTACACACGTGCTACAATGGTCGGTACAACGGGCAGCTACACAGCGATGTGATGCTAATCTCTAAAAACCGATCTCAGTTCGGATTGAAGTCTGCAACTCGACTTCATGAAGCTGGATTCGCTAGTAATCGCGCATCAGCAATGGCGCGGTGAATACGTTCCCGGGCCTTGTACACACCGCCCGTCAAACAATGGAAGTTGAGGGTATCTAAAGTCGGTAGCTGTAAGGCGCTGCCTAGGGTAAACTTGATAACTGGTGTTAAGTCGTAACAAGGTAGCCGTACCGGAAGGTGCGGCTGGAATACCTCCTTTCTGGAGAAGCGTCTAGCGCTAAATGTAACAGATAGAAACTCTTTTAATAGGGTTACTGCTATTTTTTTGGAATCAATTTATTAACTGGAATTAAAAAAACAAAACCCAAAAACGAGCCGATAGGGCTTTAATTAATGAGGAAAGGATTTTAGATTTAAGAAATAAGATTTAAGACTTTGGATGACAAATCTGAAATCTAAAATCTAAAAATCTCAAATCGAAATAGTCCCGTAGCTCAGTTGGTTAGAGCACTACACTGATAATGTAGGGGTCAGCGGTTCAAATCCGCTCGGGACTACTTAACAACTCGACATTTTGGGGGATTAGCTCAGCTGGCTAGAGCACCTGCCTTGCACGCAGGGGGTCAACGGTTCGAATCCGTTATTCTCCACATTTTAATTCGTAATTCTGAATTCTAAATTCGTAATTATGAAACCAGTTCTTTGACATATTGAGAAAGACACGAGAGCAAAACAGTGATGTTTTGTGATCAAATTAAACAAGAAATAAATATTATGATGCGTTAAGCATAACATAAGAAAGTAAATAAGGGCGCATGGAGGATGCCTTGGCTCTTGGAGGCGAAGAAGGACGTGATAAGCTGCGATAAGCTAGGGGGAGAGGCAAATACTCATTATATCCCTAGATTTCCGAATGGGACAACCCAGTATACTGAAGGTATATTATCCATCGATAAGATGAGAAGCAAACCCGCTGAACTGAAACATCTAAGTAGGCGGAGGAGGAGAAAATAAATAATGATTCCGTAAGTAGTGGCGAGCGAACGCGGAACAGCCCAAACCAGTGTTGTTACGGCAACACTGGGGTTATAGGACTACAATGTGGACTTATATTTTATAGTGGAACAGGTTTGGAAAGGCCGATCAAAGAGGGTGATAATCCCGTACACGACATAGAATATATACCTAGTAGTATCCTGAGTACTGCGGGGTCGGAGACGCCCTGTAGGAATTTGCCGGCACCATCCGGTAAGGCTAAATACTCCCAAGAGACCGATAGTGAACTAGTACTGTGAAGGAAAGGTGAAAAGAACCGTGAACAACGGAGTGAAATAGAACCTGAAACCATGCGCTTACAAGCGGTCGGAGCCCTTAAGTGGGGTGACGGCGTGCCTTTTGTATAATGAGCCTACGAGTTACTCTTCATTGGCAAGGTTAAGAACTTAAGGTTCGTCAACCGCAGCGAAAGCGAGTCTGAATAGGGCGTATAGTCAGTGGAGGTAGACGCGAAACCTTGTGATCTACCCATGGGCAGGATGAAGCTCCGATAACACGGAGTGGAGGTCCGAACCGATAAGCGTTGAAAAGCTTCCGGATGACCTGTGGGTAGGGGTGAAAGGCTAATCAAACTAGGAAATAGCTCGTACTCCCCGAAATGCCTTTAGGGGCAGCGTGGTGGTAAAGTTTTATAGAGGTAGAGCTACTGATTGGATGCGGGGGAAGCGATTCCTACCAAGTCCTGACAAACTCCGAATGCTATAAAATATACACTGCAGTGAGCCATTGGGTGCTAAGGTCCAATGACGAAAGAGAGAGAACTCAGACCAACAGCTAAGGTCCCAAAATCTATTCTAAGTTGATATAACGTGGTGCGACTGCATTGACAGCCAGGATGTTTGCTTGGAAGCAGCCATTCATTTAAAGAGTGCGTAACAGCTCACTGGTCGAGCGGTCGTGCGTGGACGATACTCGGGCATCAAGAATAGTACCGAAGCTTTGGACTTAAATTTATTTAAGTGGTAGGGGAGCATTCTAACTGCGTAGAAGAAGTTGCGTGAGCGCTATTGGAGCGGTTAGAAAAGCAAATGTAGGCATAAGTAACGATAAAATAGGCGAGAAACCTATTCGCCGATAGACTAAGGTTTCCTGAACAACGATAATCGATTCAGGGTCAGTCGGGACCTAAGGTGAAGCCGAAGGGCGTAATCGATGGACAACTGGTTAATATTCCAGTACTTGTATCACTGCGATGGAGAGACGCAGGCGCGTAAGGTCAGCGAACTGACGGAATAGTTCGTTTAAGTGCGTAGGTTTAGGTTCTGTAGGCAAATCCGCAGAGCTTCTGAAACATGAAAGTAGCCAGAGTCGTCAGACAAAGGCATTGACCCCAAGCATACTGCCAAGAAAATCTTCTAAGCTTCAGGTGAATACAACCCGTACCGCAAACCGACACAGGTAGTCAAGTAGAATATACTAAGGCGCTCGAGTGATCCGCGGCTAAGGAACTAGGCAAATTAACCCTGTAACTTCGGGAAAAAGGGTGCCACCAGCAATGGTGGCCGCAGAGAAATGGCGGTGGCGACTGTTTAACAAAAACACAGGGCTTTGCAAAACTGAAAGGTGAAGTATAAGGCCTGACACCTGCCCGGTGCCGGAAGGTTAAGAGGAGAGGTTAGCGTAAGCGAAGCTTTGAATTGAAGCCCCGGTAAACGGCGGCCGTAACTATAACGGTCCTAAGGTAGCGAAATTCCTTGTCGGGTAAGTTCCGACCTGCACGAATGGTGTAACGATCTCCGCACTGTCTCAGCCGCGAGCTCGGTGAAATTGTGGTATCAGTGAAGACGCTGATTACCCGCAACGGGACGGAAAGACCCCATGCACCTTTACTATAGTTTAACATTGATTTCGGGTAAGTGATGTGTAGGATAGGTGGGAGACTGTGAAGCGGGCACGCTAGTGTTTGTGGAGTCAACGTTGAAATACCACCCTTTACTTACTTGGAGTCTAACTCCCAATGGGAGGACATTGTTTGATGGGTAGTTTGACTGGGGTGGTCGCCTCCGAAAGGGTATCGGAGGCTTTCAAAGGTTCCCTCAGTACGCTTGGTAACCGTACGTAGAGCGCAATAGCATAAGGGAGCTTGACTGTGAGACCGACAAGTCGAGCAGGTACGAAAGTAGGATATAGTGATCCGGTGGTTCCGCATGGAAGGGCCATCGCTCATAGGATAAAAGGTACGCTGGGGATAACAGGCTGATCCTTCCCAAGAGCTCATATCGACGGGAGGGTTTGGCACCTCGATGTCGGCTCGTCACATCCTGGGGCTGGAGAAGGTCCCAAGGGTTCGGCTGTTCGCCGATTAAAGTGGCACGCGAGCTGGGTTCAGAACGTCGTGAGACAGTTCGGTCCCTATCTGTTGTGGGCGTTAGAGAATTGAGAGGCGCTGACTCTAGTACGAGAGGACCGAGTCGGACATACCGCTAGTGTACCAGTTGTTTCGCCAGAGGCATCGCTGGGTAGCTATGTGTGGATGAGATAAGCGCTGAAAGCATCTAAGTGCGAAACTCACCTCAAGATTAGTTCTCTTTATAAGGGTCGTCAAAGACTATGACGTTGATAGGTTATAGGTGTAAAGGCAGCAATGTCAAAGCCGAGTAATACTAATTACCCGTAAGCTTTCTGTTATGCGCATCCAATATTTTTATCTTTTTTAATGCGATAAACTCGTGTCTTTTTTCAAATATGTATTTATTAAAAAACTACGAATTACGAAGTTCGAATTGCGATGATAGGTTCTAAATCTAAAATTGTCAATCAAAAATCGTAAATCGTGATCCCTTTATGGCGTCTATAGCGGTGGGGATCACCTCTTCCCATTCCGAACAGAGAAGTTAAGCCCACCTGCGCAGATGGTACTTGGTCTAAAACCTGGGAGAGTATGTCGATGCCAATTTTCAAAAACCCCCTCTATTTATTTAGTGGGGGTTTTTTGTTTTTATATGGGTTTTATTTTACTTCAAAGACGCGGAGATTTTGCGCTGAGAACGTCTTAGTCCATCTCCCAAAGTGAGAGAGAAATTCTGGTTTGTTTTTTATTCGGCTAAGTTGGAAAGATTCTCTAAAAAAATGCGAAGCTCGTTAAGTTTGTTGGCTGGTAATTTTTGCAAGGATTGAATTATGCTTCCTTTACTTTTTTCTTTCTTTAAATCCTGAAGGGAATGCGTTGACAATATATTTGTTTTATCGCTGTTGTTCCAAGTGAGCAGATCGTTAGGAGAATAGCCCAATAGTAAACACAGTTGTTCGAGGTGCTTAAAATTATTTGTGAAAGAAAATAAAACAGTTATTTAAAAAGCGTGACTAATCTAGTTAAAGTTGGAACGCCACATTAAATATTTGGATTAAGGAATCAAAAAAATGTGAAATAGTAAAACGAGAAGATGTGGGGATATTGAGAAAACTATAAAAGTTGCTAAACTCCCACCATTTTTTGTTTTTCGAAATCCCACACTTTTAATTTTAAACAAGCCCAAACATCTTTTGGGTTTAAAGATGTTGTTTTAGCTGTTCTCATTTCAGGAATAGCATCCCATACTTCTGGTAACCTGTAAAAGGGAATTCTAGAATTCATATGGTGTATGTGATGATAGCCAATATTTGCTGTTACCCAGTGCATAAATGGATTTAACGGCATATAGCTTGATGAATCTAAGGCAGCCCCTTCGTATGTCCATTCTTCATTTCCAACAAAAGTAACTGAAGGGAAATTGTGTTGAGCGTAAAACATATAACTACCCATAGCTCCAGAAATAAAATGTGGAATTGCACATAATAAAATCCAAGTTTGCCACCCTAAAAAATAAAATACGGCTATTTGATAAGACAAATGAATGATTAGGCCAATTAGTGAATCGATATTTTTACTAAAGCGATTAATGATAGATTTAATGCACATGCCATACATAAATGTGAAAATATAGCCAAACATAATGGTTAATGGATGTCTAATAAATAAGTAATGACGTTGTTCGTTTTTACTTAAACTTTCAAATTTTTGTTTGGTATACACTGGATATGATCCTATGCTGGCACTAAATAATTTACAATTGTTTTTATGGTGATAATCATGACTAGCACTCCAAATACCTGATGGAGCTAAAACATAAAAACCAAATAATGTAAAAATAGCATTAGCTAAAGGAGATTTATCAAGTATGGCTTTGTGCTGATGGTCGTGGTATATCACAAACATTCTAACAATAACTAATCCTGCAAATAGGCTGCAAAGTAATTTTAATGACCAATGGAAATTATAGACGGTTCCTAATAAAGAGGCAATTAATAATAATAGTGTGCTAATTGTATAATACCAACTTTTTGCACGATTTTCTTTTGCAAATGGCTTAGTAGCTAGTATGAGTTGTTTGCCTTGTAACATTTATATTGCAAAGATACCATGTAAACTGAGTTTTTACAAAAAAGTTTACATAAAAAAACACTGACATTTGCCAGTGTTTTTTATATTATTATTCAAATTATTATTTTACCATTTCCTGAGCCATTTTTACAGCTTCGTATAAGTTAACTATACCACCCGTTTTTGATAATTCACTAAATTCAATCATCTCATCTTTACTTCCAGGTTTTATTACCTTTTTATCCTTGTAGGTTTTTATTGAAGTTTTATTTAAAATTTTAATTATTTGTTTTGGTGTTAGTGAGGGGAAATATGATTTTAAAACGGCTGCTACTCCTGCAACAACTGGAGCTGCCATACTTGTACCACTCGCATCTTTATAAACATTTAAATCAGGCACTGTAGAATGAATATCAACACCAGGTGCAAATAAATCAACCGTTTTTCGTCCATAATTACTAAATGGCGCAGCTATTTCATCATCTGGTTTCCAGCTAAGTGCACCAATATCCATGAAATTTGATGCTACTTTTCCATTTTGCATTTTTTTGCATGGATAATGAATGATTTCGTCAATATCATCAGAAGCATTACCAGCCGCATGAATTAATAATACCCCTTTATTTTCGGCATATTTAACAGCGTCATCTACAACTTTTTTGCCAGGAGAATATTTTTTTCCAAAACTCATATTTAAAATAACCGCTCCATTATCTACCGCATAACGAATAGCGTTAGCAATATCTTTATCACGCTCATCGCCATCTGGAACACAACGAACACTCATAATCTTAACATTATCAGCAACTCCATCAATTCCAATACCATTTTTTCGAGAAGCAGCAATTATACCTGCTACATGAGTTCCGTGAAAAGCTCCTGGTCCTTTACAATCACCATTACCATAATATTTTTCGGTCATATCATTGTAATTATCACCCACGATAGAACGAGTGTCAACATTTAAATCTAAACGTGAGCCATCCATGGATTTTAAAGCTTCATCTAGCTGTTCTAGTAAATCATCAACTTCCATACCTGCAGCTCCTTGAGCAACAGCTATCATCTTACCTTGCTTATCTTTCTGATCTTTAGCATCAAAGACTTTTAAATCTTCTAAGGTTACTTTTGAGATACCTTTTTCTTTTTTTATTTTATCAACTACACCAGCAACAGCCTCCCTAATAAATTTGTATTGATTTGATTGCGCTTCAGCTTGAGCAAATTCTTTGTCATAATCGGCTTTTACAATTTGCCAATATTTAAATTCTTTTTTTTCTGCTTTAGATTTTAAATCAGATTCAGATTTGCCTTCGAATTTTGTTTTTAGATCTTTGTATACACGGGTTAACTCTAAATTATCTTTTTCTACATTCTTTCCATCTTTACTTCCCATGAAATTCCATCCATGAATATCATCAATGTATCCATTTTTATCATCATCAATACCATTGCCAGCAATTTCTCCTGGGTTAGTCCACATTATATCTTTTAAATCCTCGTGCATGTAATCTACTCCGCTATCTAAAACACCCACAATAATGGTCGTAGATTTTTTTCCTTTTAAAAGTTCATCGTAAGTTCTTTCTGTGCTTACACCATTAACGCCGTTTTTTTCGGCATCTAAATTAAACCAGTTATCAGGTCGCTTGTTTTGTGCATTATTTGTTAACGCAAAAAATAAACAAGCTAGGATGGTAATTTTTTTCATAATAATTGTATTTGTTATAACAAGTTTAAGATTTTTTATTTGAATTAAACTGTTAATTTTTGTGAGTTGATATAGCTTATGATAAATGGTTAATTACTCATTTGAGAAATGCCTTGTATTAAATCGTGTTTGGTAATAATGTGAGTTGTACCAGCTAAATCAGTCATTAAAACTGCATTATTTTCTTTTGTAATTAATTTAGAGATATCTTCCATTAAGGTTTGATCCGTTACAAAAGGAAAAGGAGCTTGCATAACATCTTTTACTGTTTTATTTTTTATTGAACTATCTTCAATTAATTTAGAAAATAAGAAAGAATCGTTTAAAGAACCAACAAAATTATTTCCATCTTTTACTGGAATTTGAGAAATTCCAAATTTATTCATTGTGCTTAATGCATCAGAAACAGAGGCACTAGCATCCACTGTCAATAGTTTTTGGTTCTTATGAGATGCAATTAAATCAATCGCTTTAGGCTTTTTTATCTCTAAGAAACCTCTATCTCTCATCCAATCGTCGTTAAACATTTTACCTAAGTAACGAGTACCGTGGTCATGAAAAATAACAACCACTACGTCGCCTGGTTTAAACATATCTTTCATTTGCATTAAACCCGCCATTGCAGAACCAGCAGAGTTACCTGCAAAAATACCTTCTTCACGAGGAATACGGCGAGTCATAACCGCTGCATCTCTATCTGTTACTTTTTCAAAATGGTCAATTAAATTGATATCAACATTTTCAGGTAAAAAATCTTCTCCAATACCTTCTGTGATGTAAGGATAAATTTCATTTTTATCAATGATTCCTGTTTCTTTTAACTTTTTGAAAATAGAACCGTAAGTGTCAATTCCTAAAACTTTAATGTTTGGATTTTTTTCTTTTAAATATTTTCCTGTTCCACTAATCGTTCCTCCTGTTCCAACACCAACTACTAGGTGAGTAATTTTACCTTCTGTTTGTTCCCAAATTTCAGGACCAGTTTGTTCGTAGTGAGCTACTGAGTTTGATTTATTGTCGTATTGATTTGGTTTCCAAGAATTAGGAACTTCATTAACTAAACGAGACGATACAGAATAATATGATTTAGGATCTTCAGGCTCTACATCAGTAGGGCAAACAACTACTTCTGCACCAAAAGCGCGTAAAGCATCTACTTTCTCTTTACTTTGTTTATCAGTAGTAGTAAAAATACATTTGTATCCTTTAATGATAGCCGCAATAGCCAAACCCATACCTGTATTGCCACTTGTACCTTCAATGATTGTACCACCCGGTTTTAAACGACCATCTTTCTCAGCATCTTCAATCATTTTTAAAGCCATGCGGTCTTTAATAGAGTTACCCGGATTAGTAGTTTCAACTTTTGCCAATACCGTACAAGGCAAATCCTTAGTAATAGAATTAATTTTTACTAATGGTGTATTTCCAATAGTTTCAAGAATGTTGTTGCTTATTTTTTGATACATTATGTTGTTATTTATTTTGTGGTAAAAATAAAAAAACAGTGCATATATCCTATGCACTGTTTTTAAAATGTTGGTAACTCTATATATTACCCAAGTTTCTCTAGAGCTACTAAAATATTCTTCTCAACGCGTTCTTGTAAATTATTGGTTGGATGTTTAATGAATTTATCTCCACTAACTTTTTCATATAATTCAATATATCGATCAGAAATTTCGTTCACCCAAGCCTCATTCATTTCTGGAACTTTTTGCCCATCTTTTCCTTGAAATCCGTTTTCAATTAACCAACGGCGTACAAATTCTTTACTTAATTGCTTTTGCTCTTCACCTTTATCCTGGCGCTCTTGGTAACCTTCTAAATAAAAATAACGAGATGAATCAGGTGTGTGAATTTCGTCCATTAAAAATACTTTACCATCACATAAACCAAATTCATATTTTGTGTCCACTAAAATTAGCCCCATTTTATTGGCAATTTCTTGTCCGCGAGCATATAATTTTCTAGTGTAATCTTCTAATTGAACATAGTATTTTTCTTCTACGATACCTTGTTTTAAAATTTCTTCTCTACTAATATCTTCATCATGTCCTTCAGAAGCTTTGGTAGTAGGAGTGATGATTGGTTCAGGGAATTTATCATTTTCTTTTAAACCTTCGGGCAGTGTAACGCCACATAAAGTTCTGATGCCGCTACTGTATGTTCTAGCTGCATGTCCAGCGACATAACCACGAATAACCATTTCTACTTTAAAAGGCTCGCACACACGTCCAATGGTAACTACTGGATCTGGAACTTCTAATACCCAGTTAGGAACGATGTCTTTGGTTGCTGCTAAAAACTTAGAGGCAATTTGATTTAATACTTGCCCTTTGTATGGAATACCTTTAGGTAAAACCACATCAAACGCACTGATACGGTCGCTAGCAACCATTACTAAATATTTATCGTCGATGTTATATACATCACGAACTTTACCTTTGTAAAAGCTTTTTTGTTTAGGGAAATTAAATTGAGTAGCAGTAAGTGCAGACATAATATTAAATTTTGATGGGCAAATATATAAAACTATTTTATTTGCCTTTTCAAGAGTTAATAACAGTTTTTATTTATTGATTGAAATTGCTTCAATTGTTTTTTGAGCTATAATATCCCAATTAAAAGTAGTTTTAACTAACGAAAGAGATTGTTCTTTTTTACTCGTTAACTCTTTTGTGTTAATGGCTTCTATTAAAGAATTTTCTAATTGCAGCTTATTTGCAGGCTCAATTAACCACCCATTATTATAACTTACCATAGCCGCAATAGCGCCTACATTTGTTGCTATAATAGCCAGTCCGCATGCCATACCTTCTAAAATCACGTTTGGAAAACCTTCGCTCCAACTTGGACAAACTAATACATCGTTTTTAGATAATAAGCTTTTTATTTTTTGAGCATCTCTAATTTCTCCATGATAAGTTATGGAATCATGTTTAATTTTCATCGAGTCGGGGATAGGACCAATGAATTCAAATTTAAAGTTATGCTTTTCAGCAATCATTTTCTGCAACACTTCATTTAATTCAATAATTCCTTTTCGGCGTTCGGCTCTTCCTAAAAAAACAAATTTGCGATATGGTTCATTGTGAGAAGCAATTGAATGACTTATTAATTCCTTCTCTACTCCTGATGGAATTTCGATAATGTGCTTTGGATTTACTCCAATAGATTTGATAATGTTTGTTATTTTTCCGCCATACGAAAAGACAATATTTGCCTGTTGTGATAATTTTTTAACGAAAGGTCTTAATATAAATTGTTGCAATTTGGCTTTTGGTTCGGGTGCTATTTGAAACATTTCGTAGCCATGAAACTTAACCGCAATTTTACAGCACGTAATATGTTCTTTGTGTTTTTCTGAAATTAATTTCCACCCTGTAAATCCTTTGGTGTAAATAAAATCATAGTTATTTAATTGATCTTTAATAGCATCAAATGCAAGGCAAGAATACTTATAAGATTTGTAAATATAATGTCCCGGGAATTTAGCTGATGTAGGAAAATTTAAAACAATGGAATGAATATAGGTTCGCTCATCTTCCGTAAAAAACTCTAAAGCATTAATATTGTATTTGGAGTCGTTGTAATGAACTAAATCAACGTGAACTTTATTTTTCGCAAAACATTTTGCTAAATAAAATGAATGTTTTTGCATACCACCTAACACATAAGGAGCAATTCCATCGGTTATTAGTGCAATTCGCATTATTATTTATCGTAAGGGAATTTAACGTAAGTGATCTTAAAAACTGGTTTGTAATTAGTATTCGTTTTACCTCCTAAAACAACTCTTTCTAAACGATTATCTCTACGAATAACAAATGAACGATTTGGCACTGCATTTACTAAATAAAAGCCAGTATTTTCAATAGACCCATTTAAAATTTTTTGAACCTGTCGTGCAATGTTGAATGTGTATTGTTTGTTTGTGGCGTCATATTCACCGCCATATTTTATGAAATCGGTAGTTTCTAATTGATCCCACACTAATTCTTCAGTTCCAGAAGCATTACAAGCAATTAACGCCAAACTTACTGGAGGCGCAAAGCTATAGGTATAAGGACTTACTGTTTCATCTACTTTAATAATTAATTCTGCTCTACTTATTGAAACTTTTTGAGAATCAGTGAAGTTTTGTAAATAAGGCAAATACACTTTTGTTCTGCTTCCTCCAAAACAGTTTAAGTATACATTTGAATTTCCTTTTAAAATTGCTGCATCTTCAGAACTTGTAATTTGATCAAATAGATTTTGAACTGCTCCAGAAGTGTAATTATGTTCAATATGATTAAATCTTAAAGCATCAACTCCTCTGAAAGTAAATTGAAATGTTTGACCTTTTGAACTTACCGAATTACCATCATGGTAATACAAATTAACTCCAGAAATATTGTCGTCTAAATCAAATCGTCTGATAGCTCCTGAACCAGGTGCCCCTAAAGTGGAATGAGAAGTTGTAATATAAAAACCTTTATAAGCATTTTGAAAAGCAATATTATTAGTTAAGTTTGATGTGTTTTGTAAAATATATTGAGCAAAATTATTATCTAGTTTTAAAACTAAACAGATAATGCTATTCCTTACTGTTAATTTACCACTAAGTGTTGCAATTTTTGAAGTGGATTTACTTAATGTACTAGATGTTGAATAAGTAGTTCCAGATACTAGTGATTCATTTAAAGTGAATACATCGTAGGTTAAGGATGATGCTGTGTCTCCCAAGGCTTGACCTAAAAATCGTATCACCATTTCAGCTGAGTCGATAACCGGATTAGATCCAAAAGTGACATTAGTTAAATTGTTAGAAATTGATAAGTTAGTATAAATACTAGCATCAGTTCTTCCAAAAACAGGGTCTTGAACTGATCCTAAATATTTATATTGGTCATTATACGATCTTAATTTTTCTGCTTTTTGGGTAAACATATATACAGAAGAAGTATCGGAAATAGTTACTCCAACCAAATCATTTTCTGGCTGAACGTCTAGTCCCAATACGCTATCATCTTCTTTCTTTTTACAAGAAAAAACAAGTGTTAATAGCAAAAAAAGCACTCCTATATTTAATTTGGTCATAATTGGTAAATAAAAACGCATAATTAATGAAAATTATGCGTTTAAAATAGTTAAAAGTGTATAATTTATTAGTCGGCTAAAACTTCGCTGTCTTCAAGCACTAAATCGTAAAACTCATTATAAGCATCAGCATATTCAGCTTCTCCTTTGAATTCTAAAATTGGTTTCCCTGATTTTTTAGCGTATTTAATTAAATCTTCATTTATTTTCTCGCTGCCAAATGAAATTCCATCTGCAAAATCAATAGCTAATTTCATTAGATTGACATAAGTAGCGTCTTCTAAATGTTTTAGTTCCTTCTTAGTAACTCCATCAATCATGGCTTTATCCACAATTTTCTTATTTAACGATTTTGTAAATTCTTCGTCATAAATTGTGAAAATGATTTTAGTGTCAGCAAATAATGGATCTTCGGTAAATGCTTTTTTGATATACAATGGAATTAATCCTGTAAACCAACCATGACAGTGAATAACATCCGGAGCCCATCCTAATTTTTTAACAGTTTCAATAACTCCACGGTTAAAAAACACGGTACGTTCGTCATTATCATCAAAATATTTCCCAGTTGCTTTATCTGTTAAAACAGATTTACGTTGAAAATAATCATCATTGTCAATAAAATAAACCTGCATACGAGCTGTAGGAATAGATGCTACCTTAATAATTAGTGGATGATCGGCGTTATTAATAACTATATTCATACCTGATAAACGAATTACCTCGTGTAATTGATGGCGTCTTTCGTTTATATTGCCATATTTAGGCATAAAAGTTCTTATTTCTTTTCCTCTTTCTTGAATTGCTTGAGGTAATCTTCTAGCAATTTTTCCAATGTGGGTTTCATCTAAATAAGGGGTAATCTCTTGCGACACAAAAAGAACTCTGGCTTTTCTCATAAATTAGATTTAGGTGATGTTTTTTAAGACAATACAAAAGTAATAAAAAAAAATCCATATATCAAAGTATTATTTAGCTTTGGAGCCTATTATTTCAATAAAAAGGGCAAAAAATGCTTGTATTACATAAAATAGACGAAATTAAAGCAGTCATTTCTCAAGAAAAGGCAAAAAACAAAACGATTGGCTTTGTTCCAACCATGGGTGCTTTGCATCAAGGTCACATTTCATTAATCAATTGCTCAAAACAACAAACTGATATAACAGTCTGTTCCATTTTTGTTAATCCCACTCAATTTAACAATGCTTCTGATTTAAAACATTACCCTCGAACGCCTGAAGCCGACATAAAGCTATTAGAAGACGCAGGTTGCGATATTTTATATATGCCTGAAGTTAGTGATGTTTATCCCGAAAACGACATTAGAAAGTTTGATTTTGGTTATTTAGATACTATTTTGGAAGGAGCTACTCGTCCTGGACACTTTAATGGAGTAGGACAGGTAGTTAGTATTTTATTAGAAGGCGTAAAACCAGATAAAGCTTATTTTGGAAGTAAGGATTATCAGCAGGTAATGGTTGTGAAAAGTTTGGTAAAACAATTAAACTTATCTGTTGAAATTATAGCTTGCCCTATTTTACGAGAATCTGACGGTTTGGCCATGAGTTCAAGAAACGTTAGATTAAATGAACAAGAACGACTAGAAGCGGCTGCAATTCCAGAAATGATGAAGCTTGGCAACCAAATATTAAAATTATATGGGATAGCCGAAGCAAAGAAATACATCTTTAGTGTTGTGGCAACCATACCAAATATGAAATTAGAATATTACGAAGTTTGTGATGCCGAAACTTTAGAATTATTAACTGAATTTAATTCTAAACAAAAAGCTGTTTCATTAATCGCGGTGTTTGTTGGTAACATTCGTTTAATTGATAATTGGTTGGTAAATTAGTTTCAAGTAAAATACTATTTTTGAAGCCTGAATATTTAAAACAAGAATTAATTCAATAAGAAGATGAGTAATATAAAACCCGAAGATTTTTTTAAGTCAATTATTGGTCACTGTAAAGAGTATGGTTTCATTTTTCAAAGCAGCGAAATTTATGATGGATTAAGCGCCGTTTATGATTACGGACAAATGGGAGCAGAGTTAAAGAAAAACATTCGCGACTATTGGTGGAAAGCTATGGTGCAAATGAATGAGAATATTGTGGGAATTGACTCAGCTATTTTTATGCACCCAACTACTTGGAAAGCAAGTGGACACGTTGATGCGTTTAATGACCCATTAATTGATAATAAAGACAGTAAAAAACGTTACCGTGCCGATGTATTAATTGAAGAGCACGTGGCGAAGATTGAAGATAAAATCAATAAAGAAGTTGAAAAAGCGGCAAAGCGTTTCGAGAATTTCGATGCTGAGATGTTTAAATCAACTAACGGACGCGTCAAAGAATATCAAGAAAAAATTGATGCCATTAACGAACGTTTTAAAACAGCATTAAACGCTAATAATTTAGAAGAAGTAAAACAAATTATTGTTGACTTAGAAATTGTTTGCCCTATTAGTGGAACAAAAAACTGGACAGATGTTCGTCAGTTTAATTTAATGTTTAATACGTCTACCGGTGCGGTGACTGATGAAACCAATATTATTTATTTGCGTCCCGAAACAGCACAAGGTATTTTTGTAAACTACTTAAACGTTCAAAAAACAGGACGTATGAAATTGCCTTTTGGTATTGCTCAAACAGGTAAGGCTTTTCGTAACGAGATTGTAGCCCGTCAGTTTATTTTCCGTATGCGTGAATTTGAACAAATGGAAATGCAGTTTTTCATAAAACCAGGAACAGAAATGGAATGGTATGAATATTGGAAAAAAGCACGTTTAAATTGGCATTTAGCTTTGGGCTTAGGTTCAGAGAAATACCGTTTTCATGATCATTTAAAATTAGCACATTATGCTAATGCAGCTTGTGACATTGAACACCAATTTCCTTTTGGATTTAAAGAATTAGAAGGAATTCATTCACGTACTGATTTCGATTTAAAACAACATCAAGAATTTTCAGGAAAAAAATTACAATATTTTGATTCAGAAATTAACGAAAGTTATGTGCCTTATGTATTAGAAACATCAGTTGGTTTAGATCGTTTATTTTTAGCCGTATTATCATCGGCTTTAAAAGAAGAATCTTTAGAAGGTGGAGATACAAGAACAGTATTGAATTTACCTCCAGCACTAGCACCATACAAAGCCGCTATTTTTCCATTAGTTAAAAAAGATGGTTTGCCTGAATTAGCCGAGAGTATTATGAAAGACTTGAAGTTTGACTTTATGGTAGCTTATGATGAGAAAGATACAGTAGGTAAACGTTACCGTCGTCAAGATGCAATTGGAACTCCTTTCTGTATTACAGTTGACCACCAAAGTTTAGAAGATAAAACTGTAACGATTCGTCATAGAGATACAATGAAACAAGATCGTGTAGCAATTTCTGAATTACATACTATCTTAACTGAAAAGACTAGTATTATTAGTTTGTTGAAGATGTTATAATAAAACACCTGTCAGGTTTTTAAAACCTGACAGGTGTTTTATATAATCCGCAACTAAATAACATACCCCGCCTTTTCCGCAGGATATGTATTAAAAGTTCCCATTGCTTTTGCGATGATTATATTGTTTCTTTCAGGGCAGATAATATCTCCGCTAGTAACAATTAATCGCTTGCCTTGGGTTTCAACTTTTCCAATGCCGTGTAAGGTATCCCCTTCAAAAGCGGCTGATAAAAAATTGATTTTAAATTCAATGGTAGATACAATATGATGGTCGTTTGCAGAAACGGATAATGCTGTCACGCCTAACAAACCATCCATTAAAGCAGAGATAACACCACCGTGCGCTGCTAAAGGAGTTGCTAAATGCTCTTGCTTAATGGTAATAAAATAATGCACTAAACCAGGCTCAATAATTTTAAAATCCATTCCTAATGTTTTTCCGAAATGGTTATTAGCGATATATTGTTCTATGAGAGTCATTGATATTTAATTATGGTTTGAAGATAATCATTTGTTTAAAATCAACTACTCTTCCGATTTGTTTTTTAATTGCATTAATAAAGAGTAAGCTCCTTTGGTTACAATATTAGAATTAGAAATATCTTTTCCATCCAACGTTATAACCTCGGTATAACCATTTTCAGAACTTCCTTTTTTTATCTCTAATAATTCAAATTGAAGTTTGTTTGTTGCCATAAAAATATAATCTTTCCCTTCGTGACTGACGATAGCTTCTTCTTCAATAGATAAAGCACTTTTAATTTTTATATCTACTTCGGCATTCATATACATCCCAGGTAATAAGGTTTTATCATAGTTGTCAAAATGGCAATGCACATCAGCACTTCTATCGGCTGATAAATCTTGACTAATTAAGATAATCTCGCAAGGATATTTTTTAGTTGACTGATTATTGTATGTTAATAGTTTTTGCCCAATTGATAATTTATCTAAATCTTTTTCAAAGACCTTTAAGTTTAAGTGAATGTCTTCTGGATTAATCAATTCAAATAAAATGTCAGCAGGGTTTACATATTTACCAATATTCACATTTACTTTCGAGACAAATCCGTCTATAGATGAATATATATTGATGCTTCTTGAAAGATTAGACTCATTTAAGTTCTCTGGATTAATATTAATCAATCTTAATTTTTCAGCTAACGCACTTACTGAAATTTTTTGAGTTTTATATTCCATTTCTGTCTGCTGAAAAACTTTATCACTGCTTGCTTTACTTTGGTTTAAATCTTTTTGTCTGTTAAATTCGTTTTCCGCATATAGGAGTTTTGATTTTGCAGTTAGGTAATCTTGTTGCAATTGGATGTATTGTTGATCTTCCATATTGGCAATGATTTCACCCTTTTTAACATGCATACCAGGTAATAATTTAGCTGATTTTAAAAACCCACCAAGAGGCATACTTACAGATACCATATTTTGAGGTGGTACATCGATTTTACCATTTAATTTAAGAACAGTTGATAAATCCCTCGCTTGTAAATTGCTCAATTTTATATTAGCATTTTTGTACTGAGCATCAGTAAGAGAAACATTAGTTTCAATTACATCTTGAGTTGTTGTTTCTTCAATTTTATTTCCACCACATGAGTAAAGGAAAATAATTGAGATATAAAGAAATAATATAGGTTTCATATGTTTAAATTATTTGTTTTTTAGTTGTCATATGGTATAGCCAGTTTAGTTATTCGTGTTTGAGTTTCGGTAAACATGGCTATTTCATAATATGTTTATTTAGTAGTTAAAAAATTGATTTTAATAATAGTTTCATTAAATGTTTTGATGGCATCCAGATAATTTGATTCAATAGAAATGGCTTGATTGGTTAACATCACAAATTCTAAATAATTAATATCTCCATTTAAAAATTGTTTACTAGCAGTGGCTGATATTAATTTAGCGTTCTTAAGAGCTGTAGATTCAAAATAATTGATGGTTTCTAAATTACTTTGATGTTTACTTAATAGCACTTGATATTGATTTTGCAATTGGTTCTTTTCGTCTAGAAATTTAATATCAGCTATGTTTTGATTAATTTTTGAAGCATTTATTTTAGCTTTTTGAGAACCAAAAAATAAAGGAATTCCTAATCCTAATTGCGCTGATTGAAATCTTGAAGAAGAATTATAAACCACATTATCAGCACCTGAACCTTTCATGGTCATATTATAATAAGCAAGATTAAATTCTGGCAACAGTTTCGATTTTTCAAGCTTCTTAGAAATAGTCGCCATATTTTTCTGTTGCTCCATTATTTTCAAATATGGATGTTGATTAACAATGTTATTGTCTGAATTTATTTCTAATGCAATTTTTGTTTCAGATTTATCTGGAACAAAGGTGGTTGCAGAGTTTAATAATAGTTTAAATTCAAGACTAATAATCTCCAAATCTGATTGCAATTGTTTTAATTGAATGGCAATATTACCTCTTTGTGATTCTGCTGTTGCTTTCTCTAAAACATTACTTTCGCCTTTATTAAATCGTAGGATAGATTTATTAAGAAAATTGGCGTACAAGCTATCATTTTGCAATAATAAATTTTCTTTTTCCTTTAAATACATAAAAGTATAATAGGTTTCTCTAACCAACTTTTTTATTTCTGCTTCTTTAAGTGTTACACTCATAATCGAAGTTTTCCATTCTTCATTTAAAAGTTTTTTCTGATTAGTGTACACAGTTGGAAAATTAAAAGATTGAGAAACACCAAAACGATTATCATTGTATGAGCTATTCATTTGTCCATACTCTCCAACAATATTTGTTTGAGGAATGTTAGCCGAACTTTTTATCATTTTCTTTTGATACTCCGATTTTAATCGTTCATTTTTTACAGTTAAATTATTCTTAAGGGCTGTGTCAATAGCTGCCTGAAGATTGATAGTAGTTTGCGATTTTGCTGTAAATGATATTAGACCTAAAAAAACAACAGCCACTTTATGCATATGTTTTTTGTGTTTTATTTTACCTCCTTTTTCAAAGAGGATATATAAAATTGGTAAAACAAATAAGGTTAAAAAAGTTGCAATCATTAATCCACCAATTACAACGGTAGCCAATGGTCTTTGTACTTCAGCACCTGATCCGGTACTGATAGCCATTGGTAAAAAACCTAAAGAAGCTACGAATGCCGTCATCATAACGGGACGTAATCGAACTTTTGTACCCATTAAAACAATACGATGTAAACTTTTCATCCCTTCATTTTTTAAGCGATTAAATTCAGCAATTAAAACAATGCCATTTAAAACAGCAACACCAAATAATGCTATAAATCCAACACCTGCGCTAATACTAAATGGCATACCTCGCAATGCTAAAAAGAAAATACCTCCTATGGCTGAAAGTGGAATGGCTGAATAAATTAATAATCCTTGTTTTACTGAATTAAAAGCAAAAAACAATAGAATGAAAATTAAAATTAAAGATACTGGCACCGCGATCATTAAACGTTGTTTAGCAGCGTTAAGGTTTTCGAAAGCTCCACCGTAAGTTTCGTAATATCCAGTAGGGAATTTTATTTCTTTATTTACTTTTTGTTGCAACTCGTTTACAATACTTTGTACGTCAAGGCCTCTTACATTAAATCCGATAACAATGCGTCGCTTGGCATCTTCTCGTTGAATTTGATTTGGTCCGCTTTTTATATCAACATTTGCTAATTGGTATAGTGGCACTTGAGTTTCTAAAGGAGTAGGAATTAGTAATTGTCTCACATCTTCCAAATTTTTACGCTGATCTGTATTTAATCTTACCATTAAATCAAAACGTTTTTCTCCTTCAAAAACTAATCCAGTACTTTGACCTGCAAATGCCGTATTAATTACTTTATTGATATCAGCAATGTTTAAATTAAATTGTGCAATAGCTTGTCTGTTATATTCTATAATAACTTCTGGAGTACCTGTAATAGGCTCAAGATATAAGTTTTTAGCACCTTCAATTTTGCTAACAATTGCTCCGATTTTCGCTGCGTATAAGGCTAAAGTGTCTAGATTTTCTCCAAATATTTTACAAACCACATCTTGTCTTGCACCGGTCATCAATTCATTAAAACGCATTTGTACAGGAAATTGAAAACCAGCTGTTATTCCAGGAATATCACTCAACGCAGTGCTCATTTTTTCTGAAAGTTCATCAAATGTCTTTGCCGAAGTCCAGTCACTTTTGTGTTTTAAAATAACCATCATATCGGCTGCCTCCATTGGCATTGGGTCTGTGGGCACTTCGCCACTACCAATTTTTGCCACCACTTTTTCAACTTCAGGGAATTTTGTTTTTAAAATATGAGCAGCTTTTAAAACATTGTTAACCGTTGTATTAATATTACTACCTGTTAAAACTCTTGTATCAACTGCAAAATCACCTTCTTCCAGTGCTGGGATAAATTCGCCACCTAAAAATGATAAAGTTATTAGAGCGGACACAAATAGAATGATTACCGTGGTAATAACTAATTTCGGAAATCTAATTATTTTTGCTAAACTTTTTTGGTAAACACGTTCAATCTTTATCATTAATTTATCTGATATATTGGGCTCATGTTTTGTTTTTTTACTTAAAAATAATGCGCTCATCATTGGTATATAAGTCAATGATAAAACAAAGGCTCCTAATAAAGCAAATGCTACGGTTTGCGCCATAGGTTTAAACATTTTTCCTTCAATTCCTTGTAAAGTAAAAATTGGCAAGTACACTACCAAAATGATGATTTGCCCAAATACAGCGCTATTCATCATATTACTAGCAGATAGTTTAACTTCACCATCCATTTGTTCTTGATTTAATTGAGTAATGTCCTTGAATTTTTTACTATGGGATAATTGGTGCATGACGGCTTCAACAATAATGACGGCACCATCCACAATTAAACCAAAATCTAATGCACCTAAACTCATTAAATTGCCACTTACTCCAAAGGTATTCATCAAAATAATAGCAAATAACATCGCTAAAGGTATTACAGATGCTACAAGTAAGCCTGCTCTGAAATTTCCTAAAAAAAGCACTAAAACGAAAATAACAATTAAGGCTCCTTCTAGTAAGTTTTGTTCAACTGTACCTATAGCATTATTAACCATTTTTGTTCTGTCTAAAAAGGGCTCTAGTTCTATTCCTTCAGGTAAAGTTTTTTTTATTTTTTCTACACGTTCTTTAACATCTTTAATAACATCGCTGCTATTTTCTCCCTTTAACATCATTACAACTCCACCCGCTACTTCTCCTTCGTCGTTATAGGTTAAGGCGCCATATCTTGTTGCATAGCCAATTTTAACATCCGCTACATCTCTAATAAATAAAGGCGTTCCACTTTCGTTAGATTTAATAGAAATATTTTCAATGTCCTGAATAGTATTAATTAAACCCTCACTTCTAATAAACAAAACGGTTGGACCTTTTTCAATATAGGATCCTCCTGTGTTTTGATTGTTTTTTTCTAGAGCGTCAAATACATCCTTGATAGTGATATTATAAGATTGTAATTTATTAGAATTGACAGCAATTTCATATTGCTTTAATTTACCACCAAAACTGCTAATTTCAGCTACACCTTTTAGTCCTAGTAATTGTCTGCGAACAATCCAATCTTGTATCGTTCTTAATTCAGTAGCATCATATTTTTGCTCATATCCTTTTTTTGGTTTTATCACATATTGATAAATTTCGCCAAGTCCTGTTGAAACTGGACCTAATTCAGGGTTGCCAATTCCTTGAGGGATTTGTGTTTGAACTTGCTGTAATCTTTCTGCCACTTGCTGTCTAGCCCAGTATATATCTGTCTTATCATCAAATACAATAGTAACTAGTGATAATCCAAATCGAGAAAAACTTCTAATTTCTTTTAATCCTGAAATATTACTATTGGCTTGTTCAATTGGAAAAGTAATTAATCTTTCAATATCAGTAGCGCCATAAGATGGGGCTTGAGTAATAACTTGAACTTGATTGTTAGTTATATCGGGCACAGCATCAATAGGAAGTTTTGTAACTTCGTATGAGCCATAAGTTATAAGGGCAATGATAAACAGCCCAATGATGAGTTTCTTTTGAATAGAAAACTCAATTATTTTATTTAGCATAATTTAGTTTTTCTTAATGATTATGATGTAATTCTTGAAATATCAAACCAATGTGGTTTAATATGCAAACATATAATTAACAAGATTTTGGCGGTTGCCAAATTGAAGATAAATAAGCAGAGCTTGCAAATTCTGAAGAATAGGTGTTGTAGGATTTTGCTTCCATCGGATTTGTTTTAACATCTAATTGAAAAGAGTTAAACGTTAGAAATGCAATATTATTTATATTTCCACAATGATGATGAGATTTAAATGGAAGTTCGGTATCATCTGTATTGTGAGCTATTCCGCTATCAGTTGAAGAATAGTGCATGGTTAAAAAATCAATTAATGTAGTTTTACTATTCTTTGATTTATGCTCTATAAAATGTTCTACCAATTGTGGAAGTTTAAAAAACTCATGTAACTCGGTAGCAGATACTACATAAATAGATAAAAACAATATGGTAATTAGTTTTTTCAACGATACGAAGGTATGTAAAAAAATGTAAAATTCAATAAGTGCCCCCTCTTTTGGGATTAATAGAACGTTTTTTTTACTACAAAAAACGTATTGTAACAAATGTAACCGTTTTATGACTTTTATCATACGACCTTTGTCTCATAATAATTTAAAAATATACATATGGAAATTATAGGTTACATCGCATCCATTTTAATTGGAATCTCTTTAGGTTTAATTGGTAGCGGAGGCAGTATTTTAACGGTACCAGTATTGGTATATCTTTTTGCAGTAGATGCTGTTGCCGCTACAGCTTATTCATTATTCATAGTTGGTTTTACAGCGGCTGTTGGTTCAGTAGGTTATTTCAAAAAAGGATTAGTAAATATTAAAACAGCTTTAGTATTTGGAGCACCATCTATTGTAGCAGTATTTTTAACGAGAGCTTATATCGTGCCCGCAATTCCAAAAGAAGTTTTTTCAGTTGGTGATTTTATGGTTACCAAGAGTATTTTAATGATGTTACTATTTGCTATCTTGATGGTTGTAGCATCATTTAGTATGATTAAAAAAGATAAAAAGAAACCAGAGGAAGATTTAGGCCCACAAAAATTTAACTATCCTGTTATTTTATTAGAAGGAGCAGTGGTTGGTGTTGTAACAGGTTTAGTTGGTGCAGGTGGCGGATTTTTAATTATTCCTGCTTTAGTACTCTTATCTAAATTACCTATGAAAGAAGCCGTAGGAACATCGTTAGTCATTATAGCGGCAAAATCACTAATAGGATTTTTTGGAGAAGGTGGAGAAACAGTCATTGATTGGGTGCTTTTAACTTCTGTTGCAGCTTTTGCTACAGTAGGAATTTTTATAGGAATTTATTTATCTAAAAAAATAGATGGCGCTAAATTAAAACCCATATTTGGTTGGTTTGTCTTAATAATGGGTGTTTATATTATCATTAAAGAAACACTCTTAAAATAAAAATGTAACCATTGTTACACATATTAAAATCAAGTAGTTGAGTGTAATAAATGTTACCATAAAAAAAACAAAACCACAGTACCTTTGACTCGTAAATAATTAATCAAACATAAACAACAAATAAAAAATAAATCAAATGAAAATAGAACAAATTTATACAGGATGTTTAGCTCAAGGAGCTTATTACATTACTTCTAATGGTGAAGCAGCAATTATAGATCCGCTTCGTGAAACACAACCTTATATGGAAAGACTTCAGAAAGATGGTGTGAAATTAAAATACATTTTTGAAACTCATTTCCATGCTGATTTCGTTTCAGGACATTTAGATTTATGTAAAAAAACAGGTGCGCCAATTGTATACGGACCAACTGCAAAACCAGAGTTCGAATTTATTTCTGCTAAAGATGGAGAAGTATTCACAATTGGAAAGGTGAAGATTAAAGTATTACACACACCAGGTCATACAATGGAAAGTACCTGCTTTTTATTAATTGATGAAAATGGAAAAGATCATGCTTTATTTAGTGGGGATACGTTATTCTTAGGAGATGTTGGTCGTCCAGATTTAGCTCAAAAAGCTGCATCTATGACTCAAGATGAATTAGCGGGTTTATTATATGATTCGTTAAATAATAAAATCATGCCTTTAGCAGATGATGTGATTGTTTATCCTGCTCATGGAGCTGGTTCAGCATGTGGTAAAAACATGATGAAAGAAACGGTAGATACTTTAGGTAACCAAAAGAAAATGAACTATGCTTTAAATCAACCAAATAAAGAAGAGTTTGTAAAAGCGGTGACTGACGGATTATTACCTCCTCCAGGATATTTTGGTAGTAATGTTGCTATGAATAAAAAAGGAATTGAAAGTTTTGAAACCGTTTTAAATAATGGAATGAGAGCTTTATCAGTTGTTGAGTTTGAAGCAGCAGCAGAAACAACAGAAGCAATTATGTTGGATACTAGAGCCGCGTCTGAATTTGCAAAAGGTTTTATACCTCGTTCTATTAATATCGGTATCAATGGTGATTTTGCTCCTTGGGTTGGTGCTTTGATTACAGATGTGAAACAGCCAATTTTACTAATTACAGAATTGGGACAAGAAGAAGAAACAGTCACTCGTTTAAGTCGTGTTGGTTTTGATAATGTGATTGGACATTTAAAAGGAAGTTTTACAAACTGGAAAGATTCTGGTAAAGAAGTCGATACAGTTAACAGAATTACAGCTACTCAATTTGAAAAAGAAGTTGATGTAAAAGCAGATACAGTGATTGATGTTAGAAAAGAGAGCGAATATAGAGCAGAGCACGTTGAAGAATCTTACAACAAGCCTTTAGATCAAATTAATGGTTGGTTTGCAGAGATGAATGATGAAAAGCCTTTTTATATTCACTGTGCTGGTGGTTACAGAAGTATGATAGCTTCAAGTATTTTAAAATCTCGCGGAGTGCATAACTTTAAAGAAATAGAAGGTGGATTTAAAGCAATTTCAGAAGCTGGCGTAGCAAAAACAGATTTTGTTTGCCAAAGCAAATTACAAAAATCATAAATAAATTTACTTCCGCATCATGCTTTTATAAGATGCGGAAGTTTTTTAAAAGTAAAGAAATGATAAAAATAAAATCAATTATTGCAGCAATAATGTTAGTGTTCACATTAACACAATGTAATTCTCAAACTAAAAAAACAACAAACATGGAAACAACAAATGCAACACAAACAGCTACTAAAGAAATTATTGTAGATGTAAGATCAGTAGAAGAATGGAATGAAGATGGTCATGCAGACTGTTCAGTAAATTACCCATTAGATCAATTTTCTAGTAAAATTGAAGAATTAAAGAAGTATGATAAAGTAGTATTAGTATGCCGCAGCGGCAACAGAGCGGGTATTGCTAAAGGTCAATTACAAAGTGCGGGCTACACTAAGGAAATTGAAAACTTAGGGCCTTGGCAAAATGTAACTTGTAAAACTAAATAACATGAATTCATTAAAATCATGGGGTTTTATGCGAGTGCTTCGATTTGTTTTCGGAGCATTCGCTATAGTTCAAGCAATTATGACCTTAGATATTGTTTTAGGAATATTAGGGTTAGTAGTAGGTGGCATGGCATTTTTTAATGTGGGTTGCTGCGGTGCTAATGGCTGCGAAACAAATTACAAAAAGGATAACACAACCAAACAAATAACAGATGTTGAATATGAAGAAGTGGTTGCTAAATAATAAATTAACAGTCATAGGCGCAATTTTAGGTGCCATAGGCGGATTTTTGTACTACTATTTTGTAGGATGCGCTAGTGGAACTTGCGGAATTACTTCTAGTCCTGTTAATAGTACTTTGTATTTTGCTGTTTTGGGAGGATTAATTATGAATATGATTAAGCCGGAGACAAAAAAGAGTACTGAAAAGTAATGAATTCTCCTTTTATATTATTTTATCATGAGTATAAAATTATTGTAATTTTATACTCATGATAAGTGATGAAATTGTAAAAAAGCAACTTTCCTTTTTGGGGAAAGAACTGTTTACTAAAATATTAGAAGTTTCTAATATAGTTGAAGTAGAAAAGAATATTGAAGTTTTAAAAGAAGGGCAGTACGTAAAAGTAATCCCTATTGTTATTAAAGGCCTTTTAAAGGTGTTTACACGACAAGAAGAAAAGGAATTATTACTGTATTACATTCAACCTTCCGAGAGTTGTATTATGTCCTTTTCGGCAAGTTTATCGAATGATAAAAGTAATGTGTATGCCAAAACAGCTGAAGATTCAGTTTTATTGCTCATTCCATCTGATAAAATAAATGAACTCACTCACCAGTACCCAGAGTTCAATGATTTATTTCACCAACAATTTAAAGTACGATATAATGATTTGTTAGATACCATTAATCAATTGGTGTTTACAAATTTAGATCAACGCTTATATCATTTTCTTAAAGAAAGTTCTAGGGTTAGAAAAGAGAACCCTTTATTTATTTCTCATCGTGAAATAGCCAATGAATTAGGCACTGCTAGAGAAGTTGTATCACGTGTGATGAAGAAACTAGAGAAAGAACAAAAAGTGGTTCAAAACCAAGATTCTATAAAAATTTTATAGGCTGTGACATTAGTCACCGATTAATCATTTTTTCTTGTTGTACATTTGTTTCAGAAACAAGAAATGAAAAAGATTTTTAAATTGGTAATTGTATGTGTACTTTGTTTAGGATTAATTTCATTAATTGTTTTTACAATAAAATCATTTAATCACTAACATAAAAACAAAAATCATGAAAAAAAACATGGGTTCAGCCGACAGAATTATCAGATTAATTATTGCGGCAGTTATTGCAGTCTTATTTTTTACTAATGTTGTTTCTGGCACATTAGGCATTATTCTTTTAGTAGCGGCAGGTGTATTTGCTTTAACGAGTTTAATTAGTTTTTGCCCTCTTTATCCATTAGTTGGTATTAATACTTGCCCTAAAGACAAGCAATAGTATCAAATAACTAAATGTTACAAAAGCCTCTATCTAGAGGCTTTTGTGTTTTATGTAACTTATGTAACAGAGTTTATAATTCATGTTAGTTAATTTTGATGAAAATTTATTACTATGAAGACTAAAATTTTAATGATTGCTTTTATAGCATCAATGTTATTTGGCTATGCTCAAACTATTCCATTTGATTATTCAGTGAAATTAAAATCACTGACTATTGCAAATCTTTCTGGATTACATTCTTATGTGGTGGCTCAATCAGGTGGTAAGTGGTTGATTATTGGTGGAAGAAAAGATGGATTGCACGCCCGTCAACCATTTAATGCTTTTCCTGCTGCTAGTAATAATACAGATATTTATGTGGTTGATGTTAATACTCAACAATTTTGGACATCTCCAGTGACTGTTTTAGCAACAGGTTTAGCAGAGCAAATGCAATCTACGAATATGAATTTTTATCAAGATGAAGATTCATTGTATATCATTGGTGGTTATGGTTATAGCGCCACGGCTGCTGATCATATTACGTATCCTAATCTAACATCCGTCTCTGTAAGTGGTTTAATCAATGCTGTTGTTAATGGAACTTCGATTATCCCATACTTCAAACAACTGACTGATCAAAATTTTGCAGTTAATGGTGGGCAATTGGGTAAAATTGACTCTACTTTTTATTTAGTGGGTGGTCATAGATTTGACGGAAGGTATAACCCAATGGGAAATCCAACTTATACTCAAACCTATGTGGATGGCTTAAAGAAATTCAAGATTAATAATTCAGGAACTCAATTAAGTTATACTAATTATACTTTGATTACAGATCAGGCCCATCTTCATAGAAGAGATTATAATTTGACACCTCAAATATTTCCAAACGGAGAAGAAGGTTATACCATTTCTTCAGGCGTATTTCAAATAGGAGTTGATTTACCATTTTTATATCCAGTTGATATTAAAAAAAGTGGACATACACCAGTGACTTCATTTAATCAGTATTTAAGTAACTATCATTCTGCTAAAGCTTCTTTGTATGATAGCGTTAATAATGTCATGCATTCCATTTTCTTTGGAGGTATGAGCCAATATTCTTATGTTAATAATGTTTTAACTCAAGATAATAATGTGCCTTTTGTAAAAACAATCAGCAGAGTATCACGAGATGCGAGTGGTAATTTACAAGAGAATGTGTTTTTAACTCAAATGCCTGCTTTATTGGGTGCTAGTGCTGAATTCATCCATAATCACTCTATTCCTCATTATAAATCTGAGGTTGTAAAACTATCTAAAATCACAGCTGATTCAGTTTTAATTGGCCACATTTATGGTGGAATTTATAGCCCTCAAATAGATGCTTTTACTGCTAATAATACTGGTGTTACTAATGCACATAATGTGATATACGAAGTATGGTTGGTAAAAGATCAAGTAACAGGTTTGTTGCCTTTAGATGGCAAAAATCCGTTAAAGTTAAATGTGTATCCAAATCCAAGTAAATCACAAATTAATTTAAACATGGATTTACCTTATAAAGGCAATTTAGAATTGTATGTCACGGATGTAACAGGTAAAATTGTTGCCGATAAATATTTTACGGATTTGCAAAAAGGAAAACAAACTCTAAATATTTCTAATAGTGTGAAGCTTACAAAAGGAATATATTTCTTTAATTTTACTTTTGATGGTAAGTACAGCGCCGTTGAAAAAGTAGTAATAGTGGATTAGAATTTGCTGACTTTAATTGAAAAATATAATTGACTATTTAAACTTTAACATATACTGATACTTAAGTGTCGTTGTATCTTGAGCTACTAAATTAAATCCAGCTAATTTCATTTCATTAATAACGATTTGTGGTTCAATTTTCATGTCGTTTGGCGGACCTTGTTCAAAATCTCCTTTCTTAAAATCAACAATCACCATTTCTCCATTTGTCTTTAAACCTTTTTTTACCATTGAAAAATAATCTTTTCTATTTTCAATGTGATGATACACGTCAACCATAAACACAATATCAGCTTCTTGGTCTGTTACAGGAGGTTTTTCATACTCTGCTTTTCTTGCTGAGATATTAGTTGATTGTTCTTTTGTAATTCTATCATTTAGGTATTTAATAAATCTATCGTCTACATCAGCGGCAATGATTTTAGCACTTGGTTCATTCATTTTAAATTCAAAATAGCCAGTGCCAGCGCCAATATCAATGATGGTTTTATTTTTTAAATCACCTAAAAAACGAATGACTTCATCAGGTTTTTGCCATTCATTTCTGTCAGCAGATTCAAAGTTTTTTACTAAATCTTCAAACGACGATTTGTTCATGTGATGATTGGCGTGTCCGTGTTTGTGTTCGTGCCCTTCTTTTGATTCATGATGGTTATGTTCGCTGTTTGATTGACAGCCTAATAAGATAATTAAGGAACTTGCAATAATAATTGTTTTAAGCATGATGATTAGTTTTTAGATTGTAAAGTTAATCATATAAATTATATCAATATTATTTTTAACTTGCTTCTTAATAACATGCAAACTCTTTTAAAACATATTCAATCTATTCATCCTATTTCAAAAGAAGCAGAGAAGGCTTTATTGGAGATTAGTAAAGAAGTTCATTTTCAAAAAGGAGCGGATGTTCAATTGATTGGACATACCTGTAAAACCATCTATTTTGTAAAAGAAGGCTGTGTTCGTATTTATTATTTTAAAGAGGATATAGATATTACCGAAAGTTTTGAATTTGAAAATGCCTTTGTTGCTAGAGCTGAAAGTTTATTTACAGGAAAGCCTTCTTTAAAAGCGATACAAGCTATGGAAGATACTTCTTTAATAGCCATAGATTCCAATATGTTATTTCAATTATTTGATACCTATCATGATTTAGAACGCTTATTTCGTAAAATTATAGAAGCATCTTATGTTAATACCGTTAATCGAATTGAAAGTCTTCAGTTTCATACAGCAGACGAACGTTATCTTCATTTAATAAAAGATCACAAAAATGTTTTAAAGAGAGTGCCATTAAAATACATCGCCTCTTATTTAGGAATCACTCCTGTTAGCTTGAGCAGAATTCGCTCTCAAAAATAATTTCTTATCATATGTAAAGTAGTTCTGGTTTTAGTCACCCTAATTTTGTGACATGGAAACCATTAAATTAGGACTAAAAGAAAACTGGAAGCAATTTACACTATTGGTTATTATTAATGCCTTTGTGGGTGGTATGGTTGGGTTAGAAAGAGCCATTCTCCCTCAAATAGCCGAAGGTGAATTCCATATAGCTGCTAAAACCGCTATCTTATCGTTTATTATTGTATTTGGTATTGTAAAAGCTATTACTAATTATTTTACGGGTTCATTAGCTAACAAAGTAGGTCGTAAAAATTTATTAGTCATTGGTTGGTTATTTGCTTTACCTGTTCCTTTTATTTTAATGTTTGCTAATCATTGGAATTGGATTATAGCAGCTAATGTGTTGTTAGGCATTAATCAAGGCTTAACATGGAGTAGCACCGTAGTGATGAAAATTGATTTAGTGGGCGAAAAGCAAAGAGGATTCGCCATGGGCTTAAATGAATTTGCGGGATATTTATCGGTGGCCATCGTTGCATTTTTAACTGGCTGGATTGCGGGAGAATATGGTTTAAGACCTTATCCATTTATGATAGGTATTGTTTTATCAATTTTAGGTTTGCTGGGAAGTTTGTTTTTAATAAAAGACACAAAACATCATGTGGCTAAAGAATTGACGTCAAATGATATTCCATTATTGAAAAACATATTTTGGGATACGACTTGGAAAAACAAAAATTTAGGTTCCGTTACACAGGCTGGATTAATTAATAATTTGAATGATGGTATGGTGTGGGGGATTTTTCCGATCCTATTATTTCAAAAGAATTTTAGTTTAGAGCAAATAGGAATTATTACAGCAACGTATCCAGCAGTGTGGGGCTTAGGACAATTAGTAACAGGTAAAATGGCAGATTATTTTTGTAAAAAAGACATGTTGTTTACAGGTATGTTATTACAAGGACTAGCTTTATTAATAATGCCTTGGGCACAAACAATGACTCATTACATTTTGTTATCTGTTATTTTAGGTTGGGGCACTGCTATGGTGTATCCTACATTTTTAGCAACCGTTGCAGAAAATACAAATCCAATTGATCGACCAAAAAGTTTAGGAATCTTTCGTTTATGGAGAGATTTAGGCTATGCTATTGGCGCTATTTTAACTGGGATTATTGCAGATGCTTTAGGAATCAATGCCTCAATTATTACTATTGGATTTTTGACAGTATTATCATCATTCATCATTAATTATCGTATGAAATGTAGAAATGATGATTCTAAAAAATTATGGAGTTTTTTATCTTCTAAAAATAAATCACATGGAGAATGCATCGCTTAGAAATTGTTTGCCATTATCAGAATTAAAACAATTTATTATTCTTAAAAAACAACAAGTCAAAATTGTTGATGTGAGAAGCAAAGAGGAATTTGAAGAAAAACATATTCCTGGAGCTATGCATATTGAGCTATCTCAAATTGATTTGGCAAGAGACTTGTTTGATCAAAATGATATTTTAGTAACAGCTTGTGGAAAGGGTGGAGGAAGATCAGCTGATGGTTCAGATAAACTCAAAGAATTAGGATTTAAAAATGCTTATTGGCTTTGTGGCGGAACTTTTGGTTGGGAATAATAAGTTGTAATTGCGTATATTTATCGTATGCGTAAAATAAAGACAAAAGATTTTTTACTTGTGACCATTCAATTTATTTTATTGACTATTTTTTATATTCCTTTTTTCTCTGATGTGTTTCAACCCCCACTTATTATAAAATATGTGGGAGTCGTTATTTCGGCTCTTGGCTTTTTAATTATTTTAATTGCCATTTTACAATTAAGTAAAAACCTAACTCCATTTCCAACACCTAAAGAAAATGGAGTTTTAATTAATACAGGATTGTACAAGTACGTTCGTCATCCTATTTATTCAGGGATATTTATGGCAGCTATAGGTATTGCTTTTTATACCGGTAGTTATTGGCAATTATCAATTTCATTTATATTACTCATCTTATTTTATTATAAATCAAAGTATGAAGAATCTCTTTTGATGGAAAAGTATAATAAGTATGAGAATTACAAAAAAGTAACTCGACGATTTTTTTGATTTTCGAAGCTGTATACCGTATAACAAAAACGCATCGTTTTCAAAAGAAACGATGCGTTTAAGAATTTATCAAAAATTATTTTGGCATTACTACCGAATCAATAACGTGCACTACACCGTTACTTGCAGTTAAATCAGTTGCTGTTACAACCGCCTTTCCGCCTTTTTCGTCAGTTAAAATCACCTTTCCGTTTTCTAAACTAGCAGTTAAATTTTCTCCTTGTACTGTTTTTACAACTGCTTTACCTTTTCCAGCTTTAATAGCTGCTAAAACGTCGCTTGCTTTTAAATTACCTGCAACTACATGGTAAGTTAATAACTTTACTAAAGCTTCTTTACTTTCTGGTTTTAATAAATTTTCTACAGTTCCTTTAGGTAACTTATCAAACGCACTATTTGATGGAGCAAATACTGTGAAAGGTCCTTTACCCTTTAATGTAGTAACTAAGTCAGCTGCTTTCACCGCTGCAACTAATGTTGTGTGATCTTTAGAGCTTATTGCAATATCAACTACATCTGATGTTTGCGCATTCGCAAATCCTGTAAAAATTAAAGATAAAGCTACGAGTACTGGTTTCAAAATTTTTTTCATTTGTTTTTTATTTTAGTTAATTTATTAATACAAACTTGTATTTTAACTATATAACATCATTTCTTTGATTTAGTTTAAAATAAAATTAAAATCATGAAAATCTTGCAATAAGTAAGGTTTTTATAATATATAAGATGAATTTATTGTGCTTTACATAGTTTACAACCTTAATCTAAGGTTATTGGCTATGATTGAGATTGTTTTAGGAAGGGCGCAGCGTTTTCTGTCTTTTAGAAAATAAAATAAATAGCGAGTGTATTACTTGAGATGCGTCAATTATATTTATTTGGTATTAATAATCAGTTCTTTTAATGATTATTGTCAATAAGTTAAACTGCTGTTATCTGTTTTTATGATATAGCTTTGTGTTTGATGGTGTTCATTAAAATATAGTTCATGATTTAAGACAATTACTATGGAATTCATTGATTACTATAACATATTAGAAATTCAAAAAACTTCTACTGAGGCAGACATTAAAGCGGCTTATCGCAAATTAGCTCGAAAGTATCATCCCGATTTAAATCCGAATGATGAGAATGCAAAAAAGAAATTTCAGCAAATAAACGAAGCCAATGAGGTTTTAAGCGATCCTGAAAAAAGAAAGAAGTATGATAAGTACGGAAAGGATTGGAAACATGCGGATGAATTTGAAAAAGTAAATCAACAACAATCTCAGTCACGCGGCAACGCTGGCGGACAGCAATCCTACGGAAGCAGCGGTGGCGATTTTTCTGGAGACTTCTCTGAATTTTTTGAATCAATGTACGGTTCAGGTGCTGGAGGCAGAAACAAACAAACGAAATTCAGAGGTCAGGATTTGAATGCCGAATTACATTTGAATTTAATGGATGTTTATAAATCACAACAACAAACATTAACAGTTAATGGTAAAAATATTCGCTTAACTATTCCTGCTGGTGTTGAGAATGGGCAAGTGATTAAAATTGCAGGTCATGGAGCTCCTGGCGCAAATGGTGGACCAAACGGGGATTTGTATATTACCTTTACGATTGCAAATCATCCCAAATTTAAACGAGAAGGAAGTAATTTATATGCTACCGTTGATTTAGATTTATATACGGCTATGTTAGGAGGCGATTTACAAGTAGATACTCTGGATGGAAAAGTGAAATTGAAAGTAGCGCCAGAAACGCAAAGTAATACAAAGGTTAAATTAAAAGGCAAAGGATTTCCGGTTTATAAAAAAGAAGGGGAGTTTGGTGATTTATATATCACCTACAATGTTAAACTTCCTACTCATTTAACCGAAAAAGAAAGAGAATTATTTACTGAATTATCAAAATTGAGAACAAATGGAAACTAGAGATTTAATATTAATAGAACATTTTTGTGCTAATCATGAAATTGAGTTTTCATTTCTTAACTCTTTACATGAGTTTGGACTGATTGAAGTAATTATTCATGAAAATCAAAAGTACTTGCATCAAGAGCAATTAAAAGAGGTTGAAAAAATGATGCGCATGCATTATGACTTAGATATTAATATGGAAGGAATAGATGTGATTTCTCATTTATTAAAACGTATTCATCATTTGCAAGATGAGTTAAGAATAACACAAAACAAGCTAAGATTGTATGAAAATGAGGATTAGTTGGTTTTCAAATAAAATCATCATAAATAATTCATTATCCAAAATTTTGAATCATAAATTCTAAAAAGGCCCAGTTTCTTTAGGACTGTTTATAATCGCATCTAGCTCAGCTTGAGACAGGAATTGTGCAGCATAAGAACCACCAGAACTTATTATTTGGCTATAAAAAGCACGCATGTGATTTCTACTTCCTTTTGTTAGGTTTTGAAATACAAACAAAATGTCTTGATTATCTGCTTTTGAACTCCAGTTGTTTAAATCATAAATATCAAGATCTTCAATAGTAGCACCCACTATAAATGCATTTAAAACAGATGAGCTACCTTGCGTTACTAACTGTGTATATAATGCTTGAAGAGTCGTATCTGTAAACACGCCTAACGTATGATTTCCTGCTGGGTCAGCTAATTCATATTTACTTAAAAGGGTGGATACCGCATTTGTATGTGATTGTTCACTTGAAGCAATATTAGAAAAAACTGAAACTCCCCATTTATTGTAAAGAGTTGTGTAAACATCATAGGCTAAGTACTCTTCTTCCCTCATGATGTTTAAGCTAGCAAGTTCATCAGTATTTAAAGGCTCTTTTGGGAACGCATTAATTTGCGAAGTTAAATCCCCCTTTTTTTTAGGTTTAAGATTATCATCTTTTTTGCAGCTTACAAATACTGAAATGATGGCTACGGTTATCAGAATTAGTTTTTTCATTTTATTTATTTTTAATTGTTTATAAATCATTTAATCCTCAATAATTAGTTTAATAGCAAAATGTATAATTATATTGATGTTTAATATTAGGTCGTAACTAATTATATAACCAACATTAAAACAGTAATTAACAGAACTTGAATAATAAAAATAGCAGCGCCAAATACAATTCCACTCTTTCCAGATACATATAATTTCTTAAAACTTACTTTTAAACCAATTGCTGCCATAGCAATGGTTAATATGATTTTTCCCACAGTTTCCATGATTCCTAAAAAACTAGAAGGAAAGTTTATAAAAGAACTTAAAATGGTTATGCCTATAAAACTCCATAAGTACCATGGTAAATTAAAAAAGTCTTTAATGTTTTTTACATTGTTTTTATTGACTAAATAATTAAAAAATATAAGAGCGGGAGATAATAAGGCTACTCTGGCAAGTTTAAACGTAATGGCTGCTTCTCCAACTTCATTACTAATAGAATATCCAGAACCAGCAACATTACCAACTGAATGAAGAGTGCCTCCAATCATTAATCCCATTTGTGTTGTATTTAAATTGAACCTTTGCAATATGAAAGGCAACGCAATCATACCAATGCTTCCAAATAAATTCACAACAGCCATCGAAATAGCAATATCATCTTTGTTTTTTGAAATACTCGGAGATAGCGCCGCGATAGCAGAAGACCCACAAATAGTAGTTCCAAAACCAACTAGCCAACCAGTAGAACCAGGACATTTTACTTTAATAGCTAGATAATAGGTGATAAGTAACATGGCTATGACCATAATTACTATAACACTAAAGCTCTTAGCGCCTAAATTTGCTATATGAGTGTAATTAATACTAAACGCTAAAAATAAAATCGAAAACTCTAGTAGTTTACTGCTTGTGAATCCTATGCCAGATTGATAGTTCTCTGGAATTTTTATAAAATTCCCAACAAGCATTCCTATTAGTAATGCTAATAAAATACTATTAAGTGATGATGGCAAAAAGCTGGAACTAAAATAAGCGATTAAGCCAATTGCTGTTGCCAGTAAAACACCTTTGTATTCTTTAACTATTTTTTCGGTATTCAACATAAATTTATTTTAATCAATCCATTTTGGATTTCTTCTATCACTAGCAGAGTCTTTAATTTTGATGTGATAAAACGATTTTAGTTTTTCTGCTAAAGCAAATATTTCTTCTTTTTGTTTGCTTTCATGTACAATTAATTTTCTGTTTTTGTTGTATACTAAACTTATTTGATATACTGCTCCGTGTCCATCTTCAAAATCTTCAGGACTGCATCCTTCACATTTGATATATAATGTTTTAAATAAAAGTATATAATCAAATTTCGGAGTTTTTTTCCATGACCCTGAAGTCATTCCTAAAACACTTTCATAGGCCTTATACAAACCGTTTTGCAAATCTAATTGAGTGCCCATTTTTCTAAAGAAGTTAGAGTTAGCTCTTTTTCCTATAATGATTTGATTTTCCATGACGATTAATTTTAAGTAAAGATACTATGTGAAATAGCTGTTTAACGGTAACAATAGTCACATATAAATTTCTGTTTTTTATACATAATAAGTATTTAAGTAACAATGGTTACAATCAATATATGACTTTTGTCATACTTTTGATAAAGTTTAATTTTTATGCCAGAAAAAATCCCAACAATCAGTATTTGTAATCTTTTAGGAGAAGATTATTCCGTTCAAGATATTGTTGTTTATGATTTAAAGCATTTTATTAATCATCATAAAAATATCAAGTTCCCGCATCGTCATTCGTTCTATCAGGTTTTATATATTACAGAAGGCGAAGGTTCACATGTTATTGATTTTGAAAATCATGTTGTGAAAAAAGGAATGATGTATTTTTTGGCACCAAGTCAGGTTCACGAATGGTTGTTTAGTGAAAATACAAATGGAGTATTAATTAATTTTAATGAAAATTTATTTAGTTCTTTTTTAGCGAATAGTCATTATTTAAATGATTTTCCCTTTTTTACAGCAAATGGAATGCACTCTTCTGTTGATTTGTCGGATGATAATGTTTCATTAATAAAGATTGAGGAACTATTGCTTAATATTCAAACAGAAATGTCTTCCTGTGATGAATGTAAATTAGATTTGACAAAAACAATGTTGCTTCAAGTTTTTTTATTAATAAATCGAAAAGTAAATCTTTCTCATAGTATTCCAACAAATAAAAATAATTATTTAGTGTATCGCAATTTTGAAAAATTAATCGAACAACATTTTACTAAAATGCGAATGCCAAAAGATTATGCAAATCTATTATTTGTTACACCAAATCATTTAAATGCATTATGTAATCAGTTAATTGGTAAATCGGCTGGCGATATAATAAGAAATAGAGTTTTATTAGAAGCTAAACGTTTATTAGTAAACTCCACACAAAATATTAATGAAATAGCTTGGTATTTAAATTTTGAGGATAACTCATATTTCTCGAAATTTTTTAAAAAATACGAGGGTATAACTCCAGATGAATTTAGAAAAATAAAACAATAATCCTCATTATTGTTACTTAAAAGTAAAAAGTACTATCATTTAAGTAAATTATACAATCGCTTGTGATTTAGTTATTCTAATTTGGTGTAAGTAAAAAACACCATTATTAATTTAAATTTAAGAGATGAAAAAGCACTATCAAATATTAATTATTGGCGGAGGAAATGCAGGTATTTCGGTAGCGTCACAACTTCTTATCAAGAATCCAAAATTAAATATTGGATTAATAGATCCCTCTGATAAACATTATTATCAACCAGCTTGGACATTAGTTGGTGGCGGTGTATTTGATGTCAACAAAACAGAAAGACCCGAATCATCTGTGATACCTAAAGGAGTTGAGTGGATCAAGGAAAGTGTTGCTGCTTTTTCTCCAGATAATAATTCGGTATCACTAAGTAATAATGAATCTATAACATATGATTATTTAGTGGTGGCTCCAGGAATCCAATTAAATTGGAAAGATGTTAAAGGACTTGAAGAGTCTTTAGGGAAAAATGGTGTTAGTTCTAATTATAGTTTTAAATATGCGCCATATACATTTGAATTAATTAAAAATTTAAAGAAAGGTAAAGCAATTTTTCATAACCCGCATACACCTGTAAAATGCGGTGGAGCACCGCACAAAATAATGTATTTAGCAGCCGACTATTTTAGAAAAAATGGTGTGTTAAATAATATTGATATTCAATATTGGAGTGGTGGACCTAAATTATTTGCAGTTCCTAAATATGAAAAAACATTATTAGAGGTTGTAAAAAGAGGTAATATTAAACTTAACTTTTTAGAAAGATTAGAAGAAGTTGATGGTGCTAATAAACGCGCAAGGTTTGTTGGCTTTGGAGAACATAACAAAGGGATTGAAACATGGGTCGATTATGATATGATTCACGTAACACCTCCACAATCATCACCTGATTTTATTAAAGCGAGTCCGCTTGCAAATGCTGCTGGTTGGGTAGATGTGGATAAGCATACGCTTCAACATCCAAAATATAAGAATATTTTCACACTTGGAGATGCATCAGGATTACCAACTTCAAAAACAGGTGCCGCTATAAGAAAACAAGCGCCAGTTTTAGTAGCCAATTTATTGGCAGCTATCTCAAATAAGCCATTAACGGCTAAATACACAGGGTATACTTCTTGTCCACTTGTTACAGGATATGGTAAATTAGTTTTAGCTGAATTTGATTACGATAGTAATCCTATGGAAACGTTTCCTTTTGATCAAAGTAAAGAACGTTGGAGTATGTACCAATTGAAAAAACATGGTTTGCCTTGGTTGTATTGGAATAAAATATTAACAGGTAAAGCGTGATTTATGTAACAATTGCTACATGATTAGACTAATTAATAGGGTAGCTTTAAGGAAAAATTAAAATAATATAACTATGGAAACTCAAACAATAACAATGCCTCGTATAGGCGACGTCGCTCCAAATTTTGAAGCTATTACAACTACAGGGAAAATTACCTTGTCTGATTATGCAAAAGACAAATGGATTATTATGTTTTCTCATCCTGCTGATTTTACACCAGTTTGCACAACTGAAATGATGGGTTTTGCAAATGAAAAAGACTTTTGGGTAAAACACAACACTCAACTTTTAGGTTTAAGTATTGACAGTATTCATGCGCATATTGCATGGGTAAATGCCGTACAGGAAAAAACTAAAGTGCTTTTTGATTTTCCGATTATTGCTGATTTAGATATGAGTATCGCTAAACTATACGGAATGTTACAGCCTGGGGAAAGTGAAACAGCGGCAGTTCGTGCGGTGTTTTTCATAGATCCTTCAAAGAAAATTCGTTTAATTATGTATTATCCTTTAAATGTTGGACGCAATATGGAAGAAATAAAACGATGCTTGCTAGCTTTACAAACTTCTGATGAACATAAAGTTGCCATGCCTTTAAATTGGGTACCAGGCGATAAAGTAATTATCCCTGCTCCTAAAACAATTGAAGCCTTAGCTGAACGAAAAGCAAGTGATTTAGAAATGGTGGATTGGTATTTGGCGAAAAAAAGTTTATAATAATTAGATTGTATTAATTAAAAAGGTTATCCCAAAGTAGACTGCCCCCAAAAAGTTAGACACTTAATGGGGGCTTTTTTATGTTTAAAAGAAACAAGTACAATTACAAGTATAGATTTAACTGCGTAGAAGCAGTTTTAAAGGGTAATCATTCGATTACTTCGTTGGCAAAGCAAAGGAATATTAATCCTACAAATCTCAGGCTATGGTTAAGTTTTTATGAGCGATATGGCAGAGAGGGTTTGATGCCTAGAGAAAGGCGAGACTATACATCATTCTTCAAACGCGAGGTTCTATTGACGATTGATAAAGAAAATTTATCTTTGTCTTCAGCCTGTGTGCGATTTAATATATCGAGTGAATCGGTTATCATAAGTTGGCGTAAGTCTTATGAATTAAA